>DAONJL010000025.1:0-34402 GCA_035405645.1 bacterium | reverse complement strand
TCTTTTTCGCTTTTCTTTTCATTATTTCTTTTATTTGTTTTAATTTCTTTTTACTAACTATTCGTAATGCTGCAAAGGGGTATACCATGTCCGGGATATTTTCTGAAATTAACATCATTTATTCTTGACAAAAAGTAAAAGTAAATAGTATAAATATTAATTTAATGAATAAAAAAATTAGGGAGGAAAAAAATGCGAGAAAAAAATGTAGCAATAGCAGGTGCTACTGGTGCAGTTGGCACAGAAATGATTAAAGTATTAGAAGATTTAAATTTTCCAGTCAAAAATTTAAGATTATTAGCATCAGAGCGTTCGGTTGGAAAAAAATTAAAATTTAAAAATGAAGAAATACCAGTTGAAAAATTGGATAAAGATTCATTTAAAAATATTGATATAGCATTATTTAGTGCAGGCGCAAGTAGAAGTCTTGAATTTGCAAAATATGCAGTTGATGCAGGAGCTGTTGTAATAGATAATAGTAGTGCATTTAGAATGAATGATGATGTGCCATTGGTAGTGCCAGAAGTAAATCCTGAAAAAGTAAAAGAGCATAAAGGAATAATAGCAAATCCAAATTGTTCAACAATTCAAATGGTTGTTGCATTGTATCCAATTCATAAAGTTGCAAAAATAAAAAGAATTATTGTTTCAACATATCAAGCAGTATCAGGGACAGGAATGAAAGCAATAGAAGAATTAAAAAGACAAATAGAACAAATACGAAATAATGAAAAAGTTACCTGTGAAGTTTATCCACATCAAATAGCATATAATGTATTACCACATGTTGATGTATTTTTAGAAAATGGTTATACAAAAGAAGAAATGAAAATGGTAAATGAAACGAGAAAAATAATGAATGATTATAGTATTCAAGTAACAGCAACAACAGTTAGAGTACCAGTAATAAGAGCACATTCAGAATCAATAAATATTGAATTAGAAAAAAAATTAACTGCTAATGAAGTTCGTGAAATTTTATCAAAAGCACCTGGTGTAATAGTGCAGGATGAACCATCAAAAAATATTTATCCATTAGCAATTTATGCAACAGGTAAATATGAAACATTTGTTGGCAGAATCAGAGAAGATATATCAGTAAAAAATGGTATAGCTATGTGGGTCGTTGCAGACCAATTATTAAAAGGTGCAGCATATAATGCAGTGCAGATTGCACAATTACTTTTATAAAAAGGGAGAAAAAAATGATAATAACTAATTGTGATTATATTCCAGGCAAAAAAATAAAAAAAACAATAACATTAATTTCTGAAAGTGTAGTATTAACAAGAAATATTAGTGAACCATTTATAACAAATTTAAAAAATTCAATTTTAAGTGCTATTAAAATGGCGCCAAATATTATTTCAGGAAAAGAAAAAATAATTCCATCAATGTTAGAAGAAGAAAATAAAGTAGAAGAAAAAAAAGAAGAATTTGAACAGGACGGACTAAAGGAATTACCTGAAATAACAAAATTATTAAATACTGCAACAGAATTATTAAAAGAAAGAATGATAGAAAAAGCAAAAGAAATAAAGGCAGATGCAATAATAAATGTTCGTTTTATTACATCAATGATTATGTTTCATGAATTTCATATAATTGGCTATGGCACAGCAGTAAAAATTTCAAATTAAAAATTATGTTTGATTTTTTAGCTTTAATAATTGTTTTAGTATGTTGTGGTGTAATAGTATTGGTCTTATCTAAAATGACAAAACATGGAAGTTTTGTTCATAAAGAAAAATATCATTATCGATGTTCAAATAATTTTAGACATACTTTTAGTATTTATGAAATATCACAATCTTATGATTTGAATAAAAAAATAATTTGTCCAATAACAAACTGTGGTGGCGAATTAATTTTATATGAAACATTAGAAAGTGAAAAAAACAATGCAGCGGAAGATTAAAATAATTTTAATTGGGATAGGAATACTAACTTATTTATACATTTTAATTTTTTCAAGTAATGGATTGATAGAAAGAAAAAAATTAGAAAAGAAAATCAAAAATATTTCAACTGAAATAAATATTTTAGAAAAGGAAATAAATGAAGCAAAAGAAATAAATTCAAAATTAAAGAGTGATACATTTTTTATAGAAAAATTAGCACGCGAAAAATATAAAATGCGAAAAACAGATGAAAAAATAATAAAAATAAATTAATTAAGGAGGCAAAATATGAAATTATATGATTTAACACAAAGATTAAGTATTCACACGCCACCATGGCCAAGTTATATGCCATTACAAATTCAGTATTTTAAAAGAATAGCAGGCGCACATATGGGTCAGGGTGCAAATGGACAGATAATAAAAACAAGTAATCATGTTGGAACACATATGGATGGTGAAATTCATTTTGTTGCAAATGGTCGAAGTATTGGTGATGTGCCACTCGAAGAATGGTGTGGTGAAGGTGTAATAGTAGATATTTCAAAAGAAGTCGGTGATTATGATTTATATTCACCAGAAATGTTAAAGAAAAAAGCGAAAATAAAAAAAGGCGATATATTAATAATAAATACAGGTTATCATCGCTATGCGTGGGACCAGCCAGAAGCAGATGAAGTTCGTTATATGGTAAAACATCCGGGGCCATCACCAGATTTTCATAAATGGGCTATTGAAATGAAATTCAAATGGATTGGTGTTGATTGTGGCTCTGCTGACCATCCTATGAATACAATATTGAGAGATTGGCATCCAAAATTATTTAAAGAAGCAGAAGCAAAAATAAAAGAAAAATATAATGTAAATAGTTGGGATGAATTATTTCCACCAAAAGAATATTATCAGGTAATGCATTTAAAATTATTTCCAAAAGGTATTGTGCATGCTGAAAATATTGGTGGTGATATAGATAAGTTATCAAATAAAAGAATTTGGATTGGCGCATTTATGTGGCGTGCTGTTGAATTAGAATCTTGCATTGCACGAATTGTTGCAATTGATTTTAAAAAATAATCATTACAATTTTAGAATCATTATAAATTTAGAAAGGTTATAAATTATATGAAATCAATAAAGTTAAAGTATGCTACCCGTTTAATCAATCATGGTCCTCTTCTTGTTGTTTCTTCTTTTTACAATGAAAAACAAACATTTACACCTATTATGTGGAATATGCCAGTTGAACATGAACCACCTCTTGTTGCAGTGACAATCAGTAAAGAAAATTTTGTAAATAAACTAATAAAAAAATCGAAAGTATTTGCATTAAATATTTTAGAAAAAGAATATTTAGATAAAGTAATTAAATTAGGTGAAGTATCAGGTAAAGATGTTGATAAAATTAAATTAACTGGTTTTCATATAAAAAATTGTAAGAAAATAAATTCAAATTATATAAAAGAAGCAATAGGAATTTTAGAGTGTGAATTATATAAAACAATAAAAATTGGTGATGTTGATATTTTTATTGGTAAAGTAGTTTATTGTATTGCAAATGAAAAATTTAAAAATAATATATGGAGCGATGAAATAAAAACAATTCATCACATTGGTTCACTTAAATTTGTTACAACTGCACCAGTTAAATAATAATTTTTTTCTTGCAATATATGCAATTTTTTATTAATTTCAATTTTTAATTTTTAACAATTGTGGAGGTTAGTTAATGAAATTATTTTTTGTTCTATGTTTTTTCATTATTTTAATTAATTTTTCTTTATTAGCAAAAATAAATTTTTATTCTGAAATTTATGCAAGTTATACTTATAGTTCTGATTTATTAGTTGATAATGGAAAAGATAAATTTGAAGTACCGTATGCTTCATTTGAAGTTGAAGGTGATATAGCTAAAAATATTAGTGGTGATATAAAAGTTAATTATTCAAATTTAAACAATACAATAGAACTTGAAAAAGCATTAGTAAAAATTGCTGCATTAAATAATTATGATATGACAATATATATTGGTAAACAATATACTTTATTTGGCTTAAAAAATACAGAAGCAACAGATATATTAGGAACAAATACAATAGAACAGGATTATTTAAGTGGTGCAAATAATGTAAGTATAATAACAATATTTCCTATTTCAAATTTAGGTTCTTTGGGAATAAGTTTTCAAGATAATGACGACACAAAAGGTAAACTCATTAAAGGCTATATAATAAAACTAATTGCAAATAAAATTACAGAAGGTATAAACTATTCTTTCTCTTATCAAAATAAATTTTACAATAATGGCTTGCAATCAGGTTATAAGCCACAATACAGTGCAGGAATTGATATGGATTTTGGACCACTTGGTGTTTCGTATGAATTTATAAATATTGATAAAAATATAGTCAATGATAATAAAGATTGTAAAATTCATATAATAGAATTGTTTTACAAATTAAATCAAAAAAATAAATTATGCTTTGATTATTTAAAAAATAAGAATAATAATTTTAATTATGATAATTATGTAAGACCAAATTTAAAAACACAAATGCGTGTAGGCGTAGAAACAAAATTTAATAAAAATATAACATTATTAAGTGAATATGGACAGGATAAAATATTAAATCTACCATCAATAGATTGGTATAAATTTTTATTAAAATTTTCATTTTAAAAAAATATGACTGAACAAGAATATTATAAATCTGTTTTTGAAAAACTAAAAAATTGCTTTAAATATTCATACTATGTATTAGGTTTTGGTTCTGAGTTAATTAAATATGGCTGGAGTCCAAATGGTTTATTAGTTGCAGTTGAAGATATTTCAAGTTTATGGAAATTTACATGTGAATATTGTTTACAAGTTTTTATTCCTATTATTGGCATAAATACTGATTATATACTTGCACCACTTGATTTTGAAATCTCATTAACATCAGAAAATTATAAATTATATGAAGATAAAGATTATCAAAAGTATTTTTTCTTACAAATATTTTATACAATAAAATATATAGAAAAAATTTTTTTAGATAGAAAAATATATTTTTTACTTGATTTAACGCCATCAGGCGGTCATATATTATTTTATGTAAAACGCGGGACAAAAGCATTTAATGAATTACAGAAAATAGGATATTTAGAAGATGACTTAAAAAATGCATATAAATATAAAAGTAATACTGATTTGCAAAGAAAATTTGGCGTGAAAGAAGATAGTGGACTTGTTTTTTCCGGACTTGGCAGACTATCAGAATATATTGGTTTAAAAAGTATAAAAGAAATAAATAAATATAATTCTGGATTTTCTGTAACTTTATGTGATTCATCTGATAAATCGATAAATTATGATAATTCCTGGGCTGGTGATCCTGCATATAAACGAATTATGCGTTCACCTTTCAGTCTTCATAAAAAGAACACTCAAAAATATGGTAAATACTGGCAAAATTCATTAGTTGATATAATTAAGGTTTATTATAATTTCGATAATTACCTGAATTATAATGATATAGATTATTTAATAAATTGTATGTGGGACTTAAATTTAGCAGCAGAACACTCAAAAAATTTTTCAGGGTATATACCAATAGTAAATGACAATTTATGTTCGCTAATAAATGAATATAAAAAATCTGATTTATATAAATATCATCAAGAATTTGATAAAATGAATGATGTGGATAAAAATGGAATAATAAATAAAGTAAATAAAGATGAAAATTTAGATGAGGAAACTAAAAATATATTAAAATATCCAGAACCTGCATTATTACAGCCAAAAAAAATAAAACACTTTGTATATAATTTACTTTCAAATAATTACACAGCAAAAGAAATTGCTAATATAATCAATGGTTATTATCAGAATCCTAAATATTACTGGCATACTGATTGGTTAAAATACCCGTCAAAAACAAGAGCAAATTTTTGGGCTCGAATGTATAGTTCACTTTATTTTTTTGAAAATGGCAAGATAAAAAATTTATAATATTTATTTTGATTTTTTTTGATTAATAATTCTACCATTTATAATAATATATTTAATTCCTTCTGGAAATTGTTTTGGATTTGAATAATCAGCTGTATCTTTTATTTTCTCATAATCAAAAATAACAAAATCAGCAAAATTACCAGGAAGAATTTCGCCTCTATTTTTGATATTAAATCTTTCAGCAGGAAATTTTGTCATTTGATATAATGCAGTAATTAAATCAAAAACTTTTAATTCTTTGCAAAATCTATTTATAACTCTTGGAAAAGTGCCATAAGTGCGAGGATGAGGTTTTGAACTATATAAGCCATCAGAACCAACCATATGTTTTTCATGTTTGAATATTTTAATTACACTATCTTCAGACATAGAAAACATTATCATAGAAGCATTTGCTTTTTCAGCAATTAAAATATTGCATATACATTCAATTGGTGATATTTTTAATTTCTTAGAAATCTCTGTTATACTTTGCATTTCAAAATCTTTATATTTTTTACTTGTTAAACCTGTCACACAAATATTTTCAAATCCAATTATTTTACTGTAATTTTCCCAATTTTCCAATCCTTCATTTATTGTTTTTTCAATATAATTTTGTATCTCTTTTTGTTTTATTAATTTAATAATTTTTTTTACTGGTTTATCAAGAATAGTTGGAGGCAATAATGCTAATAATGTTGTTGAACCTGCTGTATAAGGATAAGAATCAAAAGTAATATCATACTTTTTATTTAATTGATTTATATATTCTAATAATTTATCTGTTTTTGACCAATTATTTTTACCATAACATTTTAAATGTGAAATATGTAGTTTTGCCTTTGCTTTTTTATTATATGAAATTATTTCTTTTATTGATTCAATAACTTTATCACCTTCATTTCGTAAGTGAACAGTTACAATTTTATCATATTTTCTTGCTAATTTAAAAATTAACTCATATTCTTCTCTACTTGCATAAATATTTGGAACATAACCAATACCAAGTGAAATTCCTTTTGCGCCTTTTTCTAATTCTTCTGAAATTATTTTTTCCATTTTTAAAAATAATTTACTATCGTACGAAATATTTGATAAACCTGTTATATAATATCTTAATGTTGAATAACCTAATAATGTTTCAATATTAATTTGACTTTTATTAAATAAAGCCAAAAGATAAGAAGTAGTATCAGTCCATAACCATTTAACTTCTGGATTACCCCATAAACTTAAATAATTTTCGCGCCAGCGTGTTTTATTTTTATTATTTACTGGCACAACAGAAATTCCACAGTTTCCTACAACTTCTGTTGTTACTCCCTGCATTATTTTTGGATTTATTTGACTTTTATTTAATGCAGCTAAATCACTATGAGAATGCACATCAATAAAACCTGGTGATACAATTAAATTTTTTGCATCAATTATATTTGTAAAATTATTTTCATTAATAGAATTTAATTTTGGTAAAACATCTTCAATTCTATTTTTTTTTACAATAATATTTTTTGTTAAAAATTTTTTATTTTGAAAATCAGGTATTGTTGCATTTTTAATTAATATTGACAAAGTTTTACCTCGCTTAATTTAGTTTTTTTTTATTATGAAATTATAAATTATAAAACTTAAAATAAAGTATAGATAAAAGGAGCAACTGCCGCTGAACTTTGTGCAAAAATTAATAATAAACCTAAACCAAGAAGAATAATAACGATAGGAATAATCCACCACATTTTTTCTTTCCATAAAAATTCTAAGAATTCTTTAATTATACTTGATTTTGCCATTTATTTTCACCACCTAAATTTATTCAATGATTATATACGAGTTTCCATTATCATCTTCATTTCTGTTTGTTGGGTCTTTTATCCAATTATTCTGGTCAATTACAAATTTATAAATATGTTTTCCTGCTGATAATTTTAATTTTATTTCCCAGATACCATCATTATCTTCATCTTTTAATTGGTCTATTTTTACATCAAATCTACCAGTTGAAGAAGCAGTGCCACACCATTCATTCCAATCACCAGCAATATTTACAGTTGTTGCTGATGGATAATCAATTCTAAATAAATAAAAACCATCAGCCAATCTTTGTGGCGGTGGTAATCTATCTTTAACAATATGCAACATATTACAATTAATTAACAAAATTATTACAAACAAAAAAATAATATTTTTTTTCATAAGACTCTCGCTTTAATAAATTTTTTATTCTTATTATTTTATCTAAAAATAATTTTTTTGTCAATCTCAGAAATATTACTAACACCAGTTAATATCATACTTTTCTTTAATTCTTCAGAAATATTTTTTAAATATAATGAAACACCTTTTGCACCAGCACCAACAACAGCAATAGCAATTGGTCTTCCAATAAGGACAGCGTCAGCACCAAGTGCAAGCATTTTCAAAACATCCACACCAGTTCTTATACCACCATCAACTAATACTTTTATATATTTTCTTACTTTATCAGAAATTGATTCAAGAACATCAGCAGTGCCAGGCATATGGTCTAAAACACGACCACCGTGATTTGAAACAATAATAGCACTCGCACCTGCATCAACAGCTTTTAATGCATCTTCAACTGTCATTATCCCTTTTAAAATAAATGGTTTTCCTGAATATTCTATTAATTTTTGTAATTGCTTCACACTTTTTGGTTCAACGGGTTGGTTTTTCATTAACATTGTTATAAAACCTGCAGCATCAATATCCATACCTAACGCAGGAACATTACATTCCAATGCTTTATCAATTCTTTTCTTTAATTCCTTTTCACATACTCTTGGTTTAAAAATTGGTATTCCCATTCCATTAAATTCTTTTAAGACTTTTAAAGCAATTTCAAATTTATTAGGTGAAGCACCATCACCAACAAAAGCAATAGTTTTTGAATTAATACAACCCAACACTACTTCATAATTATATATATGCTCATTAATAGCACTTCCCATATTTGTTTCTGTTCCTGTTATTGGTGCTGCCATTATTGGCATATCTAATTTGAGATTAAACAATTCTATTTTTGTATCTGGATTTTTTATACTATGTATAACTTTCAAATTTAATAATTTTTTTTCTAATGCTAAAATATTATTTTTAAAAGAAGCACCTGTTCCTACACTGCCCATTCCTGGCATCATACCAGCACAATATACACCATCACAAATTTTACAAGCACGACATATATTTAATAATTTTGATTGTGCAATTGCTCTTATTGCATCATAGGTTAATTCAGCCTCTTTTTTTACTCGAATCTTTATTGTTGATAATACTTGTTCAACTCTTTTTTTTGCTTCTTCATAAGTATCACCTTCAACTATTACATTTCCTGCTTTATCCATATTACTTGTTGGTTTATAATATCTTTCACCTATTTCAACTTTAATAAAAATATTTTTAACACCTTCAATTTTTTCTGCTTCTTCAATTCCTTCTATCGCAGAAATTATTCCTTCCTCTGGAATTATTGCGTGTTCAATTACAACTTTATTTAAAGTATCAGGATAAATTTTAGGTTTATTGCCAAGCGCGATTTCAATTGCATATCTTATAATATTTTGGCCACTTGAATAAGGATATGTATACCCTGACATAAAACCACCAGATAATCTTGCAGCTATCTCTCCTATCATTGGACCTTTTGGTGTTAATTTTATATCACCTTTTGCTGCACCCATATTTATTCCCAGTGCTTTTACTCCCTTATACATTACATCAATTGCCTGATCAATTATTTTTTTATCTTTTTGTGATGGTATAATATGACCAACCTCAACAAAATAAGGTGGATATTTTATCATTCTATCTGCAACTGCTGTTAATAATATTTCATCATTATAAAGCAGCATATCAATACTTAATTCATCACCATCCATAAATTCTTCTATTATTATCTGACCACTTGGCGAATTTCTTTTAGCTTCATTAAAAGCTATTGGTATTTCAAGTTCATCGTTTACTTTTCGCACACCACGCGCACCCATATTATCTGCTGGTTTTATAACAAATGGAAATTTTAATTCTTTCGCTGCTTCATAAACTTCCTGTATATTCCATACCCCAAAAAACTTTGGGGCCGGAACATTGTATTTTAAAAATTGAGTGCGCATTTTAATTTTATTTGTTGCGTTTTCTGCTGTTGAAAATTTTATGCCTGGTAATCCTAATGCATTTGCTACTGCTGCCATTGTCATTGAAGCATCTGTTCCAACTGTTAGCACACCTCTTATATTATGATAATTTTTTAATTCTTTTGCTATTCGTACATTTCCTTCTATATCTTTTGTGCTCATTATTATTGGTATATCTGCGATTGACATTCCAGGAGCAGCAGAATTATAATCAACTACAATTGTTTTTAATCCCATTTCTTTTGCTACTCGTATTGCAGGAACCTGCATTATTCCAGCACCAATTATATAAAGAACTGGTTCACGCATTTAATTTTTTGCTCCTTTCAAAATCTTATATTCTCAAAGTATTTTTTTAATTGTTCATATAATTTTTGTACTCGTGGATTTTTATTATCGTATTCATAAGCTTTTTGAATTATTTCATATGCTTCTAAATTTTTATTTAACTGCTGTAATATCATTGTTTTTAATAGCAAATAATTTATATTATCTTTTTCTAATTCTAATGCTTTTTCAATATTTGTCAAACTATTTTGATTATCAGATAATTGATAATAAACTAATGCTAAATTATAATAAATATCAGCATTATTTTCATCGATTGAAAGTGCCTCCTCAAATATCTTTATTGCTTCATTATAATTTTTATTTATATATAAATTATAACCATCATTATTATACTTTTCTATTATTTTTTCTTTTAATTCTCTATATTTTTCTTTAAACTCTCTACTTTCAATTTTTACTTCTGTTAATATATTTTTTATTCTATCTATTTCTTTAGTTAAATTCATATTCTCTTCATTTAACTTTTGATTTGTTGTAATAAGATACTGATTTTTTTCGATTAATTCTTCATTATTCTTTTTTATTTTTTCCTTTATCTCTTTTATTTCTTCTAATTCATCTTTTAATATTTTATTTTTTTCTTCAAAATAAATTTTTTCCTTTTGTGCTTCTTCTTTTTCTTTTGTAAGATTTACTATCTCTATTTTTGCTGAATTCAAATTTAATTGAACTATTTCTTTTTCCTGAGTTATTTTATTTAATCTTTCTAACAAACTTTCTAATTTTTCTGATAATATATTATTTTCATTTTCAAGTTCTTTTATTTTTTTTTCTTTTTCTAATAACTGTTCATTTAAATTTGTTTTTTCAAATTTTAATGTTCCTAATTCTTTTAATAACTTTTCATTGTTATTTGATAATTCTGTTATTTGTGTGTTTTTTTCTTGAATAAGTGTTTCTAATTCACTATTTCGTTCTTTGTTTTCTTTTAATTCTTTTTCTATTTTTATTTTTTCTCCGATTATATTTCTGATTTCAAATGATGATGTATCAAAAGAATTAAGCAAATTAAAATTTAGAACAATAAGCACAATGAAAAATAAAATTTTTTTTAACATTTTTCAATCACCTTCTTTTTTTATCTTTTCTAAATACTTATCATAAAATTCTTTTGCTTTTGTATAATCTTTTTTTTGAAAATAAATATCACCAATTTTTCGATATAATTCAATATTTTTATCCTCTTTTAATTCAATTGCTTTCTCAAAATAAAATAATGCTTCATCAAATCGTTTATTTTCTAAATTTTCCTGACCTGTTTTTAAAAGATTATAATACAATTTTGTTTCATCTACCTCAATATTTTTTTCCACAGGTTTTAATTTCATAACCTCTTTTTTTTCTCTTACCTTTGTTGCAAATTTTAATGAAATATTAAAACTATGCAAATCTCCAAAATCTTCTATATTTTGATAACCATAACATAAATCAAAATTTTTATACGAAATTGAAATACCACCATTTAATTTATTCCGTATTTTACTATAATTTGAATAACTTAAATAAACATTTATATATTTTTCAAAATTAAAAATTAAAGCAGTAATTAAAGAAGCATCATTATTTCTTTCATAATTAAATTCTAAACAAAGTGCTGGTAAAAAAGATATTTCTGGTTGAAAATATATACCATTAGAAATCATAGCAGGTAAATCTGTTTTATCTTTATAATATTTTATTGCAGGTCCAATATTTCTTATAGTAACACCATAAACTAAATTTTTATAAAAATAATTTCGATAACCAATATTTAAGAAAAATGTTTGTTTTGTTTTATCATCAATTTTTTCCTGAAACATATTTAATGATAAACCAAGTCCTGAATTAGAATTTATATGCCGACCAATCGTAAATGTTAATTGTCTATCATAAAACTCAGCAAAGCCTAAATTTCTTATTGCATTTTGTCCTTCTATTTCTGTTCTCTCTACTTTCACTGTTTTTAAATTTTTAATTCCTATACCATAATTATAAATTAATCTTTGAAAAGAATAAGATAAATTATAGAAATGTAAATCATTATAAAAATTTGTAGTATTAAATAATAAATTATTTTCTTTATGAAAAACTAAATCAGCTGGATTTAAAAAAATTGCACTTGCTTCATAATTTGGTAATGCAGTCGTCATATTACTCAATGCAGCAGATTTAGCATCTGAAGATAATTTTAAAAATGAAAAACCAGTTAAACCAGCATAAGAAATTGTAGTAAAAAAAACAATACAAACAATAATAAAACTTACTTTCATAAATTATCTTGCAATTAATAATTTTTTAACTACTGTTTCATTATTAAAAGAAAACTTAACAAAATAAATACCTGATTGAACAATTTCATTATTTTTATCTCTACAATTCCATTGATAATAACTTTGATTATTTGTTGTTATTTCAAATAATTCTTTGCCTGCTAAATCAATTATTTTAATTTTACAATAAGTTGGTAAACCTTGAAAATATATACCACTGCCAGCAGAACCATTGTAATCTATTCCTGTCCGATTATTATTATCATTTGGTTTAAAAGGATTTGGATAAATTACAATATTATCAAGATTTGGTGATGTTGGAGAATTTATTTCAGTTTCTAAAAAAAGACCAATAATATATAAAAATTGTGTTTCAGAAATGATTGCTTTTTTTATACTATCATTTACTGAAATTAAATAATCCCATTCCTGTTTATTTTCATCAAAATAAAAAATTCTAAAACGCTGAATTGTTTCTGGATTATATGCATTTGCATCGTAATAATAACTAAAATTAAATTTTGTATAAAAATCAATTATATCAAGAGTTTTGCTTCTATTATTATTATTTATATCAAATATAGCAAAGCCAAGGATAGTGTGTTTGTAATTATTATATTCTGCCAGTTTTGTTATACCTTTATATAAATCTTCGTTAACTTTATAAATTAATAATTTTGTATTACTTTCTGATGGATTAAATTTTATCTGCCAATATTCAGAATAATTATTTGTATTTGGATTATATACTGGAATTTTAATTGTATTTTCATTTGAAGTAAGTAAATTAATACATCTGATATATGTATCTTCAAACTTATCAGGAGATAAATTAATTTCATTAAAACAATTAAATGAATCACTAAAAACAAAAACATTTAAAAAATCAATATTTGACGAATCATATAAATTTGTTACTTTTAATTGAAATTTATAATAACCTTCTTTTGGAAAAGATATATAAAATGATTTTGCTGTTGTATCATTAAGTATTTTTTCAGGTCCGCTAATTTGTTGCCATAAATATCTTAATGATGGGGTATCTTCATCTTCTGATAATTCAGCTGAAATAAAAACAAATGTATCTGGATTTGTTAATATATCTTTGCCTGCATTTGCAATTGGATATGTTGCACCTGTTTTACTTTCATAAATTGAAAAACCTTTTCTATAATTTAATAAAGTACCATATTTCCCAACCGCCCAGATTTCATCTAAACTAACAAACTTTATATCAAAAATATCATAATAAATTTGGGTTATCATTTGTTGAAAGTTTGTAAATTCTGCATTTGAAATAAATATTTTTCCATCATTACAACCTACAATAAAGTTCTTTGAATCAAAAGAATCAATAGAAAAAATAGTATCTGCTGAAATAGGTAAAACAACAAAAGAATCAGATGTCCAATTATTATAAGTAAAAAACAATTTGTTAGAATTGGTAGAAATAACTGTTAAATTATTTTCTTTAACAAAACAATAATCAAGAAAATTCAAATTCAAATCAAGATAATGTTGTGTCCATACAGAACCACTATTTGCGGTCTTTAAAAATATTTTATCGCCAGCAGCAAAACCATTATCACTATTATAAAAAAATATTTTATTTAATTTTTTACTCGTTGAAAATTGTAAGGTAAAAGATTGGCATTTATCATTTGTTTTATATATTTTTCCACTTGCTGTTATTATCCAGCCAGTATTTACTGATAAAAAGAAGATATCAGTTATTATTTCTGTATCTGCTAATAATAAATTTGCTGATTTATCTTGCCAGGTTAAGCCATTATCTTCTGATAAAAATATTTTTTTATTTGAACCAGCAATATAAGTAATTGTATCTGAAACAGAAAAAATTGAATATATATCAAAATTAAACGGCAAAATTATAGATGAAAAAGTTTTTCCTTTATTTTGTGTTTTTTTAATAAACGAATTATTTCCACCTATAATTATTTCATCAGATTTAACAGCAATAACATTCAAATTACTTGCAGAACCAGAATTTAATGGTAACCAATCAGCAAATATTTTATTTAATAAAAAAAGAGTAATTAAAAATAAAAAAAATAAATATTTTATCTGCATTTTGAAAAATAGTTAATAAATTTATAAATTATTATACTTACCATTTTTTAATAAAAGATGTCAAATATTATTTTAATAAATAATAAAAAGTAAAACAAAATTTAATATTAATTATTTGACAAATGTATATAAAATGATATATAATTAAAAAAATTTTATTAAGAGGTGAAAAATATGCAGGGGATTGTTTGTTTTAATTTAGCAAATAGAATATATGGAATTAAAATTGAAGAAATAAGTGAAATAGTAGATGAATTATCAATAACTCCGCTTTTTAAAGTGCCAATTTTTCTTGAAGGAGTAACAAATTTAAGGGGCAAAATTATTGCAGTTATTAATTTTGCAAAGTTAGTAAATTTACCGGGTGAGACAAAAACAGAAAAAAGAAAACTAATTATAGTTCAATCAAAATCTGAGAAAGAAGCAGCAATTCTTGTTGATAATATTAAAGAAGTAAAATGGACAAATCCAGAAGATTTTCAAGAAGTTCCAGATACAGTAGATGAAGCTGAAAAAAAATATTTAATAAATTTAATCAAAACAGAAGAAATGCCAATTCCTGTTATTGATGTAAGAAAATTACTAGAAGATGAAATGTGGCAAAATATTGCTTAATTAAAAATAATATTAAAAGTTAAATGCAGATAAAAACAAATTTATCAAATCAAGAAATTGAAATATTTAAAAATGAAGCAATTGAAAATTTAGTATATTGTCAAAATTTGTTTTTAAAATATGAAAAAGAAAATTTAAGTCAAGAAGAATTAAATGATTTAAAGAGACGATTACATAATGTCAAAGGTCATTCAAAATTTTTAAATATAAATATTGCGTCTGAAACTGCACATATTATTGAAAATATCATTGAAGATATAATAAACTCAACTTATAAAAAAGAAGAAATAATCGATTTACTTATTGAAGCAAATTCAACATTATTAGAATTTTATAATTCATTTAACATTATTAACGATTCTATTGTAACATCAAACGATTCGATTGAAATACTTTTTCAAAAATTAAGTCTATTCAAAAAAGATAATACAAATAAAAAACCACCTGAAAACGAAATAAATAACATATCAAGTGCTAAAAAAGAAGTTCCAAAGTCAATTATGGAAACAACATCACAAATTCCAGAAATAATAATCAATAAAGATTATCCTGAATATGATTATAAAACAGTTGATGAAGAAATATTAAATGACTTTTTAAATGAAGCAAATGAAATGATTTCAAC
Organism: bacterium; assembly: GCA_035405645.1. Taxonomy (GTDB): domain Bacteria; phylum JAGOBX01; class JAGOBX01; order DAONJL01; family DAONJL01; genus DAONJL01. The sequence continues at coordinate 18,440 of DAONJL010000025.1, read as the reverse complement.
AATATCATTAGATGTGCTTGCACTTGAAAAAAACAAAGATATTGATTTATTAAATAAAATATTTAGAGTTTTACATACATTAAAAGGTTCTTCTGGAATGATAAAAATGCTTTCAATAAATTATTTAGCACATTCACTTGAAGAAATATTAGATATGATAAGAAAAAATGAACTTGTAATTACATCTGACATAATTGACATATTACTTGAAGGAACAGAAAAAATACAGAACATAATAAGCAAAATAGAAAAAAGAGAAGAACCAAACGAAAATGTAGATGGAATATTAACAAAAATAGCAAGAATAAAAAACAAACAGCCAATAGGTAAAATACCAACTTCTGAACCAATAAAAAAAGAAGAAAAAAAAGAAGAAAAAACTGAAATCAAAAAAGAAGAAACAAAGCAAGTAATTGAGCCAAAAAAAGAAGAGGCTAAAAAAGAAGAAAAGAAAGAGACAGCACCCCCACAAAAAGTTCATCCAACACAGCAATCAATCAGAATAGATACAGCAAATTTAGAAACAGTAATGAATCAAATGGGCGAATTAATAATAGAAAAAATAAAATTACATTCTTATGTTAAGGAATTTTTAAATTATGAAATGAACTTATATAAAATAAAAGAATTAATAATGGATGGTCAACAAAATATAAGTGATTTAACAAATAAAATAATGGAAATAATTGACCATACAACAAATCATAAAGAAAAATTGCTGGTAATATCAGAAGGCTTTGAAAGATTAAGTAACAATTTACAAAATAGTATTTTAAAAATGCGGCTTGTAGCAATTTCATAAATATTTACTCGTTTTCCAAAAGTAGTTCGTGATTTATCAAAACAATTAAATAAAAAAATAAATTTTAAAATGAGTGGTGAGGAAACGAAAATCGATAAAAATATGATTGAAAAACTTATTGATCCACTCATACATATAATTCGAAATAGTATTGACCATGGTATAGAACCAGAAGAAGTAAGAATAAAGAAAAATAAAAATCCTGTAGGATATATTCATTTATCAGCATTTTATAAAGGTGATAATGTAATCATTCAAATAGAAGATGATGGTGCGGGAATTAATATAAAAAAAGTTTCAGAAATTGCTTTAAAAAAGAATTTAATAACAAAAGAAATGTTAGAAAAAATGTCAAGGGAAGAAATAATGTTATTAATTTTTCAGCCAGGTTTCTCAACTGCTGAAAAAGTAACTGAATTAAGCGGCCGTGGTGTTGGAATGGATGTTGTAAAAAAAACAATAGAAGAATTAAATGGAACAATCAGTATAAAAAGTGAAGAAGATGTTGGAACAGTAATTTCACTTTTTCTACCACTTACTCTTGCTATAATGCAAATATTATTAATTAAAGTTTTAAATTACACTCTTGCAATTCCATTATATTTAATCAAAGAAACTGTGTTCTGTCAAAAAAGTGACATTTATGAATTAAGTGATAAATTAGTATTTAATTTAAGAGGTGAAATTGTTCCTATTATTATTTTGAATGATATATTAAATATTCCCAAAAGTCCATTAATGAATGTTGCTGATAATAATGATTCTTCAATACCAATTGTTATTATTACGGTAAATGAAAAGAATTTTGGTTTTATTGTTGATAAATTAGAAGGGAAGCAAGAAATAGTATTAAAAAATTTTGGCACATTATTAAATAGAGTACCTTTTGTTAGTGGCGCTACAATAATGGGTGATGGCAGTGTTGTTTTAATTCTTGATATTATTGCAATTATTCGTGAATCAAATAAATATAAATTTGTTAAAGTAACTGAAAAAATAAAAGAAGAACCAAAAACAAGTTTAATAAAGAAAAAGGTGCTTGTTGTTGATGATGCTATGGCAATTCGTTCTTATTTGAAAAAACAATTACTTGAATTTGGATTTGAGGTTGATGAAGCAGAAAATGGAAAAGTTGCTTTATTAAAATCAAAAGATAAAAAATATGATTTATTTACAATTGATTTTTTAATGCCAGAAATGGATGGTTATGAATTAATTTCACTTTTAAGAAATACTGATAATTATAAAAAAACTCCTATAATTGCAATATCATCAAAAGGTGAAAATGTTGATAAAATCAAAGGTTTTGAATTAGGTGTAGATGAATATATTGTTAAACCAATTGATAAAGAAATTTTTACTGGTATTATTAAAAAATATTTCTTTTAATTTTTCTTACATAAGTAAGAAAAGCATAATTTCCATAATTTTTATCAAATTTATCTATTTTATTTATTAATTGCCATTCTTCATAATTTATCTTTGGAAAAAAAACATTTCCTTCAATATCAGAATATATCCTTGTAATTTCTAATTTATTAGCATATTTTAATGCTTGCTGAAAAACACTCGCACCTCCAATGATATATATTTTTTCACTATTTTTACAATACTCTATTGCTTCTTCTAATGAGTATTTTATTATTATATCAGGTTCATAAAAATTTTTATCATCTGTTAAAACAATATTTATCCTATCAGGTAATGGTCTTTTTGGTAATGAATAATATGTATTTTTGCCCATTATTATTGGATGATTTTTTGTTAATTCTTTAAATCGCACCAGATCTTCTTTAATATACCATGGAATTGTATTATCTTTTCCAATTACATTATTATTTGCTATTGCTACAATTATTATTATTTCCTGCATAAAATTAAAAATTTATTTTTCTACCAAACAATGCTAAAAAATAGTAATGAAAAAAATTTAATATTTCATTTTTTATTTTTACATCTATTTTAACATTTGAAAAATTTATTGATTTTTTTAAATAACTTTCTTTTAAAAAATTTAATAAGTTATATGAAAAAAGTTTTTTGTTATTTGTAGCACCGCATTGAAAACAAACTAAAGAATGTGTCAATAAATCAAGATAAAATTTATCATTTAAAATTTTATTACAAAATGAGCAATGGTTTATATTTGGTTGATAGCCAATTTTTTTGATAAACCATAAAGTAAATAAAATCTTAATTATTTCGGGATTTTCAGTCTTTTTTAATTGTTTAAAAAATTTAATAGTATTTGAAAAAAAATCTTTTATAACCTGATTATATTGTAAAAAATTTTTGATTAAATTTAGTAGTATAAATCCTACTTTTAATTTTTGTTTATCATCATTTATTGAGCAAAATGTTTCAATTATATCAACTGATGATAAAAGAAAATTTGGACTATTTTCTTTGTAATGAATAATACCTTTACAAAAAGTAAAAGGTTCAGATGCACCACGAAATCTGCTTTTTAAGCCACGCACACCTTTTACAATAATATCTCTTTTTCCAAATAATTCAGATAAAACAATGATTATTAAATCTTTATCTTTTAAAATTTTATTGTCAAGGATTAAAAAATTATCTTTGTAATAGGGCATAAAAATTTAATGTTTTTTAAATAATTTTTTTACTTCTGAAAATGAAAAAGTATTGATAACATCTTTTTTTTCGAGCCAGCCTTTTCTGCAAAAACCAACACCAAATTTAACATAATGCATATAATCAATTGAATGTGCATCGATACCAATAACAATTTTTATATTCCTATTTTTACATATTTTTAAATAACGCCAATCAATATCAAATCTTTGCGGTTGTGCATTAAATTCAATTATTTTATTATATTCACTAACTAGATCAAAAATTTTTTCGTAATTTATTTTATAGCCATTACGCTCTTTTAATAATCTACCACTAATATGTCCAATAATATTTAAGTATGGATTTTTAATTGCTTTTATTATTCGCTCAGTCATTTCTTCTTCTGTCAAATTAAAATTACTATGAACTGAACCAATGACAAAATCTAATTGTTCTAATATTTCATCAGGATAATCAAGTTCCCCATTTTTTAATATATCTGATTCAATTCCCTTTAATATTTTTACTTCATTATATTTATTATTTAATTCATTAATTTCATCTATTTGTTTTTTAAGCATATCAATTTTTAAACCTTTTGCATAAGCAGCAGATTGACTATGGTCTGCTATGCCAATATATTCAATATTATTTGCAATAGCCCATTTTACATAATCTTCTATTTTATTTGCACCATCACTATATATTGTATGAATATGAAATATACCTTTTATGTCGCTCTCTTTAATAAGTTTTGGTAATTCTTTTTTTTCTGCTGCTTCTATTTCACCTCTATTTTCTCTTAATTCTGGTTCGATGTATTCAAGATTTAATTTATTAAATAATTCTTTTTCATCTTTACATTTTATCTTTTCATTTTTATCAGTGAATAAACCATATTCATTTAATTTCAAATTATATTTCTTTGCATATTGTCGAATTATTGTATTATGCTCTTTACTACCAGTAAAATAATGTAAAGCAAAAGGAAATTCATCTTTTTTAACAATTCTGATATCAACAGAAATTCCTGATTTTAACCGAAAACTAATTTTAGTTTCACCACTTGCTGTAATTTCTGCTAAATCAGAATAAGTTGAAATAAAATTATTAATTTTTTTGTAATTTTTTGCACAAACTAAAATATCAATATCTTTAATTGTTTCTTTGTATCTGCGAATACTTCCTGCTATTTCTATTTTTGAAACTAATTTTGATGTTTTTAAAAATTCAACTAATTTTTCAGCATATTCTTTTGCTTCTGAATAATAATATACCTGTTCATAATTCTTTAATAATTCAATTCCTTTTAAAATTTTATTTTGATACTCAACACCAAAATTTTTTAATTGAACTAATTTATTCTCTAAACATGCTTTTTCTAATTCATTTATATTTGTTATATTTAATTCTTTCCATAATTGATAAGTTCTTTTAGGACCAAGGGAAGGAATATTGAGTAATTCAATAAGACCTGCTGGCACTTTATTTTTTAGTTCATAAAAAAAATCAAGATTTTTATCATAATAAAAACTTTTTATTTTTTCAGTAATTGAAGAACCTATACCTTTAATTTCAAATAATTTACCGCTTTCTATTCCTTCATTTATATCACCATCATATTTTTCGACTATTTCAGCGGCATTTCTATAAGAGCGAACTTTAAATGGATTTTCATTTAATAATTCAAGATAAGTAGCAATTTCATTTAAAAAATTTATTATCTCTGATTTTTCTTTTGGCATTTTATTTGGCTTCTTTTAGTATTGTTCGACTATCAAATGATTTTTTTAAAGTTATTGCATCCGCAAAGTCAAGAGCAGCACCAACTGGCATACCATAACCAATACGAGTAATTTTTATATTATAATCCTTTAATATTGATTCAAGATATTCAGCTGTCATTTCACCTTTTAATGTTGGATTTGTTGCTATTATTATTTCTTTTATTTGTTCATTTTTTTTTAATAAAGAAATTAACTTATCAATATCAATATCATCAGGACCAATATTATTTAAAGGGTCAATTGCACCTTTTAAAACAAAATAGCGACCATTAAAAATATTATTTTTTTCAATAATTATAACTTCCTGTGGTTGCTCAACAATACATAATATATTTTGATTTCGTTCTGTATTTTTGCAAAAGTTACAAATCTTATCTTCATTTTCTGTCAAGCAATTACATTGCTCACAATATGATACTTTTTCTTTTAATGATTTAATATTTGTAATTAGTTCATTTATATAATTATCATCAGCAGAAAGTAAATATAGGACCAGTCTTAAAGCTGATTTTTCACCAATAGAAGGAAGTTTATTTAAGTTATTTACTAAATTTTTTATTGAATTTATATCTTCAAACATTTTTGTTCAAACATTTATTTATAATATCTAATAATTCAGGAATATTGAAAGGCTTTTCAATATAAGCAGCAGCGCCAAGTTCTAAGGCTTTTTTCTTAAATTTATCACTTGCTAATGCTGTAAGAAAAATTACAGGTATATTTTCATAACCAGAAATATTTCTTAATTGCGTATAAATTTCAAAACCGTCCATTAACTCCATCATAACATCAAGAATAATTAAATCAGGCTTAATATTAAATTGAATAGAACCAAACATACGAACGACATCTTCACATAAATCTACTTCATAATTCATTTTTTGTAGTAGTTCTTTTAATAAAAGTCGAATTGAAACATCATCATCAATAATTAAAATTCGTTTTTTATTTTTCATTACCATTATTCTCTTTTTCTTTTGCAGATAAACTTGTAAATCTTGATTGTGCTCTTCGTTTATCTTTTTGTAATAATTCTTCGTATATTTGTCCTTTACCTGCCAGCCCTGCTTTCACCTTCTCAGAAAATGGAATTAAAATCCAGAACATATCACGAACTTCTTTACGAAGTTTTAATTGACCTTTTGCTTCATATTTTAACCAGGTAATATAATCACAAACAAAACTTTCTTCTGGACCAGCAGTAGAAGCAACATAAGGATTACCATCTTCATCTTTTTTCTTTTTATTTTCTTCAAAATATTGATAATAATGTCCTGTTAAACCTTCTTCCATCCAATAAATATCAGCTTCACTTTTAGCAGTTCGCCATTTTAAATGTGCTAATGCACTTAAAACACACTCTTCTAATGTGCGTTCATAAATTATTGGTACACCTATTCGTCCAGGACTTGTTCGTTTATTTGCATCATGCCACGCATCCCAGCACACGCCTTGATTAGAAATACAAGGTAAAATAATAACATACGGTTCAATATTATATTCTTGAAATTTTTTATCTTCATTTAATCGAACTCTTTTAAAAATATTTTCATCAATCTGTTTTATTTCATTTATTATTTTTTTAATTGCTTCTTTTGTAGTAAATTGCAAAGTAAAATTTTCACTTGTCTTGATATTTAGAATAGGTAATTTATTACCCTGTGGTCCAATACACATATTAGTAAATAATTTCAGCATATTTATTATTTCTTCACCAAATAATGCAATTCTACCTTTATTCATTAATTCTTCCTCTTCTATTTGTATAGTTTTCTTTGAACTTCTTAACATATTGCATTCACGCATACCTAAATATTTTGTTACTGCCTCTAAATATCCTTCTTCACTGCTCGTCTTAATATCACGTAACATAACAAACATATCTTTTACTCTACGAAATTCCTGAATTATAATATCATTATAAGAAGGTAAAAGTTCGCCGGCCCATATTTTTTTTAAATATTCATCTGCATAAAAAATATTAGAAATGTTTGATGCTTGAATAGTTTTTTCGATAAAATTAGATATTGAATTAATTACATTTGCTGATAGCCAATCCAAACTTAGGATAGCACGGAATCTTAAAAATGCTATATGTAGTAAATCAAATTTTTCTTTTAAAACAGTATCAAGCGCAATGAATTGATATGCTGTCCAGAAATGTTTCATTAAGTTTCTTAATACAATTTTTTTCTGGTCTCGTTGTTTTGGATCTGCTACATCTAATTTTGGATATTCAGTAAATAAATAATATAATTCATCTTTATCATAATATTCAATTTCATTTAATAATTCTTTTACAGGGTCTTGTGGTAATTGAACTTCTAATATTACTTCAGCATATTCGACTTCTGCACCTGATTTTTTTATTATTTTTTCTATACATTGTTCTAAACCAACTCCATCAATTTTATTACACATATATTCAAAGCCCATTTTTTTCAATACATTACCAAAATGGCCATCAACATTATTTGTTATAACTACAATATTAACAGGTTCTTCTAAATGTAAATTATTTAATGAAAATTGTTCTAATATTTTTAAACCTAACTCTGGATTATCAGTTCCATTTTCAGAAACAATAAAAGGGTCAATAATAAAAATATATGGAAATTCCTTCATATAAGCAAGTATAGCATCCTGCGCATTAACAAAGGTTTTTATTTCAAATTTATATTTTTCTACTCGTTTCTTTATATTATTAATTGCTTCATTATGTGTATCAAGAATAATTACTTTTTTTTGTTTTTCTTCCACTTTAGCACCTCAATATTAATTCTTATAAATCAAAAAAAACATAAGTATTTCTTATTGTCCTGAACAATGCTGTCTTTTTGATTGTTTTATCTTTTAATAAATTTCTTATCAAATAAAAATCCAATCTACTAAAAAGATTTATATTATTTATTGAAACTAAAACATCACCAATATTAAGACCTTTTATTTTTAAAAAATTATTCCCTTTTTCTGTGCCTGCTATTTCTAAACCATAATTAGTCTCTTTAAAATATATTCCATATTCATTTTCAAAAAAAGAATATTTTTCATCTGCTAAAATTTTTTTCACTAAATTAGTATTAAATTTTATTTCGAGTTCCTGCTTTAATAGCCCATAATAAATCAGATTTTGAAATTCTTCTTCTGTCTTAATTTCTGAACCTTCCATTCCAATAATAATACTATTATCTTTAAAATTATGTGTTCTTGAATTTTTTATTTTTAACAAATCACTAAATTCAAAATCAAATGATAGATTAAAGAATTTTATATTTTCTAAATTATCAATTGTTGAAATATGTTTTAATATTTCTGTATTATCAATAAAATATAGATTATTAGATTTACTTTGATGTATATAAACTGCAATACCAATAAATTCATAATCTTTATTAAATATATATGCACCTAAAAATTCATTATCAAAATATCCCTGCACTCTATATAAGTTTATATATTTATAATTTTCAAAATTATTATTCTTTGAAATAATTAAACTTTTTAAAGAAACCAAATTATTATTGCTATCCTTTTTTATTATATATATTTCATCATTTATATTTAATTTTTCTTGATTTATTTTTATTTCGTTTTTTATCAGGTTATTTTCAAATAATTTGATTATAGTTATTTTATTTAAGGGATTAGTAAATATCTTATATTCTAAATCTCTATTCAAAATTTGAAATTCATTTTCTAAATCAAAATTATAAAACAATAAATATTTTTTTTCGAGTGGTAATATATTAAAAGTTCTGGAATTAGTTTTTATTTTTATAAAAGAATTTTGAATAAATGCAGTTTTTATCTGTATATTTTCAGTTTCTTCTGCTGGTAAAGTTTTTTTTACTTCTTCTTTTTCAATTTTTTCCTCAACAAAAAATTTTTTTTCTTCTTTTATTATTTGCTGTTTTGGCGCTGGTAAACGCCTTTCTATTTTTACAAATAATTTATCAATAAATTCTATGTATCTTTTAAATTTAGGTATTTCTTTTATGTTTTTATGATAATAACTTGCTGATAAATAAATTGCTAATATCAAAAGAATAATAAATATAATTGATAAAATAAAATATTTAATTTTCTTCATTTATATCTAAACCATTTATTTCATTTTCTTTACAAACAATAATTTCAATATCTTTCTTCAAATTATTTTTTATCTTTTCATTAAAAAAATTTTCTACTAATTTATAATCATTATGGTCTTTACTTATATGAATTAAAAATAAATATTTTAATCTGTCAATATTAATTTTATTTATAATTTCGAGACAATCATCATTAGATAAATGACCATTTCTACTTAACACTCGTTGTTTAACAAACCAGGGTCGAGCATCATTTTCAATTATTATATTTTTATCATAATTTGCTTCTATAATTAAAATATCAGTATCTTTAATTTTAAAAAATAAATACTGATGAACATAACCAGTATCAGTAATAAATGATATTTTCGTATTATTTACCTTAATGATAAAATTAAGCATTTCAACACTATCATGACTGCTTTTAATTGATTCAATTTCAAAATTTTTTATATTAAATTCTTCATTTATAAAATTTATTTTTTCAATTTTGCCAATTTTATCTTTTATCGAATCATAACATATTTTAGAAATATAAATTGGTAAATTATGTTTTCTTGCGATTTGACCCAATCCACTGATATGGTCTGAATGATTATGTGTTATTATTAATCCAGCAATTTGTTCTATTTTGTAATTTAATGAATTTATTGATTTTTCAAAACGAATGCAGGATAGTCCAGCGTCAATTATAATAATATCATCATTATATTTTATTAAAAAAGAATTTCCAGAACTACCACTTGTTAATGAATACAAAGATAAATTATTCATAATTAATTAAATGATTATAAAATTTTTTTCAATCAGTGCCAATTTCTTCAACTAATGCTTCAAAAAGGATAATAATATCAGAACTTGTTTTTCTTAAACGCGATGCTAATATCTTTGCTATTTCTCTTGTTATAATTAAACATAAATAAGGTTCTTTTTCACCTAATTCAAAAAAATCTTTTCTTTTTATTTCCCACAGTTCACAATCAGTTAATGCAATAATTGAAGCAGACCTTTTATCTTCATCAAGCAATGCAAGTTCACCAAAAAATACATTCATTTCACCTGTAAGTTTTACAATTGTATATTCTTCTTTTTCTAATGTCTTTTTAGTAATAAGAACTTCACCACTTTTTAATATATATAATGAATCACCTGCGTCACCTTCATTTATTATTCGTTCATCTTTTTTAAAAAAGACCGGTCTCATTATAGAAGCGATTTTTTTTAATTCTTCTGGTTTATCTTTAAAACTTTTAAATAAAACAATGTTAGATAATTTTGCAATTATTTCATCACTATTGTGTGCCATAATAAAACCTCTTTAAAATTATGTAATATATGATGGTTCAACAATTATTGCTTTTGAATGTTTTTTTATTATATAGTTTGGTCCAGGATTTATTACAGGTTTATTTGAAATTATCTCTTTTATATTTTTTAAATTTGAAACAAGTTTAGAAATATCAGGTGTTTTTTGTGCTTCTTTTAATGCTTCTCTTTTTTGTTGAAATACATTACCTGCATTTTCTAAAATGCCAATTAAAATTGAACCATCCAGACTCTCAAAATATGCTTTTAATTCAGCAAAAGTTTTAGAAATAAAAGAATCAGGAAAATCAACAGAAATCATTCTTGCAGAAGAATCAACATCAAGTATATGAGAGACAACATGTGAAATACCTGATGCTGTTGTTGCATTTGTTAATAACATTCTTGAATAATTCCTTGATAAAATAATTTCATTACAATGTGATATTTCTAAATGTTTCTTAAATTTTGGGTCTAATATTTCTGCACAGGAATATATATTCTTATTTAGTGAATCAATAGTCATAATTGCCATTACTGTTCTTGCGTCAACTTCTTGAATTGAGTTTGCCATTGCTGTATCAGCAAGAACCATTATTCTCGAAGCATTTTTTATATTTGCTCTTTTTAATACATTTTCTTCTACGAAATCACCATAAATAAAATGCAAATATCTTAATTCTGGTATGTTTTTTAATTCTGCTATTTCATCCTGCGAATGTGTGTTAATTAATACTAATTGGTCTGATGTAAATTCATTATTTACTTTTAATATTTCGATTAAAAAATTAGCCATATTATCACACCAGCCACAAATAATAAAATGATTTTTTAAATGTTCTATTTCACCCAAGCCTCGTCCCTCCTTTAACCTTCTTTCAACTAAAAATGATGTAATTTTACCTGTAATAACACCAACAAGTGCAACACCAATAAATAAAATAAAAATAGTTAAAAATCTGCCTGTTGCTGTTTTGGGCGATATATCCCCATAACCTACTGTTGTTACAGAAACTACTGTCCAATAAACAGAATCAAGAAAACTACCATACCCATCATTATATTTTTTTTCTAATGTTAAAAATAAAAAACCAACCAATAAAATAAATATTATACCACTAACAAGAATTTTTATATCCTGATTTGATACTATAAAAAATTTTATTAATTTTAACCAATTTTTAATTTGCTTTTTTATTTTTATTGCCTTTGTCTCTTTTTCTCTTTTGTTCATACGCCAATTATTTCGCTAATTATTTTATTTGAATTCTCTATTTCGCTCTGATAATTTTGATTTATTTCTTCTATTTTTTTATTATTAAAATATTGTGTGAAAAGTAAATTATTTAAAATAAATAAAATTTCATTTATAAATAACTGAACATTCTGTATTCGTATATTTGAAATATTTTCATTCGAGATTATATTATCAATAAATATAAAACCAAATGTTTTATTTATTGTTGATTGTTTTAATTCACAAAGTAAATATGATTTTGAATTTACTTTCTTTCCTATAATATTTATTATTTCATTATTTATAAATTCACTTGGGCATTTTATCACATTTCCATACTTATTAAATATATTTAGTAAATCTTCTAAATTCTTATCAATTTTAAATGATAGATTTAATATTTCTTTTTCAAAACTATTATTAAAATAAGGATGCTCCAAATATAACTCAAATGCTTCTGCTAATGATGGATTAAATTTATAATATGCATTTTTATCATTGAATTTTTTTATTAACTCATCGCGTGAATTTGCTCCTATTGCATACTGACATTGAAATTCATTATTTTTTTCGTTTCTTAAAAATATTGCTGCTCTATCAAATTTATAAAATTCTTTATTCGTTAGTGCAATTATTATATAATAAAAATATTTTCGTATATCATAAGTCTTTTGAAAATAATTATAAACCGTATTTAAAGTATTTATCTTATTCATATTTAATTTCATTGTATTAAAACTCAGGTCAAGTTTATTTTTTAAAAAATTATATATATTTAATATTGTCGTTAATTCATCATCTTCTTTTTTACTTTGTAATAAATTTAATTCCTGTGTATCAGCAATTATATTTCTTTGTGATTGATAATCTTCTATTGTTTTTTTCATATTAAACGCTAATTTATCAATTCTATTTAATAATATATACTGAATAAAATAATTTAAACAAATGATTATTATTACAACTGTTAAAAATGAAATAGATATAATAAAACTTTCAAATGTATTTATATTTTTTAATAAATTTTTTAAACTATAAATTACAGCATAATTATTTGATGTTTCAAAAATAATATATTCATTTTCACTTAATTCTAATTCTGTTAATATTTTAAAATCTCTTACTATTTTTTTGTTCTCTTTTTTATAATATTCTTTTATTTCCTTTAAATATATTTTATTTATTAAAAATTCATATACTTCATTATTTATCTCTATCAACTTTATTTTATTCAATTCATTTTTTATTATTCCTCTTATTAAATTATCTATATCATTTTTTTCTTCATTACTTATTTCTTTATTTTTTATACCTGCCAATATTTTTAAAATGTATTCTTTATTTTTTATATATTCTTTTGATAAATATTTTTCAATTATTTTGCTGTTATAATATTTTATAAAAATTAAATTTTCTTTTTTTATTTTTTCTAAATAATTTTTTTCTTCATTTATTTTCTGAATTTGTAAAATCGATTCCTCATTTTTTACAATTTCATCTAAATTTTGATTTGTTTCAATTGTTCTTTTTAATAATTTCAAATATTTTATCTCATTTTGAACAAGTCGTAAATTTTGATAATTAAATAATATATAACCAAGCCCAAGAATAACAATTAAAGTAATCGAACTAACACCAGCAAAAAATCGTTGTTTTAATGGACTGCTCGTTTCTTTTGTAAACTTTAAAAATCTTAATAATCATAAGACTCTTGTAAATCTTAATAATTTTATACTTCTTAAACTTTTTAATGCTGGTGTTAATATTGGTATAGAAGATAAAAAATCTATCCATCCATAATCAACAAAAAAATAATGCCATTTATTTTTTGAAAATTTTACAACAAATTCAAATGCAAATAAGATAATAAAAATCGAATCACATTTATTTAATATTTCATCCCAATAATTTGAAAAATCAATTATTTTTGGTATTAATAAATTAAATATTGATAATACAACGCAGATAAGTATTAAATAATTAAAATATTTATTGAATACAATTGCATAAACTAATTCACTAAATAATTTGAAAAATTTTTTTATATTCATTTTTAAATATTTTAAATATATTTTAATGAATTTTGTCAATTAATAATTTTAAAAAATAAAATTTCATTTTTCAGCATAAATAAAAATCGAACCTGCAATTTCTTTTATTAATGGTATCTTCTCTAATATGTTTGAAAGTTTTTGACAATAATTAATAAAATATTCTGGAATTGCAGGATGTAAAAAATCAAATGGAACTATGCTAATATTTTTAAAGCCATATTTTTCTAATTTCTTTTTTAATGACCATTTTATAAATGCTGTTTCATCAGGTGAATCACCTAACATTTTTTTTAAATATGGAATATTCTTTTGTAAAAAAATTTGTGGATTCAACATATTAGGTTCTGTAAATACAATAATTCCATTTGGTTTTAATACTCGATATATTTCTCTTAGTGCTTCATCAATAATTAAATGATGCAAAACAGAACTACCAATAACAGCATTAAAACTCTTATTTTTAAAATTCATTTGATAAGCATTATCAATTACAAAATAAATGTTTTTTTTATTTATTATTTTTTTTGCTTCTTTAATTAAATTAAAAGCAATATCAACAGCAATAACTTTACAATTTGTTTTTGCTAATTCTTTTGTGAAATAACCTGTGCCACAACCTAATTCTAATACCTGCCAGTTTTCTTTTAATTTCTCACATAATAATTTTACTCTTCTTTGCCATCGTATTTTTCCTGCTGCACTTTCCCAATTCCAGATATTGCCCGCACCTTTTTTTAGTAAATAATCACTATGTCTTATTTCATTTATTATTCGTTCATCATATTTTTTTTTCATATTTTTCATATTATATTATTTAAAAATTTTTTTCAATAAAAATATAAATTTGTTCTATATTTTAAAAATATCGAAGTTCAGGCATACAATTTAAAAATATTTTTTTTGACTTTTATTTTATATAATATTAAATTTTTTTTAAAATTAAAAAGGAGGGTGGAAATGAAAAATATTCTTTTATTATTTTATATTCTTTTGTTTTTATTTACTCTTAAAATTTTTGCTGATGATGTGGAATCATTATTTACAGAAGAACAATTTTTTAAAGTCGAAGAACAAATAGTGGTATCAGCCTCAAAAAGAGCACAAAAACTTTCTGATGCGCCAGTTGCTATTTCTGTTATTACTGCTGATGATATTAAAAGATTAGGTGTTCAAAGTATTGCAGAAGCATTAAGAATGGTGCCTGGTGTTTATGTACAGGAAGTAACAGGCGGTCAACAAGAAGTTGCTATTCGTGGTATGATAAACTCACCAAAAGAAGCTGGTGCTTTTGCTGCTTATTCTCGTAATATTCTTGTTATGATTGATGGTCGTTCTTATTTTAATGATGTCTTTGGTGGGACATTCTGGGAATTACTTCCAATTACTATTGAAGATATTGATAGAATTGAAGTTGTTTGTGGTCCTGCCTCTGCTCTATTTGGTGCTAATGCTGTTACTGGTGTTGTGAACATTATTACAAAAGATTTTAATAAAACTAAAGGTTCTTATTTCTCTGCTTCATCTGATTTAAAAGGTAATCAAATTCATTCTTTTAGATATGGTAAAGAAGATAAAAAATTATCATATTGAGTTAGTGCTGAATATACATCAAAAGATGCTTTTGATAATCAATCTTATAATCATTCTTATAGTTTATATCAACCAAATAGACAATCTTTACTTGCATCAGCAGACTTAGGTTTTCCAACAAATCCAGACTTTCCTGCTGCTGATCCGCAATCTTTAAATCTTTATAGAATTAGTTCTTTTATCAAATATACAATTGATGAAAAACAAAGTCTAAATTTTCAATTAGGCAGAAGTAAAGGAAGTGCTAATTTAACAGGCACATCTGGCGATTTCATTATTGTTGATTATAAAAAAATAAATAACAATGTTTTAAAATTTACTTATCAAAATAGTGACTTTAAAGCTTCTGTTTCAAATATTTTTGGGCAAATGGGTGATGAAGTAAAAGCAGATGTTGGTGATGAGTTTACTCAAGAGGATGGTTTAGATTGGAATTCTTTTGATATTGATATTCAAAATGTATTTAATATTAGTGAAAGAAATATACTTGTTGCAGGAATAAATTATCGTAATGTAAAAAGCAATTCTGACGATATTTATTTTAGAGATCATATTGAAAAAAGGCAAAAATTTATTGCTGGTTTCTTTAATAATGAATTTAAAATTTCAGATAATTTAAAATGGATTATTGGCACAAGATATGATAAATATGATAAACCTGATAAGGCAAAATTTTCACCACAATCAATTTTATTTTATAAACCATCAGAAAATAGAACAATTCGTCTTATTTATTCACAAGCAATAAGAGCACCTTTTATTGCTGACCTTTTTACTAATGCGCAATTTTCTGCTGGTAATTTACCTGATGGTTCGCTCGCTCCTATTATTAGATTATTATCAAATGAAAATTTAGAACCAATGACAATAAAATCTTATGAATTAGGATATTCAACAATTTTACAGGATAAAATAAATGTTGATGTAAATATTTATCATTATGATGTTGAGGATTTAATTGCTTACTCAAATACACAAAATGATAGTATGATGTGGCAACCATTAAATCCAACAATTTATATAGGTGGCACGGCAATACCTATTTCAAAAACAAATTGTTCTGCTGTTGATTTAAAATCTGTTAATCTATCTGGTAAATTAAAATCAGATGGTATCGAACTTGGAATGAATTATAATGTTTCAAAAGATTGGCGTGTATGGGGTAATTATTCATATCAAAACACTAAAATACAGAATCAACATTCAAATGCAGTGCCTGCTCATTTAGCGTCTATTGGTAGTTTTAAAAATTATCCGAATGGCTGGAATGTTTCTTTATCCCTTAATTTTGTAAGTTCTTCTGAAGTTTCAATTACAAATATTATGGACCAGACATTAGCACAAATAAACAAAGATTTAAAAGCAAATCCAACAAAATTTTTTACTGATGCACTAACTGGCGCTGACCCATATAAGAAAAAATATCTTGAAGATGGTGCTTATATTTATGCTAAACTTGGCGGTCATATATTAAGTGATACAGATGCTACTACTTATTTTACTGCAATGGGATTACAAACTACTGTATTACCATTATGGAGTGTGTTAACTGACACACAAGCATCATTTATTGCAGCAGCAGGTGGTGCACCGTTATCTGTTCCAGATGCTTTTGACTCGTGGAGTGTGCCTGATACTATTGCTATAAATATTGGTGGTAATATAGTTTCTTTATATGATACTCAGGTTGGTGCAGCAGCAGCAAGGGCAGTCAATGGTGAATTATATAAATTAACATCATCAAAAATAAGTAGTGAAAAAGTAGCAGAATATCTTTTTTTAAATTTTAGAATTGCGAAAAAGATATTAAATAATAATGGTGAAATAGCATTATTAGGTAGTTTGCGACCAAATAAACGAGAATATGCGTTTGGTGAAAAAACAGGCAATAAAATTCGTGCAAGTGTAAGTTATAGATTTTAAAGTAGTTAGTTATTACAACTATTTTAGTGATTGTGGTTAGCAGAATAATACTTTAATTATAATAAATATTAAGTAGATTTTGCAATTTAATTCTTTTCATTAATTATTTGTTGACTATTAAAAACTCTACATTCGTATTCTATATTATATTTTCAGCACTAAAACAATTTCAAGCCGTTTCAGCGTTGTTTATTTTATTGTTATTCTAACCGCAGGTTATCACCTGCAGTTAATTAAAATTCAACCACTTCACTTCGTCCTTATTTTTTTGCAAACTTTTCTGGCTTTTATTTGCCACGAATAACAAATGCCATATTCATATTTGCCACTAATAAACACTAATTATTGGGGACAGGTTATTGGAGCCAGTCGTCACCACTGCACCCTCAAATTGAATAATTATAAAGTTATTTTTGAAAATATAGTTTTATTTTGTTAATAAAGTTATTTTTTTTTACACTAATAGCATAATAGCACAAAAAAACACAGAATAGTAATGCCACTAAAAAGACGAATTTAGATAAATAATAAATAAGCCACAAATCAACACGAATTGACACGAATAAGAAATAACACGAATAAAACAAATAACTCGATTATTTTTATATTGATAAATTTTTATATATGAGAAAAGAATAAAAAGTATAAATGAAATTATTTAAAATTGAGTTTTTAAAAAGGTCTCATAAATAATAAAACATATATTGTAAAACAAAGATTATAAAATATAAAATACTAAAATATAGAGCATTTATTTTATTTATTTATTTGTTATTGATTTCAATATTAAAAAATTTTTTAAAAAATTCTTGACAAATTTATAAATTTTTTTAAAAAAAATTAATATAAAAATTTTTGGGGCTGAATTTTATTTGTAAGATTTTTTTATTCCTGCAAGTAAAACCAGTCAACAAAAAATAAATAAAAAGGAGTGGAGTAATATGAAAAGAATCATTTTGTTATGTATCTTATTATTTAGTTTTAATGTAGTTGTTTATGCAGGGACATGGACAAAGGCAGCCGAACCAATGGGCGCTAATCAAGGCGTTTATTATAGTTCCATAGCATGGG
>DAONJL010000024.1:28939-36109 GCA_035405645.1 bacterium | reverse complement strand
CATGGTATAAGAGAACCGTATAATTTTTCTGAACGAGCATTAAGAATATATAAAAGTTATATGCAACTGAGATATAAATTAATTCCTTATTTTGAACAATTACATATTAATAATGTGTTAACAGGTTTTCCTTTATTTTATCCAATGAATTTTGTTTATTTCAATAATGAGAATGCAGAAAAATATAAAGAACAATATTTTTTTGGAGAAGATATTATTGTAGTTCCAATATGTGAACAAATAAAAGAAAATAATGGAACAGTGGAAAAAGAGATATGGATACCGTCAGGCGAATGGTTTGATATTTTAACAGGAGAATGGCATAAAGGTGAAAAGATAATAAAAAAAGAAGTAAGAATTAATGAAACACCAATTTTTATAAAGAAAGGTGGAATAATAATTTCAAAAGATTATGAATATCCAATAAAAATAGGGCAATATAAAAAAATTGATATAAATATTTATGATATAGAAAATAAAGAAAGGGTATTCTATTTTGATGATGGAATTACAAAGCATAATTTTGCAAAAGAAAAAGTGAGTAAGATAATATTAAAAATAAACCGGCAAAATAAAGATATATATATTGATTTAAAGTATGATGAAGATTATACATTAAAATATTTACCAGAAAAAATAAAATTCAAATTATTAGTAAATGATGAAATAAATATTTTTTATAAAGGTGAAAAAATTAAACCAGAAATTGAGAATGAAAATTTATTTTCTGAAATTAGTTCATTAAAAAAGAAAGTATTAAGTTGGAGTTAAGTATCTTTAATAATTATAAGATAAAAAAAGCGATTGCACAATTTTGAATATTGCGCAATCGCTTAAATATTATTCGACAATAACCATAAAATTAGGTGGCATATATAAATTTATTGGACCAACAACAGATTTTGATGGCGTAATTTTTAATAAACCATCTTTACCAAAAGTTTGTTCTAAAATATAAAGATTACCAATGCTATCATACATAAGTTTTTTAAGTTGCCTTGCAGTTTGTGATTTTAATACATCAGTATCAGTGATTTCACCAGTTGCAGGATTAAAAAAAGAAAGAAGATTATCACCCCAATTTTTGTATTGAATGAAAGCACCAATAGTATCAGAAAAAACAGCCACATCCATAATAAGATTAGTGCAAATATTAGTATCAGGTGTATTTCCAACATTGACTAAAGTGCGAACCTGATAAGTAATTGGATTTACTTCTTCAATTTTTGAAAGTGATTTATCATACCAGTTTCCAATTGTCGCAATATATAATTTCCCTGTTTTTTCTGAATAATAAAAATTTTCATAAGGTTTATCACCATTAAGTTCAATTGCTTGAATGCCTGCTGTGGCTGTGTCAACATCAATCCAGGTATCATTGGTTAAATCAAACACAGCAATTCTACTATAACCAGTTGGTGTCCACCAATTATTTGTATCAAGAGATTGCATTAAGATAAATAATTTATTATTTATCTTTTGCATTCTTGTTGCTTCTGGATTATTATCTGAATCATTTGAAGCAACAAAAGGCAATAAAGAAAAAGTGTCATAAAGAACACCAGTTAGTGGATTTATTTTAGAAATGAAATTTTTAGAATTAAAGCAAACATAAGCAATAGAAGAAGAGGTAAAAACAATATCATGAGGATTTGAATAAGCACCGCCAATATTATATTGTTTGATTGTTTTATAATTTGTTGCATCAATAATTTGAATGTTATCTTCACTTCTATTTAAAATAAATAATTTGTTATCATAATATTTTATATCATTATCATTGGAAGTAAGAGCAGCATTAAACACAACATTCGAAATATTGTCCAGATTAACAACAGCCACTGCACCTACCTGACCATATACTGATGTAGTAATATAAATTTTTTTTGTAATACTTTTTAAAAGTGTTTGTAGTAAATTTATGATACTGCTAATTTTGGTTGTTGACAAGACGCTTGTTGTATCGGCAGCATTATATGTATGACCATTAATTATTAAAGTATCAGAAGCATTAAATTGAAAATAATTTTTAATGAATGAGTCAGCATAAATAGATAATGATAATGAATCGATTTTTATGTCATTTACAAATTCATTTAATAAATTTGAATTGTTATTTATTTTATCATACAAAACTGCTGAAATTGTTTTAATTAAAATAGCTTTTGACTTATCTAATTCTGCTGCTGTATCAGATTTTAAATTTGAAATTGCATTTTCATAGACATTATTTGCTTCATTTATTAAATTTGGTAAAGAAGAATTGATTGCAGTTAAAGAAGTATCAAAAGCATAAATTTGTTCAATATATTGTGCAATAACTGTTGATTTAAAATTTATTGTATCAAAATTATTTGATAGAGAAATATTTGATTTAATCAATTTAAAAGAATAAGTTGGGCTGATGGCAAAGAAAATATAATTACCTGATGCTGGTAAAACGATTGAAAAATTTTTATTTGAAACAGAAGCAGTATAAGTATCCTGTAAATTAGCAATATTAAAAGCAAAGACAGAGTAATTTGTTGATGAATAAGAAGGTGCAAAATTTGAGTAAATAGAAGTATCGTTAAAAAAATCATCAATAACACCATTAAATTTTATTGTGGTATTTTTAGTATCACTACCACAATTAGAAAAAATAAATATAGAAATTGCACAAAAAATTAATAAATAAAATTTCATAATCAATCCTTCTATAAAAATTGATTAACTAAAAAAATTATAAGAAAAATTTAAGTTTTAAAAAATACATTTGCCCGGGCAATGGATAATTGAAATTATCGTTTATTTGTTCATTTGTTAAATTTTTAATTTCAAAACAGATATTAAATTTTTGTTGTTCATAATTAAGACTAAAATTAAAAATATTTTGTTTTTTCACCTCCTTTAAATTGATTGTATCCATAAAACATTTACTGATAAAATTATAAGATAAAGAGAAAGAAAAAGGATAATATTTAAAATTCAAATTATACCAGCTTTCAAATTTAGGTAAATTAGGTAAATTTTTATTGAAATAATAAGTAGTATTTGTTTTATTTTTGGATTCATTTATAGTGAAAGAAAACTCAGACCAGAAATTATCCGAAAGAAATAAATAATTAAAAAATTCAAAGCCATAAATTTTAGCTTTTGATAAATTATCAGGTTTTATTCTATTTGTATGAACAAGCCAAAGTATTAAATTATCATAGGAATTATTAAAATATACAAATTCATAAAAAGTATTAAATTTATTAAATAATTTAAAATTATGGTTTATACCAAAATCAAAATTAGAACTTTTTTCAGAAATTAAATTTGGATTACCATAAGCAAAACCACGATTGCCAAACATTTCATAAAAAGTTGGAATTCGTTCTGCCTTACCAATATTACCTTTAAGCGAAAAATTTTCAGAAAAAAGATAACGCCATCCAAAATTATAAAATGAAGAATATCTTGATAAAGAATAAGAACCTTGAAAATTACCAGTGCTAAAATTTATATCATTTATTTTATCATTTGTTTTTTCATATTTAAAAGATGGATAAAAAAATAATTTTGAATTATATATATTTATATTTCCCGATAAAGCAAATGCTAAATTATTTCTATTGCTTTTATAATTTATTGGATAATTTATTATTTTATCTTCCGGGATATATTTAATAAATTCACCTGAAAAATTAATATTTATTTGATTTATTGTTTTAAAACAATATTCTATATTATGATTAATTGAATGAATATAAAATTTATCAATAGCATCTGTTGAAACATAACTAATTTCATTATATTTATCAGTAAATCTTGTTTTTATAAAGCTATTGATGTATTTTGTTGTAAGTAAAATATTATTTTTTTTAAAATGAAAGTTATTATAATTTATAGAGAAGAAATTTTTTAAAGTATCTAATTTAGCTTCATTAGAAATAGGATTTAATGATTGTGCTACTGGTAATCTTGGCATTCCGTGTTCTTGAATTATCAGATTATTAGAAAAATCAAAAGAATTATTATTATTCTCGATTTTTGTTTTTAATAAGAAGCCGTAATTAATTGAGTTATTATTTTTTCTTTTCTCAAAAAAATCATCATCAGTATTAAATTCAGTATTATTGTTATTTTTGTATTTAAAATCACCAGCCGAGCTAGAAGCAGAAAAATTAAATAAAAAAGGAATATTCTTAAATAGATGATTAATATTAGCGTTAAAACCATAGGAATTAAAAGAACCAAAATAAGATGAAAAATAATAATGATTTTTCTTTAATATTTTTTTTGTTGATAGATTTACAACACCACCCATAGCCTGTAAATTTTGAGAACTAATTCCGCTCCTAAAAACTTCAATTTTATCTAATTGTGCAAGTGGAATTTCAGATAAATTAACATCACCATATAGAGCAGAATTTAATTGAAAACCATCAAGCGAGACAATAGTTTGTTTAGAACTTGCGCCACGAATTGAAATAGCAGTATAATCTTCAATACCGCCATATTTTTTGATTTGCACTCCGGGCAATTGTTCTAATAATTCTGATAAAGTAATTTTTTCATTTATTTGTTTTTCTGAAAAAAAAGAAATAAAACTTGAAGTTTTTAAATCATCAAAAATAATAGTGCTATTTTTCTCTTCGTTTTTTTTCACTGAAACAGTAAATTCTGGTAATTCAAATTTTTGTAATTCTTCAGAAAATAAAAATAAATAAAAAACAAAAAAACAAAAAATAATAAAAAATTTTTTTTTCATAAAATAAAAAAAAATCCCTCGTTTCAAAAAAATTGAAACGAGGGATTTACCCGATTTTAATCCTTCGTATAAAATTATGTTTTATCTTGCCTTCGAGATAAAACATTTCAAAAATTAGTTAAGGTTTTCTGACTCACGGCTTTCTACTCATCCGCCTTCCCAGTAACCAAAAGGTCACCAGTGGCATTATAGACTTTCGTTACCGTTTACAGCTGCGGGCCAGTTCAGGATTTTCACCTGATTCCCTTAAAACTAATTTTTTACTTTATTTACTTTTTTGTTAAATTAGCAATTTGTGCTTCAAAATAACTACTCTGTGAATTTAATAATTGCAATGCCTGTTCCATTGCACTAAATTGTTTTCTTAAACTTTCTTCTTTTCTATCTAATCTTTCATTTTCTCTATCAATTCTTTCCTGTAAATTATCCATTAAAGTATCAATAGAACTTTTTTCATTATAAATAAGACCCTGATATTTAGTGATAGGATAAAGATAAGTTTTTAATTCATAAGCCATCCCAGCATTTTTAACACCAGAAGCAGGATCAGAACCTGAACTATTATAACCAAAGAAATTTTCAACATATTGAATATTGTCATTTAAAGCATCACGAAGTTTATCAGCATCTAAAATGAGATGATTTTGTTCATCAGTTCCATACGCTCCCATTGTGATACCAATTTGTGAAGCTAATTCATATTCATCTTCTGTGCCCCATTCATAAGCTGACAATACAATACTTGATAATTTTGATTTAATATTAGAAAGCAAAAAATTACCAGCGAGCAACCCAGATGATTGGTCCTTTGAAGTACTAAATTTTGAAACTTCTTCAATATAATCAATTACGGTATTATATTGAGAAACGAAATCAGAAACAGCATTTACGATGTCAGTGGTATTTCTCGAAACAGAGACAGTTGTAGAACCTGTTTGCAAGAAGGTTACAGTTGTGCCATTTACTGTATATTGATTACCAGTTGGATTAATTGTAATTCCATTTAAAGTAGCAGAAGAATTTGAACCAACATCAATAAATGCTCCAGCAGTATCTGCGTCAGTATAATTTGTTGGATTGTAAATATTCAGAGTATTCATTACACCCTGTGTATCATCTGTTGTATCAATATCAATATAATAATTACCTGCATTATTGGTTGTTAAAATAAATCGACCATCAGGACCACTGGCTTCATCATAAAAAGCAGTTATGCCCGCAGATGATCTGTTTATTTTATTTATTATATTATTTAAGGTATCAGTAGAAGTATCATAACTTATTGTTGCTTCACTTACAACATTATTAGAAGAATCTTTTATTTGAATTTTAAAAGAACCAGAGCCAGAACCAGCAAGTGGTATAATAAAATCACTATTATCATCCAATTCATCGAGTGTTAAAGAAGTATCAATTGAATGATTAGCAATATTATTCTGTGATTTAGAAAAAGCATAAGTTCCTAATGAAGTAACATTAAAGTTATAAGTTCCTGGTGCAGCACCTGAAACAGCTGTTGCAGTTATTTTGGATGTATCACTTGAAGTTGCAGTTGCTGATTCCCATAAAGAATTATCGAGTAATGCTTCAACTTTTGTTTTTAATGTTAATAATTTTGAATTAACCTCGGTCCAAGTATCTTTTACTTTTTGCTGTTCTGTTAATCTTGATTGATAAGTTTTTAATTGAACTTTTTCAAGTTCCATTAACTGCGTGACCAAACTATCAGTGTCAATCCCTGACAAACCACCAATGGATAAAGTCCCTAAATTACTTGCCATATAAAATCCCTCCCTGTTTTAATAAAAAAAATAATAAAATGAAATAATTACTTTTCATTCTATTTATATTATCGACAAAATAAAAGATTAACTTAAATTATTTTTTTGTAATTTTTGTCACTGAATAAGGAACCAAAAAAATTTTTCAAAATAATTTATTAATTTTTAATTTATTTATTTTGCAGTTTCAACATCAGTTTGGTCTGGTTTTACTTCTGTTTCTGTTGCTTCCTCGCCAACTGCAATTTTTTCTTTGCCATATTTAATTTCTTTATAAGTTTGAATATTAAGTTTTTCACCATCAGATTCAGTAATAATTGCTAAATCATCATTTGTATTAAAATATTTAACACCTAATGATTCAATAATATTTTTTGATTCTTCAACTTTCTTTTTAAAAGCACGACTTCTTCGCATACCTAACACTTTTGCAGGGCTACCATATTGCACGACAATATATTTTGGTTGAAATAAATTTATTAGATTTGAAATTGATTCTTCTAATGTAATTTCTGATTTTTTATCAAGTTCTAAATAGCCGTGATTAGGATAAACTAATATATCACATACAAATTGTGATTTATTATCAAATTTATTAAAATAATCAATAACATTAAAAGAAATATCACTTGTAAAAATAATAGAATGATT
>DAONJL010000024.1:0-28839 GCA_035405645.1 bacterium | reverse complement strand
CCATCAAGTTTTGTAATGCGTTTGGAAATTAAAAATTGTAATACAGTTTGTTCGCCTTCATTTCTCCGTGCAAATGGATGGCGATATTCACCTTCAATATTTATAGCACCATCAATAAGCCAGAAAGTTTCATTTGGAAATTCAACAAAAGAAGCAGAACTAAAACCAGTAGATAAATTAGTAATTTTAAATTTATGATGATAAGTCGGAGTAACAATAATAAGACCAATAATAAATAAAACAAGAGCAAGGCCAATTAAAGAAAAAGTAATTTTTTTCTGACTCGAAGTTTCAGTGAAAATATTATAAGCAAAGAATAATTTTTTTAATTGGTAAATAATTCTCATATGCCAGACAAAAACAAGAATAACAGCATAATATAATAATAATTGTCCAACAGTTAATTTAGGCACAGCAGGATAAATAAACCACTCTTTTGAATAATGAGCGACAAGTAAAAAGAATTTACAAAGAAGATAATTAGAAGCATTTAACAAAAGTGCAATGTAAATACCTAAGTAAGGGATCATACCAATAAGACCAGCAATCATACCTAATTGCACAATAACACCAATAAGAGGAATAGCAATAATATTTGCATAAGGACCAGCAATAGGCATACGCCCAAAATAAAAAGAAGATAGAGGTGTCATCATACCTAATTGAATAGCGAATTGCGCAGAAATAAAACCACGTATCCATAAAGGTAAATTATTAAAGCCATAGGAACCAAAAATTGGATACATACTATCTATTTTTATTAATAAAAACAATAACACAAAATATAAACCAATAGAAATAATTAAACCCTGTGTGGATTTAAAAGCAAACCAGAAATTATTAGCAACAAAAGTAATAACAAGCAAATAAAAGATTGTAAACCAGAAAGGAAGACCTTTTAGTTTACGAAGGTAATATTCAACTGGTCCAGTTAAAAGACCGAGTGATAAAACAGCGCCAAAAGAAAGAGTAAATGAAGGTTGATAAATTGCAGAAGGATTATATAAAAGAATTAAAAAAGCAGCACCAGCAATACCAAATAATAATGAAGTTTTTAGTCCTTTGCCACCATAGACAAAAGTAATAAGAGCAATACTATTCATAATAACAGCACGAGTAGACGACGGCGGCGCACCAGTAATAATACAAAAAACAATTAAACAAAAAACAACTAATGGTGCATAAATTTTTTTCTTCATTTTAAAAGCAGAAAAAATACCGACAAGCATAGCAGTAATAATAGTGACATGTAGGCCTGAAACAGCGAGCACATGACTGACACCAGCCCAGCGAAATTCATTTTCAATCATTTCATCACAAACTTCTTTTCGTTTATCATATTTTTTATACCATTCATTTAATATTTCTTCATCCTCTTTATAAACTGATTCTAATAATGCTTTATAATAACTGTTTTTAATACAGGGTTTACCTGAAAGACCTCTTTTTAAACCAAGAGTAACACCGCCTAAAAAAGCAGATTCTGGATAAGGCATTGTTTGTCTTATTACTTTCAACATTTTTTCTTTTACATTTAATGCAAAATTTGTTAGCCAATCTAAAAAAGCACCATTAACTGAAACTTTAACGAGTTTTCCTGAAGCATCACGCTCAACATCAATTTCTGGACTCCACATAACAGCGAAATAACCAAATGCTTTGAGATTTTGAGCCCAATCAAGAGTTCCTGGATTACTTGCAATCGGTGGGTCTAATAATTTACCGCGAAGAGTAACTTTTGCACCGTATATTTTTGAGGTAGAAACTTCATACCAACTCTCATTTTCTCTACCAAAATTATCTTTTTTTATTTGAACAAAAATATCACCACCACTGATTTTTACTATTCCTAAATTTTCTTCATCATCTAATCTTCGATATGTTAATGGCGTTACTATTAATCTTGTTTTATCTTCAAATATATCAGGGTCTTCTGAAACATAACCTTCAATTTCAACTTTTATTTTTCCCCAGCCTTTTTCTGTAAAATTTGATATATGATTTTTATCAGTTATTTTAGTTAAATGAATATATCGTGTGTAACCAAAAATTAGAAATGCTATTAATAAAAAGAAAAGCCCTATAAAAGCAGGAATTGCTAAATTTAATTTTTTCTTTAATATTAATAATATAAGTCCTAATAAAAATAAGACTAATGAAATAATATATAATTTTGGAATATAATCAATTGATATAGCATAAAGAGTCCCTATCACTATGCCTATAATAAAAAACCAGCAACACGCCATTATTTTATTACTCATATTTTTACTCCCTACCTTCTACTTTTGCTAATGGGAAATATGTGCGATTACTTTTTAAAATTTTATCTATTCGAAAATCTTGATTAAAACTAATTACAATGACTCCCATAATCAATGATAAAACTAAAACCATTATTAATGCTTTTGCTTGATTATCCATCTTATTACTCCTTTTTTATTTTGATAAAAATTTTATATTACTTTCTTGTAAGCGTTTGCTTAACATTCGTGAAATATTATATAAAATTTTATTTGCTGTTTTTAAATTTTTCCTGATTAATTTTTCAAAATTTTCCTTGCTTAAAAAATATAAGGTTGATGGAATTATTGTTTTTACAGAAGCAGAGCGCTTTGCATTTTGAATTAATGCCATTTCACCAAAATAATTGTAATCAACTAATTGTGTTAATTCAATTTCTTTTCCTTCTTCTATTTCCATATAAATTTTTAAAATTCCTTTTTCTATTATCCATAAGCCATCTGCTTCATCATTTTGTTTAAAGATTATTGCATTTTCTGGAAATTTTTTTACTGTTATTACTTCTGCTAAATTTTCAAGGTCGTATAAAGAGAGGTTTTCAAATAATTGAACATTATTTAGACATTGAACAATTGTATCATTCTGTTTATTTATTTTAAATAATAAATCAATTATTTTCATTGTGTCCTTATTATTTTATTTTTTTAAAAAAATAAAAAATTTTTGTAAAATAGTCAAGAATAAAAATAAAAAAATTATTAAAAATAATGAATTAATTTTTAGTTATCAAATTATATCTTTTTTGTTTATTATTATTTTGTTTTTTTACAGCTGTTTTTTTCTTTGAATTTTCAAATTCATTTAAAATCTTTTTTATTCTATTTACACCAATAACTTTTACAACTTCATCTTTACCAATAGTTTTAACAATTTTATTTTTCATAATATCTTTAATGTTTTGGTTTTTAAGAATTATTTTGAGAAATTTTTCTAGACCAACTCTTTAATAATTTCATCATTATTTAATAATAATTGAAATAATTCTTTCTTATCTATATTTTCTATCATTTATTTTATTTTACCATAATTGATTTATTATTTGTCAATTTAAAAAATTAATATTTTATTTTAAAACTTTTTCTATGAATTGGCGAAGCACCAAATTCCATTATTTTTTCTATATGTTCTTTTGTTCCATAGCCTTTATTTTTGGAAAAATTATACATAGGATATATTTCTGAATAAATATTCATTAATTGGTCACGAAATACTTTTGCAACAATAGAAGCAGCAGCAATTGAGGCAACTTTCTCGTCACCTTTGATAATTGAAATTTGTTCACAGTCTATTTCTGGAATTTTTAAGGCATCAATTAATAAAATATCTGGTTTGATTTTTAGATTTTTATAAGCAATTTTAATTGATAATTTTGTTGCTTCTAATATATTTATTTTATCAATTATTTCATTATCTACAATGCCAATAGACCAGTCCAAAGATTTTGATAGTATTTCTTTACAGAGTTTTTCTCTTTTTTGTGAAGTAAGTTTTTTTGAATCTTTTAAACCAATTATTTTTTCATTTTTTTTTAAAATTACAATTGCTGCGAAAACTGGTCCAGCAAGAGGTCCTCGTCCTACTTCATCACTTCCTGCAATTATTTTATTCGTATAAAAATCTTCATAATAGTAAATAGAATTATTTTCCAAAATTTTCATTTAAAAATTTTATTTAATACCACATTGAGTCTTCTTCTGATTTCGTTTTATATGAGTCTGAAATTTTATTTAAATCAATTTTATAGCCCTCTGCTTCTAATGCTTCCAGCATACCTGCTTTTTCTACTGATTTCATATATGCTTCTGTTGGGTCAACTAATTTTTTTCTTACTAATTTCATAAGTGCATCATTTAATGTTTGCATTCCTAAACTTTGACCTGTTTGTAAAGATGATGGAATTTGATATGTTTTTCCTTCTCGTATTAAATTTGCTATTCCTGGTGTTCCAATTAATATTTCAAGTGCTGCTACTCTACCTTTTCCTCGCTTTTTTAATAATGTTTGTGATATTACTCCTTTTAATGATTCAGCCAGCATTGTTCTTATTTGATTTTGTTGATTTGGTGGGAATTGGTCAATTATTCTATCAACTGTTGAATAAGCAGTTGTAGTATGAAGTGTTCCAAATACAAGGTGTCCTGTTTCTGCTGTTTCTATTGCTATTGATATTGTTTCAAGGTCGCGCATTTCACCAACAAGCACAATATCAGGGTCTTCACGCAATGCCGCTCTTAATGCATTTTTAAAACTTTTTGTATGGACACCTACTTCTCTCTGATTTACTAAACACTTTTTATTTTGATGAACAAATTCGATTGGGTCTTCAATTGTAATTATATGGTCTTCTCTTGTAGAATTTATTAAATCTATCATTGCTGCAAGAGTTGTTGATTTACCACTTCCTGTTGGTCCTGTTACTAAAACTAATCCTTTAGTCAGATAACATAGATTTTTTACAGCATCTGGCAATCCTAATTCATCACAGGTAAGAATTTTTGAAGGAATAATTCTGAATACACCACCCACACCTTTTCTATCTTTAAAAATATTACATCTAAATCGTGCTAATTCTGGTATTTCATAAGCAAAGTCTGTATCCCAATTTTCTTCAAATTGTCGTCTATTTCTATCAGGCATTATTTCATATAAAATATTTCTAACATCTTCAGCACTTAATGGTGGATAATCTTCTTGAATAGGACGCATTGAACCATCAATTCTTAACATAGGTGGTGCTTCTGATGAAATGTGTAGGTCTGAGGCACCTGTCTGTATCATATATTTGAAAAATTGGTCAATAAATGCTTCTGCCATAATTTACCCCTTCAAAAAAATTTTTTTTAATTATTATTTTATATAAATAAATTTTTATTTGTCAATTGTAAATAATTTAATTTTTAGAAAAGAACAAACAGATGATGGCACAGCAAAAATAGCAAAGTTAAATATACTAAGTAAAAAAAGTATAGACATATTACAAAAAATATAAAAAATTATTTGATGATTTATTATTAGTCAATTTAGAAATTTTAAAATTACAAAATTAAAATTCTATTTTCGTGGACTACGACACTGTCAATAAATTCATAAAAATTTATTTGACAAAAAAAAATTTTTTTTGTAATAATAATAGGTTTTTTAAACTAAATAAAAGGAGAAAAAATTATGTTAACAAAAACAGAAATAACAAAATTAATAAAAAAAGCAAAAGAAGCACGAGAAAAAGCTTATGCACCATATTCAAAATATAAAGTTGGTGCTGCATTATTAACAACAGATGGAAAAATATTTACTGGTTGTAATGTTGAAAATGCTTCCTATGGTTTGACAAATTGTGCAGAACGAACAGCAATATTTAAAGCAGTATCAGAAGGCGCAAAAAAATTTAAAGCAATAGCAATTGTATTAGATACAGAAGAATATGGAGCACCCTGTGGTGCATGTAGACAGGTTATTAGAGAATTTGGAACTGAAATCGATGTTATTATGGCTACTGTAAAAGGGAAATATGAAATTATGAAAATAAAAGATTTATTACCATATTCATTTGGTCCAGAAAATTTAGGATTATAAGAGGTGAAGATAATGGCTTGCAAATATAAATATGTCTTTTTATTAGGTAGACCAGGCTGTGGTAAATCAGCAGTTTATAGACAAATAGAAAAACGGGCAAAAGAAACAGGTCTTGCTAATTCTTTTGAACGGGTTGATGATTTTCCTAAATTGTGGAATAAATTTCAAAGTGATAATAAACTTGAAGAACAGGGTAAAAAGAGAAAATATTCAGTAAAAACAGCAGATGGCGGTTATCTTGTAACAAATGATGGTGTGTGGGATGAAATTTTAAAAGAATTAAATGATGATATAATAAATAAAAGCAGAGAAGATCATTTAATTTTTATTGAATTTTCAAGACCAAATTATATTCATTCATTAAAAAATTTTTCTAAAAAAATTTTAAATGAAGCAATAGTTGTTTATATTGATGTTGATTTTGATACTTGCTGGGCAAGAAATGTTGCAAGACACGAGAAAGCATTAGCAGAAGGCACTGATGACCATCTTGTCTCAAGAGATGAAATGGAAAAAACTTATAAATATGATGATGGTCAGGAATTAATTAAAAAACAGCCAATACCAGTAATAAGAGTAGATAATCAAAAAGAAGGCGAAGAACATTTAATAAAAGAAGTAGAAAAAGTAATTGAACAATTGAAGTGTAAATAATTTTTTAATATCCTATTTCAATTTTGGTTTTTAAAAAAATTTTTTATTCTTTTTTTTAGAAAAGCAAATTATTATAACATCTTAAAATTATTAATCAAATAAAGAGGTGATGAAAATGGATAAGGAAGTAAAAAGTTATGAATTTAAAGCAGAGGTTAAGCAACTCTTACATTTGCTTGCTTATTCATTATATAAAAACAAAGAAATATTTTTGCGAGAATTAATATCAAATGCCTCAGATGCATTAAGTAAAATACGATATATAAAATTAACGACACAGGAAGAAATAGAAGATAGAGATATTGATTTAGAAATTGAAATAATAATCGATAAAAAAGAGCGAACAATAAAAGTTGTTGATACAGGTATAGGAATGACAGAAGAAGAGTTAATAGAAAATATTGGGACTATAGCAAAATCAGGCACATTAGAATTTTTAAAAAAATTAGAAGCTGGTTCGCAAAAAGAAATCGATGCAATTGGGCAATTTGGTGTTGGATTTTATTCTTCTTTTATTGTTGCTGATAAAGTTCGTATTATTACAAAATCCTATAAAAAAGGCGTAAAAGCAGTTGAATGGGAATCAGATGGAACAGGTTCTTTTACAATTAAAGAGACGGAAAAAAAGCGAAGAGGGACAGAAGTAATATTACATTTAAAAAAAGATGAAGATGAATTTTTAGAAAAATATAGAATCGAGCAAATAATTCAGAAATATTCAAATTTTATTTCCTATCCAATATTAATTGAAAAAGGACAGATAAATAAAATAGAGGCAATCTGGTTAAAACCAAAAACATTAGTTAAGGAAGAAGAATATATTGAATTTTATAAATTTATAACACATCGAAATGATGAGCCATTATTTTATCATCATATAATAGCAGATGCGCCATATCAATTTCGTGCTTTATTATATTGTCCAAAAACGAGTTTTGATTTGTTTCAATACCAGATTACTGAATATGGTTTAAGTTTATATACAAATAAAGTTTTAATTCAGCAGGAATGCAAAGATTTGTTACCAAGATTTTTACGATTTATTAAAGGCGTAGTTGATTCAGAAGATGTGCCATTAAATATTTCTCGTGAGACTATTCAAAATAATAATGTTGTATTAAAAATAAAATCTATTATTACGAAAAATATAATTGAGTTATTAGAGAAAATGATGAATGAAGAGAAAAATAAATATTTAGAGTTTTATAAAGAATATAAAACATATATAAAAGAAGGGATAGTAGAAGATTGGGAGAATAAGGAAAAATTAGGGAAATTGTTGTTATTTAATTCTTCGAAATGTAAAGATGAAAATGAATATATATCTTTAAAAGAATACATTGATAGAATGTATCCAGAACAAAAAGAGATATATTATATTTGTGGTACAAATCGAGATACAATAGAAAACAGTCCATATATAGAAATATTTAAAAAGAAAGATATTGAAGTATTATATTTATTTGACCCGATTGATGAGATAGTTGTTAATAATTTATCTGAATTTAATGAAAAGAAATTCAAATCAATTGAGCAAGCAAATTTAGATTCAATTAAAGAAATAAAAAAAGAAGAAGAGAAAAAAGAAGAAAAGAAAGAAGAAGATAAAGAAACACAAAAAAGAATTTCAAAATTAATAAAGTATTTTAAAGAATTATTAAAAGACAAAGTAAAAGATGTAGTTGAATCAAATCGATTAGTTGATTCGCCTTGTGTGCTTGTTCATCCAGAAGAAGGAATGAGTTTTCAGACAGAAAAAATAATGAAAATAATAAATAAAGATTTTAAAGGAACAAAGCGAGTGCTTGAAATAAATCCAGAAAATAAAATAATAAAAAATCTTGCTATAATATATGAGCGTGACAAAGATAATGAATTTGTAAAAAATGTCTGTTTTCAATTATATGAAAATTGTTTGCTTATAGAAGGGAATTTAGAGCAACCAGTTGATACAATTAAGAGAATAAATTCTATATTAAATGAAGCAGTTGAATTAAAGTCAAAATAAAAAAGGCAAAAAGTGAAATATAGTATATTTGAGATATTAATGTTAATATGTTTTGGAGTTAGCTGGCCTTTTTCGATTTACAAAACAATAAAAACAAAAAGAGTGCAAGGTAAAAGTGGTATATTTTTAGTTATTGTTGAAATTGGCTATTTATTCGGTATTTTGCATAAGTTATTTTACAATTTTGATTTCGTTATTTTCTTTTATTGTTTTAATTTTTTACTTGTTGGTTTTGATTTGATTTTATGGTTAAAATACAATAAACAATAACAAAAATATTATTTTTATTAAATCTCTGATAGTTGGCTTTTTTATCTTAAATATATAGCAAGTTTTTATCGTCGATATTAAAAGTTTTAAAAATAGTTTGAATTTTTTATAGTGATTTCATTTAATTTCTGTATATAATAATATCATTTTATTTTTGCTTTTTAAAATTTTTAAATAATAAAGTTTGCATTATGGGCAATATCATTGTGGTAAGTATGGTTAAAAAATGGTGTGAATTAAAAAATAAGGCAAAAAATAGCCAGAAGAGAATTGGAGTTCTAATAAATATAAAAGATTTTATATTATATATTCAGTGATATTTTTAATCTTAATTTTATCATTGAAAAAATTTTAAAAAATTATATGATTAAAATAATTATGATAAATGAAACTGAAAATTATCAAAAAATAATAAATATTTTTTCCAAAATAAAAAATCAAAAAACAGTTATAATAGGTATTGGTAATCAAATAAAAAGTGATGATGGTATTGGTTGTAAGATTATTGAAGAATTGAAAAATTATCAAAATGAAAATTATTATTTTATAAATGTAGAAGAAAATCCAGAAAATTATATTGGCAAAATAATAAGCATTAAACCAGAATTTTTATTATTATTTGATGCAGTAGATTTAAGTAAAAAACCTGGTGAATTTAAAATTATAAATTATGAAGAACTTGCTGAAAGTGGTTTTTCAACTCATAATATTTCTTTGCGATATTTTTTAAATACCTTATTTTATGAATTATCAAATCTAAAAATTTTTATTATTGGCATACAACCAAAAACAATAAATTATTCGCTTGAATTATCCAGAGAATTAGAAGAAGTGAAAAATTATTTTGTAATGATATTTAAAAAAGAATTATTTGAAAATAATAAAACTAACTCCACAAATCTTTAATTATTTCTGTTCGTTTATGTTCAGAACATAGATATTTTCCTATATCAGCACGCAATTCATCTTTTGCTAATTTTATATTTATTTCTTCTGATAACTTATCTTTAATATTTTTGTATTTCATTAATGTTGGATTATTATATACTAAAATTCCTAATTTTTCAATAAGCCAATTAAAATGTTCTTTTGTAGTTATTATTTTATTACATACCTCACAATTGATTGTATCAAATTCTTTTTCCATTACAATATTATCTCTTTTAAAATCAGACATATCATATTTATCTTTTAAAATTACACCTTTTTTTGTAGTGCAATTCGCAGCACAGGTATTGCATAAAATACATCGTGTTCTATCGTATCTGATTTTTCTTTTTTTCTTTTCTTCATCTTCAATTTTACTTATTGCTTTTGCTGGACAACTTTCAACACACGCACCACAGCCAATACATTCATCCTGTAATTCTGGAAAACCACGCATTCCTTTTAACATTGGCTCTATTACAAAAGGAAATTTTGAAGTAAATCTTTTCTCAGTAAATAAGATTTTAATTGCTTCAATTAATTCTCGTATTTTTGGTAATTTCATTTTTCTTTTCCTTTTTCTTCATTTTGTTTCTGTTTGTTATCTTCATCTAATTTATCAATAATACTTTTTTCCCATAATTTTATACCTGATAAATGAGCTGCGCGAGAAATAGCATGCGCAGCAACTGGTGAAGTCAATAAAATAAAAATAATACATAAAATCGCTTTTATACCAGTTGCATTTAAACCAGTTTTTATTACTACACCAAATAATAATAAAGATGTGCCGAGAGTAACGCATTTTGTCGATGCCTGTAGTCTATTATAAATATCAGGTAATCTAATTAAACCAATACAACCAAATAAATTAAATAAAGCGCCAATTACGATGAAAATATAACTGATAATTTCATTCATCAAAATCACGCCCTTCTAAATATTTTGCTAATGCAATAGTTCCAATAAAACTTAATAAAGACCAGGTAATAGCAATATTAAGCATAAAATCAAGATTATAAGTAAGAGCAAATAAAGCACAAAAGCCGACAATCAAAATGCCTAATATATCAATCGCAACAGTTCTATCCGGTGCAGTTGGTCCTAACATAATTCTTATTAAACATAAAAAAGCACTTATTAATAAAATATAGACAATAATTATTAAAATCATTCCACTATCCTTTTTATATATTTTTCGAATTTCTTAACAATATAATTTGTTGCTTCATCTATATTAGTTGATTTTACATTTATCCAATGAATATATAAAAAATCATTAATTATCTCAACAGTTAAAGTGCCTGGTGTTAAGGTAATCGAATTTGCAAGTAATGTTTTACCTATATTTGTTTTTAGATTTGTGCGAACTTTTACTATACCCGGTTTTATTGGTAAATTTGGATTTATTACTCTATAAGCAACATCTAAATTTGCTTTTAAACATTCAAACAGAAAAACAGGTATATAAATTAAAGCCCAGAAAATACGGATTGGCGATAATATTTTTAAATAAGTATTTGTTGCAAATTGTGAAAATAAAATTGTTGTAATAAAAGAAATAATTATTCCAATTAAAATTATTTCAAAATTTATTTCTGCTGTTAATAATAACCAAATAACAAAGCATAAAATAAATGAAAATAAATATTTCATAAATTCACCATTATTTCATAAAAAAATTTTGTATAGTTTGAATATACTGATAATTATTTAAAATTATATTAGCAGCAGTATCTAAAAATTTTGTTTTAACTAATGGATAAAATAGACCTAAACTAATACATAAAATAGATAACATCAGTGTTGAAAAACACATAGAAATTGGCACTTCTTTTATTTCTTTTAAATTCTCTTTTAATTCACCCATTAAGATATGTTTTTGAACTTTAATAAAAGAAAGCAAAGTTAAAAAACTAACGATCACAGTAATAACAGCAGCAAAATAAAATTTACTGAGTATTGCAGCAATTATAATGATTAATTTACTCCAGAAACCATTAAATGGTGGGATACCAGAAATAGACAAAGAAGCAATAAAGCAAGTTAAACTTGTGATTGGCATTTTTTCTCGCAAGCCACCTAATTCTTTTATTTTTCGCGTGCCTGTTGCATATTCAATTGCTCCTGAACATAAGAATAAAAGTGATTTAAAGACAGAGTGATTTATTAAATGGTAAATTCCACCTATTAATGCAAGTAGTGCAATTGATGATGGTAAATTTTTTGAAATAGCAGCCCCCGCAATTCCAAATGATAAAATAATATAGCCCATTTGACTTATACTATGATATGCAAGTAATCTTTTAAAATCCCATTGACCAAGTGCTAATAAAACTCCAATAAACATAGAAAGCATACCAAGTCCCATAATAATGTAAGAAAGAATTAAACTAATTTTAAAGATAAAAAAGAAAATTCGAATAATAACATAAATACCAAGTGCTTTAATTAAAAGACCAGAAAGCATAGCAGAAATAGGCGCTGGTGCAGATGGATGTGCATCAGGTAGCCAGGCATGAAAAGGCACAAGTGCTGCTTTTAAACCAAAGCCCATTATAAATAATACGGAAATTATCATATTTAAATTTATTTTATTTATTAAATTTTCATTACCAATATAAGTTGCTAATTGTGCTAAATTTAGTGTACCGTATTTTCCATAAATAAATATTATTCCAAGTAAAATAAATGCAGAAGCCACACTACCAAGAACTAAATATTTGAATGCTGCTTCGAGTTCTTCATCTTCACAGCCAAAGCCAACAAGTGCATACGATGCTATTGATGCGATTTCTAAAAATACATAAATATTAAAAATATCACCAGAAATAACAACGCCATTCATTCCTGATAACATTAAAAGTAATAGCGAGTAATATTTTTTCTTCTCAGTAAATTTTTCCATATAAGAAAACGAATAAATAACAATAAGACAGGTAATCAAAGAAATTATAGTTAATAAAAC
Organism: bacterium; assembly: GCA_035405645.1. Lineage (GTDB taxonomy): Bacteria > JAGOBX01 > JAGOBX01 > DAONJL01 > DAONJL01 > DAONJL01. Next base: position 16,135 of record DAONJL010000024.1, on the reverse strand, counting down.
GCCAGTAAAAGAATCAAAGACTAAGTTAATACCAATCGGTGGTTGCCATCCGCCCATTTGATAAATAAGTATTTCATTTGTTCTGATTAAATAAATACTTATAATTGCTAAAAACAAAGTAGATAATAATGCAAGCCAATCAGCAATTACATCAGGCAATTTATTTAACAATTGAATTAAAAAACTTATAAATAACGGCACTGCAACAAATAACGGTAAAAAATTATTCATATATTTTTACCCTTTTAATTTATTTATTTTTGTTATATCAAATGTATGGTATTTTTCATATAATCTAATTGCGAGCACAACAACAAGTGCAAGCATACTAAAACCAATCACAATAGAAGTAAGAACAAGCGCCTGCGGCAATGGGTCAACGAAATTTTTTATAGTAGAATTTTTTGGAATAATAGGTGCAATTGAACCTCTTTGATAACCAATTAAAATAAAGAATAAATTTATTGCATAATCAATAATAGCAAGTCCAATTATTATTTTTATTATGTTTTTTTTCGCTATTATTGCATATAAACCTAATAAAAATAAAGTTAATGTTAAAATATAAATAAGCATTTATTTCTCCTTTTCTTTACTTGTTTTATTTTCAGATAAAATTCTAAACATCGAGAGCAAAAGAAGAATAGAAAATAGACAGGCAGCGACCTTAACAAAAATTGCAATATTCAAATACAATATTTGTCCAGAACTAAAAATATGAAATACTTTTCCTTTAAAAAAGAAATTGTTTAAAAAAGCAGAAGCAAAGAAAAAGCCGCAAAAACCAATAATTACAAAAGCAAGCGCACCAAGAGAATCAGCAATATTTAATTTTGAATAATTAAATTTTTTAAGTAAAATATCTTTACCAAAAGCAAGCAATAATAAAGTAAGACCAGCGGCAAAAATAGCGCCACCAGCAAACCCACCACCTGGCGTAAGATGACCAGTTAAAGTAATATAAAAAGCAAACACAGAGATAAAATAAATTACGAGTTTAGCAATTGTTTTTACAATAATAGTCATCCCACTATTATTTTGTTTCATCTTTTTTTCTCCCTATTTTTCTTAATAAAACAAGCCCACCTAAAATAGCAGTAAAAATTACTGTTGCTTCACCTAATGTATCATAGCCACGAAAATCGAGTATAATTGCTGAAACAATGTTTGGCGCTTTTATCTTTTCTAATGCATTTGATATATAATAAGAATAAATTTCACCTTTATTAAATGTTTGGAAAATATTTCCAAATTTATGAATTTCTTTTAAGAAGAAATAAGCAAGAGTAATAAAAATACCAGTAAAAAATATTACAGAAAAAATACTAAAATTATTATAATTAACAGTATCATCTTTATCTTCGCGTTTAAGTATTAATTTTAAAAGCACGACAAGCGATAGAATTTCTACAATAAGTTGAACAATAGCAATATCAGGTGCACCTAAAAATAAGAAAACAATACATAAAGCAAAACCAATAGCACCAAGCGAAATCACAGATGAAAGTAAGTCATAAGTTTCAATGGCAATTATAGCGCCTATAATCATAAATGCTAATAATGAAATTAAAATAATTTCCATATTATTAACCTTTTAAAATTTAATAAAAATAAAGATACTTATTAAAATACCAATCAAAGTCCACGAAAGATAATTTGATAATATACCATTATGTAAAAATTTTAGTATTTCAATTATTCTTGAACCAATAAACTCAATAAAATATGATATATCAAAAGATTTTTTTTCAGCTTCTGAATAAATATCTTTTAAAATAGGAAATTCTTTAATAGTTAAAAAGAACTGAGTGCCAGAAAAATGTGTTTCTTCTGGTTGATAAATTTCGCCGCCGATAAATGTATTTACTTTTCTAATTTTTATTTTTGCAAATTGAAAGTAAATAATTATTCCTATAAAATAAGCAAGAATCATAAAAAGCAGAGCAATTATAGGTTGCCATTCACCTGAATGTAATAATATTCCATCTGTAATTATTAATGAATGATGACGAAAAATACCTTTGCTTACAATATGCGAAAAAATTAGATTTGGGAATAAACCTAAAATAATGCAGAGTAAAGCAAGAGTAAGCATTGGCATATACATTAGAAAATTTACTTCTTTAATTTTAGAATAATATTCAAGTCTATTTCCCAAAAATACCGAATGAATTAGTTTGATAAAAGAAGCAAGAGTTAGTGCACTACCAAACATCGCAATAATTAAGAAAATAATTTTTTTGCCACTAATTAAAGAATTATAAATAATCCATTTAGAAACAAAACCATTAAAAGGCGGAATACCAGAAATAGATAAAGCAGCAATTGACATACATAAAAAAGTAAAAGGCATATTTTTTCCTAAACCACTTATTCTGTCGAGTTCGGTTGTATTTGTTTTTTGTTCAACTGCACCAATGCCTAAAAGTAAACATGATTTATAAATTGTATGATTTATCATATGATAAATTCCACCAATAATACCAATTATTTGACCTGTTCCAATACCTAAAATCATATAACCGACCTGACTGATTAAATGAAAAGCCAATAATCGTTTAGCATTATGCTGAATCAAAGCAAATAACACAGCAATAATAATCGTAGCACTACCTATAATCATTAAAATTTTACTCAGTATTGAATTGAAAATAAATAGATTTATAGAAATTAAAGCAAGTAAATAAATACCAAGTATTTTATCAATTGCCGAAGGCAAAAAAGCAGCAACAGTAATTGGTGCATAATTACAGGTATCAGGTATCCATGTATGAAATGGTATTGCACCTGCTTTTGTCATTGCACTTATCATTAAACAAAAATATGCAATATAATGAATAGGTAAATTTATAGAAATTTTAATATCTGTAATTGTCGTATTTTTTGTTATTCGCCAGATTAAAAGTATTCCAATAAGCATAATAAAATCAGCACAGCCATTTATTGAAAACATTTTTCCAGCTGCTAAATTCGCTTCTTTATTATTGCCAAAACTAATTAAATAAAAGAATAATAATGTGGCAATTTCCCAGCAAATAAATAATAAGAAAATATTATTTGCTAATATCACTGTATTTGCTGATGCTGTTATAAATAATATAAATGGATAATATATTTTTTCAAATCTTAAATTATTTAAGCCATAAGAATAAATCGTAATAATTAAACTAAAAAAGTTAATAAAAGCAACAAGTAAAATTCGATAATATGAACCAAAAAGCAAAATGTTTAAATTAAAATCATTGATGTTAATTAATTCTTTTGAATATCTAAATGGTGAATTATTATAAACAAAAATAGTTTTTAAAGAAAAAATAAAAACAATTAAATTAAAAATAATAGCCCAGATTTTTCGTATATTTGAATATTTGTTATCTTTTGGAATAAATAATAAAATCACACCACAAATAACTGGTAATAAAATTGGTTTTAATAATTCATTCATATATTCTCCAATTTAATAAATTCCTTACCTGTTTCTTCCATTATTTTTCTTGTTTTATTATGTGATAATTTTATTAAATCATTAAATGTTAATTCACCATTATTTTTTTCTTTATCTATTACTTTTATCATTCGTTCAGTGCAACAATAGCACGGGTCAACCGCAGCAGTAATTAACGCAACATCTGAAATATATTCACCCATACAAGTTGCTTTAAATGAAGGAATATTCATAAAACTTGGCGCTCGTATTTTTACTCGTTCTGGCACATTATCACCATTTGACCTGATGAAATGAAATACTTCACCGCGTGGTGCTTCATGCACACCAATTCCATCGCCTTTCTCCATTTTTTCAGGACGACTATCTATTTCACCTTCTGGCATTTTTTTCAAACATTCTTTAATTATTTTTATTGATTCAAAAATTTCTAATAATCGAACAACAGCCTTAGCAAATACATCACCTTCATTTTGGACAATTACTTTCCATTCAACCTGATTATATGCAGCATAAGGATGGCAATATCTAATATCTTGAAAAACACCTGATGCTCTTGCTGTTGGTCCGACCACGCAATAATTTAATGCATCTTCTTTTGATAAAACACCAATACCTTTTAATCTTGCATGTAAAACAGGGTCATCAAGAACAGCTTTTGTTATCATATCTGTTTTTTGCCAGATTACATCAAGCCGTTTATTCATTTCATTAAAAAGTGCTACATCAATATCTCTTCGCACGCCACCAACTTTAAACATAGCATAATGATTTCTATTACCTGTAATCATTTCGAGTAATTCAAGTAATGGTTCACGCCATTTCCAGCCCCACATAAATACAGTATTATAGCCAATAAAATGACCCGCTAAACCAACCCATAATAAATGACTGTGAATTCTTTCTAATTCCCCAATAATAGTTCGAATAAAATGAGCACGCTGCGGAACTTTTACATTGCCTGCTTCTTCAGCCGCCTGCACATAAGCAAAAGGATGTGATGTTGAACAAATTCCGCATATTCGTTCCACAACAAATACACCCTGGTCATAATTTTTACTTGCTGTTATTTTTTCTATTGCTCTATGATTCCAACCAACGCTTAACTCAACATCAATTACTTTTTCGCCTTCAACATATAAAGTAAAACATTCTGGTTCTTCTAATAATGGATGATAAGGACCAATTGGTATTTTTGTTGTTTTCATATTTTTCCCTTTTTTAATAAATCAAAATCTTTTCTTAATGGATATAAACCTTCCTGCCAATCTTCTCTTAATAATAAATGTTTTAAATTTGGATGCCCAATAAAATTAACTCCAAATAATTCATTTATTTCTCGTTCTATCCAATTTGCACCATTTATATCTTTTCCAACAGATTCAATTTCAGGTTTCTTTTTATCAACAAAAGTTCGCACATTAAAAAATGCATTCAAACAATCTAAAGGTAAATGATAAATTATCTCAATTCCTTTTTCAGTATCAATTGCTGTCATAATAGATAATCGCGCATTATAATTTCTAAAAATAAAACGAACTAAATCAGGCGCTGTATCCTTTGATGTAGTCAAATAATATTTTCTTTCATTTTTTTTATAAATCTCAATTTTATATTTTTCGTTTAATTCTTTTAAATATTTTTCAATTTTTTCTTCTCTATTCATTCTCACACCTTTATAATTTATTTATTGCTTTAACAAGTGCCATAATCATTGCTTCTGGCTTTGGTGGACAACCGGGAATATAAATATCAATTGGTATAACATTATCAGCAGGACCAGCACGATTATAATTTACTTCAGTATCAAAAATACCCATACTACAACCACAAGAACCAAGCGCAGCAACAATACATGGCTTTGCTGTTTGTTCATATACTTCTTTTACTTTTGGTGCTATTTTTTTATTTATTGAACCAGTTAATAATAAAACATCAGCGTGTCGCGGCGAACCAACTAATTTCATACCAAATCTTTCAATATCCCAGCGTGGTGTTAATAAATCAAGAATTTCAATATCACAATTATTACAGGGACTTGCAGCAAAATGAAAGACCCATAATGACTTTTTAAAGCACCATTTTAATAAACTCATATTAACCTCATAACCATAAAATATTATAATATTTTCCTATTAGAGCAAGAATTAAACTAATTACATTTAATACAAATAATTTTATCCAAAAAAATTTTACTGCCTGGTCAATTCTTAATCTTGGATTTGTATTTTTTATTAATATCATTATAGTAATGATAATTAAAAATTTTAGGATAAAGAAAATTATATTTGCAGAGTACCAGAACATAGTAACAAGAAAAATAGGTAAAAATAAGAATAAAATAAATTTTGATAAATAAAATAAAGCAAGTGGTGGACCAGAATATTCAATAAAAGGACCAGCAATTAATTCTGTTTCTGCTTCTGCAATATCAAACGGCACGAAACCTAATTTTGCATGAATGCATAAAATACTTGTTAAGAAAGCAATTAAACCTGATACAGAATAAATCACAGGTTGATTTGAAATTATAGAATTTATAAATAAAGAATTATTTTTTAAAATAACAATAGCAAAAGAAATTAAAAGGCAAAGTTCATAGCCGAGCATAAGTTTAGATTCTCTACTTGCGCCAACAGAAGCAATTGGATTTGATGAAGCAGAACCAGCCAGAATAATTCCTAATGATGGAAAAATAAGTAAATAAATAATAACAATCACATCACCTATAAAAGATTGATAAAAGCCAAATAAAATATTTAGTAAAATTATAGAGGCTAATAAAGTTCCGCTAAAACTAATAAGAGGTGCTAAAAAGAATAAGAATGTATTAGCATTTTTTGGAACAAGTGTTTCTTTATATAATAATTTAAAAAAATCAGCAAAACCTTGATACCACGGCGGTCCTATTCTTGATTGAACTAAAGCAGTAATTTTTCTATCAATGAAATGTAATAAACAACCAGCGATAGTTAAAAAAAGAAGACCAGGAAAAATTAAAAAGTAAAATAAATTTTTCAAAATTAACATCATAATTTATAATACTCTTCTTTTAAATTTATTTAAACCAATTTCACGCGAACCAATTAAATTCAAATTTTGTATTTCATTTTCAATGTCGATAAATTGTAAAGCACCAGTTGGACAGGTGCCAACACAAGCAGGTTCTTCACCTTCTTTTAATCGCTCAATGCACAAATCACATTTAGTTAACACACTATTTTTTGTTTCAAAGGTAATTACACCAAAAGGACAGGCAATAGCACAGGATTTACAACCAACACAACGCATTTTATTTTGAATTACAAAATTATTTTCATCTTTTACTATTGCCTCTTTTGGACATGCTGCAAGACATAATGGTTCTTCACAGTGTCTGCAATTTACTGGCATTTCAAATAAATTTTCTTTTTGTGCATTTAGCGAATTTATATCATTTTTATGATGTATTTTACAAGCAATAGAATGCGAACCACATCCTATACATAAATCTAAATTTATAAATATTCTTTTATTTTTATTTTCCATTTTCTAATAATTTTAATATTTCCTTTTTTGTATAAACTCCACTTATTGGTTCTTTGATTTTTTTTATCACATAATTATTATATGAACCATCTTCTTCAAGATAATGTGTTGATGGCATAAATAATGCCTTCTCATCTTCTTTTAAATTTCGACTAATTATTATTCCAGGTATTTTTATTTCTATTGGTGGTAAACCAAAAATTATAAGTAAATCCAATTTATTTATTTCGTTTATTTCTGATTTTTCTTTTTCAAATAATTTTTTATCTCGCTCTGATAAATATGTATTATTTAATTTTATTTTTTTACCATTTATTTTTTCATTTAATTCATTTATTTTTTCCATTATTTTTATATCATTTATAGAACCAGAAATATAAATTATTTTTTCTACACTTGCTTTAATTTTTTCAATTAACTCATTTTGTTTTAAAAATTCATCTATTTCATTTATTGAAAATTTTGTATTTGCAAACCATTCTGTTTTACATTTTTCTTTTGTAAATGTTATTATTTGATTATCGCGATGATTATATTTCATTTGTAAAACCTTTTTTGCTATTATTGGATGCTCTATAAATAAATCTCCAATTATTATCTGATAATTTATATTTTCTTTTTTATATAATTCCTCTAATTTTATTTCGGAGTTATTTTTGTTTGACACAAAATTATTCGTTAAAAAAATTTTACAATTAAGATGTTTTTTAACATTTAAAATTTCATAACAAATTTCATCTGATAAAAAATCATTTATTAAAATTCCTTTATTTTTCTTATCTTTAATTTCATTAATAAAAATTTTTTCTGCTTCATTATGACTGATAAAATTACCATTATAAAATGGTCTCGTTAATCTTTCTTTAAAATCAAGTTCATAAAATAGTTCATTTCCTTTTTGACATATTCTTCCTTCATTTAAACTATTATTTCGTTCGTATTTTATACCTTCAATTTTTTCGTTCTTAATAATAAAACTTATCTCACAACCAAGCGAACATTTAAAACACTTACTTTTTTTTATTTCCATAAATTAACAGAATAAATCAAAATAATCCTGATATTTCCCAAAACAAATATCAGGTCCATCTTTACATAAATAAATATTACCAATATTACATTTACCACATTGTCCCATACCACAACTCATTTTTCTGTTCATTGACAAATATATTTTATAAGGGTCAAATTGTTGTTCTAATAATTTTACAGTAACAAATTTAAGCATAATTTCAGGACCACAGGAAACAGCATAAGTTTCATCTTTATCAATTTTTAAATTTTCAAGTAAAGTAGTAACTAAACCAACCTTCCCTGTCCAATCTGGATATGGTTTATCTATTGTTATTTCAAGTTCGATATTTGGTATTTTACTCCATTCATCATAATATCTTTTAAAGCATAATTCTTCTGGTGAACGCGCACCATATTTAATAAATATTTTTTTGTAATTGTTATAATTATGAATAAGAGTAAAAATTAAAGAACGCAATGGCGCTAAACCAACTCCACCACCAATAATATAAATTATTTTATTTTCAAATTTTTCAACAGGATAACCTTTGCCAAAAGGTCCACGCAAACCAACCTCATCACCTTCTTTTAAATTATGTAATGCTTCTGTTACTATACCTGTTTTTAATATTGTAATTTCCATTTCATTTGAAATAAAAGGCGAAGAAGATGGAGTAAACGGGGCTTCACCTAAACCAGGCACAGTTAATTGCATAAATTGACCAGCTTTAAATTTTATTGGTTCTTTTAAATCAAAAACAAAAGTTTTTATAGTTGGTGTTTCATTTATTATCTTTTTTATTTTTGCAATAATTGGTTTATATGGATTTTTTCCCATAATTATTCTATTTGTTTTAATTTATCAAATAAAATTCTAAAATCAATTTTTGCCATACAGGTTTCAATACATCTACCACAACCACTGCAACCTGGTAAATTTATATTTCTTAAAAAATAATCATATTTATGAAAATAACGATGTTGAAATCTTTTGATAAAATCTGGTCTTGGTGTAATATTACCAGCCATCAGCGCATAAGCACGATAATAACAACTATCCCAGATTTTATAGCGGCTATTTTTTTCAGAATTTATTTTTGCATCAACTAATAAATAACAATGACAGGTTGGACAACCATTTATACACCCGTGGCATTGCACACATTTATTTGCTATTATTTTCCATTCTTTTTTATTTACTGTTTTATTTAATAATTCTTGATAATCTTTTATATCTGTTTCAAATTTTGATTTTATTTTTTCTAATTCATTTATTGTTTTTTTTCGTATTTTTTCCCGTTCGGTTCTTATTTGCTCTTCTTTTTCATTTTTTATATTACCAAATTCAATTCCTGATTTATTCTCAAATATTTCAATTATTAAATCATCTTCTTTATTTTCAGTGATATTCATTATACAATTTTTTATTGGTTCATTTGTATATGGTAATAAATTTACTAACAAACACGAACAGGTATCTTTAATATTATCACAATCAGATGAAATAAAGTATGTATTTTCTCGTAATTCTTCATAAAATATATCTTTAAATTCTGGATATTCTTCATTCAAAAAAATTTTATCTAAAATCATTATTGAATATAAATCACAATTTTTAATGCCAACAATAATTCTTTTTTTAGTTATTTTATTTTTCTCTTTTTCTTCTGGATAAGTTGCAACTTCTTTTGTAGAAGGGAAAAATAAAGATTTAATATTATTTAATGGTCTAATTCCATTTAATTCTATTTTATTTATATCAAGTTCTTCATTTAATATTTTATAATCTTTTTTACCATTATTATAAGGTATATAGATATCAAACTCTTTTTTTAATTCATTTAATTTTTCTAAAAAATTTAATTTTGATAAAGTAAATAATTTTTTATTATTCATTTTTATAAAAGTGATTATAGAAAAAATCAATAATATCACTTCTGCTGATGAGCCCAACTAATTTCCCTTTATCAGTGATAGGCACACGCCGAAAATTATTGTGGGCAATAATCATTGATACCTGTTCTAATGGTGCCATCAAATCACAACTAACAACTTTTTTTGTCATTATCTCTTTTACTTTTGTGTTATTTACATTGCCACTTAAAAGAATATTTATTACATCTTTTTCAGAAATAACACCAACCAGATTTTCATTTTCATCAATTACAGGTAATCCACTAATTTTATATTCTGCTAATTTTTCAATTACTGTTTTTATTTCATCATCTGGATAGACAACCTGCAAATCAGTTTTCATAATATCTTTTGCATAAAAATTACCAAGCATAATACTTCCCCCTTATTTTGAAGTTAATGTGATTATTTAAAAAATAAAATTTTATTTTATGATTGGAAGAAATAAATTTTTTTAAAAAATATTTTCTTTTTTTCATTTTGGCTCTACTTTCGTGATTACCAAAATTTTAATTTTTTTTTAGTATATTTTAATAAGTTATTTTTGTCAAGAAAAAATTTTATAAATTTTAGATGAGCCTATAGATAGACCATATTAAATTTTCTTTTCTTTAAAAGAAATTTATATTTTGTTTATACTATTGAAAAGGTAGGTGCTCAACATTCTTTTATTCCACTATACAAATCTAATTTTAATCCAAATCGCAAAACTGTTCATAATACTATTGAACAGAAATTCTAAAATTTATAATTTTTTTCTAAATTTCAACTTATCAATTTTATTATAAATTTCTTTCGTAAAAATTCTTATAAAAATTGGAAAGAACCTGTTACTTTAATTAAGCAATGGCTTCCTGATTTTGATTACCTTTCTTTCTTTTGTTTTTTTCCTCTTGACTTAGATTTTATTTTTAATAATATATTCTTAAGAAAAGGGTATACCATCTCTGTAAACTTCCCGATTTAACTTTGCTATTTTTGCTGTTCCATCATCTGCTTGTTCTTTTCCAAAAATTTTAAAAAATAATCTTGACAAAATACAAAAAATTTATAGAATTATAAAATTAAAAATTTTTAAATCTTGAAGGAGGGAAATTAATGAAAAAAGTAAATCGAAAAATTAAAGGTTTTACTCTAATTGAATTACTTATTGTGATTATTTTAATTGGAATTTTAGCGTCAATAATAATTCCAAAATATATTCATTTAAAAGAATTAGCAGAAATAGACGTAACAAAAGCAAATTTACATGCTATAAGAGTAGCAGCGAAATTGTTTTTTGCAAAAAATAATAATAGATGGCCTTCTTCAATTTCAGAAATGGTTGATTCTGGTTATTTGCATGTCAGACCAAAGGAAATGTTCACACCATCAACAAATGAATCAACAACATTAAATGGATTAGGTGGCTGGGTTTATAAAGATAATGGTGAAACAGAAGAACCAACAATAATGGTAAATTTATTTGGTATTGATGCTAATGGTGATAGTTTTTCTTCTTATTAAAAAAAGTGACAACAAATAATTTTATTCGATTATTTTGGGCAATTGATATTCCAGAAGAACTAAAAGCAAAATTATTTTTTAGTGAAATAAAAAAAATCAATAATTTAAAAATAGTGAAAAGAGAAAATCTACATTTAACACTTTGTTTTTTAGGTGAAATTCCAGAAACAATTTTTAATTCATATTCAGAGAAAATAAAAACCCTTGATACTAATGATGTAAACGCATTTACTATTGAATTAAAAAACACTGGCGTTTTTCCTGATTTAAAGCGACCATCTGTTTTCTGGATTGGTGTTATTGATAAAGAATTATTAATAAATAAATTATATAAAAAAATTTATGATTTTTCATTAAAAGAATTGAAAGAATATTTCATTGAAAAAAAGAGTCAGAAATTTCAGCCTCATATAACAATTGGCAGAATAAAAGGCAAAACAAATTCAAACACAATAAAAGAAATAATAAAAAAATATACTGATTATTCATTTGGAAAATTTGAAGTTGATAAAATAAAATTATATCAAAGCACATTAAAACCAACAGGTTCAGAATACATAAAAATTTTTGAAATAAATTTAAATAAAAGGAGTGATAAAGATGAGTAAAAAAGATGTTCCATTACCACCAAGAGCAGAAATAAAAGCAGAATTAGCAAAAGTATCAAATTTTACAGAAGATGAATTAGCAATATTAAATTGGTCTTCTATGTATAAAGCATATAGTTTGATTGTTAGGTATGGTGAAAAAGGGGTTGAAGATAATTTTAGAAAAGAAGAATGGTTTCAAACAGCATTAAAAGAATATTTAGAAAAAAAAGCAGCAGGTTTATTACCAGCACAGCAGGAAGAGCAGGAAGAAATATTAGATGAAAAAGAATTAAAAAGACGATTAAAAGAAAAAAAAGAATTAGAAAGAGAACAAAGAAGAAAAGAAAAAGAAGCAAAAAGAAAAGAGAAAGAAGAAGAAAAAGAGCGTAAAAAACGGGTAAAAGATTTAGAGGAAAAATTTGAAGGCAAAGAATTTTCTGTCAATGAATTTTATGGTTTTTTAAATGAATTAGCAAAGGTAAAAGATTGTAAATATGATCTGGAACTAATAGATAAAGCACTCATTGTAGTAAAGAAAAATGAAAAACCATATATAAACATTTTAATAAAAGACCAGCGTTTATATTTTAAAAGAGGCGAATTGTAAGCTACAAAAAAATAATTAAAAAAATAAAAAATAGAAATGAAAAATAAAGGGATAATACTATACTCAAAAAATATTTTTAATTATAATGAAAAATTAAAAGAGAAATATCTAATAATAAAAAACTCAAAAATATTTACAATTACAAATGAGATAAAAAGTTATAGAGATTATCAATTTTTAGATTTAGAAAATCTTTTCTTAATTCCAGGTTTTATTGATATTCATACTCATGGTAGAATAGGAATTGATTTTTTAGATTTATCAATAAATAAAATAAATTTATTAGTTGAAAATTATCTAAAAAATGGGACATTATTATTAGCACCTACATTCATAAGCCAGCCATCAGAGAAAATAAAAGAAATAGTAGAATTTTATGATAAATACCTGAATGAAAGTGAATATGGTGGACAAATAAAATGTCTTCATTTTGAAACATCATATATTTCTAAAAAAGCTACTGGTGCACAACCAGAAGAGAATATAAAAGATTTCAATTATAAAGAATTTTTATTCTGGACAAAAATTGTTAAAAACAAAAAGATAAGAATTCGATTAACAATAGCGCCAGAAATAAAAGGAATAAAATCATATCTATCAAAATTAGTAAGCCAAAATTTTTTACTTTCAATTGGCCATACAAATTGCAATTATGAAGAAGCAAGATGTGCTATAAAAAATGGTGTGTCATCTTTAACTCATTTATTTAATGCAATGCCAGCACTACATCATCGTTTGCCAGGTCCAATTGCAGCTGCTTTTGAGAATAATATTTTTGTTGAATTAATTGCTGATGGAATACATATAGAACCTGTTATATTAAAAATGGTTTACAAATTATTTTCAGAAAAAATAATTTTAATTTCTGATTCATTATCAGCAGCAGGCCTTATAAATGGAACTTATAAAATAGGAAATAAAAATTATATAATGAAAAAAGGAATTTGTAAATTAGAAAATGGTAAATTAGCTGGTAGCAGTATAAATATTTTAGATGCATTTAAAAATTTTTATAAATTTACAAATTGTTCAATATTTGATGTAATTAGATATACATCATACAATCCAGCATGTTTATTAAAAATAGAAAAGGAATACGGTCAAATTAAAAAGAATTATTATGCAAATATAATTGGTCTGACAAAAAATTTTGATTTAAAATTTGTAATGAATTATGGTAAAATAATTTTAAATAAAATTATTGACAAAAAAGATAAATCAAATATTTAATAAAAAAAATTTTAAAAAGAGGTAAAAATTATGGGATTAACAATATCACAAAAAATATTAGAGAAACATTTAGTAGAAGGCGATAATATAAAACCTGGTTCAGAAATAGGAATAAAAATTGACCAATGTCTGACACAGGATAGCACTGGCACTATGGCATGGTTAGAATTTGAATCGCTTGGTTTATCAGAAGTAAAATGTGAATTAGCTGTTTCTTATTGCGACCATACATCATTAGCATTTAAAGGTGAATCAGCAGACGACCATTTATTTTTGCAAACAATAGCACAAAAATTTGGTGCATATTATTCAAAACCTGGTAATGGTGTTTGTCATCAGGTTCATTATGAAAAATTTGGCATACCAGGAAAAACTTTGTTAGGTTCTGATAGCCATACTCCGACAGCAGGTGGAATTGGTATGCTTGCTATTGGCGTTGGCGGATTAAATGTTGCTACCTCATTAGCAGGTGCACCTTATTTTTTAAAAGTTCCAGAATTTTTTAACATCGAATTAAAAAACAAATTAAATAAAGGCGTAAGTGCAAAAGATATAATATTAAAGATATTAAAAATATTAACAGTAAAAGGTGGAGTTGGAAAAATAATAGAATATTCAGGTTCAGGTCTTAAAGAATTAAGTATTCCAGACCGCTGCACAATAACAAATATGGGAGCTGAAACAGGTGCAACAACAAGTATTTTTCCATCTGACGAAGTCACGCGAAAATTTTTAGAAATGCAGAAAAGAAAAAAAGATTGGTTTGCATTAAAAGCAGATGATGATGCTGAATATATCCAGAAAATAGAGATAGATTTAAATGAGATAGAACCATTAGTAGCAATGCCTTTTTCACCTGATAATGTTTTTTCTGTTAATGAATTAGAAGGCACAAAAGTAAGACAGATTTATATTGGTTCTTGCACAAATGGTAATTATAAAGATATGTGGATTGCAGCACAAATTCTTAAAGGTGAAAAAATTTCAAATGAAGTTGATTTGATTATAAGTCCTGGTTCTCGTCAGGTTCAACTAATGATGATAGAAACTGGAATATATGAGATTTTAACAAAAGCAGGTGCAAGAATAATTGACCCGGGCTGTAATGCTTGTATTGGTATTGGTTTTGTTCCTGCCTCAGACCAATTAAGTTTAAGAACAGTAAATAGAAATTTTGAAGGCCGTGGTGGTAATCCAAAAGCAAAATTAGCATTATCATCAGCCGAAGTTGCTGCTGCTTCTGCTATTACTGGTGTAATAACAAATCCATTAAAATTTATTGATAAAATTCCTGATTTTTTTATGCCAAAAAATTTCCAATTAAATGATAATCTTTTAATTCCGCCATTACCAATTGCAGAACGCGAACGAATAGAAATAATTAGAGGTAGCAATATAAAACCATTAAAACCACAAACAGAATTACCAAAGAAAATTATGAGTAAAATAATAATTAAAGTTGGCGATAATATTTCAACAGATGATATTTTACCAGCAGGTCCATTAACTCAACATTTAAGAAGTAATTTGCCTGAAATTTCAAAATATACATTTTATTACATTGACAAAAATTTTTATCAAAAAACAAAAGATAATAATGGTGGCGTAATAGTTGGTGGTGAAAATTATGGTCAGGGTTCGAGCCGTGAGCATGCTGCTATGGTTCTATATGAACTGAATATTAGATGTGTATTAGCAAAATCATTTGCAAGAATACACAGAGGTAATTTAATAAATAATGGCATTGTCCCAATTGTTTGTAATATTGATAAATTTAATGAAAATGATGAAGTAGAGATAAATTTAGAAGATTTGAATAATATATCAATTAGAAATATAACTAATGGCATAGCAATAAAAGGCCAGACATTATTAACAAGTAAAGAAGAAGAAATATTAAAAGCAGGTGGCTTATTAAGATACTCATTAAATAAATTTGGCTATTCCTTAAAAAAATAGAAAAGAATTAGAAATATAGAAAAATTTAACTAATTAAGGAGTGTTGAAGAAAAAATATTTTCTTCAAACAAATATCGAAAAAAATAAATGTTACAGTTGAACTTCAACTAAAAAAAGATTAATAAAACAATGTAAATAGGTAAATAAAGAACGAGAAGTTTAAAGACATTTTATACCGTTTTTTTTAAGAATATGATAAGTTATCTTTATCTTTAAAATGAGTCAGAATCTATTGGCACAAGACTATACTCCACCATCTGCCTTCTTAAATCATACAATATTAATATGTCCATACTTTTTTTACTTAGTATATTTAACTTTGCTATTTTTGCTGTTCCATCA
>DAONJL010000023.1:0-36281 GCA_035405645.1 bacterium | reverse complement strand
TAGTTGGAATAAATTTTGATACAAGAATAAAAAATATAAAAGAATGGAAAATAGAGAAAGATAAAAAATAACGGAGGGAAAAATATGTTAACAACAATACCACCAGAAGAAGCAATTGAGATTATACATTCATCACATAATAGCCCACATAAAATACTTGGAATGCATATAGTTAATATAAAAATAGGAAATGAAGAAAAAAAAGTGCCAGTGGTTCGTGCATTTTTACCAGAAGCAAAAGAGATATATGTTGTTGAAAAAAACAATAAAAAAAATCAATGGCAAATGGAAAAAATTCATAATAATGGTTTATTTGAAGCGATAATATGGGATAGAACAAAAAAATTTTCTTATAAATTTAAAATAAAAAATTATTATGGACACGAATGGGAATCAGAAGATGCGTATGAAATGTGGGTAGAAGAGATTACTCCATTTGATAGATATTTATTTAATCGGTCGCGGCATTATAAAATATATGAAAAATTAGGCGCTCATGTAAAAGTAATAAATGGGAAAAAAGGAGTCTTTTTTTCTGTATGGGCACCAAATGCTAAACGAGTAAGTGTAATAGGAAATTTTAATAATTGGGATGGCAGGCGCGACCAGATGGAATTATTAAAAGATTCAGGTGTATGGGTATTATTTAAACCTGGTTTAGATGTTGGAGAATTATATAAATTTGAAATAAAAACAAAAAAAGGGAAAATATTACAAAAATCTGACCCTTATGCTTTTTATTCAGAAGTAAGACCAAAAACAGCATCAATTGTTTATACATTAGAAGATTTCAAATGGAATGATAATCAATGGATTGAAGAAAGACAAAATAAATCAATTTATACAAGACCATTAAGTATATATGAAGTTCATTTAGGTTCATGGCAAAGAATTGAGGAAGAAAATAATAGATTTTTAACTTATTCAGAATATGTTGATAGATTAATTCCTTATGTAAAAGAAATGGGATTTACTCATATAGAATTATTACCAATAGAAGAGCATCCATTTGATGGTTCGTGGGGTTATCAAGTAACAGGATACTTTGCTCCAACGAGTCGTTTTGGTTCACCACATCAATTACAATATTTTATTGATAAATGCCATCAAGCAGGAATAGGTGTTATTCTTGATTGGGTGCCAGCACATTTTCCAAAAGACCCGCACGGTTTAATTCAATTTGATGGAACACATTTATATGAACATGCAGACCCAAGACAGGGCGAACATCCAGATTGGGGCACAAAAATTTTTAATTATGGTAGATATGAAGTTCGTAATTTCTTGATTTCTAATGCTTTATATTGGATTGATAAATTTCATTTTGATGGTTTAAGAGTTGACGCTGTGGCTGCTATGCTTTATTTAGATTATAGTAGAAAACCAGGTGAATGGATTCCAAACAAATATGGTGGGCGAGAGAATTTAGAAGCAATAGAATTTTTAAAACATCTAAATTCAGTTGTTCATAAATATTTTCCTGGTGTAATGATGATTGCAGAAGAATCAACAGCGTGGCCCGGTGTTTCAAAACCAGTATATTCTGGTGGGTTAGGTTTTGATTTTAAATGGAATATGGGTTGGATGCACGATGTAATTGAATATATGAAAAAAGACCCAATCTATAGAAAATATCATCATCGTGAACTTACATTTAGTTTTTTATATGCGTGGAGTGAACATTTTATTTTACCATTTTCACACGATGAAGTTGTTCATAGAAAAGGTTCGATGATTAGAAAAATGCCAGGCGATGAATGGCAACGCTTTGCTAATCTTCGTGCTTTATATACTTATATGTGGACTCATCCTGGCAAAAAGATGTTATTTATGGGACAGGAATTTGGTCAAAAAAGAGAATGGAGTGAAAGCAGACAACTTGATTGGTATTTATTAAAATATCCATTTCATCAAAAATTAAAAAATTTTGTAAAAGATTTGAATGCACTTTATAAAAGAGAAAAAGCATTATGGGAAGTTGATTTTCATCCTTCTGGTTTTGATGGTATAAATTGTGATGATTGTGATAATAGTGTACTTTCTTTTATAAGATACGCAAATGATAAAAAAGATTTTTTAGTGATAGCAATAAATTTTACACCAGTGCCAAGATATAAATATATTCTTGGTGTTCCAGAATTTTGTTTTTATAAAGAAATTTTTAATAGTAATTCTGAAAATTATGGAGGAAGTAATTTAGGAAATAATGGTGGTGTAATGGCAAAAAAAATTGGTGCTTACAGAAAACCATATTCAATAGAAATTGTTGCTCCTCCGCTCGGTGCTGTTATTTTTAAACCAATATATAAATAAGAATTATTATGAGCAAGAAGATATTATTAACTGGTGGAACTGGTTTTATAGGTAAAAATTTAATTTTAGATTTACTTAAAAATAATTATCTTGTTTATTGTCTGACCAGACGAAGAATAAATTTACAAAATGATTTTATTCTAAAAAAAATTCCTAATGAGAAATTAAATAATTTAATTTTTATCCAATCTGATTTAACAGAAGAAAATTCTTTGTCAAAAAAAATTCCAGATGATGTTAATGTAATTCTTCATTTTGCAGGCATTACAAAAGCAATTAATCCTGATGATTATACCAAAGGAAATTTTATTGGAACTAAAAATTTAATTGATGAATTATTAAGAAAGCAGAACACAAAATTAAGATTTATTTATTGTTCATCACAAGCAGCAGCAGGACCAGCAAATAATATAGAAGGTATAACAGAAGAAAATAAACCTACACCAGTATCTTTATATGGCAAAGCAAAATTAGAAGCAGAGAAATATTTACTTTCAAAAAAAGAATTTTTTAATTGGACTATAATACGACCTTCTGCTGTTTTTGGTAGAGGTGATGAAGATTTTAAAAATATTTATAAATTAGTTAAATTAGGATTTAATATTAAATTTGATGAAACAGAAAATTACTTTAATTTGATTTATGTTCAGGATTTAGTCAATATTACAACAAAGTTAATTACAGAAGAAAAGTCATATAATAAAATATTATTTGTTAATGATGGAATGATTTATAGTAATTCATCTTTTGCATTAACACTTGCAAGATATTTTAACAAAAAAATAAGAACAATAAAAATTCCATTTACAATTATTTCATTTTTAGCAAATATGAATGAATTATTATGTAAAATAAAGCAAAGACCGCATATTTTTAATACTGACAAAGTTAAAGAATTAAAACATAGATATTGGTTAGCAACAAATAAAAAATTATTAGAACTTTTTCCTGATTATAAATTTTATAATATCCAGGAAGCAATTTGTGAAATTTTTGAATCTAATTAAAAATATTTTGTGCAGAGTTTTACTTTTAATTATTTATTTTTTACCTGCATTTATAATTACTTTTTTGAATCTTGAGTTTATTGCAACATTCTTTGAAATACACACATCTATAAAGAAAAGTGATGCAATTGTAGTATTAGGTGCTGGTTCAGTGAACAATACAGTAAGTAGTATAACAGCAGAGCGATTATTATGGGGTTGGACATTATATAAAAATAAAATTGCAGATAAAATAATTTTATCTGGTGGTAAAGCAGATAAAGAAACAGGAAAAAAAAGTGAAGCAGAAATAATGAAAGAATTTTTAATTAAGTATTTATTAGCAAATGAAAATGATTTAATATTAGAAAAAAATTCATATAATACTTATACAAATTTTTTAGAAGTTGAAAAAATATTAAGAAAAAAAAGATTTAAAAGAGTGATTTTAGTTACCACACCACCACATTCATTGCGCGCTTACTTGACTTTTAAAAAAAGTAATAGTATAATATATAATTCAATTGTTCCTTATTCAAAATTTGAATTTGGTAAGAAAAAAGTAAAATTAAAATTTTTGATATATGAAATTGCTGGAATAATATGGTATAAAATTAAGTATAAAATTTAAAATGCTAAAAATAGAAAAGCCAAAAATAAAAATAATTGTTATATCAGATTCTCATTCTGATCCACATCCACAATTTTTTTCAAAGTTAAAAAATATTGATTTAATTTTACATTGTGGTGATATTAGTTCAATGGATTTAATATATGAATTACAGGAATTTGCGCCAGTATATGGTGTGCATGGTAATGTAGAATCAGCAGAAACAGAAGATAATTTTCCAGCAGAAAATTTATTGGAAATAAATAATTTACAAATTCTTATTTTACACGAGTTAAGTACAAATTTAGAATATTTTTATAATAATGTAATATTAAAAAAATATCCAGATGTAAAACTTGTTTTATTTGGACATACTCATATACCATTTAAAAAAAAATATAAAGATGTAGTTTTTTTTAATCCAGGTGCAATTGGACCATCAAGATATAAAAAATTACCAACTTATGGAGTTTTAAAAATTGATTATAAAGGAAATTTTAATTTAACACATAAAAGGATATATGATTTTGAAATGATTAAAAAATATTTTTTTGATTTTTAAAAAAGGTGAAAATATGGAAGAAAAAAAAATCAGAACAGCAGTTATTGGAGTAGGACACTTAGGACAGCATCATGCACGAGTTTATTCTGAATTAGAAAATTCTAATTTATTCTGTGTAGTTGATATTAATGAAGAGAAAGCCAGAGAAATAAGTCAAAAGTT
Organism: bacterium; assembly: GCA_035405645.1. Taxonomy (GTDB): domain Bacteria; phylum JAGOBX01; class JAGOBX01; order DAONJL01; family DAONJL01; genus DAONJL01. Next base: position 31,648 of record DAONJL010000023.1, on the reverse strand, counting down.
AAAAGTTAAATATTATACTGATTATAAAAATAAAGAAATATTAGATAATATTGATGCAGTCAGTATTGTTGTGCCAACTATAATGCATTATGAAGTAGCAAAATACTTTTTAGAAAATAAAAAATCAGTTTTATTGGAAAAGCCAATAACTCCATCAGTTAAAGAAGCACAGGAATTAGTAAATATAGCGAGACGAAATAAATTAATTTTTCAAATTGGACATATTGAGCGTTTTAATTCTGCAATAATTTCACTATCAAAATTAATAAATGAACCAATTTTTATAGAAGCAAATAGATTAGGACCATTCAAACATCGTGGTATTGATGTTTCTATTGTTCTTGATTTAATGATACATGATATTGATATAATTTTTAGTTTAGTAAAATCAAAGATAAAAAAAATAGAAGCAATTGGTGCAAGCATTTTTACCAATACAGAAGATATTGCAAATGCAAGGTTATTTTTTGAAAATGGTTGCATAGCAAATTTAACTGCTTCGCGTGCCACTATTGAACCAGTAAGAAAAATTAGAATTTTTCAAAAAGATACATATTTTTCACTTGATTATGTTCAGCAAAAAATAAATATTTATAAAAAGAAAAATATTGAGAGTTTAAATCCATCATTATCAATATTAGATATGCTTGATATAAAAGAAATAAAAATAGAAAATGAAGAACCATTAAAATTAGAATTAAATTCATTTTTAGATTGTGTAAAGGCAAAAAAAAGACCTATTGTATCAGGTGAAGAAGGATTAACAGCATTAGAAACAGCATTAAAGATATGTAGAAAAATCGAGTATATTAATAAAAAAATTTTTAAAGAGAGAAAATAAAAAGGTTAAATTTCATTTCTTAAAAATAACAAAAATTTTAATAATCCATTTATTAATAAATTATCAAAAAAAATAAAAAATAATCAAAGAATAATAAAATATTTTGGATTAAAAATTGCTCAAATTTAATGATTATGAAAATGTTTATTTTGTTTTTTTTAATATCTTTTTCTTTTTTATATTGTTCTGATTACAATAATAATCTAATTGAATTCGATAATAATATAATTAAAATAAAAATAACACAAAAGGAATTTGAACAAAAAAGTTACAATGAAAAAGTAGAAATACTTTCTCAAACATCGAATCAAATCATTAATTATGTTTCAAATTATTTTAATAGTAATGATATTGTTTTTATTATATCATCATTAAAAGAAGATAAAAATAATCAAATAATAATAACAAAACAACCAGATAAAAGAATAGAGAAAATTTTAAATAGCAATATTTTGTTTGCGACCGATTTAAAACAATCTATATTTCATAATAAATTAATAAAAAATATAGTTGATAATCTAAATAAACAATTTGGCTATAAATATGAATTTGATAAAATAGCAGAAAATACAGAAGGTTTTACAGATACTCAGGTTTACAATGTTCATTTAAATGAGTATAGAAAAAAATATATAATAAGAGCATTAATGTATCACGATATAGCAAAATCGATAATTGGTCAAAATCTAAAAAGTGATGAAGAAAAAATAATGGAATTATTTGATTGGGTTTATATAAATATTTCTAAAAATTCTGAAATATTGTATAATTATGATTTTAATGATTTGCCATTATATTTAATGATACGCGGTGCTGGTGCTTGTGACCGTAGTGCGTGGGTATTATGCACATTAGCATATCATCTTGGTTTTGATGCACATCTTATTTATTTGTATAAAAATTTAGAAGATACAGAATCTTTTCATACTGTTGCTGAAATAAAAGTAAATAATAAATGGTATGTATTTGACCCATATAATTATAAGATTTATAAAGAGAGTATTTATCAACTTTCAAAGAAAGATAAAAATTTTAAATATTCAATGATTTTTTTTAATTCACTTGAATCAAGGTCATTATTACCAATAATGAAATTAGTTGAAATAATTGCAGAAACTATTCTTGATAATCAAAAATTTTCTTTTGATATATTTAATTCTATTTACTCTTATATTTTACATATTGATGAATTCAAAATAAATAAAAAAAATTATAAAGAATTTTGTGAAAGTTTAACAAATGATATTATTAATAAAATAAATGAATTAAATGCAATAAGATTAGAACCATTAACAATAAGATTTGCGAGATGGGATTATCCTTTTAGATTGAAAGGATATTACTTTGATAATTTTTGGAATACTGTTAAAAAAGAGGCATTTCCTTTTATTGAGATAATTGAAAATGTTCGAATGAAACAATTATTAGGAAAATATGAGGAAGCAGATAAAATATTTGAAGAGCTTCTTAAAACAAATACTAATAATAAATTCTTCGAAAGTGAGGTTGAATATTTTCATATTTTAAACACTTATTATCAAAAGAGTTATAAAGAGATACCAGAACTAATTGAAGAATATCTGAATAAATATCCAGAATCAAAAAGAAAGGAAATATTATTAATTTTATTAGCAAGAACTTATGAACAGTTAGAAGAAGAAGTAAAAAATGAATGTAAAAAAATTGGATTACCAATAACAAAAATAAAAAAAATTAATTCACAATCTAATTAAAAATTATTAATTGAAAATTTAAAATCTTTAAACAAAAAAATTTTATTGACCAAAATCCAAAAGTTAATTATAGTAATTATTTTAATAATTGATATTTTAATTGGAGGAAAAATGAATGTTTAAAAAATCAGGTATTTTTTTACTTTTTGTAATTTTTATCTCTTTTTTATTTGCTGATGAAATCATTGTTTATCCAGTTGTTTTTGATGAAAATGATAATATTATTTCATATGAAACTTTAAAAGAGAAAAAAGTAGATTTTCAAAATATTAATGCTTATATAAATTCACCTATTCCTTTTATTGCCAGAATAAAAAGTGAAAATGAAAAAAATGTAAAATTTCCAATAAAAATATTCTGGAATCTAAATAATAAAAATTCTTATTTTATAAATAGTTATGATTATGTCTCATTGATAGAAAAAGGGTATTTACAAACTACAACCACAAAAACTACACAAAATATCAAAGTTCAAATTTTAAAAATAAAAGATAATAAAATAATTGGCACCGGAAAATACAAAGAGATATTACTAAATGAGAATGAATCATTAATAAGTATAATGTCATTAAAAGAAGGTCAGGATGAATTAGTTGTCTATTCACCTGATATTATTACAACAAGTATAAAAAATATTTTTCAAATAAATTATATTTCTCAACCTTCACCTGCTTTTGATATTCTATTAAATAATTCAAATGGTTTAATCACAATAAATACACAAACAAAAGAGATTATTAAAGCAGGAAAATATCAATTAAAAATAAATGTTAGAGAAGGAAACTTGATACAACCGAATATAATTATTCAATTACCAGAAGAATTTTATTTTGTTGATGATTTAGGTAATAAGATAAAAGAGAATGATTATTTAACTAAATATTTTATTTGTAGCTTTAAAAATAAATTACCAGAAACAAAAAATGAATTTTTATCAGAAATAATAAATATTAAAAATGAACGAACAGTTGTTTTTAGTCCTTCAATATTAACAGATGAATTTGTTGAATTAAATTTTGAAATTGCTGTTGATATTGAAAAATTTGTTTTATCAAATAAAGCAATAAAAAAGATAAAAATAATTTTACCAGATTTTAATTATACTTATGAATCACCATTATTTATAACCACAGAAAAAAGTTTATTTAAAATTGGTAATTTACTTTCTTATGTAATAGAAGATAAAGATAATGATAGCATAAAATTAGAAGACAAAATAAAATATCAATTAGTTATTTATAATAATGGGACAGAAGATATATTATTAAATTCAATTAATTATACAAGTGGCAAACCAGAAATAAATACAATGTTTTTACTTGACAATAACAATACTGGTGAACTCATAAAAAAATTTTCTTTTCCATTTATGCTAAAAAGCAAAGACAAAATAATAATCAATTATCAGCGTAAACCAGAAAAGAAAGGTTATAATATTGAAAACATTGAAATAAATTATGATTTATTTTATAGAGAATTGGATAATAATTTAAAGAAGATAAATGATATGATAAATATAAATCAAATTACATTAGTAAAATAAAAGGAGTGAAAAATAAATGAAAATAATTTTTTATTTATTTTGTTTTTTTATTATTTTATCTATTAACCTTGCAGCACAATCAAATATTGAATTATCAAAAAAATGGTTTGATGAAGCAATTAAATCAAATGATATATCAGAGAAAATAAAATTATTAAAAAGAGCAATTATTCTTGATGAAAATAATTATAAAGCATTACAGGAATTAGGCTTATTATATATTCAGAGTGGTGATATAATAAATGGTGAAAATTATTTAAAAACAGCAAGTGAAATTTATACAAAACAAACAAAATCAGAAGAGATAAATGTTGGTGTGATGGAGAAACGGAATTTTAAAATAGAAAAAATTGGTGGCTGTATTGATATATATAAAATTTCAGATGAAGTAAATCAAGAAATTAAAGAAGCAAAAAAAGAAGAAGCACAACAAAAAGAAAAATTTTTTGCTTATCTATATTTAAAAGAAAAAAGTAAAAATAGTAATGAGTATTTTTTAACAATAACAAATTTACAATTTAAAAAATTAATTTTAAAAGAGATAGCATTAAATAAAGAAAATACAAATAATATAAGTGGCTGGACAATATTAAAAATATTAAAAGGGAATATGGAAGAATATAATGGTGAACAAAAAAATATAACAATAAATCCTTATGATACATTAGTTTTACATATAAAAGCAACAAAATTAAAAGAGGAAGACACAAAACTTACATTTTCATTATCTATTGAAGATGAAGAAGGGCAGAAGATTTCAAAACTTCTTTCTAATATTTAAAATGAGATTATTTATTGTTATTTTTATTATTATTATTATTTTCTTTTCTAATTGTTCTCATATTATTTATTCAACAAAAGTTGAATCAGGCATAGAAGTTAAAGATGAAGTTCTTGCTGAAATAAATACAGAAAAAATCTTAATAAAAGATTTTAAGGATTTAATGAAAATTTTATCAATAAAAAAATTTAGTGATTATGAAAATAAGAGTAAATTTTTAAATAATTTAATTAGTTATCGGCTTGTAGTGCAGGACGCAAAAAAGAAGAAAATCGAACAATCAAGTGAATTTCAGATTAAATTAAAATTATTAAGAGATGAATTGTTAATAAGTGAAATACAGGATAAAATAATAGATGAAGCAAAAAAAGTTAGTGATAGTGAATTATATAATTATTATTTAAAAAATATAAATAAATTTACTACTCCAAGACTATATCATTTATTACATATTAAAGTTAGAACAAAAAAAGAGATTGATGAAATAATTGAGAAATTAAAAAATGGTGAAGAATTTGAAAAAGTTGCAGAAAAATATTCAATTGCTGAATCGAAAAAAAGAGGTGGAGATATTGGTTTTGTTGATATAGAAAAATTAGAACCTGTTTTTGAAAATGCTATACTTTTATTAAAAGAAAATGAAGTTAGTCCTGTTATTTATAATAATGATGAATATAATATATTTAAATTAATTGAAATAAGAAAAGAACAGGTAATTTCTTATGAACAGGTAAAAGACGATATAAGAAATGAATACATTTTACAAAAAGCAAAAAATAATTGGAATAAATATCTTGAAAATTTAAAGAAAAAAGCAAAAATAAAAATAAATGAAGAAATATTAAAAGAAATAGAATGAAAATATTTATAAAAAAATATATTATCATTCACTCAATTCTAAAATAAAAAAATTTAAAATCATTTAAAGGATAAAAAATGAATATAACATTTTTAGGGGCAGCAAAATGTGTTTCTGGTTCTTGTTATTTAATTGAAGATGACAATTTAAAATTTTTAATTGATTGTGGCTTATATCAGGGTTCAAAAGAATTACAGGAATATAATTATCAAAAATTTAATTTTAATCCAGCAACAATTGATTATGTATTATTAACACATGCACACATTGACCATTCTGGATTATTACCAAAATTATATAAAGAAGGATTTCGCGGAAAAATAATAGCAACAAGTGGCACAATTGAATTGTGTGAAATTTTACTACCTGATAGTGCACATATTCAGGAAAATGAAGTTAAACGAAAAAATAAAAAAAATGAGCGAGCAGGCAGACCATTATTATTTCCTATTTATACAATTAATGATGTTAATGAAGTATTAAAATTATTTGAAAAAATTGAATATGATAAAGAATTATTTTTAAAAGACAATTTAAAAGTTATTTTTAAAAATTCAGGTCATATTCTTGGTTCTGCTTATATTGAACTTTACTACTTTGATAAAGAGAAAAACAAAAGAATAAAAATTATTTTTTCAGGAGACCTTGGACACGAATATCTCTCAATAATTAAAAAGCCAGAAAAAGCATTAATTGCTGATTATTTAATATTGGAATCAACTTATGGGAATCGCATCCATAAAATTATTGATAATAATAAAAAAGAAGAAGAAATAAAAAAAATAATAATGGAAATAATCAGTAAAAAAGGGAAATTAATAATCCCAGCATTTGCAGTTGAAAGGACACAGGATTTATTATTTACCTTAAACAAATTATTTTCAAATAATGAATTACCTGAAATTCCAGTATATATTGATAGTCCACTTGCAGTTGAAGCAACAAAAATTTTCTGTAAAAATACACATTATTACAATAATGAAACTTTTCAATTTATTAAAAATGATATTACACCATTTGATTTACCTAATTTTAATTTTATTAAAACAGCAGAAGAATCAATGATATTGAATGATATTGATGGACCAATGATAATAATTTCATCAAGTGGAATGTGTGAAGCAGGAAGAATAAAACATCATTTAAAACATAATTTATGGAAAGAAAATAATATTGTTCTTTTTGTTGGTTATCAAGCAGAAGGCACATTAGGCAGAAGAATTTTAGATGGCGAAAAAATAGTTCGAATACATAATGAACCAGTATCAGTAAAAGCAAAAATAGTTAATCTGGAAAGTTTTTCAGCACACGCTGATAGACCAATGATTATTTCGTGGCTTACTAATTTTATTAAATTTCCTTATCATATTTTTTTAGTCCATGGGGAAGATATTGAATTAAAAGGATTAAAAGAAGCAATTATTTCAAATTTTTCATTTGATAAAATTTTTATTCCAGAAATTGGTGATAAATTTGAAATTATTAATGAACAAACAGTTAAATTCAAAGAGAATATTTTAAAAGAGAAAAAGAGTTTGAAATACTTGCAATATTTTAATACATATAGAAAAATAAAGAAATATTTAAAAGAATTAATAGCATTAAGAAAATCAGAAAATGCTGGTGAAATACTTGAAAAAGAATTAAAAGAAATAGCAGAAAAAATAGAATTACTATTAAAGCGATGAAGAAAAAAATTATACTAATTATAATAATATTAATTTTATTAAACTTAATTTATTATTTTGGTTTGAAATCTTTTATTAAAAATTTTATTCAAACAAAATTACCTGAAAAATTAAAACTAAAAATTTTTGTTGAGAGTATTGCATTTAATCCATATTCTGGTAATCTTGATTTAGAAAATATACAGGTCTTTAATAATGATTTTCAAATTCTTTTTAAAATCAAATCAATAAATTCCAATATAAATTTTTTTTATCTTTTTAAAAAAGAACCTGAAATTTATTTAAAAAAATTAAATATCCAGAATTTAATATTATCATTTATTTACAAAAATAAACAAATAAATTTTGATTTTTTAATTGATTATCTTGTTCATAAAAAAGAAGAAGATATTGTAAAAAAGAAAATTATTTATGTAATAAATAATTTAAGGTTTATAGATTGTGCTATTGAATTTATTGTTGATGATGAAAAGAAATATTCATTTGAAAATATAAATTTATCAATTGATAGATTTAATAGTTCAGAAAAAGAATTGAATTCAATATTTAATTTTTTATTAAATAAGAATTCTAATTTTAGTAATCGAATAAATGTCTCAAAAGATAAAATTGAAATAATTTCATTGATTAATAAATTTGATTTGAAATTATTGAATAGTTTTTTTGAAAACAATTTTCAAACAAGTATAATAAATTCAGAATTAAATAGTGAAATAAAAATAATAATAGAAAAAGAAGAAAAACCAATAATCACAATAAATGGGAAAATAGATATTGATAGTTCTACTTTAAATTATAAGAATAATTTATTTTCATTCTCAAAATTATTTATAGAAATTAATGATATAAATTTATTAGAGAAAACTTTTGAAATAAATAATATTGTTATAAATGATTTAAAAGGAATAATAAATTATAGAATAAAAAAAGAAGAAAAGAAAGATGAAGTTGAAGAAAAAATATTAGAATTATTAAAAACAGAAGCAGAAGAAACAGGAATTATTTCAGTGTCAGATACACAAGAAACAACAATAATTTCAGAAGATACAACGATTAGTACAAGTGAAGAAAAAATAGAATCTGACACAAGAGAAAGTATTAGTTCAATTCTTTTTCCTGATATAAAATTTTCTTTTGATTCTTCTTTTTTTTCAGCAAATTTTAATATTGATAATATTAGCATTAATAATTTTGCTATTAAATTAAATTTAATTTTTGATACTGTAATATTACCAATAAATTTTGATACAATGCAAACAGATATAATAAATATTCAAATAGAAAATAATCAAGTAAGATTAAATAGCAAAATATCAGGAATGATAAATAATAAAGGGAAACTGATAGGTAAAATAAATTTTGAAAATTCTGAAAAAGGGCTAATAAATATAATAATAAATAATATAGAATTATCAGAAATAAATCCATTATTAGAAAATTATACTGGTTTAAATTTTGAAAAAGGCAGGTGCACACTAAATAGTTGGAATGAAATAATAAATAATAAACTTAATTCCAAAAACGAAATATTAATTAAAGATTATTTATGTTCAAGAAAATTTGACTTATATGAATTTAAACCTGATTTTATTATCGATGTTTTAACTGATAACAATAATATTTTTAAAATAAATATTCCAATATATAAAAATTTTAATGACACACAAAACACAATAAAAGACGAGATAATAAAATATTTTAAAAATTTGAATGAGAAAATTTCATTGGAAACAATAAAGTATCTTATTAATAGTAATAAAATAAATGATATTGAATTTAATAAAATACCTTATGAAAATAATCAGTGGCCATTAACAACTATAGCCAAAAAAAGATTAGATATAATTGGGCGGTTATTAATTAATCGAAAAAATATGAAAATACAATTTAATAATTATACGATAAATGAAGAATATAAAAAGAAAGAAATTGAAAAGATATTTTTAAATAGAAGAGAAAGCATAATAAAATATTTAACTGAAAATTATGGTATTGAAAATAATAGAATTGATACTCTCAATCAAAAAATAAATATAGAAAAAGAAATATTTATAAAGATTGATTTTACTGGTATTTAAAATAAAAATGACCAAATATTTTCAAATCTAATTCTTAAATAAATTAAAACAAAAAAACTATTAAATAACATAGAAATAAAAATAAAGTAATTAAAAAATTTAAATAAGTTATTTTTTAAATTTGTTAATAGATAATAATAATTAGCAAGAATTAAAGGAAATAAAAAAATGAAAAATCTTAATGGTGGGGAATGATGTCCAGAACCAATAATAAAAGGTTGAAAAATCATAAAAAAAATAAAAAAGGCAAAAAGAAAATTTATGATTGAAAAAATGAAATTTTTTTTATAAAAATTAAAAGCAAAAATAATGAGTAAAAATGCAGGGAAATTAAATATTAAACCTTTTTTAAAATTATAAAGTGTTAAATCAAAATTATTTTTTATTCTTTCAAAATTCCAGAAATTTATTAACCAGTTTTTAATATTACCTTCTATTTTCAAATCACTAACAGGTAATAATTTTTGGTATTGTTTTAATAAAAAAATATTTAAACATAATAATAATACAAAAACAAAAAAAGGAAGATATGATTTGTTTTTAAATAATTGAAAGAAAATATGAGTGGATAAAATAGCGGAAATAACAATATATCGAGGATGAAGCCATATTAGAGAAATAATAATAATAAATTTAAGAATAAAAACAAATAATCTATTTTGATTTGAAAGATATAAATAAATTAGTAAAAATAAAGCAGCAATAATTTCAGGATAAATTTGAGACGAATAAATCGAAAAAGGGGAAAGTAAAAATAATAGAGATAATAAAAACCAATTTATTTTTTTAACATCAAAAAATTTTATTAGCAAAAGAATAAAAAAATAAATAATTAGAAGAGAAAATAAAACATTTACAAATCTAATTAAGAAAGAGAGTTTAAAAGGGACAATAGGTGAACCGATATTCTGGCAAAGAAAAAAGATACCATTATTAAAAAATATTTTTTCAAAAAGAAAAACAGGTGAAATAATTATAGGAAAAAGAGGATAGTATTTAGCATATACTTTATCTGGTGCAATTTGCATAACACCGCCAGTATTAAAATATTTTTTTTCTAAATTATTTATAAGATTAAAATCAAAATCATAATAAAAACTCAGGCTCATAAGCCGATAAACCCATTCATCACCATGATCACCATCAAAAGTAGTCCAGAAAGCAATAAATGAATATAAAATAAAAGCAGATAATAGAAAGAAAATTAAACATTTTTTAAAATCAATAAAATAATTATATAGTAAAAATCCAGCATTCAAAAAATTTAGAGATACAAATAAGATTAAATTTAAACCAAATAAATGTTTATTTATACCAGAAGGATTTGTAAATCTATGATGAATAGAAAAATTAAAAATATCTAAATATATTAAAAAAGCAATAAATAAAAAAATAATAAAAGGTAGAATAATTTTTATAAAATTAAAAAAATTTATTGAAAGATTTTTTAAGAAAAAGAAATAATAAAGCGAAAATAAAAAAGATAGAAAACATAATTCAACCAGAATAGAAGTATTAAATTTATAATTTATATTTTTAACCAAAATTTTAAGATTATAAAAAAATCCAGAAAAAGAAAAAATGAAAATCAACAAAAAATAAAATAGTGATTTTAATTTTGTGATATTTTTCATAAACAATTTTTTTCAATTACTTCCTTTATTTTTTCTAATAACAAATCAATATTTTGACGATAAATAGCGGAAATACAAACAGCATTTGGATAAGAGTATATTTGATTTAATAAATAATTTTTTTCTAATTTATCAATTTTATTAAAGACAGTAATAATAGGTTTATCATTTACATTTAATTCTTTTAAAACATCATAAACAGCATCTATATCTTTTTTAAAATCTTTCTTTGAAATATCAACAATATTAATTAAAATATTTGAATGAATAACTTCTTCTAAAGTTGCTTTAAATGCTTCAATTAAAGAATGCGGTAAATTTCTAATAAAACCAACAGTATCAGTAATAATTACTTTTTTATCAGTGAAATAAGTTAATCTACAAGATTTTGGGTCAAGTGTAGCAAATAGTTTATCTTCAATAAAAACATCTTCTTTTGTTAAAGTTTTTAGTAGAGTTGATTTTCCAGAATTAGTATAACCAATTAAAGAAATAGTAATAAAATCTTTTCTATTTATTCTTTGTGTTTGCCGAATTTTTTTTATTCTTGCTAATTTCTTTTTTAAAATTAATATTCTTCTTTTTATTTGTCTTTTATCTAATTCTAATTTTTTTTCACCAGGTCCTTTTAATCCTTTTATACCAACTTGTTGTGAAAAGGTAACTGTCTTTTTTTGTTTTAAATGAGGTAAATCATATAATAATTTTGCTAATTCAACCTGTAATTTTGCTTCATTTGTTTTTGCTCGTTGTCTAAATATTTCTAATATTAATGCAGTTCTATCTAATACTGGAATATTAAATTCATCTTGTAAATTTGCTAATTGTGTTGGTGATAAATCTTTTTCAAATATTATGTATTCAATATTATTTTTTTTTATTAAACCATTGATTTGCAAAACTTTACCTTTACCAATATAAAATGCGGGATCAATTTTATCTCTTTTTTGGATAAATGTCTCGATAATTGTAAGACCTGCTGTATCACATAATAATTTTAGTTCTTCTATCGAATTGTTTGTTTCATTTATATCATCATCAGGTAATATTAAAGTGACAATTGCGCCTTTTATCATTATTATTCTAATTCAATTTTAAACAAAGGAGTTCCTTGCTGAACAGTCTCTTCATTTTTAATGTATATTTCTTTAACGATGCCCGAACAATCAGATTTTATTTCATTCATTATTTTCATTGCTTCAATAATACAAAGAACTTTATCACTGGTAACTTTATCACCAATATTTACAAATGGTGGTGCATTCGGAGCTGGTGCACTATAAAATGTGCCTGTTATTGGGCTTTTAATTATTTTTGTATTTTTATCTTCTTGGTCGCTTTTTTCTTTTATTTCTTCTTTTTTAAGTATTTTTTCATAACTTATCTTTTTTTCTTCTTTTGGCTGTATATAAACATTCTCTTCTTTTTTTAAAAATATTTTTTCACCATTATATTCAATATATAATTCTGTTAGATTATTTTCTAAAAAAATTTTACTTATTTCCTGTAATTTTTCTTTTTCCATAGTTAAGTAAAAATATTAAATAAAAATAAAAATAAGTCAAATAAAAAAATTATAAAAAAAATGGGTTGTCCTTCCTACAAGGACAACCCATTAATCTATGATATAGAGGAGAAAAATGTTACCATCTATCTTTAAGATTCATTCGATCGCCTCTTCTTCCAATTTCTGTTATTCGTTCAAATTGTTCTTTTACTAATTCTTCTTTTTTATTCTTTCTTTCTTCAAGGTCTTTTTGCATTTTCTCTATTTCTTGTTTATGAAAATTAAGCATAATTTCAAATTTTTTTTGTCTAATATCAAATTGCTCATTTAATAAATCAGTTATTTCCTTCTGTAATTTATCACTTTTTGATTTACGATATTCATAAATTTTTGGTAATAATTTTGTTTCAAGTTCAAGTTCTTTTTCACTTAATGCTTTAAATTCATCTGATTCAGCAAGCATTCTACTTTTCATCATAAAACCTTTTTTACCAAATTCGTGCAATGCTTTTCTGTAAAAAAATTCGTCTTTTTCTTTTATTGATAATAAGAATTTATGAAATTCTGGATATTTTGATTTACATTCTTCTAAAATTTTTTCTTCAACTTCTTTATCAAAACCTAAACCTCTACCTTTTTTAAAACCTTTATTATTTTTACCATAAAAAGGTCTCTCATTACTATCCTCAAATTTTCCAGATTGTTTACGGTCAAAATGTGGTCCGTCTGGTCCAAAATCTTCATTTTTAAATGCCAGATAATCACACATTTTCATATCAAATTCATTATCAAAAGAATTCGCCATTTGCATTTGTCCAGCAAATATTAGACTTCCAAATATTATTAAAAAAATTAAAATTAAATTTGTTTTCATTTCTTATTACCTCCTTTTAATTATTCATTAAATTCTTCTTTGATTAACAAATATTTTTCTTCAAGATTAGCGAATTTGTTTTCAAAATAATTTTCGTTATTATTATACTCAATTGCAAATGATGCATCAGAAAATTGATTAAATTTATTTATTTCAATCACCTCCTTTTTTGAGATATTTTTAAAATAAGGAACAATAATGAAAATAAACATAATTGCTGCCGCAATCGAGCTTCCTAATAAAAACCTTTTGAAAATTTTTCTCATCCTGATTTTTTTCTCAATTTTAAAAATATCGAATTTTGTCTTATTATATAAAATTGTTTCTTTTGTATAATTTATTGTTTTTAGCATTTGATTAAAATATACATTACAACTTTCACATTCATTTATGTGTTTTAAAATATTTTTTTTTTCATTTTCATTTTCTATTTCACCAATTAAATAATTTATAATTTTTTCTTCAAATTCTTTACACATAATCTATTCTCCTTTAATTTGATAAATAGCCTTTTTCTTTTAATTTATCTTTAATTTTAATTAGCGAATAATGAATTGAAGTTAAAACTGTATTTAATGGCATTTTCAATTTTTCAGCTATTTCTTTTGCTTTTAAATTTTCATTAAATTTCATTTCGATTATTTTCTTTTTTTCTTCTTTTAATTCTTCATTTATTATTGAATTTATTATTGCAATTCGTTCTTCATTTAATAATTGTATCATTGTATCAGGGCTATTATCTTCTACATTATTTAAAGCAAAAAGTTGTGTCTCATCAAGAACATTTATTTTTTTCTTTTTATAAAAATTTATTATGTTATTTTTTAACATTCGTGTTATCCAGTATTTAAAATAATTATTCATTTTATATTGCTTTATATTTTTGATTATTTTTATATAAGTGTCCTGAATTAAATCTTCAATATCTTCTTTATTATTTAAAAAAGAATAACCAATTTTAAATAGATACTGATGATATTTTTCCATTAAAAATTGCATAGCCATTTTATCACCTTTTTTATATAGTTTTATTAAATCATCATCATTTAAATTTTCGTATTTATTCATTTTAACTCGTCTGCCTTTGTTTATTAAATAAAACAATTATATTTATTTTTTATTCAAAAAATTTTTTAAATTTTTTTAATTTATTTTTTTAATTTATTTGATGTTCAAAACCTGTGCGATCTATTTTTGTATATTTATCTTTTTCAAATAAGAAAACGCCAGCCCCATTTTCAACCCAACCAATGCAATAAATATTTTTATTTAAAATTTTTTTATTTGAAGTAAAAACCAAATAATAATCTTCGCCCCCGCTAAAAATTATTTTATAAATATTTTTATTATAATCCTTACAAAACAATTTTAAATTTTTATTTATTGGAATTAAATCTTTTTTAATAATTATTTTTTTCTTGCTTTCTCTTGCTATGTGATTTAATTCACTTGATAAACCATCACTTAAATCAATCATTGAATTAGCATCATTAAAAATATTTTTAAGCTCATTTTTATTTTGAATAATTGATGGAATTAAATGCTTTTTAACCAGATATTTTTTATATTGTGAATCAAGAGTTTCGTTATTTAATAATAAAAATAATCCAGCATCAGACAAGCCAGGTTCACCAGTAATATAAACATAATCACCTGATTTAGCACCACTACGAAAAATTGCTTCATTCTTTTCTACAAAGCCAAATAAAGTAATAGTAAAATAATTATATTTTGCAGAACAAGTATCACCGCCGATTAAATCAATCTCAAATTTTTTTGTTTCAGCATTTAATGATTTTATAAATTGCATTAAATAGTTATCAGAAAATTTTGAAGATAAACCAGCGCTTAAAAGACAGGCAAAAGGAAATCCACCACAAGCATTTATATCACTTATGTTTGAATATAAAACTTTTTTTACTAATTCAGAAGGGTTATACCAATCTAATTTAAAATGGGTATCTTCAATAATTTGGTCAGTAGAAACTAATAAATCGTGTTTTTTTGAAAAAGGTAAAACAGCACAATCATCACCAATGCTTTTTTTAATATAATTTTTATTTATTATTTTTTTTGATAGATTTTTTATTTTGTCAATTAATTCAAATTCTTTCATTTATATATATCTCACTGCATCACCAATATCTTTACAAATATAATCAGGTTCACAATCATCAGTAAATTCTAATTCTTTTTTACCTTGCCCGGTTAAAACAAATATAGTCTTACAACCAGCATTTTTACCTGCAATAATATCAGTAATCTTATCACCAATCATAAAACTTTTTTTAAAATCAATATTAAACTCTTTTTGTGCTAAAAGTAACATACCGATATTTGGTTTTCTTAAATGCTCACCTTGTCGATATTTAGGGTCAATTGCATTTTCATAATATGGTGCAAAATATGTTTTTGTTATTTTTACACCATTCTTTAGTAATTCATTTAAAATATAATTTGTTACTTCATAATATTCTTTTTCGGTATAATAACCTCGTCCAATTCCTGCTTGATTAGAAGTAATGAAAAGCAAATAACCTTTTTCCTGCATTTTTCGTAATGCCTCAAAAGTACATTTATAAAATTCAACATCTTTTATTTTATGGACATAATGATTGTCTTTTATAATTGTGCCATCTCTATCCAAAAAAATTGCTTTTCTATTTGATTTATTTTCCATAATTTATTATTTTTTTATTTATTATAATTTTTGTCAAATAAAATTTTTTATGTTTGATATAGTATTTTATTTTAATGGACATAATTTATATTCGATTTCAAAGTTGGCTGCTACATTAATAAATACACCATTTCAGCAGCAATCATATTTTTTAGCATATCATAATAATATTTTTGAGTTCATAAAATCAAGAAAAAATCAAATAATATTTGTATTTTCATTTACTACATCTGATTTTTTCGAGATGTGTGAATTAAACAAAAAAATAAAAGAATTTAAAAATGTTATTTCAATTGCAGGTGGACCACACACTTCTGCTTTACCTATCGAGACTTTAAATGAAGGTTTTGATTTTGTTTTTGTTGGTGAAGGTGAAAAAATTTTTTTGAATTTTTTATACGATTTGCAAAATAATAAAATTAATAAAAATATTTATGAAAATCAGGATTTAATAAATCTTGATGATTTTATTCCTTTTGCATATAATCAAAATTTAATTACACCAGTTGAAATTATGCGTGGTTGTATTAAATCTTGTTTTTATTGTCAAACTTCACAATTATTTAAAAAAGTGAGATTTCTTTCACCTTCTTCAATTATTAAATATTTAAAATATGTTCTTAATACAAAAAGAAAATTAATTACTTTTCTTGCACCTATTGGAAATTATTATTTTTATAATGATTTAAATTATTTAATTGAATTATTTGAGAATGTAAAAACAAATAGTGAACTTGAAATTTGCTTTGGTCATTTTCCATCAGAACTACATCCAGAATTTATAACAGAAGATTTATTAAGAATAATAAAAAAATATTGTTCAAATAAAAAAATATCAATTGGATTTCAATCAGGCAGTGAAAGAATATTAAAAAAAATAAATAGAAATATCAGTATAGCCAAAATGGTAGAAAGCGTTGAATTAGCAAATAAATTTAGTTTAATACCAATAATAGATTTTTTATTTGGATTACCAGAAGAAAAAAAAGAAGATAGAGAATTAACTAAAAAATTAATTGAACAATTATTAAAAAAATATAATGTATTAATTCATCCACATATTTTTTTACCATTACCTGGCACAAAATTTTGGACAGCACAACCATCAATAATTGAAGATGAATTTTTAGATTTTTTATCAAAATTGCCTAATTTAAGCAGAATAAAACAGAATTGGGCAAAACATTTACAAATGCAAAAAAGAATTATTGAATATAGAGATAAAATTTTGAAATAAATAAAATAAATTTTTTCATTAATAAGAAAAATAATTTTTTACATTATTTTTGATAAGATATTTTGAAATTATTTTGAAAAAAATTTATAAAAATTTTTTATTTGATTTTTATTTTTTTCTTTATATATTATTTACTAATTTTTATTATTCTTTATAAATATGAAAAAACGAAATACTTTAATTGATAAATTTATTTTACAAATAATTTCTGATACACAGATTCTTTCTTATGAATCATTGATAAAATACCGCTTTTTGTTTGTTATCGCAATATTTTTTATTTTGCTTATTTTCAATTTTTTTGATTGGTTCAATATTAAATTTATTCCATCAGTTATACTTTTAATTATTTTGTTTTTGTTAAATAATTTTTATTCAAATTTAGTTAAACACAAAAAATTTAACGACAAAATTGAGTTTTATTCACTTATTATTGATATAATATTTTTATCTATTTTCACATATATAACTGGTGATGTATTTAGTCCTTTTTATTTTTTATTCTATTTTATAATTTTTATAATATCTTATAAATACAACAAAATTGGTGCTTTATTATTACTGATTTTAATTATTTTATTTTATTATGCCGTTATATTATTAAGTGAAGCAAGCATAAATAATTATATAAGAAAAATAGAATTTTTAAAAATACTTAGTTTTATTTTTTTATATTATTTATTTGAAGTAATAAAAAAATTCAAAGATAAAACACAACAATTAAATATAATAATAGCACAAAAAAATAATGAATTATTAATCATAAAAAGAGATTTAGAAATTGCTAACAAAGAATTAGAATACAAAAATACACAATATCTTGATATGATTGGTTTTATTTCACATGAATTAAAAAATCCATTAGTTTCAATAATGAGTTTATCAGAATTATTTAAGAACAATGAAGAAAAAAATTTAACAGAGGAACAGGTTCAGGCATTAAATGTAATACATAGAAATGCAGTGAATATGAAAAATATGATTGATGATTATTTAAATTTAGCAAAATTAGATCAAGGAGAAATTGAACCAAAAATTCAGGAAATAGATTTATTAAATGATGTAATCTATCCAACAATAGAAGACCAGCAAAAATTATTAAGTGAGAAAAAATTAACAATTCAAAATGAAACAAGTAATGGATTCACGAAAGTTCATTCAGATTTACAATTATTAAAAATCATTTATCAAAATCTAATAAATAATGCTATAAAATATTCTTATCCAAATTCGGTAATTTATTATGGAGTATTACAAAAGGATGACCAACAAATATATTATGTTCGAAATAAAAGTAAACCAATACCACCAGATAAGATTGATAAGATATTTAATAAATTTGAGAGATTAGAGCGTGATGCACATATAAAAGGTTCTGGTCTTGGTTTATTTAATTGCAAAAAAATAATAGAAACATTAAAAGGAAAAATTTGGTGTGAAAGTTCTTATGAAACAGAAACTGTTACATTTTATTTTACACTTGGTAAGATGTAAAAATATAAAAATAATTATTTTGATTTTATTAACAAAAACTTTTATATTTAGTGCAGAACCAAAATTTAAAGAAAGTGAAAAAGAATATATTATAGGCAAAGGTGATATATTAAAAGTAATTTTTATAAATCCAAAATATAATGATTTATTATTAACAGTAAGTAATGATGGTTATATAGAGTCGAAATTAATAATCAGGACAAAAGTAGAAGGATTAACATTATTAGAAGCAAAAGAGAAAATTTTAAATTATTTAAAAGAAAAATTTATAAATCCTGAAATCCAATTAAAAATCTATATCTCAAGAAAAATAGAACAAACAAAATTTTATAATGATTTTAAGACAAATTTGATGATTGCAGAACAGTATTTTAATGATATGAAATATGAAGATACATTAAAAGCATTAAGAAATACAATTGATTTATTATTAGAACGGTTAAAAATATTGTATCCTGATAAATATGGAGATAAAGTATTATTTTTACAATTGGCAAATGTCAATTTCAAGACAGAAGGTATAAATCCATTTAAAACTTTTGCAATAACAGGCGATGTAATAAATCATACTGATAATAGTTATAATTGGGTAAAAGTAAAAATAAATTTTTTAAATCAAAATAAAAAGATTATAAATATGATTGAAAGATACATAATATCAGATTTTCCAATAAAACCAATGGAACGAAAAAAATTTGAGTTAAAAGGTGCATTAAATGTTGAAGCAGAAGATATCGAATATTCAATTGTAAGTTTTAATTTATATAAAGAAGAAACTATAAGTAAAACAAAATGAATACAAAAAACAAAATAATAGAAAAGATATTAGAATTAAAAAAGAAATTAAATGCAGTGATTTTAGTTCATTATTATCAATTAGGTGAAGTGCAGGAAATTGCTGATTTTATTGGTGATTCACTTGGCTTAAGTTTAGAAGCAGAAAAAACAAATGCTGATGTAATTATATTTTGTGGTGTTAAATTTATGGCAGAAACTGCGGCAATTATTTGTCCAGATAAAAAAGTATTATTACCTGATTTATATGCAGGTTGTCCAATGGCTGAAATGATAACACGCGAACAATTAATATCATTAAAAGATCAATATAAAGATGAAGATATTGAAGTAGTTTGTTATGTAAATTCAAATGCAGATGTAAAAGCAGAATCAACAATTTGTTGCACATCGGCAAATTCAATAAAAATCGTTAATTCAATATCACCTGATAAAAAAATAATTTTTATACCAGATAAATATCTTGCATTATATACAGAACGAATGACAAAAAGAAAATTTATAATATGGAATGGCTATTGTCCTACGCATTTATTAATAAATAAAAATGATATATTAAATATAAAAGAGAAATATCCAGATGCTGTAGTGTTAGCACATCCAGAATGTTCACTTGAAGTCCAGAATATTGCTGATGTTATTGCTTCAACTGGTGGAATGGTAAATTATGTAAAAAATTCAAATAAGAAAATTTTTATAATTGCAACAGAAAATGGATTAATATATTATTTACAAAAAAATTTTTCTGATAAAATATTTTTATCAGTGAATGAAAGAATAATTTGTCCAAATATGAAAAAAATAAGATTAGAAAATGTATTATGGTCAATGGAAGAGATGAGATATGAAATAACAGTAGAAGATGAAATAGCAACAAAAGCAAGAAAAGCAATACAAAGAATGTTAGAAATTAGTAAAAATAAAGGATAATAATTATGAATAAAAAATTAAGATTTGGAATAATAGGTTGTGGAAGAATATCATATAAGCATTTTCAATCATTATTACAAATACCAGAAGTTGAAATAGTTGCTGCATGTGATATAGATAAAAAAAAGGCAGAATTAGCAGGCAAGCAGTATAATATAAAATATTATTATTCTTATGATGAAATGTTGAAAAATGAAGAAATAGATGTAGTAGATATTTTAACACCATCAGGTTCGCATGCTGAAATTACAATTGATATAGCCAGAAAATATAAGAAGCATATCATAGTAGAAAAACCAATGGCATTAAAATTAGATGATGCTGATAAAATGATAGAAACCTGTTCGCAAAATAATGTAAAATTATTTGTAGTAAAACAAAATAGATTTAATTTACCAGTAATAAAATTAAGAGAGGCGATAGAGAAAAATAGATTTGGAAAAATAGTTTTAGCAACCGTAAGAGTGCGCTGGTGCAGAGACCAAAAATATTATGATAGTGATAGTTGGCGTGGCACATGGAAAGATGATGGAGGTATTTTTACAAATCAGGCTTCACATCATATTGATTTATTATTATGGTTAGTCGGACCTGTTGAGTCAGTTTTTGCACAGGGCATTACAAGATTACATAATATTGAAGTAGAAGATACAGGTGCTGCAATATTGAATTTTCAGAATGGTGCACTTGGTATTGTAGAAGCAACAACCTGCACAAGACCAAAAGATTTAGAAGGTTCTGTTAGCATATTAGGTGAAAATGGAACAGTAGTAATTTCTGGTTTTGCTGTTAATAAAATTGAAACCTGGGAATTTAAAGATAAATTGCCAGAAGATGAAGAAGTAAAAACAAAATATTCGGAGAATCCGCCAAATGTTTATGGTTTTGGACATTTAGAGTATTTAAAAAATGCAGTTGATTCTATTTTAAATAATAAACCAGTTTTTGTTGATGGATGGGAAGGCAGAAAATCAATTGAACTTATAAATGCTATGTATGAGTCAATTGAAACAGATAGCAAAATTTATTTAAGATTTAAACCAAAGAGAAGTAAATTAGGATTAAATGAACATAATAAGAAATGAAATTAAAAAAAATAATTTTAACATTTCTTTTTTTATTAATTATCCTTATCTCTTTTTTTTATTTAAAACCCAAAATAGAGCAATCAAGATATATTGATTTTAAAGTAAATTACATTGCTGGCAATATTTTTTTTAAAATGCCTGATAAATTATATGGTTATGACTTTGAAAAAAAAATAAATGTTCCTTTCAATGGTTCATTTACTTATCAACCTTTTGTAGCTTTATTATTTTCACCTTTTTATTATTTAGTAAAAGATTTTACTACATCGAAAAAAATCTGGTTTTTTATAAATTATATTTCGCTCTGTTTAATTTTGTATTTTGTTAAAAAATATTTTTATAAAAATTTTGATTTTATATTTTTGTTAATTACTGTTTTTATTCTTTTTTATAAACCATTAATTGATAATTTGAGATATGGTAATATCAAATTAATTCTTTTATTTTTATATGTTCTTTTTTTTATTTGTATTCTTGAAAAGAAAGAATTTTCTGCATCATTTTTATTAAGTTTGCTTATTGCATTAAGTATTCAACCAATTATTTTAACTCTTTATTTTTTACTAAAAAATAAAATTAAGATTTTTATTATTACTTATATTTTTTTTATTGTGAGTGTTTTTATTCCTTGTTTTTTTGTTGGTTATCAGCCTGTATTAAAATATTATACTGTAGTTATACCAAATCTTTTTTTTGAAGGTGCGAGTGCAATGCCATATATACAATCTATTGATGCTTTTTTTAAACGCTTATTTTTACCTGATAATGAAGCAACGGTAAATATAATATCTTCAACTTTTCTTGCTATTTATGGTTCATTACTTACTAAATTATTTTTATTTATTTTTACCTTTTATGTTTTATATAAATATAAAAAAGTTGATGATAAATATTTTTTGCAATTTAATCTACTTTTTATTTTTACTGTTTTAATTCATTCTATTAATTGGGAATATCATTATACAATATTAATTTTTTCGTTTTTATTATTTATTCGTTATTTTGTTGAAGTGAAAAATATTGATTTTTTTGTAATAATATTATTTATTATTATTGCATTAAAAATTCCGTATGACCATAAAATTTTTACACAGAATAAATTTTTATTAATGTTTACAAATATAAAAATACTTGCATTGTTATTTTTATATTTTCGAACAATAAGATTAATTTATAAAAAATGAAAGTCGGAACATATTTTTGTGATAATTATGATTTAGAAAAAATATATAAAATTTTTTCTGAAAATATAAAACAATATATAGATGAGAAAAATGTTTTTAAAGATGGGAGAAAAATATTATTAAAACCAAATCTTGTTTCAATACGAAAACCTGATGAAAATATAACAACACATACAAAAGTAATAGAAGCAATAATAAAATATTTAAAAAATTTTAATTTAAAAATTTTTATAGGCGATAATCCAGGTGCACCATATAATGATTTAAATAAATTATATGAAATAACTGGTATAAACGAATTAGCAAATAAATATAACATTAAGACAATAAAATTTACAGATTTTCCTCTGTTAAAAATAGAATTTAAAAATAGACCAATTTATTTAGCAAATGTATTAAATGATTTTGATTATATAATAAATATACCAAAATTAAAAACACATACATTGACAGTATTAACTGGTGCAGTAAAAAATTTATTTGGTTTTATACCTGGAATGTATAAAATAAAATATCATAGTGAATTTCAAACGAGTTATGATTTTTCAGAAGCAATGATTTATTTTTCAGAAAAAATAAATCCAAAAATAATATTAAATATAGTTGATGGCATAATAGGAATGGAGGGTTCAGGACCAACAGCAGGTGATAAAATCAAATTAAATACAATAATAATTGGCAATTCAATTTATGAAGTTGATTATATCATAGCGAATTTAGTAAAAGCGAAACCAGAACAAATACCATCAATTTTAATATCTCAAAAAAAGGGTTTATTAAAAGTTGATAAGATAAATATTATAGCGAATGAAATAAGATCATACGAACAATTCAAAATACCAAAAACAAATATATTATTTAATATATTGCCTGGTATAGCATATAAAATAGGCGCAAAAGTTTTTTCAATAAAACCAGAATTAATAAAAGAAAAATGTTCACAATGTTTTTTATGTGTAAAATCATGTCCAGTAAATGCAATTAGTAAAAAAGATAATTATCCATATTTTGATTATGACAAATGTATTCAATGTTTTTGTTGTTCTGAATTATGTCCAAAAATAGCAATAAAACACAAGGAATCAGTGGTGGTAAAATTATATCAACATTTACATAAGATAAAACATAAATAATTTAATTGCAATTAAAGAATTTTATTTTATCAGAAAATTTTCCATTATTATTCCAATTTGCTTTTAATGATACATCTAATAATAATTGATTTTTTAAAAAGGAAAAATTATCAATAGCAAAATCATTAAATGTAATTTTGATTTTTTGATAATTATCAAATGTTAAATATAAACTCTTTATATTTTCTTTTATTCTCTCATCTGATTTAACATCAATTATTTCATTTTTTATAAATGTTAAAATTATAAAAACATTATTTATTATTACATCATATTTATCATTACAGCTGATTTCTATTTCTATAGTATTTTTATTCTTTAAATAATTGAAATAAATTTTTTCTGTTGAACCTTCAAATTTTTTTAAGGTAGAAAAATTAAATTTTGAATTTGAACTTTTATAAAGTTTATAATCCAGAATAAAAATTTTTTTAATTAATCTTTTGATAAATTTAGGGACAATTCGTTTAAATTTATTTTTTATTTTGGTAATTCTTTTTTCTTTATAATAAATAGTTGAATAGTTTATATTAATTTTATTTTCAATTACATCAAAATAATTTTTCTCATTAGAATTATCATTTTCAAAAAGTAGAATATTATTAGTGAATTCACAATATTTTTGTGCAATCATATTTATCCAGCAAGAAATACCATTTTCAATTTTAATTTCAGAAAGACCATCAATAAAATTAAAAGGAACAGATTCAGGAACACCCCCAGAAACCGAACTTTGATATTTTAACGCAGAATAAAATGTAATTTTAAATAATCTAAACCAGAAAAATTTTTTTGTTTGTTTATATAATTCAAAATATGCTTCAGCCCATAATAAAGTATCCCAGATAGCTAATCTTGGAGCAAAAGATTTAGCCATAGGGTCAACATAAAATTTGATTTTTAATTTTTCTGTTTCATAAAAATATTGGAAAGTTAATAAATAAAAACCTAATGCTTCTGCTTTATCACGATATTTTATATCCTGTGTAATTTTGTATGTGTCAATATTAGCAAAAATTAAAGGAATAGCAGAAACACCATCAATTTCGTTATAATTTGCATCTCGTAAAAATCCATAGCCATAAAAAAAATTATTTTCATCATCTGGATTTATTTTTTCTAATAATTCAAGTGCTTTATCAAAATAATTATTTTCTTGTGTAAATTTATATGCTTCTAAATAAGCATTTATTGCTTCTGCTGTGCCTCCTATTGTAATAATATGTGGTGAACTTTCACATTTATAAAATTCATTTTCATTTGCTGGAAATAATGGGTAAGTATAAGAATAACCATTTGAATTATAAAAATAATCAAGAAATTTTAAAGAATTAAAAAAGATATTAGATAAATTATTTTTTAATTCATCAGGTAGTTCAATTTCATTCAGTAATTTACCAATTATTTTTATAATTGTAGCCTGACCACCAGGATAGCCAGTAAGACCAGTATTAAATTGTGTATGAGCAAATAATTCGTTATTTTTTTTCTTCCCAATTGTATTATGAAAAACAATTGAATTATTAAGTTCAGGTATTTGTTCATAAAATTTTTTACTAATCAAATTTTCAAGTATTTTAATACCTAAATCAAAATCATTTTTTAAAACTGGAAATCTACAATAATTATAAACACGATAAAATTCATAAGTTAAAAGTGAAAAGAGTTCTATGCCACCAAAATTTAATGAACAATCATTAAAAATAAATTCAGAATGAATTAAATTTTTATAATCGAAAATTCTATTAAGAAAAAATCTTGTTGCAAAAACTGATTCTTTTAATAAGTTTAAATCAAGTGATATTTCCTCTAATTCATTTATTTTACTTAATTCTTCTCTGACAATGTCATATAAAATTTGCAACCAATTTTTATTTTCAAAAATTTTTATATGTAATAATTGTTCATCAAATTTAATTATTTTTTTTTCTTCCCAATTGCTAATTAAAGGTTCTGTTTTTAAAAATATTAAATGTTCAGTAAATAAAAATTCTAATATTAATTCATCATCAAAATTTTTTAAACTTATTGATAAAATAGCGTTATTTATTATTGGATTAAAAAAATATGCTTTTGCTTTTTCTTTATATTTAATAATTAAAATAGGAAATTTAGAATAAATTAAAGATTTGATTATAGCATTATTTTCTTTTTTATCAAAAATTCTAAATATACCATAATTTTCACCAAAAAATTTTTTTTCCTCATTAAATGGAATAGAAGAATTATTTGATAAATAAAGAAGCCCACCAATAATTAAAAATTCAAATTCATTTTTATTTAATGTAATTTGATATTTCATTCTTTATGTTTTTTTGAATATAAAAATTTTAATTTAATTGGAACACCATAAAAAACAAATTTTTCACGAAGTGCTTTAATAAATTGTCGTAAATGATGTTCTTTTATTTTTTCTTTACTTGAAACAGATAAAGCAAAAAAAGGTGGTTTTATTCCTATTTGAGTTATATATTTTATTTGATTTATTTTTTTTGTTTCTGTTTGTATCTCATATTCATTTTTAAAAGATAAGAGAAAATTATTTAATATAGAAGTTTTAATTCGTTTAGTATAATTTTCATATACAAATTTTACTGTTTCCATAATTTTATTTGTTCGTTGTTTTTTTAAAATCGAAATAAATAAAATTGGTATGTAATTTAAGTATGGTAATTTTTCTAATAATTCTTTTTTATAGTTATTTAATGTATGTTCATCTTTTTCAATTAAATCCCATTTATTTACAAGAAAAATTAATCCTTTACCATATTCTTCAATTAAAGAAATAAGTTTTATATCCTGTGAAGAAATGTTTTCAACAGCATCAATCATAAATAAAACAATATCAGAATATCTGATACTTTTAATCGCGCGATTAACAGAAAGAATTTCTAATTTATCTTCAATACTTTTTTTTCTGCGAATACCAGGCGTATCAATAATACAGTAATTTTTTTTATCATATTTAAAAAAACTTGAAATTGCATCACGAGTAGTGCCTCTGATAGGACTAATTATCATTTTATTTTTGCCTAATAATAAATTTGCTAATGAAGATTTACCAACATTTGGTTTTCCAATTATTGCCAGTTTTATTATTTCTTCTTCAATTTCTTTATTATTTATAGAAATATTTTCAACCATTTTATCAAGTAAATCACCAATATTTTTTCCGTGTAATGCAGAAATAATGAAAATATTATCAATACCCAATTCATAAAATTTATAAATTTCTTCTTCTTTGAAAAATTCCATTTTATTAATAACTAAAATAGTGTCATTTATTTTGCCAATTTTTATTAAATAATTTTTAATATCAAAATCTATAGGTGTTAAATCCTGTTTACCATCAACAACAAATAAAATAACAGAACTATTATTTATAGTTTCTAAAGATTTTTCTAAAATTAAATTACTAAAAGGAATATCAGAATTTTGAGAAAAATCAATACCACCAGTATCAATCAGAATAAATTTTCTATTATTCCATTCAACTTCAGCTTCTAATACATCTCTTGTCACACCAGGCGTCTCATCAGTAATCGCTATGCGTTTACTTATTATTCTATTAAATAAAGTTGATTTACCAACATTTGGTCTGCCAATTATTGAAATTATTGGTTTCATAATTTTTTATACATCATCCAGAAAAGGTAAAAATTCACTAATATTTTCAAATAAAAAATCAGGTGAAAATTTAGCTAAATATTCTTTATTATAATTACCACTTGCAATAGCAACAGAGATAACATTATTTTTTTTAGCAGCTTCAATATCTTTTGGTGTATCACCAATAATATAAATATTTTTCTTTTTAAATTTTTTACTAAATAATTCTTCTGCTCTTTTTTTTGCAATTGGCACTAATTTATTTCTATTTATATTATCATCGCCAAAAGCGCCAAATTTAAAATATTTTAAAATGCCCCATCTTGAAAGTTTTATTTTAGCACCTTTTTTAATATTACCTGTTAATAAACCAATATAAATATTTTTTCTTTTTGAGACATCTGCTAAAAATTCTCTAATGTTATTTATAACAGGGTCAAAATCAATTTTTTGCACTTCTTTTTTTAAATAATACAAATATCGATTAACAAATTTATTATAAATTTGTTTAAATTTTTTTTTATCAAAATTTATGAAATTAACTATATCTTCAAAAATTTGCGTATCAGTTTTACCATAAACATCAATAGAACTAATATCTTTATCAGAATTTAAAATTTCTTTTGTAATAATTTTTAATGAACGAAAACCGACACCGCGTAAATTTACTAATGTTCCATCTAAATCAAATAATAATAATTTATCTTCTTGCATTTTTTTGCCCTTTCAAAAATAAAAAATTAATTATGAATATATCACAACTACTAATAAAATCAAGTAATTTTTTATGTATAGAAATAATAAATTTATGATGAGAGAGAATTTAAACATTAAATATAATATATTTTGATGGTATATAAAAATATATGAGATATACTACTGAAAATATTATAACTGAGATTTGATTTTTTCTTTCCTAAAAAATAAATTTACTCTTAAACCATTTTTATCATTTCTATTTTCTAATTCAATTTTTCCACTAAAATAATTTATAATTTCTTTACATAAAGTTAGACCAATACCAGTACTTTTTTTAGATGATAAAGAAATAAATGGTTCAAATATTTTTTCTTTATCTTTTTCTAAAATACCAATTCCTTCATCTTCAATAATTAATTTAATAAAATCATTTTCAATATTTAAAAATAATTGGATATTACCACCATCTGGCATAGCATTAAAAGCATTATAGAGAAGATTGGTAATAAGTGTGTGAAATAGGAAAGAATTAAAATTAATTTCAATATTTATTTTTATATTATTTAAAATATTTATATTAGGCGGACAGATAATAGAATTAAGTATTTTATCAATTTCAGATTTAATATTTATTTTTTCAGATTTAATATTTTTCAATTTAGCGAATTCAGATATTGAATAAGTTACTTTTTCTATTTTTGAAATTTCTTCTTTTAATTCATTTATTATCTCATCAAAATTTGAATTATTTATATTTGATAAAATTAGTTTTATATTTTGGATAGGATGTTTAAGTTCATGTGCTAAACCTGATGATAATTTAGCAATGAAATCAATTTTATTTAATTTTGATAATTCCAGTTCTTTATTAAGAAGTTCTGTTTGATATTTTTTTAAACCATTAATCATCAAATTAAAATTATCAGATAATTTACCAATTTCATTATTAAGAGATAGATTTGATTTCAAATCAAGATTACCAGTTGAAATTTGATTAGTTAAATAAATTAAATGATTTATAGGGAAAATAATATTTTTTTTAACAATATAAGTAAGCAGAAAAGATAAGACGAGTACAGAAATAAAAAAAGCAATAATTAAAAGATAAAGGTTGAGTAATTGAATTTTATTAATAAAATTTTTTTGAGAACTATCTAATTTAATAATAATTTCTTTATATTGTTCAGTGATATTAAAAAAGATAAAAATAAAAAAAGAAAGAATAAAGAGAAGAACAATAAAAAAAATGAATAAAATTTTTTTTGATAAATTATGATATTTATTCATTATGCGGAATAATATAAGAACTACCGCCAATAAATTCTCTAATAGGTGAAGTGCTTGGAATATTATTTAATTTTTTATATTCAATAACAGTATCAAGTAAAGTTAAAGTACGAATACCACGAATATAAGCATCTAATCTACCTTCCATTCTTAATTGTTCAATGAAACTTTTTGAAGGGAAATTTTCACCAATAACAAATTTAAGAACAGGTAATTCATAAGGCAGACCGGAATTTATAACTACATCGGTTGAAAAGATATAAGGGATAATGTGTTTTAATTCACCTTTTCTTACATACCACCAATGACCTAAAGTGCCAGCTGGTTTATAACTTCGATATTGCATATCTCTAATCATTCTTTTAAGCATTCTAACATCAGCCCATTTAGTATAAGAACCATCAGTATTTCTGACAACATTCATTGATTCAATATAAATAGAAAATTTTTGATGTTGCGGAACAGAAGCAGTAAGTTTTCTATATAAGCCGTGTAAGCAATCAATGAGCAAAATTTCATCCTCTTTTAAATAAAATTCAGAATAAGATTGTCGAACGCCAGTTTTAAAATTATAATTTGGTTTTTGTATTGCCTGACCTTTCATTAATTTATCAAGATGAACATTTAATAATTCAATATCAATTGCTTCTGGCATTTCAAAATCATAATCGCCAAATTCATCTTTTGGCTGGTCTTTTAAATCTTTAAAATAATCGTCAATATTAAGTTGTTTTAATTTTAAGCCAATCTTTTTCAATTCAAGACCAGTAATAACAGTAGTAGTAGTTTTATTTGAACAGGATGGACCAGCAATAATAACAATTTTAATTTCATTTATTCTTTTTAAAATTTTGTCAATAGCAGCGAGAACATCATTTTTATATCTTTTTTCTGAAAGCATAATTAGTTCACGCATATCTTTATTATGTCTGCCTAAAACCCAATCATTTAATGAGAATATACTATCACATTCATGCTCAATATTCCATTCAAGTGTTTTTTGAACTATTTCGTGATGAATACCATTTTTAGTAAATTGTAATTCTGAAATTTCATTTGCTTTTAATTTTATTTTGCCTTCACGAAAAAGCATAAAACCTTCTGCAAGGTCAATTTCGCCAATATCTTTTAAAACTTTTTCAATTGTATCTTGAATAAATTCTCTATGCGGACAAATTTGATCTTTTCTTAATTCAATTTGTGAATATGATAAAATTTTATCAAAGAGAAAATTTATAATTTCTTCCTTTTCTACATTGGTTAATAACGGAAATAAACTTTTATTATTTGTATCTTTTTCATCAATAACATTCATTGTTTTTTTTATGAATTCTAATAAATCTTCTTTTCTATCAGAAACTTTATCAGGTGCAATTTGGTCTTTAAAAATTTCAAGTAAAACAATACACAATCGTTCAGTAGCAAAAGCATTTGCTAATCTATTTATTCTTTCTTCAGGATTAAAATTTATATACTTTGTTATGAAATCTTGTTTTAAGTAATTCAAATCATAAAAATCTTTATAAATTCTATCAGCTACTTTTAAAGCATATTTCTTTGCTCTTAATTCAGCAGTGTATTTACTGCAATTTTCAATATCAAGAATAGCTAACATTAAAGCATTAGCAATTTTCGAAATTTTAAAATCAACAATTTCATTATATTTATTGACAATTTTTGTTAATGTATTCGGTATACCCATTTTAATCACCTTTTTTAAAAAAATTATTTTTATTATATTTTAACTTTTTAAAAAGTCAATAAAATTAATATATTGCTTTAATTCAGGATTTTTAATATCTCTTCTTTTTTATCTGCTTCTATTATCTTTTCTATTGCTTTATCTAATTTCTTTATTTCCTTACATTTTCTTATTTGTTCTGCTTCTTTTGATGTTATTCCATATTTCTTATTTATTTGTTTTATTAAATCTTCCTGTTTGCCTTTTATTATTCCTTCATTTATTCCAATTTG
>DAONJL010000022.1:0-37272 GCA_035405645.1 bacterium | reverse complement strand
TAGTTGGAATAAATTTTGATACAAGAATAAAAAATATAAAAGAATGGAAAATAGAAAATTAAAATATTGATAGGTGATGAAAAATGAAAATTTTAAAAAAAGAAAAAGGTTTTACATTATTGGAAATGCTTGTTGTAGTTACTATTATTGGCATTTTATCTTTTTTTACTTCACCAGTATTTACGAGAACATTAAAAAGTATAAGATTGCAGGGTGCTGCAAGAAAAATTAGTTCATCTGTTAGATTAGCAAGAAGATATGCTGTGATGTATAAAACAGATGTATATTTAGAAATTGATATAACAAATGATAAAGTCACAGTAAAAACAGATACACAAACAATAAGTTTATATAGTATGCCATCATTAGTAAATATAACAAGTGTATATTTTTACACGCCAGCAACTGATGCAACATCAGGTAGTGTAACAGGAACATTTTCACCATCTGGCACATTTAACCGAACAGTATTTTATGTGCATTTTGCTTATCATCCTACTACTGTTGCTGATGAATCTGTTGCAAATAAAAATTTATTTTATACCTTAACAGTTGATCAATCAACAGGCAGACCACGGGTAATGCAATTTGGCGCTGGTGGTCCAAGATTTTAAATGAGGTGATTTTATATGAATAATAAAGGTGTTACTTTAATGGAATTAATGGTTGCTATTTTTTTAATGAGTATTAGTTTAGCACCTACTGTTATGATGTATAACTCTTCTTTACGAATAAATAAAGAGGCTGATAATATAACAAAAGCAATTTTAGCAGGTAAAACAGTTATGGCAAGATTGTTATTACCTAAAACTAATGATTCTTTTTCTTCTTCTTATGATACTGATTTTAATGCATTAGCAAATATTGGTAGTTCAACTAGTTTACAACCGTCTGATTATAAAGGTATTAAATGGTATGCAGTTGTAGAAACTGTTTCTGGTATTTCAAATTTAAAGAAAATTAAAGTAGTTGTTAAATATCCAAAAGGACAAGACCCAACTGGTGGTGAAGTGGTGTATATTACATATAGATACAATTTAGATTAATACTTTTGTGAAAGGTGATAATAAAGGAGGCATAAAACTTTATGATAAAAAACAATTCTTTAAAAGAAGCAGGATTTGCTGCTATTTTAACTTTATGGTTAATTGTAATTACTGCAACAATTGTTGTCACTTATTATTATGTTATTCTTGAAGAATATAGAGTAATACATAATTATAAAAATAGTGGTGCAGCAGAATTTTATGCTGTTGGTGCTATAAATAAAGTTATTGGTTATATTATGGATAATAGACAGGATGCTTCGTCCTTAACACAACCAATTATTACTGAGGTTCGTGGTAGAATAAATGATGGTGGCCTTGATAAATATTATGAATTTATTGAGATTTATAATCCTACACTTAATAATATTGATTTATCTGCAAATTACAAATTAAAAATGGAGGTTGCTGGTCTTGGTAGTATTGATAGTGCTTTAATTAGTTGGTCATCTATTTCAAATGTCTCAGTTGGGATGGCAGATACTACTACAACTATTTTAGCACCTGGTTGTTATGCTGTTATTTTATCGCCTTCTTTTGGCTTGGATACTACTTATAAAGATAACTATGATACAATTATTCCATCAACTGCTATTGTTCTTGCATTGCAGGGCGATATACCAGGTAATTATTTAGGTAATTTAAGTATAGGTGGTAAATCAACGGCAAGTATTCCCGGTTTGGCTGACCATGTAGTAATTAGTGAGGTCTGTATTGGTGGGGCAAATGGAGGCGGAACAGACGATGAATTTGTAGAATTATATAATCCAACTTCTTCAGCGGTTAGTTTAACAGGTTGGTTATTAAGGCGTGAAACATCGAGTGGTGGGGATAATGCTTATGTAACTCTTTCTGGCACAATTCAGCCCTTTGGTTTTTATTTAATTGCTGGTAGAAATTATGTTGGCGATTCTGATATTCAGCGAACTGCTGGTTCTGGTTATTTTGCTCAAGATAATCAAGCTGTTTTGAAAAATGCTTCTGGTGTTATTATTGATGCGGTTGGTTGGGGGACTTTAACTGGTGGTTCTTATGAAGGCTCACCCGCTCCTGATTTTACTGGAACAGCAACTGGAAATAGTTTAGAACGAAAAGCTTTTGATACTTCCACTTTAACCTCTATGACATCAGGTGCTGATTTAACAAAAGGGAATGGTCATGATAGTAATAATAATAATAATGATTTTATTTATAGAACAACTAATAACCCACAAAAAACAGGTGATTTTGAGTATCCTTCTACAGCGGGTATGGAAAATAATAAACGAACAGTTATAGAACTTTATTATTCTACAACGAAAATATCAGTTGTTGAATTAGATACTGGTACAGGTTATATTTTATCTACAGCAGGTGCATCATTAGAGCGAACAAATTTTCGTGCGGGTTCAACTACCTCGTATGACCCAGGTGAATGGGTTGAAATCAAAGGTATATCTTCTGATTCACATATAATACCAGGCACACCAGGTTCATTAAATCTATCTGTAAAATTTTCGACTTCCAAAACTTCATCATTACCATATATTTTTCCATATTCAAGTTGGTGGGATTTAGAAGAAGATATTGACAATGATGGTGATACTGATTTTAAAATCGTGGCACGTCCTTCTTTATCAAGATTTAATGTTAATCATAAATTAAATAAATTTAATGCTTATGATAGTGGTATTTTACATTCTATATCATTTTATGAATATCCTAATTATTCTGATACAGATATTTTATTGAATATGCTTTCTTTAATTGCTTATGATGATGGTAGTGGTAAAAAAGGTTTAGTAGAAGAATTAGGTTCTTACTTTAAAATTCCTGATGATTTATTATCTGTAAAAAGTATAGGGCCAACTTCTTATAAAAGTTTAGAAAATGCTTTGACTATTTATCCAACTGAAATAAATAAATTCAAATTTTTTCCAATAAATATTAATGTTGCAAGTCAGGAAACTTTAAAAGGTTATTTTGCTCCAACTACTTATTATACCTCAACATCAAATACAACTCGAAAAGATAGAGCCAATGTTATTTCAGACCAATTCTGGACAAGATTAAATCCTGCTTCTTCAAGTTATGACTTATTTGATGGGTATAACTCAATGGGTTCATCTTTAGGTACTAATATTGGTGCTTTACAGGAATTTGTTGATTTTGTTATGTCAATGACCACTACTATTTCTACTTATTATCGTTATTATATTATTCGAACTGCTATTGCTGGTTATGCTGGTATTCCAGTTATTTTTGGTCCCACATCTTATATTGGAAAATATATGTTCTGGGAATTTATTGCAGAAGGTTATGATAATTGGTCAGGTGGAAAACCACAAACAGTAAAACGAATTCGTGCTAATGCTGTTATTCCAGTTTATTCTAATCAATCAGAAAAACCAAAAATTATTTATTGGGCAGAAGATTGGCCCTGGTCTTACTGGCAAATTTCTAATTATTAATT
This sequence comes from bacterium, assembly GCA_035405645.1. Taxonomy (GTDB): domain Bacteria; phylum JAGOBX01; class JAGOBX01; order DAONJL01; family DAONJL01; genus DAONJL01. The sequence goes on along the minus strand of DAONJL010000022.1, from coordinate 33,774 downwards.
TTTATATAATAAAAATAAATTGTAATGCGCCTCCACCAAAGTTTATACTTGCATTTTCTTTTTTTTCGAGTGATAGTATTACATTTACTGAATTTAATTCAGTAAAATTATAATTAAATAAAAATCTATATTTTATAAAATAGCCATTTTCTTTTTTTTCACCAGTCTTTTTTAATATTATATATGAATTATATAAAGTATGTGAGAAATAATATTTTTCTTTTATTATCTGGAAATATTCAATTTCTGGTGTTAATATATATTTTTTTGTTTTAATAATATTATTTTCATTTAATTCATTATACAAAAAATTTATACCATAATTAAAATGTTCAAATTTTTTTAATAATATTCCATTTTTTAAAATTACATTTTTATAGACATTTTCTTGATTTATATTTTTCTCTTTATTTTTTTTATAAATACCTCTTAAGTGAAATTGAAAAATTTTTTTAAAGATAAAATAATTATTTAAATCAAATTCAGTATTTATTAATGTTGTATCACTAATAATAAATTTTGATTCAGGTAAAAAATTTATTTGTGAAATAAATATAAGATTTTTTTCTACATTTTTGTCTATATAATCGATTTTGTATTGTATTGGAATTTTATTATATCTTTTGTTTGAATTTTCTGAACTCTTTCGATTATATTGAAATTCATTAAATATTACATCAAAATTAAATTTTCTTTTTTCTTCTATTTCATATAATACTCCAAAACCTATATCACAATATTCTTTTTGTCTATCTACATCACCAAGTATTTTTATTGAGTAATTATCTGATATTGTGTAATATATTTTTAATAATGCTTCATTTCTATTTATATCTGGATTTTCTTCTCTAAAATGAGAAAATTCAAAACTAAAATTTTTTAAAAATTTTTTATAAAAATTTATGTATCTATAATGTGAAAATTCATCACTTGCGATACTTCCTGCTGAACCTAAAAAAATATTTTTTTTGGTTAATGATAATACAAGCCAGTCAACAGGAACAGAATAAGAATATAAATGTGTTTCATAAGAATAATTATTTATTTTATTTATATCTGTATATTTCGCTAAAAGAAAATTTTTTAAAAGAAAAAAAAATAAAAAGAGAAGAAGAATATTATTTTTCACTTTGTTATTTTAATCTATATTATTTATTTCATCAAATAATTCTTTGCCAAATTTTTCAAGGTCAGTAAATTTATATAGTGCATAATCATCAAGATGTGTTTTATCACGATTTACTATTATTATTTTGCCCTTCTTTTTTATTACTATTTCAGGAATAATGGCTGCTGGATAAACAACAAGTGTAGAACCTAATACCAAACATAAATCTGCTTTATTTGCTTCTTCTATTGCTTTATTTAATGTTTCTATATTTAATTGTTCGCCATAAAAAATTACATCAGGTTTTATTAAACCACCACATTTATCACAATGAGGAACACTTTCTTTAATTATTTTTTCTTTTAACTCTTCAATTTTATACTTTTTTTCACATTCTAAACAGGTTGATGTCATTGGACTCCCGTGTAATTCATATACTTTTTTCGAACCACTTTGTTGATGTAGTAAATCGATATTTTGTGTAATTATACATTTTAAATATTTTTTTTCTTCTAATAATGAAAGTAAATTATGGATAATTGATGGCTTTGCTTCAAGCATTGGTATTATTGCTTCTTTTGCGAATTCGTAAAAATATTTTGGGTTTTTATAAAAATAAGTTATTTCAAAAATTTTTGTCTGGTCATATTTTTTCCATATTTCATAATTACCGCTTCTAAAATCTGGAATGCCAGATAATGTTGATATTCCTGCTCCAGTAAATGCTATACAATATTTTGCTTCTCTTATTTGATTATATACTTCTTTTATTTGTTTTTCTGTCATAAAAAAATAATTAACTCTCTTCCTAAAAATTCTCTTTTCCTGTTATTTATTTGAGATAATAAATCAATTCAAAAGCACAATTATCAAACGATTTATAAATCAACCAAATTTATAATATTTACGAACTGGCTTTTTTACAACCCAGGTGCATTTTAGACCTTTTTCAAAAACAACTAAATCACCTTTTTTAAAAGAATAATCACCTTCATCTGTTTTTACTGTTACTTCACCATCAAGTATATAACAGGTTTCTCTATCAGAATATTGCCATGGAAATTCACTAACTTCACAACTCCATTCACCCCAATCTTCAAAATTCATTTTTTTTACTTCTGATTCTGTTGGATGTGTTATTTTTACTTTTGCCATCTATAATCACCTCCTCACTTTTTATAATTTATTTATTATCTCTTTTATAAATTCTGATGTCTTTATTACTGTTGCATCTTCCATTTCTCTTGCTAAATCATAAGTTACTTTTTTACTTAAAATAGTTTCCTGGAATGCATTGACTATTAAATCAGCTGCTTTTTTCCAGCCGATATATTCGAGCAGCATTACACCAGATAAAATTAGCGAACCAGGATTAACCATATCTTTACCAGCATATTTTGGTGCTGTTCCGTGTGTAGCTTCAAATACAGCTGCTTCATCACCTACATTTGCACCAGGTGCAATTCCTAATCCACCAATTTGTGCTGCTGCTGCATCAGATAAATAATCACCATTTAGATTTGGTGTTGCGATTACATCATATTCATTTGCTTTTGTTAATATCTGTTGGAACATATTATCCGCTATTCTATCTTTTATTATTATTTTTCCTTCTGAATTATTTTCATTTACTTCATTTTCAAATATTAATTTATCCCCAAATTCTTCTTTTGCTAATTGATAGCCCCACTCTCTAAATGCTCCTTCAGTATATTTCATTATATTGCCTTTATGAACAAGTGTTACGCTTTTGCGATTTTGTGCTATTGCATATTTTATTGCCGCTCTTATTAATCTTTTTGAGGCATATTCACTCATTGGTTTTATTCCTATCCCTGAATCATTGCGAACTTCAATTCCATATTCTTTCTTTAGAAATTCAATCATTTTTAATGCTTCTTTACTACCTGCTTTCCATTCTATTCCTGCATAAACATCTTCTGTATTTTCACGAAATATTACTACATCCATTTTTTCTGGTGCTTTTACTGGGGTATTTATTCCTTTGAAATATCGAACTGGTCTAATACAAGCATATAAATCAAGTCTTTGTCGTAATGTAACATTTAAACTTCTTATTCCGCCGCCAACTGGTGTTGTTAATGGTCCTTTTATCGCAACTTTAAAATATTCTATTGCTTTTATTGTTTCTTCGGGCAACCAATTATTAAATTTATTATATGCTTTTTCTCCTGCATATATTTCAACCCAATAAATTTTCTTTGTTTTATTATATGCTTTTTCCACTCCTTTATCTATTAAATTTAATGATGGTTTCGTTATATCTATTCCTATTCCATCACCTTCTATAAAACATATTATTGGATTATCTTTCACAATGATATTAGAATTCTTATATTTTATTTCTTCACCTTCTTCTGGTATTTCTAAATTTTTAAATAATTCATTTTTCATAAATTTTTCCTTTCTGAAATTTTAAATTTGTCTTATTATATCATCACAAATTTTTACTAAATCTTCTTTTGTTGGGATATATTGAATTTTAATTGGTTCAAGCATTTTAAAATTCATTGATTTAAGAATTTCATTTACAATATTTATACTTTGCCCACCCCAGCCATAAGAACCAAATGCAAGCCCAATTCTATTAATAGGTGCAAGTCCTTTTAAATATGTTAGAAATGCTGATACAGTTGGTAAAATATTATTATTTAAGGTAGGTGAACCAACACATATATATTTTGCTGACATTAAATCAGTCATAATATCTGAAATATGTATTTTTTGTAAATTATATAATTTTGCAAAAATATTTTTTTCATCAAAAGCTTGAATTAATGCATAAGCAATTTTTTCAGTTGAACCCCACATTGTATCATAAATTATTAATGCTCTATTTTCTGTTTTATTTTCAGACCATTTTTTGTATTCTTCTAAAATTATTTTTATATTTTCTTCAGTCCAGATAACACCGTGACTTGGAGCAATAAATTTAAATTCCAACTTTTCTAAATTAGGTAAAATTTTTTGAACCTGTGATGAATATGGCAGAACAATATTTGCATAATATTTTTTTCCTTCGCTTAATACAAGGTCTATTGATAGTTCTTTTACAAAACGTTCTGATGATGCTAAATGCTGACCAAATGCATCATTTGAAAATAATATTTTATCTTTATCAGAATAAGTAACCATATTATCAGGCCAGTGTATCATTGGCGTTAAGTAAAAATGTAAATTTCGTGAACCTATATTTAATGTATCGCCTGATTTCACTACTTTAAATTCCCAATCTTTTTTAAAATGCAGTTTTAATCCTTTCTCGCCATTTGGTGATGTAATTATTACTGCATTTTTTGCTATTTCTTTAATCATAGGTATTGAACCAGAATGGTCCATTTCTGTATGATTTGAAATTATGTAATTAATTTTTGATGGGTCTATTACTGATGATATTCTTTCAAGCATTTCATCACATAAATAATATTTTACTGTGTCAATTAAAGTAATTTTTTCATCAATAATTAAATAAGCATTATAAGTTGAACCACGCTGTGTTAAATATCCATGAAAATTTCTTAAATTCCAGTCAATGCCCCCAACCCAATAAACATTTTCTGTTAATTTTATTGCTTTCATTTTTATCACTCCATTACTTTATAATATTTTCATTTTGCTGTATCCAATTTAATAATTTTTTATTAAATTCTTTTGCTGAAAAATAACCCATTTTCTTTAATCTTTGATTCATTGCTGCTACTTCAATTATTGTTGCTAAATTTCTTCCTATTTTAACTGGAATTACATATTTTGGAACTTCAATATCAAGAATTTGTTCTTTATTTTCTTCTAATCCTAATCTATCATATTCAACATTATCACTCCATTCTTCAAGTTTTATTATTGCATCAATAACAGTTGATTCTTTTATTGCACTTATTCCATATAATGATTTTATATTTATTATTCCTAATCCTCTTATTTCCATATGATGTTTTATTTGTTCTGTGCCTTTACCAATTAAATTATTTTCTGATACATTTATTTCTATTATATCATCTGCTATTAATCTATGCCCGCGTTCGATTAATTCTAATGCTGTTTCTGATTTTCCTATTCCACTTTTGCCTGTCATTAAAATGCCTATTCCATATACTTCCATTAACACGCCATGAACTAATGTATGCGGTGAAAATTTGATTGAGAAATATATATGTAATTTTGAGATTAGTGTTGTTGCGCTTAATTCTGATGAATATACAGGAATATTTTTTTTATTTATTATGCTTATTAAATCATTATCTAATTTACTATTATCAGATATAATAATTATAGGAATTTGATTTTTTTCTAAAAATTCTTCTATTATTTTTTTTTGCTGATTTTTATCTAATTTTTTTATATACTCTATATCAAAATTATTAAATAAAATTAAAGTATTATTTATATTAAATTGATTAGAAGGATTTAATAAGTAATTTGTAAAACAAAATATTATTTTTGAACAAATTGGAATTTGTGATTTTATTTCAGCGCTTAAATTTTGAAGTTTTAATTCACTTTTTAATTCTAAGATAAAATCATCAATTTTAACTTCATTTTCCATTTGAAATAAGTTAGTTAATTTATATATTGCTTACTTAATATTTTCTTTCTTCTTCTTCAATTATTTCAAGAATTTTTTCAGCAGTATCAGCTCTTAATAATGCTTCTCTGAAATAATCGTGTTTTAATAATCTTGATATTTTGGCTAATACTTTTACATGTGGACCTGACATATCTTTTGGATTTACAAGTAAAAAGAATAAATATGCTGGTTTATCATCAAGTGCTTCAAAATCTATACCTTTTGCAGAACGACCAAATACAGCCAGTATTTCATCAACTGCATCAGTCATACCATGTGGTATTGCTATTCCATTGCCAATACCAGTACTCATTATTTTCTCTCTTTCTAAAATTGCTTCTAAAACTTCCTGTTTATTTTTTATTTTTCCACTCTTCATTAATTTATCAACTAACTCTTCAATTACTTCATTTTTAGTTGTTGCTTTCAAATTTGGAATAATCGTTTCTTTTGATAATAAATCAAGTAATTTCATTTAATAAAATCCTCCTCTTTTTATAATAAATTACTACATTATTCTAATTGTATCTACTTCTTTCTTTATTCTGGCTGTATTAATCCATATTTATTTTTTCCATTTATATATAAAACAGAAAATTTATTTGTTTCTGAATCATTAAACACTATGAAATTATTTTTATCATTTCTATTACTATTTAATTTTAATTGTTCAATTGCTTCGTCAATTGTCATTGGTTTTAATTCAAAATTTTCTACTTCGACTATTTCTTCATCTTTTTTATATGATTTTTTTAATTTTTCTTCAAATATTTGATGCTCAACCCATCTAAAACCCTTCAATGAATGGTCTTTTTTCTTTGTTTTTATTTTTCTTAATCTCTTTTCTAATTTATTTATTACACCATTTATTGAATCATACATATCATTTGTTCGTTCTTCACATTTATATTTTATATTTTTTCCATATATTTTTGCTTTTACTATATTATTATTTTTTTCTACTGATATTGTGAAATCTGCTTCTGTTAATTTTTCATTATATTTTTTTAATTTCCTTACTTTTTTTTCTATGTATTCTTTTAATGAATCTGATATTGGAATATGTAATCCAGTAATATTTACATTCATTCTTTTCACCTCATATTTAATTTATTTTATATTCTTTTTATTATATATAATTTTTTTTATTAAAGTCAAGTAAATAATATTTTATGTTTGATATTTTTGTTCAAGAATATATTGTATACCTGATAAAATTAACTCTTCTTCGCTTATTTCTTTATTATTTTTTTTATAATAATCTAATGCGTCTTTTAAATTTGTTATATTATTTTCTTTTAATTTTTTTATTATTTCATTTACTTTTTCTTCATTCATTTTTTAATTTATTTCCAATATTTTTTTATTTGTTTTTTCACCTTTTATAATTTTTATGTTAGATATGTTAGTATTAAAATAATCTGCTAATATTTGTAATAAGCGTTTATTAGCCTTATTTTCTATTGCTGGTGCAGATACTTTAACTTTATATTCATTTTCGCCTGTTTTTATTATTTCTTCTTTTTTGGCATTTGCTATTACTTTTATTTCGATTCTCATTTATACTCATTTATAAAATTTGTCTTTTATAAATTTTAATAATTCTGAAATTATAAAATCTGAATTTATATTTTTTGCTTGTGCATGAAAATTTAAAATTATTCTGTGTCTTAATGTTTCATATATTACTGAATTTATATCTTCAAAATCACAACATTCTTTACCATTTATTATTGCATTTGCTTTGCCGCCTAATATTAAATTTTGACTTGCTCTTATGCCAGCGCCCCATTCAACATATTCCTTAATAAAATCAGGTGTATCTTTTTCTTCTCTTCTTGTGAGTCTTGCTATTTCTACTGCGTATTTTATTACTTCATCTGATATTGGTAATCGTTTTACTAATTTCTGTATTTCAATTATTTCTTCTTTTGTGATTATTGGATTTAATTCAACATTATAATCTGATGTTGTTAATTTTGCTATTAATATTTCCTTTTCTTTTTCAGGATAATTTATTATTAAGTTAAACATAAATCTATCTAATTGTGCTTCTGGCAATGGATATGTGCCTTCTTGTTCAATTGGATTTTGTGTGGCTAATACTAAAAATGGTGTTTCTAATTTATATTTTAAGCCTGATATTGTTACTGTTTTTTCTTCCATTGCTTCTAATAATGCACTTTGTGTTTTTGGGGGTGTCCTATTTATTTCATCTGCTAATATTATATTGGCAAATATAGGTCCTTTTACAAATCTTAATTCTCGTTTGTTTTGTGCATTATCAAAGTCAATTATTTCTATTCCTGTTATATCAGATGGCATTAAATCTGGTGTGAATTGTATTCTTTTAAATGAGAGAGCAACTAATTGCGCTATTGTCTTTATTATCATTGTTTTTGCAAGACCAGGAACACCAATAATTAAGCAATGACCACCACTTAATAATGCTATAATTATTTTTTTTATTATATCTTCCTGACCAATAATTATTTTGCTTATTTCTTGATTTAATTTTTTAAACGAGTTCTCTGCTTTTTTCAATAATTCAATATCATTATTCATTGTTTGTCCTTTTATAAAAATTTTTAAATAAAAAAATGGGTGCGACAGGAATCGAACCTGTGACCCCTACCATGTCAAGGTAGTACTCTAACCATCTGAGCTACGCACCCATTAATTTATTTCTTTAAATATACCTGTTCCATTTTTATTGGTTCTAATGGTTTATCATTTCTATCTCTTGCTACATTAGCAATTTTATCTACTACATCCATTCCTTTTATTACTTTGCCAAAAATAGTATATTTACCATCAAGCGCAGGTTGTGGTGCTACGCAAATATAAAATTGACTACCACTTGAACGGCGTTGTGGATTTATTGCATCGCCTGTTCTTGCTGCTGCTACTGTTCCTCTTTGATGTTTTACTTTATCTGATATTTCTGCTTCGATTGTATAACCTGGTCCACCTGTGCCATCACCTTTAGGGTCGCCACCCTGTATAACAAAATTTGGTATTACTCGATGAAATAATAATTTATTGTAAAAACCTTCTTTTACTAATTTTTTAAAATTCGCACTATGTTTTGGTGCTATGTCTTCGAATAATTCTATTTCAATAATTCCAAATTTTGTCTCTATTACTACTACATTTGTTTCATTTTGTGTTGTGTTTGTATCATTTGTTTGTATTGCATTTTTCTGTAATGATGTATCATTTACTATTTCATTTAATGCATCTTTTGTATTTTTTAAAACCTCTATTTCACCTTTTATTTCTGATATTTCTGTTTCTGGAAATTGAAATATTCCTTGATTTCCAGTTACTGTTATAATATTTCCGCGTTTTATTGCTTTACCTGATATTACTGTGCCATCTTTTAATGTAATGTAATTTATCGCTGATAAAAAATTAACACACAAAAATATACAAACTAATAAATAAAAAATTTTTTTCATTTTTACCTCCTTAAATAACAATAAAATTTTCGAACATATATTTATATGAAAATTAAAAAATTTTCAAGAAAAAAAATGGGGTAATTTAATTTATTCAAAACATTCTAAAACAGTAATAGCAGCAACATTAACAATATCATCAGAAGAACAGCCGCGCGATAAATCGTTAACTGGTTTTGCTAAACCTTGTAATAAAGGGCCATACGCTTCAGCGCCACCGAGCCGTTGAACTAATTTATATGAAATATTACCAGCATTTAAATCTGGAAAAATTAAGACATTTGCAAAACCACCAACAACACTATTTGGTGCTTTTTGTTCTGCTACTTTTTTAACTAATGCGGCATCTGCTTGTAATTCACCATCAAATTTAAAATTAACATTTCGTTGAGTTAATATTTTATAAGTTTGAATTATTTTATCGACCATAGGATGTGAAGCAGAACCTTTTGTAGAGAAACTTAATAAAGCAACAATTGGTTCTTCACCTGTTAATTTTTTCCATAAAGTTGCTGATGCTATTGTTATATCAGCCAATTGTTCTGGCGTAGGGTCTGGCACTACTGCTGCATCCGAAAAGAACAATTTACCATTAGCACCAAAAGAATGGTCTTTAACAATCATCATAAAACTACTTGAAACTGTTTTTATTCCTTGTGCAGTGCCAATTATCTGTATTGCAGCACGTAATACATTTGCTGTTGTATTCATTGCCCCACCGACCATACCATCAACAATATTTTCTCGGACAAGCATTGCGCCATAATATAATTCATTTTTTATAGTGTTTTCTGCTTCGGCTTCTGTCATTCCTTTATGTTTTCTTATTTCATATAATTTATGTGCGTATTCTTGAATATTATCTTTTTTATTATCTCTAATTTCAACATTTTTTAAATTAATATTATTTACTTTGCAATCACTTAATATTTTATCTTTCTCACCTAATACAATTATTTTTTCAGTAAAGCCTTCTTTTTCTATTTTTGAAATTGCTTCAAGTGTGCGAACATCATAACCTTCTGGAAAAACTAATGATTTGCTTTTTCCATTGTTTTCACTTTTACATTTTTTTATTCGTTCACGGATAAATTGATTGAAATTCATAAATAGAACCCCCTTCTTTTAATCGAAGATTTTATATTTGATTAAAATATATAATGCTGTTATTCCATCGCGCCATGTAATTTTTTTACCTTCTGTATAATCTCTGCCATTATAAGAAATAGGAACTTCAAAAATTTTATATTTTCTTTTTAATATTTTTGCTGTGATTTCTGGTTCAAAATCAAATCTATTTGCTTTAATATTTATACTCTGAATTACTTCTCTTTTAAATAATTTGTAACATGTTTCCATATCAGTTAAAGTTGTATTATATAAGAGATTAGTAATAAAAGAAAGAAATTTATTACCTAAAAAATGCCAGAAAAGCATAACACGAGTATTACCTTTAAAGCGTGAACCATATACAACATCAGCATTAAATTTTTTTACTGGTTCTAATAATACAAAATAATCTTCAGGGTCATATTCTAAATCAGCATCCTGAATTATAATATAATCACCTTTTGCTTCTTTAATTCCTGTTTTTACTGCTGCGCCTTTTCCTTGATTTTTTTCATGATAAAAAATTTTTATATTATTATCATTTATTTCTCTTAATATTTCTCTTGTTCCATCAGTTGAATAATCATCAATAATAATAATTTCTTTATCAAGTTTTACATTTTGAACTCTGGTAATTATTTCGCGGATAGTATTTTTTTCATTAAAAACAGGAATAATAACTGATAATAACATAATTATTAAAATTTCCTTTCAGTTAGATTTTTTCAACAAACATTAGATTATCTTTAATTTCAATAATCTTTACTTGTGCATCTTTTGGTATAAATTCATTTGCTTTAGCTCGCCATCGTTCGCCAAATATAATAACAAAACCTTCTGGATTTAAGTCTGTTGTTGTTCTACCTATTTTACCGATTAAAAAATTATCTCCAATTTGTGGTTTTAATTTTAATGATTTTGAAACAAGGAAAATTAAAATAATAGCAATAAAAGAAAGAGCAGCAACTGTTCCAAAAATCACACTATATGATGGAACCATATAAGGAGCTATTTCTCGATTTACATTTATTAACATAAGCGAACCTAAAATGATAGAAATAATTGCACCAATGATAAATAATCCAGAAGAAGAAAATTTAATTTCGAGAAGAAATAAAATAGCACCAAGAATAATAAATAATAGACCAATTAAATTTAAAGGAAAGAATTGCAAAGCAGCAAATGCAAGTAATAAACAAATAATACCAGTTATACCAGCAAAACCAAAACCTGGTGTAGCAAATTCATAAATTATTCCATAAATTCCAATAGTTAAAAGAATATAAGCAACATTTGGATTTGCAAGAAGGCTTAAAAATGCGTCTTTTAAATTCATTTTAATTTCTTTAACTTCTATATTATCTGTTTTTAAAATTATATTTTTATTTTTTATCTCACGGTTATTTAATTGTTTTATTAAATCATTTATATCAACCGCAATTAAATTAATTACATTTAATTCAAGTGCTTCTTTTTCTGTAATTGTTTTACTTTCTTTTACTGCTTCAATAACCCAGGAATCATTTCGATTATTTTTTTGTGCTAAATTTTTAATGTATGTTATTAAATCATTAGTAATTTTTTCCATTGTAATTTCATCTATTTTTTGATTTGGCACAACCGGATGCGCAGCGCCTAATTGTGTATTTGGCGCCATTGCTGCAATATCAGCAGCCTGTAAAATAAATGTGCCTGCTGATGCTGCATGTGCTCCTGATGGTGCTACATATATTATTATTGGTATTTTTGTTGATAACATTTTTTTTATTAAAATTCGTGTGGAATCTACAAGTCCACCTGGTGTATCTAATTGAATTATTAAAAATTGTGCTCCATCATTTTCTGATTTTTCAATAAGATTAATTAAGTAATTTACTGTTACTGGATTTATTACATCATTTAAGATTGTATAATAAGCGAATTCCTTTTTTAATTCTGATGAAGTTATTAAACTAATAATAGAACTACATATCAAAAGAATTAAGAAAAATTTTTTATTCATTTTTATTTATATGGGAAAGTAAAAGAGAATTTTACCCATTTGCCATATTCACTTTCACACCAGATTTTTCCTTGTAATTTTTCTATTAGATATTTTGAATTGAATAACCCAAGACCAGTGCCTTTTATTTTTTTTGTGCTCGCTGTCCTGATTCGTGAAAATCTTTTAAACAATTTGCTTATATCATCTGATGTCAAGCCTTCACCATAATTTTTTACTTCTATTAAAATATCTTCTTCTCTTTTTGTGATGTTAATTTCAATATTAGAATTATTTAAACTATATTTAATTGCATTATTTATAAGATTAGAAAAAACAATATCAATAATATTTTTGTCTGTCTTAACAATTAAATCTTTTTGCTTTTCAAAACCCGCTGTATTTAAAATAATTTTTCTCTTTTCTTTTTCAATAGAATAATTAAATCGTTCAATTATTGGATTTATTATATCATCCATCAACATTACAGGTAAAATAATTATTTCTATTTCTCCTCTTTCTATTTTTGATAAATTTAAATACATCTCAATCATTGATTTTAAATATTCAGTATTTTTATCCTGTATTTCTAATAATCTTCGTTGTTCTTCTGAAATATCATTTTTATATAATGATTTAAAAGTTTCAGTTACGCCAATAATTGAAGTTAATGGATTTTTTATTTCGTGTGAAATAAAACCAAGCATTTCAAGATAATATCTATTTTTTTGTTCAACTTCTTCAAGTGCTGTTTTTAATCGAATTAAAACCCGCAAGCGTGCAAGTAATTCTAAATTATCAAAAGGTTTAATTAAATAATCATCAGCACCTAAATCAAGACCTTTGACTTTACTTTTAATATCTTGAAATTTTGATGAAAGAAACATAACTGGAATTTTTTTTGTTTTTTCATCTGCTTTTAGCATTTTGCAAATTTCAAAACCATCAATTTCTGGCATCATAATATCAAGTATAATTACATCTGGCATTTCTTTTTTTGCTAACTCTATTCCTGCTAAACCACGCGTTGCTGAAATTACATCATAATTTTCTCGTTTTAATACTGTTTTTATTGTAAAAATATTATCTTCATTATCATCAATAACTAAAATTTTAAATTTTTTTTCTTCCATATTTCACTCTCGATTTTGAATTGCTAATTTATGCACCATATTTATTTAATTTTAATGCATTTGCAAGTAATAAATTTATTATGTATTTTGATTCAATAATTCCTAAATTACCTTTTGCACATTCTTTTTCATTAAAACCTTTTATACCAGATGGACGAACAAAAGGAGAATAAATTAATAATGGAACAGGATGCCAGGAATGTGCTTTTAATAAGCAAGGTGTTGAATGGTCAGCTGTTATACATAATACATCAGGATTTAATTTAAGTATTTCAGGCATAAGTTCATCTACTTCTTCAATTATATGAATCTTATTATCAAAATTACCATCTTCACCATAAGAATCAGTCTTTTTAATATGAATAAAAAAGAAATCATAATCATTATAGTGTTTTTTTAAAGTTTCAATTTCATCTTTTATTGTTTGTCCTGCATCTAATAATTCCATACCAACTAATGAAGCAAGACCACGATACATTGGATAAACAGCAATTGCTGCTGCTTTTAATTTAAATCTTTTTTCCATTGATGGAATATCAGGTGTTTTTGCAGCACCTCGTAATAAAGCAGCGTTTGCAGGATGTTCATCTTTTAATACTTCTATTACTTTATCTAAAAATTTATTTACTATTCTTGCTGATTTTTCTGCTGCTGGTGCTAATGCTTTTGAATATAAATAAGATAACCCTTCTTTTTGTGGGTCAGCATCTGAAATTGGTTCTTCTAATCCTTCACCACGAAAGACAACTACAAATCTATGCTCTTTTCCTGCTTCTATAATTACTTCAACATCTTCAATCATTTTTATATTTTCTTTTAATTTTTTACATAGTTCAATATTTTTTTCAGTTGGAATTCTACCTGCCCGGCGGTCGGTAATTATTTTATTTTTATCAATAGTGCAAAAATTACAGCGAGCAGCTAATGATTTATTATCTAATTTCATTCCAATTCCAACTGCTTCAAGTACACCTCGACCAATTTCATAATCAAGTGGATTATAACCAAAAACACCTAAATGACCTGGTCCACTACCAGGTGTAATCCCTGGTAAAATAGGCAGACTTAAACCTACTTCTGATTTTTCTGCTAATGCATCAAGATTAGGTGTTTTTGCTGCTTCTAATTCTGTCTTGCCATTTATTGGTAATCCTGCTACGCCATCCATAATAAGTAAAATTATTTTTTTCTCATTTTTAATACATAATTTTTCAATTAAATTTTTTTCAGACATTGTCTTCCTCCTACATTTAATTTTTTTCTATTAATTCTATTTTTTAATTTTTTAATTTGAGATTCTGATAGCCCAGTAACATCTTTGATTTCCTTAATATTATATCCTTTTTTTAGCATATTAAAAGTAATTTTTATCAAACCTTTTTGAATTCCGATTTTTTCGCCTTTTTGAATTCCGATTTTTTCGCCTTTTTGAATTCCGATTTTTTCGCCTTTTTGAATCCCGATTTTTTCGCCTTTTTGAATCCCGATTTTTTCACCTTTTTGAATCCCGATTTTTTCACCTTTTTCAAAACCTTCTTTTAATGCATTTTGTAATCTTGCCTGTGCATCCCAGATTGCTCGTTGCCTGCTTATCATTGTCTCACGGACAATTCTATCTGCTAATGCTTCTTTTTTCAATTTTGTATTCATAATGTTTTAATTTTTTTCTTTTTATTAATTCTATTTTTTAATTTTTTAATTTGAGATTCTGATAGCCCAGTAACATCTTTGATTTCCTTAATATTATATCCTTTTTTTAGCATATTAAAAGTAATTTTTATCAAACCTTTTTGAATCCCGATTTTTTCACCTTTTTGAATCCCGATTTTTTCACCTTTTTGAATCCCGATTTTTTCACCTTTTCGAATTCCGATTTTTTCGCCTTTTCGAATTCCGATTTTTTCGCCTTTTCGAATTCCGATTTTTTCGCCTTTTTGAATCCCGATTTTTTCACCTTTTTCAAAACCTTCTTTTAATGCATTTTGTAATCTTGCCTGTGCATCCCAGATTGCTCGTTGCCTGCTTATCATTGTCTCACGGACAATTCTATCTGCTAATGCTTCTTCCATTGCTTTTACTGCCATAACTATCCCCTCCTCTTTTTTTAGTTCACCAGGCATTTGCTCTGTTTTGTTTATATATTCAATACCTTTCTTAAAGATATATAGCCATTTTTCTAATGCATTTTTAAATTTCTTATTTTTATCCAGTTTATATTTTCCTAATTCTATTATATGTATTTCTTTTATATCTGTAAATTCTTTATTTGACTTTATGTTTTTAAATCTATAAATATTATGAAAATCTTTTTCTTCTGGTAATAATGTATAATCTAAAAACGAAATTGAAATTGTCTTTTTTAATTCATTATATTTTTCACTTTCTTTTAATTGTTCAACAAATAATTTTGCTAAATAAAATAATATCCTTTGTTTATAATCAGCATCAGAATTTACCTGCATTTCTATATTATATTGTCTTCCTATTTCATCTGTTGCTTTTATATCTACTATTGATAATTTAGCATCTATTTTTTCTTTTAAATTCAATGGATTTAATATTGTTATATCTTTTATTTTTTTATTTTTTTTAAAATCTAATACAGCATTTAAAAGTGCTATTAATATTGTTTTATGTTTTGGCATACCAAAAACATATCTAAACATTACATCATTACATAATCCATAAAATTGTTTTATTTTCATTTATTTTAATTTATTTTTTTATTTGAATTTTGTCAAACAAAAAGATTTGATTTATTTAATTATATTTTTTAAACCAATTAATGGATAAATCAAATAATTCATTTTTTTTAATTCTAAAAAAATGGTCTTCATCTTTTAATATTTCTAATTTTGATTTTTCATTTAATTTTTTGATTGCGTTTATTGAATCATTTAAAGGTACATTTTTATCTTTTTCACCGTGAATAATTAATACTGGAATTTCTATATCTTTTAATAATTCATCTTGATTTATTATTTCTCGCTCAAAAATCATTTTTTTATCAACTATTATTTTTTTTCGCCATTTTGAATTTTTATATATTGTTATTATTCCTTTTTCTTCTAATTCTTTTCTTTCATTTTCTGAAAACTTATATTCTGCATAATTCTCTTTTTTATCAGTTACTGGCGCCCATAATACCAGACTATTTATTTTATCTTTTAATATTTTTATTACACGCAAAGAAATTAACCCACCTAAACTATATCCTAATAAATTTATTTTTTCATATTTATTTTTTTCAATAAATTTTATCACACATAATAAATCTTCTATTTCTTTTTCTATCGTTAATTCATCATCATCACTTTCGCCACTACCACTAAAATCAAATAGTAAAATATCAAAATTATATTTTAAAAAATTTTCTATTGCTTCATCAAATAAACCGTGCTCTGATTTATCACCTGTAAAACCGTGGGCAAATATTATTATTTTTTTTGAATTATTTTTGTATAAATTCAAAACTAATTTTTTATTTCTTGAATTATTTATTTTTATTATTTCCATAAAATTTTTTTACACCTTGATACACTGCCTCACAATATTTTTTTTTGAAATCATTATTTAATATTAATTTTAAATCTTCTCGGTTAGTTAAAAAGCCTACTTCTAATAATACTGATGGAACAACAAGATTTCTTAATACTACAAATTTTGCGTAAGGTAAGCCATTGATTACATTTATTTCTTTTATATTTCTTAATTCATTTAAAATATTTGAAGTTAGATTTGCACTCTCTTTTATTATATGTGCTTTTTTTAATTCCCAAAAAATCAAATTTAATTCTTCTGATTCTGATTTGAAAAATACTGAATATTTATCTTCATTCTCATAATAAACTTTATTCTCCACATTCGCTATTTCAATTGCTTTTGTGTCATTGTTATCTTCAAGATAATAATATACCTCTGTACCACGATAATCTGCTTTTGAACTATAATTACAATGAATACTGATAAATAAATCAGCCTGATTTTTTTGCGCTATTCTATTTCGTTCCCATAATGGCAAATAATAATCTGTATCTCTTGTTAATATCGGGAAATAATTTATATCATTCATAAAAATTTCATATAAACATAAAGCATAATCAAGTGTTAAGTCTTTTTCTTTTATATCATATATTTCATTTACTGCACCTGGGTCGCTTCCACCATGACCTGCATCTATCACTATTATTTTTATTTCACTCTCTTTTAATTCTTTTATTTTTTTTTCACCTAAAAATATTTTTTCTTTATTTATTACATTTTTTAAATTTAGATTCAAGTATATCTGATTATTTACTTCTTTTTGATTTACTTTTAATTCTACGCCAATTTCTAAAATGAGTTCTATTGTTAATTTATTTTTCTTATTTGCAATATTAACACAATTTTTTTTTATAAATTTATTTTCTAATATTTTTTCGAGTTTATTAATTTTTTCCTGATTTTTTATTTTTATTTCATTTATCTCAATTTCATAATGTATTGATTTTGTTTTCTCTTCTATATTGTAATTTGTTTTTTTATCAAAAATAAATGTTATATTTATTTCATCTTCAAACTCATTTTTTTTTATATCTAATAATTCAGCACTATAAACAGAAAAACTAAATATAAAAAAATAAATAATAATTAAAAATTTCATTCGACCTTTTCGCGTGCTCTTTTATTTTTATGAATTGAATTTAAATATTCTATCAGTTTTTCATAATTTGTATTTAATATGTTTTCTTCTCGAACGCCATTTTTTATTGCAAATTGAATTGCTTTTGAAAAACAGCCTACCTGAAATTGACTATGTGCATCACTTGTTATTATTAGTTTTACTTCATTTTCAAGGCATAATTGAATTAATTTTGAAATATATTCTTCACTATTTTTTCTTGAACCACCGACAAAACACCTATTATTTATCTCAAATATTTTATTATTTTCTTTTGCTATTTTTACTGCTATTTCTAAATCAACAGGAAAACTACTATTTGCTATATGTGCAATTATATCTACTTCTGGATTTTGCAAAACATTTATTATTGCTTCGGTATTATCTTTTATGTTATTTGTTGTATAACCAACATCATAATGAAAGCCTGCAAGAACTATATCTTGATTTGCAAGTATTTCATCTGGTAAATCAAGTTCGCCTTTTTTATTTAATATGTTTGCTTCCACGCCGCCTATTATTTTTACATTGTTTATGTATTCTGGTAGTAAATGAACGCATTTAAAATAGAGATATGTTGGTGCGCCGGGCAATGCAGGTCCGTGGTCAGTAATAGCAAGCAATTTTAGTCCTTTTGCTTTTGCTACTTTTGCCATTTCTTCTATGGTGCCAAATGAATGACCACTTGCTATACTATGAGTATGTAAATCAGCAATTATCTTCATTATTCTTAATTATTATCTTCCTTTTCCTGTTTTTTTCTTCTTATTTATTTATTTCTCTTTTTAATTCTGGAAAAATTTCTATATATTTTTTAAATAAATCATTTGCTTCATCAAAGAATTTTAATTTTAATAATATCTTAAATTCAAGTTTTATATTTTCTAATGTTGTTTTTATTTCATTTGCTAATTTTACTTCTAATAATGCATCTTCAAAATTACCTTGTTCAAAATACAATTTTGCAAAATAACTATGTAATTGAAATTCTTTTTCTTTATCAGCACTTATTGGTTTTTCCTGTGGTAATAAAGGAATTATTATTGGTTGTTGAATTTGTGGTGCTGGTGCTTGATATATTGGTGGCTCTTTTTTAACTTGCTCTGGTTTTACTTCTCTTGTTTGCACTGGTGCTAATGGTATATATATTGGTTGTGGTGCACTTTCTTTTATTTCTTCTTTTTTACTTGTTTTCTTTTCTTCTGGTTTACCAAATTCTAATGCTATTGTAAAATAATGAACATCATCAACATCAGAATAAGGTTCATAAGCATAATCAAATCTTAAATAATCAAAATTTAAACCACAGCCAATACTTAAACCAGAACCTAAATCATTCTCACTATTATAACCTGCTCGTAATGCAAAAATTTTATTAAATTTTAATTCTGTTCCTATACCAAATTGTAATTTTTCATTATATACTTTAAAAAAATCAAATGTTACAATAAGATGATTTTCAATAAGAGAAGAAGCAAAACCAAGTCGATATAATTTTGGTAATGGTTCTGCTATTTTATACATTGTTAATTTTGTACCTATATTATATATACCGCCGCCAATTTGAAGATATTCATCATATAATTTATAAAAGAAAGAAATATCACCAGCAAATGCTTCATCACGATAAGTATCAATTTTACTTCTTAATATTTTTAAATTTGCACCTAAAGAAAAATTTTTATCTACCATTTGACTGATTGATAACATTATATATGCTTCATTTGCAGAAAAATAACCAATTCCATCAGGCTGTGTATATGTTGTCTTTTTTATGTCGCCATAGTTAATATATAATCCTGATAATGCAAATGATAATGGAAATTCTGATGTTTTAAAATAGTAAGTTAAGAATTCTTTTTTTATATCTTCAAATAATTGATGATGAGAAAATGCGAGTGAATTATATTTTAGAAAACTTAATGCAGCAGGATTAAAATAGGCTGCTGCTTCATTATCAGCAAGACCAGTAAATGCTCTACCTAATGCTGCTGATTTTGCATCTGGTATTAGACGCAAAAATGTTGCTGTATTTTTACCTGTATAGTTGCTTGCTAATAATGAAAAATAACAGATTATTATAAATATATTTAATGCAAAAAATTTTTTCATTTTCATATATCCTTTTTAAATTTTATATTTTTTCTTTTTCTATTGTCAAATTAAAAATTATCTAATAATCGCTAATTTACCGCTTTTTGTATTACCTCGCTCATCTTTTACTACATAAATATATATTCCAGAAGCAACATCAAAACCAGAATTATTTTTTGCATCCCAGTAAATTATATTACTATTTGCTAATTCACTGTTATATACTAACTCACCTGTTATTGAATAAATATATACTTTTGATGTTTCAGTTAAGTTATCAAAAATAATACCTGAATATGATACACCTTGTTGATATATTCTGCCTTCATTTGAATTACTATTTGGCACATACGGATTTGGATACACTCGTAAATTATTCAAATTATTTTGTGGTGCATTATTGAATATTCCGAAATATGTTAAATGGTCAACTTCAAAATATATTTTTTTATTTTTTGCATCAACTTCACTTATATCTAATGGATAATATTCTACATCTTGCCAGTCATTATAATTTGTTGAAAGTGTTTTTGAATATTTTACTGTTATATATTTTTCATCTTTGATTTCTTCTGCTGGCACAATAAAAGTAAATTTCATTTTTTTATTTGCTGCAAATGTTTCCTGACCGCTTTGTAATTTTATTTCTATTATATTTCCAATTATTTTACTTCCTGGGAATGCTGGATTATTTATTTTTTCTTTGATTATTAATGTATCAAAATCATTATTTAAGGCTTCTGCTGGGATTATAAAATTACTTTCAATTAAATTGTAATAGATTTTTAATTGAACATTAATATCACAAAATTTAGAAACTGTAATATAAGTTGTTGTTTCACCATTTGAATATTCTTCTATTTTTTTATAAATATAATTTACTGTTATTGTATCATAGGCAAAATTATAAGAATTATTATATGCTAAAGCAACGACCACACTATCGCCTATTCCATTTATTTTTACTGTGCCACTGAAATTTTGATTCTCTTCTATTATTGGAATTATTGTATTTAATTCTGAATTTACATATATATATATTGTATCGCCATTTTCTGTATTTTCTGTTGTGCCACTTATTGTTATTATTGAATCAGAAAAATAAGAATTATTTTCAGGATATGTTATTTTTATTGTTGCTGTATTTTCTACTATTATTATTTTTATATCAGAATAATAGCCTTTATTTCCTGCAGCATCCATTGCTGTTGTCCGATAGATATATGTGTCATTTCCTTTATCTTCAAATGTTAATTCATTTATGCCTGTTGGTTCAAAATCTCGATATACTATTTGTTGTGAATAACTATATATTCTTATATCATCAATAATTGCACCACTTCCTAAATTTCCATTATCAGTAAAATATCTAAATCTTAATTTAATTTTTTGATCTTTGTAATGACTTAAATCAAAACTCCATTTTGTCCATGCTTCATTTTGTCCTGTAAATCTTTTTAATCTTTCATAAGTTTTAAAATTATCTTTTGAAACTTCAACAAATAAAAAATCATAATTATTTTCTATTCCTGCTAAATAAATTTTGAATTCTAATGTTGCGTTATTGTCAATAGATATACTATTTTTCGTTGTCAAACTCATATCTGCTAAGGTAAATGCACTATCAGTAAAATAAGCCGAACCACTATATGCAATTTCAGAAATTTGTTTCCAGGTACTTGGTTCATTTACCATCCATAAATCTGTATTTATTCCATTACTATCACAGGTATCTTCAAATAGTATTTTTCCATTTGTTAATTCTTCTAAAATTATTGTTTTTATTGAATTGTCATCATCAGCACTATTATCAAATGTTATTGTATAATCGCCTGTTTTGCTATATGTTGGTAAATCAGTAATTTTATTTGGTTGTGGTGCAATTATATCTTTTTTATCTTCTGTTGAAAAAAATGTGCTTATAAGTTGAGCCCAACTTACATTTGCTGACCAGTTCGGGTCTGCTATTTCATAATAATCATCATAACCTGTTAATACTGGAAAATAAATTCCTAATCCTCTTGCGTTTTGATGATATGTATTTACAAAATATGATTCTATTGCTTCACTTAATTTTTCTTTTGCTGATTTAGCATAATTTTTTATTTCTGTTTGTTCTAATGTATTTTCTATTCGTTCTAATAAAGTATATAAATCTATGCATTCACCAAGGTCTGGTGAAATAGCAAGAAAATCAGCACCTTCAATTGCTAAATATAATTGAGCCCAATAACTATCGCCATTTTCACTTAAAAATAAATCACACATTTCTGATAAATAATTTCCGACTTCTTCAATTTTTGTTAAATTTACAAATGCAATTGTTGCATTTGAATCATTATTATCTGATAATGCATATCTTTTTTTAAATTCATTTATTGCTAATTCACCAAATTGTTGAATGGTCATATCAGGATATTCTTTAAGATTGCCCATTACCTGGTCATATTCCCAACCATCTTCGTCAACTGTTGTATATGAAGCAATGTAATAATTAGCAAAATCTTTTAATTCATAAGCGTATTCAATAATTCCTTCAAGGCAAGCATCAATAGCAATAACATCAAATTTAAAATCAGGATATTCAGAATTAATATTTTCAAAAGCACTTCGTAAACTAATCATATTCATATATTGATTATCTTCATCAGCATCTTCATCAGAGCATATTTCTCTTCCAATTTTTCTTTTTATATTTTTTCCTTTTTCTATATTTCTCCAACCACCACCATGATTCCATAATGTTAAAATATATTTATCTGCTTTATAATAATTCAGACACCATTTTATCCATTCTGCTAAAACATTTGAATCAGCCATATTTAATTCTTCTGCTGACCAATCAGCATTTACTTTATTTAATGGAATTGAAATTAAATCATCATTTAAAATTTCATAAATAGAAGCAACACCAGAATCAAATAAAGTAACAAAAGTCACATTTTCATTACTACCGACTAATTTCATTTCAATCAAATCATTTAAAGCATTTGCTGCTAAATTATTATCGCCTGCAACATATAACAACCACACATATTTTTTATTTTCTATCACTGTGTGATAATAATTATTTTTTACTTCTGCATACGGTCCATAATTATAATTATTAAATCTTATTGATTCTTCTGGTATGGCACATTGAAATGTATCATTTATATTAACTTCTTCAGTTAATGAGATTGTAATAATTAAAGTATCATTTTTAAAAATTTGATAATTTAGATTTGTTGCTGTCCAATAATTTTTTGATGTATTATAACTTAATGAAAATAAGTATTCATCCGATTTATCAAATTCATTATTACTATTTTTATCACGCCACACTTTTATTTCACTTATTCCTTCATTTGTTATTGAACCATTATTTTTAACACTAAATTCACTTAATTGTGCTGTTGTTATTAGATTTGGAAAATTTATTGACATTACTTCTATATCTTTTTCTGATTTATATATTTCTTTTGCTGTTATTTCTTTTGCTTTACTTATTTCACTTATTAATGTTGATTGTGATGGATTAACAAGTAAATAAAATGAATCAAAATAATTAAAACCATATTTATCAGTAAAAAATAATTGGATATTTATATTTCTATCTTCTGGACATGTATTCGAAATATTAAAAGAAAAAGTTCCTGATGAGATTGAATTATAATTTATATCACCAAAATTTGCTTGTGTATCATAATAATTGGTTACAAATGCATAAGGGTCATTTATAAAAATTGAACATTTTAATTCTCTGGCTATTGAATATTCTGCTATATTTTTTACAAAGATTTCTATATAACATTCTTCATTTGCTTCTGGTATTCCATTATTATTGTAATTATCACTTAAAATATTATATTGATATTTTATTTCCGGCTGAACGCCAACATAAAATATTGTTGTATCACCTAAACCTGTTATACCTATTCGATTTATACTTAATCCAGTCCACTCATCTGTATTTGTATTTGTATTTGGTATTGTTCGATATGAAAATTCATTTAATCTATTTTCATAACTATTAAATGCATATTTAGGATATTTGAATTCGCCATTTTCATCTGGTTCTCTATCTTCATAATTTGGAGCAAAAGAAGATTCTACCCAACAACGATAAAATGAATTATTTGGTGGTCCATCATTAAATACAAAATTTCCCCATTCCATATTATCTGGCATATTTTCATCAATATGGTATATTACTATTCCACTATCAGGTAAAAATTCATCATAAGTTCCTTCTTCTTTTACTCTATACTCTATTAAAAAATATTCTTTTTCACTTATATTTATTTTATATAATTTTTTTTCATTTGTTTCTGCTGTGGCTTTTACTATTTCTACTGCTTGTAATACATTTGAATCAAGTTCGATTGGTTCTATCCAGCCATTATATTCTGCATCATTTATTGGGTCAATATCCATTTTTAAAAAAGCACAGACGCCTGCTGGTGTATGCCCATCATTTAACCATATTCCTTCTGCCATTACACACCAATCACCAACTGGCACATTATCATAATCAGCGTCATAAAGTGGTGGTGCGCCTAAATTTCCTAAAAAATTAAAGCAATATACACCAAGTGGTGAATTTTCTGCTAACATCATATATTTTGTAACTTCTACTCCATCAATGTTTGGCGGGTCATTTTCTATTTCCCAGTAATGTGACCAAATATCTGTATCTACACCTGTCTCTTCCTGACCAGCGCCAGCGTGAATAATTAAAACAGCGTCAAGTTCACCATCTTCATCGCCATCAAAATCAGAAAAATTTACATCATAATTTTCATCTTTTGCTTTTTCTATTGCTATTCTTGCTAATTCGTATATATCACCATTTGCATCATCAATTGAATCACTATCAGAACCAAAATATTCATAACTTTCATCAATTGTAATCCAACCATTATTTTGTGTTAACATTTCCCATTCGATATTTACAATTCCATTTGATTGTTTTGAAATATAATCATTTAGTCTATCTAATAAATTTTCATATTCACTTAATTCTGTTTGTGCTTCTTTATCATTAAATTGGATTGGTAATACCATTAACTTTATTGTATAAGATTCATAAACTTCTCTTTTTGTTTTTTTAATTCTTGTTCGTTTTATTTTTTTTGGTTTGTTAAATTTTTTTTGTGGTTTTAATTTTTTTGGTATGTTATATTGTGCAGGATTTATAGAAGCATAGATAAATTGTGATGGCACTAAACCATCTGTTGTTTGTTCAGTTATATTTAATGCGATTGGACTACCTTCTTTTACAGCATAGCGCCACCATCCATCTTTATCTTTTTTTAATGTATAACCATCACTACTAATTATTCTTCGATAATTTTCATCGCCTTTTTGATATGCTTCAATTATCGTTTTATCAGGTTGAACTAATTTAATTTTTTTCGGCGACGCTGGCACTGCAAATAAATAAATAAAATTAACACTAAAAAAAACAAAAAATAATAGAATTATCTTTCTCATTTAATTTAATATATTTATAATTTGCTAATTTGTTTGTCAATTATTTTTTTATTAAAAATAATTAATGATTGATTATTGAATAAGGCAAAAGAAAAAATTTTTTCTTGACTATATTTTTTAAAAGTTATAAAAATAATTGATTTTTAATAAAAATAATCACCTTTTAAAAAAAAGAAAATGGTAAAAAAAAGAGAAATATATAATTCGCCAATAATAAGAGATAACAAAGTAAAATTTGTTTATAAAAATGATAATGCAGAGAAAGTAAAAATAGTTGGAAATTGGCTTAACTGGCAACCAGAAATTGAATTATTTAAAAATGGTGATTCATTATGGACGAGTAATATTATTGAATTTTCAAATAATCGAAGGTATGAATATAAATTTTTAATTAATGATAATATATATATCACAGACCCAGTAAATTTTCAAAGAGGCAAAAATGAAACGGGCGAAATTTCATTATTATTTGTTTGGGAAAATCCAAAAGATTTCGAAAAAAATTTAGAACGAATAAATAATGAATTATTACAATTTTCGCCACAATCACATCAATTTAAAAGGCGTGATGATATATTAAGAGAATTAGATTATTATTTTCAGCAACCAACAATAAATCGCAGTGTGCTATTAAACCAATTTTTTGAAAAACGGATAAATATTGCATTATCAGAAATAGAAGAAGTGAAAATTAAAGATGGAATAAGAATCTGGCATTTATATAATGATGGTTTTATTGTGAAAACACCACAAACTATTTTTGGCATTGATGTTGTTTCTACGCGATGTATCTGGGGTCTTGGCTGGGAAATCAGTGATGATACTTTAAATAAAATTACTGATTTACTTGATTTTTTACTTATTACTCATCCTCATAGTGACCATTCTGATGAAGAGATTGTTCAATTAATGTTAGATAAAAATAAATTAGTTTTTGTCTCACCTGAAAATGCTGTTTTATATGATAAAAGAATTTCTTCTTTTACTTATAATAAACGCTTTGAAATAAAGAAACAAACAATTATTCCATATAAAGGAACACATGTTTATGATAATGGTCGAAATATAAATATAGCATATTATCAAGTTTGGACTGATACTGGTATAAATATTCTTCATACTGGTGACCATGATTTTACTAAATCTTTAAATTATGAAAAAGAGATTGATTGTCTTATTACAAGATTAACAGGTGTAAATAATGAATTTTCAATGACATATTTTTTTTCATTATTTTCAAAATATGAGCCAAAATTATTATTACCAGGTCATATAATTGAGTTAGCACATTATCCAGGAGGTGGTCGTAGTAGTTATTCACAAATATTGGATAATATTAAAGCTTATAATTTATTTTTAGTTTTATTAATGTGGGGCGAAAGTTATCATATAATTTTATAAATATTTTTTTGAGGTTATTTCTTTTATGAAAAAAAATTTTGTTTGTTTGTCGTTTATTTTTTTTCTTTATATTTATTTGTTTTCTTATAATATTATTCGTGCAGAGCGTGATTTCAGCGTTGCTGTTGATATTTATAAATCAGGCGACCTTGAAACTGCTATTTATCAATTTGATAATTATATAGCAAAATATCCTACTTCTTCTGATTCTGTTTATGCACTTTTTTATAAAGCAGAGGCTTTATATAAATTAAAAAAATACGAAGAAGCAATTAAGCAATATGAATTTATTTTAAATAATTTTCCTAAATTTAAAGATACTTCATTTCTTCTTTCTGGACTTGCTTATTCTTATTATGGCTTAAATGATTTGAATAACTCAAAAATTTATTATCAAAAAATAATTGATTTTTATAAAGATAAAAAACTTTCTAAACAGGATTTAATTATTTTTCAGGATGCGTATGTTCGTTTAATTGAAATAAATTATTTTCAAAAAGAGTATTCACTTACAATAAATCTAATAAATGAATTCAAAAATAAATTTCCTGATTATCAAAAAATTAATTATATAAAATTGTTTGAAGGAAAAACTTATTATTATTCAAAAAATTACGACAAAGCAATAATCATATTACAGGATTTATTGACAGATAATGAATATGCTAAAGAAGCATTATTTTTTTTAGCACAATCTTATGATAAAACAAATAAGAAATCAGAAGCAAAAAATTATTATTTAAAGTTTTTAGAAAATTATAAGGATTATGAAAATATTGATTTAATTAAATATAATTTAGGTTGGATTTATTTAAATGAAGAACAATATGAAAAATCAATTGAATACTTTTCAAATATCAAAAGTGATGCTGGTTTTATTTTCAATGATGCGAAATTTAGAATTGCTCAAATTTATTTCTTGCAAAAGAAATACAATGAAGCAATTGATATTTTAAATGTGATTAGTGATTATGATAAAAATGAGATAAATTATTTATTCGCTTTAATTTATTATGAACAAGCAAAATATGATGATGCAAATAATTATCTTGAGAAAATATTTGCTCAAAAAGATATTGGCACAATTCCAGAAAAAACAATTATTTTAAAATACAAGGTTTTATATAAATTAAAAAGATATAATGATTTAATTATTTTCTATGAATTAACAAATAAACAATTAAAATCAGATGAGAATTTAGAGTTAATAAATTATTTAACAGCAAAATCTGCTTATTTAGCAAAAGATTTCAATAAAGCAGAAATTTTTTATGTCAATTTTTTAAATAATTTTAAAGAAACAAAAGTATATTTAGAAATCAAAAACGAACTTGCAAATATATATTATGAATTAGGTAAATATAATGAAGCATTAAAAATTTATGATGAATTAAAAAAAGAAGAATCATTACCAATTGATGAGATAATTTATTTTTCTGGTTCGTCTTATTTTAAATTAAATAAATTTAATGAAGCAAAAAAAGAATTTTTACATTTATTAAATAATTATCCTTCTTCAAAATTTATCAAAGATGCAATTATTTTATTATGTGATATTTCTTTAAATAATAAAGAATATCAGAAAGTGATTGAATATAGTTCAAATATTATCTCAAAATTTTCTGATTATAAAATTCTTGGCAAATATTATTCTGGTTTAGCAAATTATTATTTAAAAAATTACAATCAAGCAATAAAAGATTTAACAGAAATAATAAATTCAAAATTTGAAATTACTGATATTTATAAGGCATATTTAATCCGTGGCATTTGCTTCTTCAATTTAAAAAATTATGAGGAAGCAAAAAAAGATTTCAATGAGATTATAAATAATTCAAATAATTTATTATTAACTACTGAAGCATTATTTTATTCTGGCATTATTCAATATAAAGAAAAAAAATATAATTTAGCAATTGCTTCATTAACAAAAATAAAAAAGGAAAATTTAGCAAAAGAGTATTTACCTGATTTTAATTATTTTTTAGCATTATCATATTATTATAATAATGATTTTGAAAAATCATATTTACTTACAAAAGATTTTAAGAAAAATTTTCCAAAAACAAATTACAATGAAGAAATAGAATATATAAATGGAATAAATTTATTCAATTTACAAAAATATGATGAAGCGTATGATAATTTGTTGTTAATACGGAAAAAACCGCAACATTCATATTATAAAAATTCATTATATTACTTAACTAAAATTGCGATAGAATTAAATAAATTAAATGAAGCAGAAGAATATAATAATATTTTATTATTAGATAAAAAATTTAGATACAATGAAGTGCTTTTTGATTCTGCACGAATTAAATTTTTGAGAAACCAGTATAATGATGCATTAAGTATTTTATTAGCAAAATTAAATGATATAAAAGATTTATCGTTAAAAAATAAATACTATTATCTAATTGCATTTTCATATTTAGCAACACATAACTATATTAAATCATCAGAATATTTTTTAGAATTATTAAAAACTGAAAAAGATGAATTCACATTAAATGAAGTTTATTTTAATTTAGGTATTTCTTATTTTAAAAATAATAATTATAAAAAATGTATTGAAATATATGAGCAATTTTTAAATAAATTTCCTGATACACGATATAAATATGATGTAATTTTCTGGCTTGGTAAATCTTATTTTAATATTGGCAAATATAATGAAAGTATAAATGAATTATTGAAAATAATAAAAGAAGAAAACAAAAATTTACCAGATGCAATTTATACAATAGCAAGTGCAAATTTTAATTTAGAAAATTATGATACAGCGATTAAATATTATAATATGTTTATAATTAAATTTCCAGATTCTGATTTTGTGCCTGATGCTAAATTTGGGATAGGCTTATGTTATAAAAGATTAAATGATGTGCCGAATTTTATTAAGATTTTTGAAGAGATAGTAAAATTATATCCTGAGCGTTCGATTGCTCCTTCTGCTCTTTTTGAAATTGGTAAATATTTTTATGAAAATAAAAATTATAAAGAAGCAGTTGTTTATTATAAGACTTTGATTGATAGTTATCCAAAATTTGATTTAATAAATAATGTTATTTATGAGTTAGGCACAAGCCAATTTGCTTTAGAAGAATATGATAAAGCAAAAATAACATTTGAAGAATTTGTAAAACATCAGCCTGATAAAGTAATGGAAGAAAAATCATTATATTTTCTTGGCAATATTTATTTTTTAAAGCAGGATTACGCAAAAGCATTGGAATATTTTTCAAAAGCAAAAATTCCTGCTTTTGTGGATGAAATAAATTATAAATCTGGTATTTGTTATTTTTCATTAAATAACTTTGATTCTGCTATTTATTTTCTCTCTTCAATTAACAGAGAAAAATTAAATGTAAATTCTTATTATCATTCATTATTTTTAATTGGCAGTGCATATAATAAATTAAACAATGAACAAAAGAAAATAGAATATTTTGAGAAACTTATAAAAGAAAATGTAATTGCTGAATATATGCCTTTTGTAATTAAAGAAACAGTAAATTATTATGTAAATAATAAATTGTATAATAGAGCATTAGAACCATTAAATTTTTATATAAATAATTTTAAAGATGCTGATGATATAAATGATATGATTTTTTATGCTGCTAAAACTGCTTTTATTGCTGAGGATTTTTCGCTTGCTGAAAATTATTTTAAAAGATTAATTAATATTAAACAATATTATGAACAATCATTGAAATATTTATCTGAAATATATTTAAAAAAATCTGATACAAAAAATTATATAAATATTATGGAAAAATTATTGGAAGCAAAATTATATAATTTATCAAATTTACACGAACTCGCAAATGCTTATTTAAAAGAGAATAGAATAAATAATTATATAGAAATAAATCAAAAAATAATAGCAGAATTTGCTGATAGAAAAGAAGCATTACCTGCTTATTTAAATCTTGCTAATCATTATAATAAATTAAAAGATTATGATAAAGCAATTGATTATTATTCGCAGTATTTAGATAAATTAGAGGAAGGAAAAATAGAATATGGCGATGTGCAATTAAAAATAGGTTTAATTTTATTTGAACAGAAAAATTATAAAGATGCGATTGTAGAATTATGGAAAATAAAAGTATATAAACCAGAAAAATTTGAGAGGTATAAAACTTATATAGAACAATCCTATTATTATATAATTAAATCATATTTATATTTAAACGAAAAAGAAAAGGCGAAAAATATTTTTGATTCATTAGTTAAAGAATTTCCTGATAGTAAATATATAAATGAATTAAAAGCAGAATTTTAAAATAATACAGTTTTTACGAAAATATGGGGTCAGACGTCCTTAAAGTCCTTTTTTTTAGTTGATTATTTTTCACATACTGCAATTAAAAATTTGAGTTTTTCAGAACATTTTAATTATATAATTCGTGAAAATTCGTCTTATTTGAGGCAAAAAAAACAAAATCAGTTTATTTTACAAAATTAAACTATAATTTTTAAAATATTATTAAATAGACTTATAATAATTTAATTTGTGATGAAGTGGTGACGCCTGTCCCCAATAAGGGCCCTAATAAGGTGTATTTGTGTTAATAGAGGCAAATAAAAAAGAGCCAGAAATATTTGCAAAAGGATAACCACGAAGTGTTTGAAATTTAATTAGCCGTAGGTGAAAACCAGAGGTAGAATGGTCAACAAACAAACAATCCCGATGCGGGGTGAATTTTATTTTCTTGATTTTTTTTTAATTTTGTTTAATAATAAATAACAGTTTTGCAAAGTGATTATTAGAAATTTACCCAGATGTACTTTACTTATAACTAAACTGAAAAGATTATTGAAAAAAATAAATTTTATTATCTTATTAAAGCGAATGTGATGATAATAATTCTAAACAAATTTTTATTTACAAAAGAATGTTTATAAAATAGAATATATCGTATTTATAAAATTAAATTGAGGTGTAATGATGAAATTTTATTTATTATTTTTTGTTTTTTGTTTTTTTGCTTTTCAATTATTTTCAGAAGAAGTATATCAAGGCAAAATAATTGGTGAAGATAAATCCGAATTAAATAATGTAAAAATAAAAGAAGAACTAAAAAAAGAAGAAGTAGGAGAAAAAGAATTTGAAATAAAGATTGAGCAAAAAGAAAAAATACCAATAGAAAAAATAATTACTACAAACCCTGAAAAAAAAGAAGAAGTAAAGATAAAAGAAAGAGCAGAAGTAGAATTACAAAAAAAAGAAATAGAAATGTCAGAAGAAAAGAAAAGTATGATTGAAAAAAATATAGAAAAAAATCCACAAAAACCATATAAATTTAAAGTTATTCTTTTGAGTATTCTTGGCTTTTTTATTTTGCTTGCTATTTCATCATAAAATTTTGTATGTTTATAAAACCATTAAAAATAATAGTTATAAATCATGAATTTCCACCATTTGGAGGTGGCGGTTCTTATCAGACAAAATATTTAGTTGAAGAATTAGCAAATCAAGGTCATATAATTTATTTACTTACAATTGCAAATCCAACAGAACCACCAGTATTAAAAATAAACAATTATATAAAAGTAAATATCCCGGCAAAACGAAAATCAAATGAAGAAATAAATTTTTTTGCTGCATTTTTATTTATTTTTCGAACTGCATTTTTTTTAGAAGAATTTTTAGAATCAAATGAAATTGATATAATTCACGCTCAATTTTCTTTGATTTCAGGTTTCGCTGTTGCATTGATAAATAATGTTATTAAGCGAAAAAAAATTAAGTTTATTATTACATCACTTGGCGCTGATATTTATGAACCAACTCGTTTTAAAGGTTTTAGATTTTTCTTTAATTTTTTAAATAAATGGATATTTAAAAAAGCAGATTGCATTACAGCACCGTCAAAAGAAATGTGTGAACGAATAAAAAAGATAACGAAAAATCCTGAAATTTACAAAATAAATTTAGGCATTGATATAACATTATTTAAACAGATTGAAAAAGATATTGCAAGAAAAGAATTAGGAATAAATAAAGATGAATTTGTTTTAATCACAGTTTGTAGATTAGTTAAAAGAAAAAATTTGAAAGAAACAATTTTTATTTTTAATGAAGTTCAACAAAAAATAAATAACATAAAATTATTTATAGTTGGCGAAGGAAAAGAGAAGAAGAAGGTTGAGAGTTATATAAAAAAATTTAATTTAGAGGAAAAAATAAAATTAACAGGAAAAGTAAATATTGATTTGTTACAAAAATATTATTCAGCAGCAGATTTATTTTATACAAATTCATTACACGAATCATTTGGACTTGTATATTTAGAAGCAATGAATTGCGGTTGTCCTGTTTTAGCACCGTATAATGGTGGTGCCGAAGAAATTATTACAAATGATTTTAATGGTTATTTATTGAAATTCAGAGAAGAATTTTTAAATAAAATTATTGAGTTAAAAAATAATTTTGAGAAACTAAAAAAGTTATCAAATAATAGTATTGAGCATGCAAAAAAATTTGATTATAAGAATTTTGTAGATAAATATTTAGCAATATATAATAAATAAATTTTGAATAACATTCGCAAATCGCAATAATAATGATTAAAAATTGTATTGACAATTAATCCCAAACTAATTATTAGGGACATATTATTTGGGACAGGATTATTGGGGACAGGCGTCATCACATAATCACAAATTGAATAATTATAATTTTATTTAATATGTTTTTTTAAAAATTTAGTATAATTTTATAATAAAGTTTTTCTGTTTTTATTTGACA
>DAONJL010000021.1:0-38635 GCA_035405645.1 bacterium | reverse complement strand
ATTTTTAATAATATATTCTTAAGAAAAGGGTATACCATGTCTGTAAACTTCCCGGAGATATTTCAAAATAACCTTGACTAATATTTTGAAGTTTTTTATTTTTAATAATATGAAGAAATCAGTTCATTTAACAATCAAACCAAATATCTCGTACGATAAAGCATATAAATATTTATTCAGCAGCAAAAGAATATTTATAGAATTATTAATGGGATTAGTAAAAGAAGAATTTGTAAAAAAGATAAAGGAAGAAGAAATAGAGATAATAGATAAAACATTTATAAGTGAAGAGTTTAAAAAACGAGAAGCAGATATGATATATAAGATAAAGATAAGCGATGAAATGGAAGCATATTTATATGTATTATTAGAATTTCAAAATGATCCAGACAAGAAATTACCAATAAGGATATTGAATTATATATGTGAATTATATTTAGGGATAATGAAAGAGAGTGAGAAAGGAAAATTACCAAATGTATTTGCAATAGTGATATATCGAGGAGAAAAGAAATGGGGAGTAGCGAGAAATGTAAAAGAGATGATAGAGCAGAATATACCGGAAAAATATATACCGAGTTTTGAGTATTATCCAATAATAATAAAAGATATAAAGAAAGAAGTGATAGAAAAATTAAGAAATTTAATAGGTATAGTAATATATTTAGAGCAAAGAGGCAGAGAGAAAGAGATAAGAAAATATATAGAAAAAATAATAAAATATATAAAGAAAGAAAACATAATAGATGTAAAAATTTTTTTAAAATGGTTGAATTATATGTTTGAAGCAAAGATAGAGGATAAAGAGATAGAAAAGATAAAAGAAAAAAAGGAGGTAAGAACAATGATAGAATTATTGGTTGAAGATATAAGAGAGGAAGGCCGAGAGGAAGGCCGAGAGGAAGGACGAGAGGAAGGACGAGAAGAAGGACGAGAAGAAGGACGAGAGGAAGGAATAATCAAAGGCAAGCAAGAATATTTAATAAGACTGATAGACAAACGCTTTGGAATAAGTAAAAAAGAAAAAGAGATGATAAAAAAATGTGTAGAAGAACGACGATTAAATAAAGCACTTGATGCAATATTAGAAGCAAATAAAAAAGAGGAAGTAATAAAATATTTAAAATAAGAGCAAATTATGAAAATAACAATATTACAAATATTAAATTTAATGGTTCAATATAATGCATCGGACTTAATATTAAAAAAAGATTGTCCACCAATTTTTCGAATAAATAAAGAATTATATCGAGGGGAAATGGCTATATTAACAAACGAAGATTTAATGGAATATTTTAAAGAAATAAGTTCAGAAGAACTATTTAAAAAATTAATACAAGAACGGGAAGAAATAGATTTTGCATTTTATAATGAAGAAATAGGAAGATTTAGAGTAAATGCATTCTGGCAAAAAAATGGATTAGCAGCAGTATTCAGACATATAAAATCAAAAATACCAACATTTGAAGAATTATTATTACCATCACAAATTTATAATATATTTAATTATATAAAAGGAATAATATTAATAACAGGGACAACAGGTTCAGGCAAATCATCAACAATGGCAGCAATAATAGATTATATAAATCAAAATTATGCAAAACATATAGTTACAATAGAAGACCCGATTGAATTTATTCATACAGATAAAAAAAGCACAATAACACAACGAGAAATAGGAATAGATTCAAAAAGTTATTCATTAGCATTACGAGCTGTAATGCGTCAAAATCCAGATATAATAGTAATTGGCGAAATGCGTGATGCAGAAACAGTGATGTCAGCAATAGAAGCATCAGAGACAGGTCATTTAGTTTTTAGCACATTACATACAGGTAATACAGTTCAGACAATTGATAGAATTATTGAATTTTTTCCAAAGAATAAGCATGATCAGATTAGAAATTTATTATCAGAAAATATAAAAGCAATTTTGTCACAAATGTTAATTCCATCTATTGATAATTCGCGTTTAATTCCAGCAGTTGAAATTCTTTATCAAACTCCAACAATAAAAAAATTAATAAGAGAAAATCAATTAGAAAAATTATTATTTCATATTCATAATGGTTCACAAGATGGAATGCAGACATTTGACCAGGCACTTGTTGCTTTATATAAAAATAATTTAATTAGTTATGATAATGCTTCATCTCGTTGTTCAAGACCAGCATTATTTGATAGGTTTTGTCAGGGCTATTATCCGAATATTGATGATGGTGAATAAAAATTTTTTTAAAAAAATTTTCTTTACAAAAAAACATTTTTAAAACAAAATAATTTTATAAAATTTAGGAGTTTAAAAAAATGGAAATAAAAGAATTTCTTAAAAATTGTTTTATTTTTTCTTATTTATTAGATGATGAATTAGATTTAATTAGTGAACATTTTAAAATAGTAAATTATCAAAAAGATGAGATAATATTTGAAGAAAACACCCAGGCAAACGAATTGTATGTAATTGTAAATGGAATAGTTAAAATAACAAAAAGAATAAATGAAAAAAAAGAAAAAATACTCACACAATTATCAACAAATGAATGTTTTGGTGAAATGGCATTATTAGAAGGAAATGTGCGTAGTGCATCTGCTATTGCAGTTACACCTGTAACTTTACTTGTTTTGCCGTATGTTAATTTTTGTTCTATTATTACTCTTGCTCCTTTAATTGCATATAAAATTATGGTTCGGCTTGCTTATATACTTTCAAAAAGATTAAGAGAAGCAAACGAACGATTTATTGATTTTTTAAGTTTTCAAATAAAATGAGTTATAATTATTGTTTTATAAAACCAGATATAAATACATTTAATAGAATATTATTAAAAATAAAAAATTGTGCTGAAGATGAGGCGTATAAAGATTTTTTAAACAACCTTGAATTAAATTTTTTAAAATATTCAATCAAAAATAATAGATGTTATTTTCATTTTAACATACCTGAAGCACCTGATAATGGTTATGTCACAAAATTAAAACAATCATTAAAAGAGGATTTTAAGGAATTAAGAAACATAATAATAGAACTCTATTCAATGAATAAAGTCAAAAATATAAATGAATATCTAACTAAAAATTTAAATGAAATATTAAATGAAATAAGCGAAGATTTTCCAATGTTGAAAAATGGTTTTGATAAAAATAGATTTGAATATGATGATAATTCAAAGCAATTAACTTTATTTATTTTTTCAAATTATTTAATTAATTTAATTAAAAAAATGAAGTTAGCAAAATATATAGAGGAATATTTAAGTCACAGATTAAATGAACAAATCACGATAAATTTTGAAGTATCAAAAGAAGCAATTGCTGAAATAAAAGAAGAGATAAATAAAGAAATAAAAAATCAAAATAATAAAGAAAAAAATATAATTAATACAAATAACAATATTTTATATGGTAAAGATTTTAATGATAGCATAGCAATCACATTAAAAGAATTATATGAAAATAATAATGAATTATTAAATAAAGAAGTGGTAGTTAAAGGAAAAATATATTGTTATGAAGTAAATCCAATTAATACAAAGAAGAATCAGTTAATATTAAAACATAATATCTACATAGAAGATGGAACAGAATTAATTAATTGTCAAATTATAGAAAAGAATAAAATTAATTTATCAGAAGATATTCATATAGTAGTAAATGGAAAATTTAGTTATGACAATTATTCAAATGAATATTACATAAATGTAATAAGTATAAAAAAAATAATAAATTCACGGCGTCAGGATTTATCAATAGAAAAAAGAATAGAATTACATACTCACTCAAAAATGTCCCAAATGGATGGACTTGTTGACATAAATGAGTATATAGAATTAGCAAAATATTGGGGTCATCCAGCAGTAGCAATAACAGACCACGGCAATGTCCATATATTTCCAGATTTTTATAAAAAATGTATTAAAGAAGGTATAAAACCTATATTTGGTTTAGAAGGTTATTTATGTGCAAACAGCCAAAATTACAAAGAAAAAAGTTTTCATTTTACGATTTTAGTGAAGAATAAAATTGGTTTAAAAAATCTTTATCAATTAGTAAGTGAATCGCATATAAATTATTTTTATAAACATCCACGAATACCAAAAGATTTATTAAATGAAAAAAGAGAAGGCTTAATAATTGGTTCTGCATGTTCAGCGGGCGAATTATTTTATGCAATATTAAATAAAGCAAGTGAAGAAGAAATAGAAGAGATAGGAAAATTTTATGATTACTTTGAAATAATGCCGATAGAAAATAATTTACATTTAATAAATGATAAAAATTATCCAGAAATAAAAAGCCCTGAAGATATAAAAAAGATAAATAGAAAGATATATGAATTAGGGAAAAAATTAAATAAATTAGTTGTAGCAACAGGTGATGTTCATTTTATAAATATAACAGATTCAATAAGTCGGGAAGCAATTCATATTTTTGCAGATTATGAAGATTTTGAAAGCGAGACAATGCTTTATTTCAGGACAACAGAAGAAATGTTAAATGAATTTAGTTATTTAGAAGAAGAAGCAAGAAAAGAGATAGTAATAAAAAATCCGCAAAAAATAAATGAGATGATAGAGTGTATAAAACCAATACCAGATGGATTTTATCCACCAGAAATACCAGAAGCAAAAGATGAAATAATAAAAATTTCACAGAAACGATTAAAAGAAATATATGGTGATACACCTGATAAAATAATCATTGATAGATATAATAATGAATTAAATGCAATAATCGAAAATAATTTTTCATCACTATATTATATAGCACATTTACTTGTGAAAGAATCAAATAGAGCAGGTTATATAGTAGGTTCGCGTGGCTCTGTTGGTTCTTCTTTTCTTGCTTTTTTACTTGGCATAACAGAAGTAAATCCATTGCCCCCGCATTATTTATGTCCAGAATGTAAATTAACAGATTTTAGTTATCAATATGAAGTTGGATGTGGCATTGATTTACCAGATAAAAAATGTCCAGAATGTAAAACAGAATTTTTAAAAGAAGGTTTTAATGTAGTATTTGAAGTATTTGTTGGTTTTAAAAGAAATAAGATACCAGATATTGACTTAAACTTTTCAGGAGAATTTCAAAGTGAAATTCATAAATGGGTAGAAAATTATTTTGGTTCGGAAAATGTATATAAAGCAGGGACAATTAGCACATTAAATGAAAGAACGATATATAGTGTTATAAAAAAATATGAAGAAAAAAAAGGTGGATTACCAAAAGCAAAAAAATTAAAATTATTAAATGAATGTAAAGGAGTAAAACGAACAACAGGGCAGCATCCCGGTGGTATGATAATATTACCAAAAGGTAAAAGCATATTTGAATTTACACCAATTCAATATCCAGCAAATAAAAAAGATTCAGAAAATATAACAACGCAATTTGATTATCATAAAATGGAAGGACAATTATTGAAATTAGATTGTTTAGGACATGATAATCCAACACAAATAAAATTACTATGTGAATACACAGGAATAAAATTTGAGGATATACCATTAGATGATAAATTAACAATGACAATATTTTCGAATTGTAAAGCATTAAATGTGAAAGAAGAAGAAATAGGGACGAATATTGGAACATTTGCAATACCAGAATTTAATACAAATTTTGTGCGACAGATGTTAAATGAAACAAAACCAAAAACAATGACAGAATTAATTCGAATATCAGGTTTAAGTCATGGTGAAAATGTTTGGCAGGATAATGCAAAGGATTTAATATTAAGTAAAAAAGCAAGTTTAAAAGATGTTATTTCATCACGAGATGATATTTTAATTTTTTTAAGAAAACATAAAATGGATGATGAAACAGCATTCCAGATTATGGAAACAGTTCGAAAGAAAGATAAAAAATTGGATGATAAACAAAAAGAAGAAATGAAGAAATTTAAAGTTCCTGATTGGTATATAAATTCTTGTGATAAAATTACATATTTATTTCCAAAAGCACATGCTATTGCTTATGTTTTAATGGCTTTTCGTATTGCTTATTTTAAAGTCCATTTTACAGTTGCTTTTTATGCTTCTTTTATTTCTATTGAAGCAAGTAATATAAATTACAAATATTTAATGATGAATTATGATGAAGTAAATAATACATTAAAAGCATTATATAATAAACCAGTATATGAACTCACACAAAAAGAAGAAAAAGATATAACAGTTTTAGAAGTAATAAGAGAAATGAAAGCAAGAAAAATAGTAATAACTAAAATTGATATTTATAAATCATTGCCAACGAAATGTATTATTGAAAATAATGCAATTATTCCGCCACTTGTTACATTAGAAGGACTTGGAATAGAACAAGCATTAAAAATAGTTGAAGCACGAAAAGAAGGTGAATTCAAATCACTCGAAGAATTTAAGAAAAAAACAGGAATAAACAAAACTCTATTTAATTTAATGAAAGAATATAATATTCTGCCTGAAATATCAGAAACAAATCAATTCAAATTGTTTTGATTTTTTATTTTTTAAAAAAATTAAATAATATTTAAAAATTTATTTATTAATTTTTCCCAATTATATTTTTCTTCTGCTAATTTTAAACCTTTTTCAATATATTTTTCTTTTTCTTCTTTTGTTAAAGTTAAAACCTCTTTTATTTTTTCATAAATATCATTTTCAGAAAATCCATTTATTAAAAATTTTGTCGAATAATTTTTAAAAAATTCTGGAATAGCAGCAACATTTGTTCCTAATGGTATACAGCCACAACTAATAGATTCAGGTAGAACCATACCAAACCCTTCTTCTTTAATTGATGGCAAAATAAAGAAATCAGCAGAATTATAAATTTCACATAATTGTGATTCTGGAATAAAACCTAAAAAAATAATTTTTTCTGATAAACCAAATTTGTTAGTTAAATTTTCTAAATATTTTTTTAATGAACCATCACCACCAATAAGGACTTTAATTTTTTCATATTGTGATTTATTATTATCTTTTAAAAGTTTTATTGCTTTGATTAAATTATCTATGCCCATTCTTGCTTCTAATCTTCTTATTGTTAAAAAAATAATTTGTTCATTTTGTTCTTTACTAAGATTTAATCTTTTAAATTTTTCTAAATCAACACACCCTGAAAATAATATTATTTTTTCTGAATTAATTCCATAATATTTAATACATAATTTTTTTGAATATTCACTTAACACAATAATTTTATCCATTTTTTTCATTACGAAAATTTCGATAAATTTCATCACGAAAGGTAAAATAAAAAAAATAAATTTTCGATTTGAAAATTTATGGTCAATTAAATATTCTTTATACCAGGGTCCATAAAAAAAGAGATATTTTTTTATGTTTAAATTTTTTTTAATGAAAAAAAGAAAAAAGAAAGAAGGAAAGGGATGATGAAAAAAAATAAAATCAAAATCAGTTAAATTTATTTTTTTTATTTTTTCTTTTACTGTTTTGAAATTTTTAACAAGTGTTAAAAAGTTTATTTTTGTATTTAATTCATATCTCTCAATTTTTATATTTTCTATTATTTCATTTTCAATTAATTTTTTTTTAGCAGGTTGGGCAGTAAATACAAATGAATGATTTCCTTTTCGAACTAAAAATTTATTCAAATCAAAAATAAACCTTTTACTTCCACCAACTTCGTCAGGAAAAAATCTGAAACAGATATTTAAAAATTTTTTCATAACAAATATTTTATTTGATTTTGTATTTATGTCAATACAAGAAAAAAATTTCATTTCATGTATTGACAAATTAAATATTTGTGCTATAATAATAAATAGAGGTGATTAAAAGCCAGTAAAGCGGCAAATTGAGAAATTTGACGCGGAGGTTTGAGACACCGAGAAGGGTAGTCTTTATAAGCCCAAGTAGTTCATAACAAAAAACAGATGAATTGAGGCAATAGTTTTACTCGCGAGGTATTGCCAACAGATTCAAAACTGCTATCTCCAGAAAGGAGATAAAAGTTATGAACGAAAGGGCTTCTTTATTTTACCCATCGTATAAACTTTTCTGATATATTTTAGAAAGACAGCAGTAAAAATAGTGATAATTTTTCTTTAAATTTATTCTCAATTTTAAAATTTATCATATAAGTTGTTGATAAGAAAAATTTAGTTTTATTAGAGAGTTTGAAATATAGGTAAAATTCGTATTATTTATTTGTTTCTAAAAATAAAAAAGATTTGCGAATAAATGAAAAGAGAGTTATTGAATTTTAATAAAAGCATAAAAAATTTTCTGTTTGCACATTAATTTGTGATTGAAAGTAAGTGTATTTCGATTTTTCGAAATGTCAAAGTATTTGCTACGCTTTTTTTTAAATAATTGAATAATGTTAAAAAATTTGACAAAAATAAAAAATAATATATAATATTAATAGAAAAAATAAATAAAGAGGGTTGAGTAAAATAAAAATAAAAAAAGAAAAACAAATTAAAATATAAAAAAAGAGGGGCATAAAATTTGCTTAATTAAAAATCAGAATTTTAAAAAAAGAAGGTGTTTTTTATGAGATATAAATTTTTCATTATTTTAATTTTAATGCCACTGATATTATATGCAGTTGATATTTATCATAAGACAGGTACAACAGGTGCGCAATTTTTAAAGATTGGTATTGGTGCACGTTCTGAAGCGATTGCTGGTGCTTTTACTTCAATTACAGGTGATAATTATAATATGTATTACAATCCAGCAGGATTAATAGATATAGAGAATAAAAGTTTTACAGCCCATCATAATAAATGGCTTGATGATTTAAAATATGAATTTCTTGGTTATTCATTCAAATTAAACAGATTTGATGCAATTGGAATAAGTGTAATGTATTTACATATGGGCGATATTGTAAAAACAGATGACAATGGCAATAATATTGGTTTTTTTACAGCAGAAGATATGGCGTTAAATATCAGTTATGCATATAATTTTAATGAAGATTTTTATTTAGGTTGTTCTGGCAAATACATAAAACAAAATAATGCAGGTTATAAAGCAGATGGCTTTGCAGTTGATTTTGGCTTAATAGGCAATCATTTTAAAGAGAGTGGTTTCACTTATGGTTTTTCTGTTTTAAATATTGGACCTAAAATAAAATTTATAAATGAAGCAGATAAATTACCATTAACCTGGCGCGCTGGCACTAATTATAATTATAGAAACAAATTATTAATTTCGTTTGATTTAGTTAAACCAATAGATAATAATATTTCGCAAAGATTAGGCACAGAATTTAATATAAATAATTTTTTTTTTTTAAGAATGGGTTATAATAGTGACGATGATTTAGATAATGGTTTTACTTATGGTTGTGGTTTTAAGTTTAATAAATTAAATGTTGATTATGCTTTTGTCCCACAAAATTATTTTGGTGATTCTCATAGATTTTCTATTAGTTATAACTGGTAAGGGTAAGGGACTTGCCTTGAAAAATAGAATTTTTAATAAGGTATATTCAGTAAATTTTTAATTAAAAAATTTTTTTAATTAATAATCTTGTCAAATTAAAAAAATATAATATAATAATATGGAATGAATTAAGAAAAAAAATTTATTAAAAGGGGGTTTTTTTATGAAACAAAAACTTTTTGTTTTTGTAATCACAATTCTTCTATTATCAGTATTTTCTTTTGCCGCAACCAAAGAGTGGACATTTA
The DNA here is from genome assembly GCA_035405645.1 of bacterium. Lineage (GTDB taxonomy): Bacteria > JAGOBX01 > JAGOBX01 > DAONJL01 > DAONJL01 > DAONJL01. Next base: position 28,983 of record DAONJL010000021.1, on the reverse strand, counting down.
TGGTTTATTTAGATGCTGATAATAATCTTGAAGATGCAGGCGTGGCTGATTTTAGTGAAATGAGCACAGTTGGTTCAAATGATAATATTAACATCGTAGTTCAAATGGATAGGACACCAGGCGAGAGTTCAGCAGCAGGCAATTGGACTGATACAAGAAGATTTTATGTTAAAAAAGGTGATAGTGCATCATCTACACCATTAGAAAAATTAGGTGAAGTAAATATGGGCGATGGCAATGAATTAAAGAAATTTATAGTTTGGGCAATAACAAATTATCCAGCAAAAAAATATGCACTTGTATTATGGAATCACGGCGGCGGCTGGCGTGCTAAAAAGAATTTAAAAAATAGAAAAGCAATTTGCTGGGATGATACAAATAATGGCGATTGTTTATATATGCTTGAAATGCAAGCAGCAGTAAAAGCAGCATTACAAACAGTAGGAATAGCTAAACTTGATTTAATTGGTTTTGATGCTTGTTTAATGGGAATGATAGAAGTTGCATCAGATTTAAAAGATATTGCAAATGTAATGACAGGTTCAGAAGAAACAGAGCCCGGCGATGGCTGGCCATATAATACAATTTTATCAGCATTAGCAGCAAATCCTACAATGACAGCAATTCAATTAGCTGATATAATAGTAACAAAATATGCTGAATCATATCAGGGTGTAGATGGCACAATCACACAGGCAGCAATTGATTTATCAAAAATAGGAACATTAAATGAAAAAGTAAAAAAATTTGTTGATAATGCAAATCAATGGTCATTAATAAAAACAGCAAGAACAGCAACAAGAACATATTCAGAAGCAGATGGTTATCCACACGCTGATTTATATCATTTTATGAGTTTATTAAAAACAAAGGGAGTGACAGACCCTGCAGTATTATCAGCAGCAGAAGAAGTAAAGACAGCCTTAAAAGCAGCAGTAATAAATACAAAGAATGGAAGTTCAAGAACTAATTCAAATGGTCTGGCAATTTTCTTCCCAAAAACCACCACAGCATATAATAATGCAGATGGTTCAGATTATAAGAATCATCAATTTCATAAAGAAACAGGCTGGGATAATTTTTTAAAGAATTATTTTAATCCACCAGCAGATAAACCAATAGGCGGCACAACAACAAGTGTAGATGGTTCTGGTACAGCAAAATTTTCAAGAACTACACCAGTAACAGGTGGCAAAAAAATTACATCATTAACATTTTATTTTACAGCAACAGAAGATTTATCAGGTGGTGAAGTAACAATTACAGTTCCAGAAGGTTGGACAGCACCAACAACAACATCAGGAGCTAACGGTGAAATAGTAAAAGGTACAGAATATAGTGGTGTTGTAACAGAAGCACCAACTGTTTCTGGTAGAACAATAACAGTTAAGACTACAACATTACCAGCAAAGAAAAAATTCAAATTTAGTTATAAAAAAGTTTATCCTCCAACAACACCAGGTGTAGTAAAATTTATTGTTAAGAGTAAAGGAAAGAATGGTACTTTAAAAGAGATTGCAGTTCATCCTACATTGACAATTCAATAAAATAATTAGGTTGAAAAAATTATTTAGAAGCCCATTCACATTCGTGTGAATGGGCTTTTTTATTTTCAGAATAAAGTAAACTAAAATGAGTTCCTAATTTACGATGAAATATAAATAAACATTACACATTCAACCACTTCGTCTTGTGCAGAGAAAATGATACGATAAAAAAAATTACACAACGCAAGTATGCTATAAAAAAACAGAAGAAATTTGCTAAAAAGAATAAAGTTTTAAAATCTTAAATTCCTACTTTTTATATAAGTAATTAAATAAAAAAAATAATTCTAAATTATGAACTTAGCACTTTAAACTCAGTCAAGTTCTATGCTATTTATATTCTGAAGTTTGTTTACATTGCCGCACAATTATTCAAATTTTAAGTTGCAATATATAACATACGGTTTAAAAATTATTACATAAATTACATTATTATTTTTTGCAAATATTTTTTTTCTTACGAAACAATTAAAATAATACTTCATTTGCTATTTATGCAGTGTCTATAACATATTAAAAAACATACATATATTTAAAAAGAATATAAAATAGAAGTAGTATATCAAAAGTGATAAAATAAAAATAGAAGATTTTCAGACATATTAAATAGATTAAAAGGAGAAACTAAGTATAAAAAGAATTATACTAAAAAAAATAATAATGTTCTTTTTTTATTGGATTTTTCAGCACATACTTTTAAATTTATTTGTTTTAAATTTATTTCTAACCAAAAGCAAAAGTTTTACCTATGATTATTTGAATTTCAAACACTTAATATTTTTTTTCACTTTCTTTATTTGTAACTAAAAATTTATATTAATTGTCTTCTCAATCATTCTTTATATTGATGCACTATTATCAATTTCATTCTCACCCTTTTTCAATAAAAAATAAAAATATATAAAAATTACTAACAAATTTATTAATTAAAAAATTTAAAATTAACTTGCTTTGACAATACTTAAAATATTGTTGATGAATTCTTTATAAAATTAATAATACTTTTAAAAATTAGTTAAAGACATTAAAAACTTTATTATATAGTTGCTTATTGAACTTAATGATATCTAAACCAGATAACAAAAGATATTAAAAAATTAAGAAAAAAATAATTAACTTAATTACAAAAAAAATTTTTAAAAACTATTGACAAAAATTATTAAATAATATATATATTAAAAAATTTTTAAATACATTAAATGGGCTCATAGCTCAGTCGGTAGAGCAACGGCCTTTTAAGCCGTGGGTCGCTGGTTCGAATCCAGCTGAGCTCATTTTTGCGTCCCTATCGTCCAGAGGCCTAGGACACAGGCCTTTCACGCCTGTAACAGGGGTTCGAATCCCCTTAGGGACGCCATTTTTTTATAAAAAATCAAATCTATAAAATTTTTCAAAAAAATATTTTCTCCAAAAAAATTATAAATAAATTTTTTTTTCTATTTTTTTAATGCTGATTTTAAAAATAATTTATTAAACTAATCATTGACAAAAAATAAAAAAAGAGTAAATTATAAATGATAAAAAAATAAAGGAGGTAAATATGAAAAATTTTATTTGTTATTTTTTATTATTTTTTTCTGTTATTTATTTATATGGAAAAAATGATTATGAGATAACTATTTATAATAATGACCTTGGTTTAGTAAAAACAAAACGATTTATAAAACTGGAAGAAGGAATAATAGATTATAAATTTGAAGGAGTATCAAAATTTATTGACCCAACTTCATTATGTTTTTATTCGCAACAAATAACAGTATTAGAACAAAATTATCAATTTGATTTAGTAAGTTATAATAAATTGCTTGAAAAATATTTAGGTAAAGAAATTACAATAGTTCGATATGATGATAAAAATAGTATTATTGAAACAAAGAAAGGAAATTTATTAAGTATAGAAAATAATCGAATATCAGTTTTAAAGGTTGATGATAAATTAGAATTATATCCTGATGGAAAAATAATTTTACCTGAATTACCAGAAGGATTATTAATTGAACCAACATTATTATTAAAATTAAAAGTTCAAGAGACAAAAGAGCATCCATTAGAATTAATTTATTTAACAAAAGGATTTAGTTGGTATGCGACATATAATGCAGTAATAAATAAGACAGATGATGTAATTGATTTAAATGGTTGGGTTACTTTAACTAATACAACTGGTATTCCTTATGAAGATGCAAGTTTAAAACTTGTTGCTGGTGATGTAAATGTAGTTCGCGAACAATTTAACAGGCGTGTTAAATACGCAAAAGAAATGGCATTAGCAGCCGAAGCAGCAGAAGCACCACCTTTTGAAGAACAACAATTATTTGAATATCATCTTTATAAATTAGATAGAAGAACAACAATAAAAAATAATGAAACAAAACAAATATTATTTTTAACAGCAAATAATATAACCACAAAGAAAAAATTTGTTTATGACCCAGCAGGTTATAAATATAAATCAAATAGCAATAACCAGAAAAATGCTGGTGTTGTAATTGTATTTAATAATAATAAAACAAATAATTTAGGTATGCCATTACCAGCAGGAAAAATTCGTTTTTATAAAACTGATAATGATGGTCAATTACAATTTTTAGGAGAAAATAAAATAGAACACACGCCAGAAGGTGAAACAATTTCATTAGTTATTGGTAATGCATTTGAAATTGTTTTAGAAAAGAAATTAATAAAATCAACATCATTAAGAAATTCATCTGATAATACATTTACAATAGATGTTCGTAATCAAAAAAATGAAGATGTAATTGTTTATTGTGTCGATAGATTTTATAATAATTGGGAAATAAAAAAATCAAATTTCAAATACGAAAAAATAGATGCATTTACAGTAGAATTTGTAGTGCCAGTAAAAGCAAAAGAAAAAGAAATTCTTGAGTATAATGTTTATAGTTGGTGGACAAATTAAAAATGACAATTATTGATGAGCAGTTTAAAAAAAATCTACAAAAAGTTAAATTTGATAAAAACGAAAAAATTATTGTTGCTGTTTCTGGTGGACCTGATTCTGTTTGCTTATTAGATTTATTAAATAAAAACAAAAATAATTTTAATATTGCTGAAATTTTAATTGTTCATTTTAATCATAAATTACGTGGTATTGAAAGTGATGAAGATGCAGAATTTGTAAAAAACCTCGCCAATCAATTTCAAAATCAAATCATAATAAAAGAAATAGCAGTAAGAGAAAAATCAGAAAAAGAAGGTAAATCAATTGAACAGGCAGGTCGAGAATTAAGATATTACAACCTAATAAAAATTGCACTTGACCAGAATATAACAAAAATTTTTTTAGCTCATAATTTAAATGATTTAATTGAAACATTTTTTATAAACTTATTTCGTTCTGCTGGTATATATGGTTTAACTTCATTAAAGCCTATTACTAAAATTCAAAATAAAATTTTGTTTATTAGACCATTAATTTATATTGAAAAAAAAATAATATTAAAATATTTAGAAAAGAATAATTTAATTTATCGAATTGATTCTTCAAATAACGAAAACGAATATTTAAGAAATAAAATCAGAAATATTATAATTCCATTTATTGAAAACAATCTATCAATAAAAATAAATAGAACAATCATAAGTGTCATAAAAAATTTAAGTAGTGCAAAAAAAATTTTAATAAAAAAAATAAATTATGATTTTAAAAAAATATTGGAAAAAATCAAATTATATAATACAGAAATTTATTTAATTAATTTAGAAAAAGTAGCAGATAAAAGTAAAAGTTATTTATATTTTTTACTCAATAAACTTTTTCAAACAACAGAGAAGCAAAATAAAAATTTATTATTTACTCCAGTTAAATTAAGCAAAAAAAATTTGATTGATTGTTATAAATTAATAACATCAAATAAGAGTGGTAAAAAAATAGATATAAATAAAAATTATATTTTTTTTAAAGATTATAATTATATTTATTTTTTATCAAGAAGTTTGCATAATAAAATTTCAACTGGTTTTGAAATTAGATTAAATGAAATAAATGAAATAAAGGATAAAATAACAGGGAAAAAAATTAGATTTGAAAAATATGAAGAAAATAGAGGAAATGAAAAAAACAAGAATTATATATTTGATTTAAATAAAGTAAAATTTCCAATAACAATAAGGACAAGAAAAGTAGGTGATAAATTTCAACCAGTTAATAATATGGTAAATTACAAATTAAAAAAATTATTCATAAATGAAAAGGTTTTAAATATATTTAGAAATTCAAATATAATAATTGAAGATAGTGAAAAAACCCTAATTTTTGTTGAACAATTTGGAATTAGTGAAAAAATAAAAGCAGATTTTAATAGTAATAAATATAAAATAATTATCGACCATCTATAATTTAGCAGCATAAATATAAACTGATTTTAAAGCATAAAAATGAAAAATACACCCTAATTTTAAGAAAATAATATGCCGCTATTTATCAATAGAAATAATATATAAATATATTTACACAAAATTATTGATAAGTGTTATAAAATTTTTAACTGCATTCAGAATGTTCATCACAAGCATCTAAACTACTTAATTCATTTTTGAGAAGTTTATCAATAGCAGTTTTCACCTTTCCAGAATATCCAAATATCTTTATTCCTGCATTAGCAAATTTCTGCTGAGCACCCATACCCATACCACCTGAAATAATATGAGTAATGTTGTATTTTAAAAGTTCATCAACTGCTCTACATCCACCACCATGAGTGCTATTATTCTTTACAACTTTATAATCTGCTATTTTCCCCTCATTAATTTCTGCTATAAGAAAATGAGTACATTGTCCAAAATGAGGATAAACATCACTTTCTAAACCTTTTTCATTACCTAATGTTACTGCTATACGCATATTCAATCCTCCTTTATTTAAAATATTTTATTATGAATTCCAGAATAGCAACACCTTTGAAAGCACAACTTCTTTGTGCACCTTCGCAAAGTAGACCACGAAATACTTCTTCTATAAACGCCATATCTTTTCTTATTTGTTCTATACTTTTTCCTTTTAAAAAAGATAAGCCTGCAACTAATGATGGTGCACATTTGTCTGAAAGACCACACATTGACGATATTCGTCCTTTTTTTTGTGTTAAAAATATTTGTGTTAATATTGCAAATAAAAATGCTGGGATAACTTTTTCTCTCTGTTCTTTATATAATTTATAAAAAGGAATACTTAGAAATATTCCTTGATTGCCAGAACCAGTGATTGTTATTACAGGTAAATTTCCACCTTCCATCCTATTTCTAATCAACCTTTCTGTTTCAGTTATGATATTAAATGAATTTTTATTCTTTATTATACGCCCCTGCTTTTTTAAAAATTCTTCTGCTATTTTTTCTAATTCTGGAATTCTCTTTTTAACAATATTTTTTATCTGCTCCAACCCTTCTATTTTTAGTATTTTTTGTTCATTATATTTTTCATAATAAATGGTCTTTTTATTTAAAACTACTTTTTTTATTCTGTCATGCTTATCTTCAATAATAACTCTTGCTTTATTTTTTTTTGTACTGATTTCTACATCCACATATAACCCTTCTCTCTCTAATGGTATTACTGAAATCCAATTATCAATATTTATCAAACCCATCATTTCTTTAACTTTTCCCTTTTTTATAGAAGCAAAAGGATTAAATCTTGAATCGTTTCCAAAAAGTCCACAAATTACTGCAGGTTTTACTCCTTTTAATTTCAATATTGGCACTTTAACAGTTGAGGTATTTCTATACACATCTTTTGATATTTCAATTTTTACAAATAAATTTTTTGGTGTAATATCAGGTTCATATTTTTTTAAAAATTTCATTGCCCTTGCACACGCATAAGCAATACTTGCAGGTTCAGTACAACCTGTTACTTCGCATATTTCTGATAATAAAAGAGTTTCATAGTCTTTTATAAATTCTTCTTTCATATTTTACTTCTCATTAATTTTTTTTCAATTGACTAAGAATAGAATTAAATAAATTTTTAAAATTTTTTTTATATTCCTCTTTATATTCAGTTATAAGGTTGCCATAAGAACATTTTATTGCAATATCTCTATCAAATGGAATCTTCATCAGTATTGCAATATTTTTTTCCTGACAATAATTTTCAATAATACTATTATTTTTGTCCGCTTTATTTATTATTACTCCAAAAGGTATTTCCAATTTATTAACAACTTCCACTGCCAATTTTAAATCGCTTAATCCAAATGGCGTTGGTTCTGTCACAAGAATACAATAATCACTTATTTTTATAGAATTTACCATAGGACAGGAAGTACCGGGTGGACAATCTATTATCACTGAATAATTTGTTTTATCATCATCATCTAAATTATCCAATTTTTGTATGACTTTTTTAATAAGAGGAGTAGCCATTGCTTCTTTAACTTCGAGAATTCCATTTATAAATTCTATATTCTTTTTTGTTTTACCTTTTTGTATTATTCCGATTTTTCTTTTGCTTTCAGAAATAGCGCTTTGTGGACACACAATAATACAACCACGACATCCATGACAGAGATTTTCCAGCACTAATGTTTCTTTTGAAAAGGAAAGTATTGCATTAAATTCGCATACATTCTGGCATTTACCACAATGAATACATTTTGTTTTATCTATAATAGGAACAATAACATTTACATCTTCTGTATTTGTAATTTCAGGTTGCAAGAATAAATGACTATTTGGTTCTTCAACATCACAATCTAAAAAAATTGTTTTCACTATTTCAGATAAAGAATCTGATAAGTTTACACTTATCATAGTCTTACCTGTTCCACCTTTACCGCTTGCTACAGATATTATCATTTCAACTCTTCTCCTATTTTTTCGCAAATTGAATGAAGCGTCTTTTTTATTTCATTATTACAGTATAATACCGCTGGTTTTGCCATTACAACAGATTGGTTTATTTCTTCTGAAAACGGTATTATTCCTAAAATTTTTATTTTTCTTTTTTCACAATATTCCCTTATTTCCTGAGTCTTTTTTAAATTCAGGTTATACTTATTTATTATCACACAACATTTCACATTAAATTTTTGAGCAAGTTCTAATACTCTTTCCATATCATAAATACCCGATACACTTGGTTCTGTCACAATTACTGCAAGATCCACACCTGATAAAGAACAGATAACAGGACAACCTGTTCCTGGTGGTCCATCAATTATTATTAAATCACTTTTTTCTTCTATAGCTTTTTCTTTTGCAATTTTTTTTACAACATTCACTAATTTACCTGAATTTTCTTCACCTGGAATAAGCCGGGCATGTATAAATGTTCCGTATTCTGTTTTAGATACATACCATTCACCTGCTTCTTTTGCATTAAATTCTATTGCAGATTCAGGACAGTTCCAAACACATACACCACAACCTTCACATAATAAACTGTTGATTAAATATTTATTTTTTTTACTATCATTATCAACCTTAGTTTTCAAAACTGCATTAAAAACACAGACCTTAAAACATTTACCACATAATTTACATTTATTTTGTAATATCTCAGATTTCTTTCTTCCAATAAATATATTTTTCTCAATTATCTGAGGATTAAGTAAAAGATGCAGGCAGGCAGCATCAACATCACAGTCAGCAATAATAGATTTATTGTTTAGCACTGCAAATGAAGCTGTTATTACCGTTTTACCTGTTCCACCTTTACCGCTTATAAATAAAATTTGTTTCATATTAAATACAATATTTATTAATTTTAAAAAAATTATAAATAATTTTTATTCATAATACATAACAATAATGTTTCTAATTTTCACTATGAGTATTTTACTGACAGCAATTTTCACTCTAAACTAAATTTAATCTAACACTGGAATTAATCTAAAAAAACATTCACTTAGTACTTAGGCTTTTAGTTCATTTAATATTATCATTATTCTTTTATCTGTCAATCTACCAATTTTACATTAATATTACTACAATTTTTTCTTTATAGAAAAAATAAATATTTTGACTTCTCACTTTGTTTTTAAATAATTTTCAACTGCCTGCCTTACAGTAGTTGTTCCAGAAATTCCAGTTACAATTTCTATACCAGATGCTTTAAGCGCTGCTTCAGCGTTTGGTCCAACCTTACCAGTCAAAACTGTCTTTACTCCTCTTTGTGCTATTTTCTTAACAGCAGCAGGACCAACACCGCCAGTCATACTTGTAGTGTCATTTGATATTGGCTCAAATTTCATTGTTTCTGTATCAACTATAATAAAATAAGCACATCGCCCAAATTGCTCAGAAACCAAAGCATCCATAGACCCACCCTGACTACTTACAGCTATCTTCATATCTTTCCTCCAAAATCCTAAATTTATTTTCTTTTTAATTTCACTAAAAAAATTGAAAGTACTACTCTTCCTCGTCTCTGCAAACAAAAAAATAATAAACACAACTAACCTACAATAACTTATGTTTAATGCTTATAAAAAATTATTTTTCTTCCTTTTTTATAATCTTTTCGAGTTCAATAATTCGGTTGTTAATATCATTTAAATTCTTCTTTAAGAACTCTGATTCATTCTTTAATACTTCAACTTCTTTTTCAGGTGTAAATTCTTCATAAATTGAATTAATATTTGTCACTGGTTTTGATGAAACACCTGAAAATCTTAACCAGCCTGGTAATCCTGTTGCATAATACCAATATCTATTACCTCTACCTCGTGCACTACCAAAACCCACATAAGTTTTACCATAATAAGGTTTCATATAACCTGGAGTTGTAAATTTAGCACAATAACCCATAGCCCAACCAGTCATAGGTCCCATACCCATTGGACCTGTTCCATCTCTAAATGGCATAACAATTACCTCCTTTTATATTAATGATAATGAAAATCATTTTCAATAATAAATAAAAAAATTAAAACATATTTTTTTATTAAAAAAAATTCTTATTTACACTTTGCACATAAGCCATAAAAATAAATCTGATGTGCAGTTATCTTAAAATTGTATTTTTTGGATAGTTCTGCTTCTATCTCTTTCATTAACTTTATTTCTTGTTCGGAAAAATCAGTATAGTTAATTATTTTCCTGCAATTTGTACATATTAGATGATGGTGATGATGTACTGTTTTGTTTTCTATGCCTATCCCATCAGATAATTCATATCTGCTTTTACCTTCACCAAAATCTAATCTATGAACTATTCCCATTTTTTCAAGTAGTTCTAATGTTCTATAAACAGTTGTTAAACCTATATTTGGATAACTCTTATGCACTTCAATATATATATCTTCTGCAGTCAGATGCTTATTGCTTTTTAAAAGCATATCAATAATAAATTGTCTTGGCTGAGTAAATCGACAGCCCCAACCCATAAATTTTTTCTTCCAATGCTGACATTGCATTTTTGTTCTCCTTAGTTATTGATAATGATAATCATTTTCAATTAATATTATAGCATAAATTTTTATTTTGTCAAGTAGTTATAAATTTTTTTTTGTAGATAAGTTAATTATTGTTGGAAATATTGGAACTATAATGAAATATAAAGAATTTAAAATTATTTCAGAAACAAATAAATATATAAATTATTTTAATAACTAAAAAAATAAATAAGAATTATAAGAGTAGAAATAATAATAAACACAAAAATTTATTATTAAAAAAAGTATGAAAATTAACGATAAAAAAGCAATAAAAAATAGTTGAAAAATTGAATTTCCATAATTAAAAGATTTTCCTTAATCTATTATCAAGTTTTTTTTTATTATTCAGGATAAATTATTCTGTTGATTTTTTTAAAATAAGATAAATTGATTTTATCTTATTCTGGTCAGGAATTGCTCTTCCTTTATTAAAAAAGTAAATCTAAAAAAATTATGCTTTAATTACTATCAAAAAATATTTATTTATAATTTTCCCAGAATAAAATTTCCGATAAATTTTTTCTTGAAGTTAATTGTGGCTTTTTTTTTGGATAACCAATTGGTATTAAACTAATTAATCTGTATTTATCAGGTACATTTAATAGTTTTCTTACTTCATCTGCATATTCTTTTTTTTCACCAGCTACCCATACTGCACCTAAACCAAAACTATGTGCTGCATTTAAGATGTTTTGTGTTGCAGCGCATCCATCTTCAAGATAATATTTTGTATTCTCACAAAATACTGCAATACAAACTGGTGCATTATCAAGAAATGGTGCATTTTGTTTACATAAATTTTTTAATTTTTTTCGTGTTTCTAAATTTGTTATACCAATAAAAATCCACGGCTGAACATTTCTTGCTGTTGCTGCCCGCTGACCAGCATATACAATTTTTTCTATTATATCTTTTGATATTGGTTTATCTAAAAATTCACGAACACTTGTTCGTGTTATTAATGTTTCATAGAGTGACATTTTTTCACCTCTTTTTATTCTTTAAATTTCTCATTATAATTTTTTATATATTCGTTATATATTTCTTTAATAAAACAAATAAAAATCACTTTGTCAATTGATTTATCTTTTTCTAAAAATTCATAAACTGTTTCAAAAGCAATTTTAGTTGCAAGCGGCACTGGAAAGTGATAAACACCAGTGCTAATTGCTGGAAATGCAATTGTTTTAATGTTATTTTGAACTGCAAGTTTTAAAGAATTTTTATAACAATTTGCTAATAATTTTTCTTCATTATTTTTTCCACCCTGCCATACTGGTCCAACTGTATGGATTACATATTTTGCTTTTAATTTATATCCTTTTGTAATTTTTGCTTCGCCTGTTTCACAACCGCCTAATGTTTTGCATTCTTCTAATAATTGTGTGCCTGCTGCTCTATGTATTGCACCATCTACCCCTCCACCACCTAACAATGTTTTATTTGCTGCGTTTACTATTGCATCAACCTCTAATTTTGTAATATCACCTTCAATTATTTCTATTCTGTTTTTCACATCCATAGTATCACCCCTTTTCTATCTTAAATCATCAACTGCATAATATAATTTTTCAAATAATTTTTTATTTTCAAAAATTTTTTTATTAAATATGAGAAAATTTATTAATATTAATAAAATGTTTCTTATCTTCACAAATTTTAATTTTCGCATTGAAGTTCTAACTGGTATATCAAATAGATTTTTAAATTTTAAATTTTTAGTTTTTAAATAATTTTTTATTCGATAAGCAAAATCTAAATCTTCACCTGCTACAATATTTTCATTAAAACCATTTATTGTTTTAAAATCAATATTTAAACAGAAAAATAAACCACTGCCTGTATTTAATAATTTAAAAATCCAATTAAAAATAATGATAATAAATTCAATAAAAAAATTTATTTTTTCGTAAGGTAAAATTTTAACACAACCTGCTTTAATTTTTGTTTTTTCTATTGTATCTAAAATTTTAATTAATGTCATAGGATGCATTACACTATCAGCATCAATAAAAATAAATACTTCATTTTTTGCATTATAAGCACCAGCATTTCGCACCCCAGCTATTGTTTCTGCATTTGTATAAATTATCTTATCAGCATATTTTTCTGCTATTTGGCTTGTTTTATCTGTTGATTGATTATTTGCAACAATTATTTCAACTTTACTATCTGGGTTAATTAAAAATAAATTTTTTTTTGCTTTTTCAATTGATAACAAACATTGTTCAATATATTTTTCTTCATTTCGTGCTGGAATTATAACTGAAAAATTCATAATCTATTTATTATATCTAATATTTTAACCAATAATCTCTATCTAATGTTCTATATGAAATTGCTTCTGCTATATGTTCTTCTTTTATTTTTTCGCTTTCTGCTAAATCTGCTATTGTCCTTGCTACTTTTAATATTTTTGTATATGAACGAACGCTTAAGCCCATTTTATCTATTGCATCTTTTAATAATGAATTTGCTGCTTCATCAATTACACAAAATTTTTTTAATAATTTTCCACTCATTTGACTATTTGTTCTTATCTTATATTTTTTAAATCTTTCTAATTGAATATTTCTTGCTTTAATTACACGTAAGCGAATTTGTTCTGATGTTTCTGATATCTCGTCTTTTGATATTTCTGAATATTCAACAACAGGAACTTCTATATGTATATCAATTCTATCAAGAAGTGGACCACTGATTTTTCCTAAATATTTTTGTATTTTTATTGGCTGACAGGAGCATTCTCTTTTTGGATGACCTAAATAACCACAAGGACAGGGATTCATAGCAGCAACTAAAATAAAGTTTGCAGGAAATTCAATAGAACCTTTTGCACGCGATATAACTATTCTATTATCTTCAAGTGGTTGTCTTAATACTTCAAGCACATCGCGTTTAAATTCTGGTAATTCATCTAAAAATAAAACACCATTATGTGCTAAACTAATTTCACCTGGTTTTGGAAATGAACCTCCACCAATTAAAGCAATATTACTAATAGTATGATGTGGACTACGAAACGGTCTTTGTGTTATTATTTTATTACTCTCTTTTAACAAACCACAAACACTATGTATTTTTGTTGTTTCAATACATTCATCAAGTGTCATATCAGGCAAAATTGATGGTAATCGTTTAGCAAGCATTGTTTTTCCTGTACCAGGCGGTCCAATTAAAATTATATTATGATTTCCTGCTGCTGTTATTTCAAATGCTCTTTTTACTGCTTTTTGCCCTTTTACTTCTGAAAAATCAATTTCATATTTATTTATTGTTCTTAATATTTTTTCATCAAATTCAACTGGTTCTATTCCTTTTTTATTTGATAAATATTCAACTGTCTCAACTAAATTATTTACTGGAATAATTTTTAAACCTTTTATAATTGCAGCTTCCTGTGCATTTTTTGCTGGTAAAATAATTCTTTCAAAATTTAAATTTTTTGCAAGAATAATAATTGGCAAAACACCAGCAATTCCTTTTATTTCGCCTGATAATGATAATTCACCTATTATTATTGTTTTTTCAAAATTTTGAAAATTATATTCACCTGTTGAATTAAGAATACCAATAGCAATTGGTAAATCATAACCAGCACCTTCTTTTCTTATATCAGCCGGAGCAAGATTTACTGTTATTTTTCCTTTTGGAAAATTATATTCACTATTTGTTATTGCAACTTTAATTCTTTCTTTACTTTCTTTTACTGCATTATCTGGTAGACCAACTATATTCATTCCTACAAACCCACCACTTAAGTTTACTTCTACTTCTGTTAATACTGCATTTATTCCATCTATTGACGCTGTGTATATTTTTGAAAGCATTATTTTTACCTCTTTTTAAAATCCTTTATTTTTTAAATATTTATAAATACTATTTTTATCATAACCTTTTGTTTTTAATTTTTTTATTATATTTTCTTTAATTTTTTCTTCAATATCTTTATTATATAATTCGTTTAAATAATTATCTATCAAATCATAATTAATTTTTTTGTTTAACAATCTTTTTTTTATTTCAAGTTTAGAATATTTATTTTTATTAATTAAATCAATAATTATTTTTTTGGCATATAAATTATCATTTAACAAATTTTCGTTTTGTAATTTATTAATAATTATATTTATATTGTCAGGTGAAAATTTTTTTGATAACAATTTTTCTTTAAATTTAGTTATTGAAGAAGAAAATTTTTTAAAATAATTTGCTGCGTATTTTTGTAAATAATTTAATTCACGGATTTTTAATTGATTATAAATATTATCATTATATTCCTGATTTTCTGAAAGATTGAAATCATCAATTTCTTTTTTAGAAAGATTAAAAAAAGAACCGTTTTCAAAAAAAATTTGAAAACGGTTTGAAAAAAATTTTATTTTTTTTATTTCAGTTATTTTCATTAATTATAATCATTTTTTTACATTTCTTTTGTTTTAATTATATTTGCTTTTTCTAAAATTTTATTATAAATTTCATTAACTAATTCTGGATTATTTTTTAAATAAATCCGTGCATTATCTTTGCCCTGTCCTAATCTAACATCTCCATAAGTTAACCAGGTTCCTGATTTTTGAATTATATTAAAATCAATTCCTGCATTTATTAAACAACTTTCTGTTGATATTCCTTCATCAAAATAAATTTCAAATGAAGCCTTTTTAAAAGGTGGTGATAATTTGTTTTTAACAACTTTAATTTTTACTTCTGCACCATAAGTTGACTCTCCTTTTTTTAAAGTATCACCTTTTCGAACATCTAATCTTATACTCGAATAAAATTTTAGTGCTTGACCACCTGTTGTTGTTTCTGGGTTTCCAACAAACATACCAATTTTCATTCTTATTTGATTTATAAATATTACTACGGTTTTTGATTTACTTATTGCAGCAGTTAATTTTCTCAGCGCCTGAGACATTAATCTTGCTTGCAAACCTAAATGTGCATCACCCATTTCACCTTCAATTTCATTTCTTGGAACAAGTGCCGCGACACTATCAATTACTATTACATCTACCGCACCACTATTTACTAATTGTTCAGTTATATCAAGTGCTTGTTCGCCATAATCAGGTTGTGAAATAAGTAAATTATCTACATCAACGCCGAGTGTTTTTGCCCAGCCTGGATCCAGAGCATGCTCTGCATCAATGAATGCTGCAACTCCATTATTTTTTTGTGCTTGTGCTATTATACTTAATGCGAGTGTTGTTTTACCTGAAGATTCTGGACCAAAAATTTCTATTACTTTTCCACGCGGTATTCCACCAAGACCAAGTGCAATATCAAGTGTTAATACACCTGTTGGAATTACTGGAACTTCAATCACACTGCGCTCGCCTAATTTCATTATCGAACCTTTGCCAAATTTTTTTTCTATACTACTTAATGTTAATGATAAAATTTTTTCTTTTTCTTTATCATTTTCTTTTGCAGCCATTTTATTACACCACCCTTTTTATTCTTCTGTAATTTTACTGCTATAGCGCTGATTATATAAAAATATTTTGTTATTTATTTTTCTTATAATTATTTTACTTTCTTCTTTATTTAATTCTTTATATTTATTAAAATTTTCTAATACTTTTGTTACATAATTTTTTGTTTCTTCATAATCTGGAATGTCGCCAATATCACTCACTATTGCTTCGCCTGCATTATATGCTGCTAATGCTAATTCTAATGTAGGAAATTTATTTATTAAATATGCTAAATATTTTGTACCTGCATATATATTTTGTTCAGGTGAAAAAATATTTTTTTCTTTAAAATTTGCTGTCTTTAACATACTATTAAATGTTGAATCTAATAATTGCATTAATCCTTTGGCACCTTTTGGTGAAACTGCTTTTTCATTAAAATTACTTTCTGCTTTTATTACTGATTTTATTAATTCGAATTCTACCATAAATATTTTTGAGTATCGCATTATTATTTCATCATAATTATTTTCTTCTGATGGTGTTGCTTCTTCATTTGATTTTTCTGTTTCTTCATTTTCTTCTGTTTCTTCTGATATTGGTTTTTCTTTTGTTTTTACTTCACTTTCTTCTGTCTCTTCATCAAGATTTATTGGTTTTTCATCTTTATTTGATTTTGTTTTTTCGCTTTCTTCAACGACAATTTCTTCTTCGACTTCTGAACTTTTAATAATTCTTTTGTATTTTGTGTAATTATCTTTATAACGATATGTTAATTTGGTTTTTAAATTATTTGTTAAGTATATTTTTCCTTTTGAATCTTTATATATGTAAACATCTGCAAAAGATAAAGTAAGATTAAATATAAGAAAAATTACTAAAAATATTATCTCTTTTAACAAATAAATTATTTTCTCTTTTTTGATATTCATAAAAAAATAATTTTTTTATTTATTTATAAATGCCTAATCTTTCAAGGTTTGCTTTTGCTGTTTGATTTTTTGGGTCTATTCTTAACACTCGTTCAAATGTATCAACTGCTTTTTGTATATTTCCTTCAAAATTATAAATTATTGCAAGATAATTTAATGAATCAATATCATTTGCATTTACACTTACTGCTTTTTCAAAATATTCTTTTGCTGTTTTATATTCTTCTGCATAAAAATATGCTACACCCGTATTATATAAAGCAACTTGATTTATTGGATTTATTGATAATGCTTTTTTATAATAATTTGCTGCTTCTTTATAATTATTTTTACTAAATTCAATTTTACCTTTTTCCATATAATTATTAAATTTTATTTCATCTTCACTTTTGATGATAAATTTATTATCTTCAATTATCTCTTTTTTTTCTGGTTGTTGACTTTTATAATTTTTTAGATTAAAGCCACAATATGGACAAAAATTTGATTCTGCTGGAACCTGCTCCCCACAATTCGGACAATATAATATTTGTGCTTCTTTTTGCGGCGATGCTGTTATTACCTCTTTTTCTTCTTTTTGAACTCCTTTGTTTTTTTGTTCGATTTCTTTTATTTTTTCTTTTATTTTTTGTAGACTCTTTTCTTCTGCTGTTTCTGTTGTTGTTTTTTCTTCTATTGCTGGTCGTTTTTTAATATCTTCAATTACTACCTCTGGTTTTTCTTTTACTGAAAATTTTTCTCTACTTGGAACTGGTTGTCCTGTCCTTCTTTCTGCCTGATAATAATTAAAACCAAAATATTTATTAAATTGAATATTTATACCTAAATCAGGAGCGCCATCTGAAATACCTTTTGTTACTGCTGCTATAATTTCTATATCTTCATCAAGTTCATATTTTGAACCTATATTAAAATAATTTTCCTTTTCGCTTGCTTCATTTAATTTCCCTTTATAACAAAATTCTGTAAATATAGATAAATTACTCATCAAAGGTAAATTATATGATGCTAAATAATAAAGTGAACTCTTGTTATTATATGGGCGTTTAATTGGTGATAATGTATTTGTATCAAAACCATCAAAACTAAAATCACCACCTCTAAATTGATAACCTACATTTGCATTAACATAACCAAGCAATAATTTAAAACCTGATTGAACTTCTATCTGTCCACCAATTTCATCAACTGCATAATAAAGTTCATTATTTCCTGCGACTGATAATAGAAATTTTGTTGTTATTAATTTATTTAATTGTAATCGTGAACCAAAATTTAATCTTTCGATTCCTTTTGGACTATTATTAAAATCACTTGATTGTGAATTTAGAATTATATCACCAATAAATTCTATTTTTGGTGTGATACCATATCTAAAACCAATTGGTATTTTTACTACTTTAAATTTATTTGAATTTAAAACAATATCATTTAGATAACTAAAACCAGCAATAAAAAGCATCTGGTCTTTATAGATTAATCTATTTGTTTCAGTTATTAATCCACCTTCAAAAACAAATGCAAAAGTATAAACATTTATAAATAATATAAAAAGTAAAATAAAAATTTTTTTCATAAAATATACTCCTCAGAATTATTTTTTCTTTGTTTTTAATAAACTTAAATTATATTTTGCAATTTTATTATTTGGTTCTATTTTTAGAACTTTCTCCCATAATAATTGTGCTAATTTTAGATTATTTATTTTTTGATATGCATAAGCTAAATTTAACATTGTATCTATATCATTCATATATTTTTTATATACTTCTTCTAAATAATTTATTGCTTCATTATATCTTTCGAGTTTTATTAATGTAATTCCTAAGTTGTATTTAATCACCAAATTATCAGGAAATCTTTTAAGTAAATTAAAATATTTATTATATGCTTCATTATAATTATTATTTTCAAATTCTTTATTTGCTTTTGTTAATTCAGCATACAAATCTTCTTCACTTATTTCATCTAATATTTTATTTAATTCTTCTGTTGAATTTGATTGTTCTTTTGTTTCTTCTATAATTTCATTTGCAATGCTTACATTTGTTGTATCAATTATATCATTTTTTTCTACTTTTACTGCTGCTTTCTCTGCTTCTTTTTTTAATAAATTATTTATATTATCTCTATAATAAATTGCTTTTGAAACTAAGAAATGTTGTGGAAATGAATCAATTAATTTTGTGAAATTTTCGAGTGAATTTTTGTAATCGTTTAATTCAAAATAACAGATTCCAATTTCAAAATAAGTAATTGGTAGCCACCGATTTTTATTTGGATGTGATGATTGTATTAATATTTGTTCGTATTCTTTTATTGCCTCTAAATATTTTTTCTCATTCTGTAATTTTTTCCCTGTAAGATAAATATCAGATAGTTTTTGATTAGCAAAAAGTAAAACAGAAAAAATTAATAAGCACATTAAAAAAAGAAAAATTTTTTTCATAATTTTTTCCTTTCTTTATTTAGCGTTGATTTACTAATGGTAATGACTGACTGTAAAATTGATAACCAGTTTCTTCAAGTTTTTTTACCATCCATTTTGGCACAAAATCTTCTTTTGAACCTTCAATATTATTTGCCCAGACTATTTGTGATGTTTTGGCATCAATAATTCGTATATGTAATTTGGTATACGCTTTTCTTTTAATTTGACCTATTCCGTATTCATCTGCTTCTAATGATTTTGAATATTTTACACCCTGCTCAACTATTCTATAAGAAATAATATAATCAGCTGGTTTTATGTTTTCACTTCCTACTTCTGGATTTACTTTACTTGAAATAATCTGAACTTTTTTACCATAATCTAAATTATACTTTGGTAGTTGTGTTGATTCTTCGCGTTCATCGAGTTGACTGGTTGTTGGCGGCACTACAACTGAAGTTATTTCATTTTTACCTTCTTGATATAAGATACGAATTAAAATATCATTATCTCTTTCAAGAACATTATAACCTGCTTTTGTTAAAGCACTTATTATTGCATCTTCTACTAATGCTAAATTTGGATAATCGCGGTCCTCTACTTGTTCAGCACTCATTACCACTAAATTATGTTCTGTTTTTAAAATTGGTATTGTTGTTATTTGTGCACAGGCTTCCTGTGTTGCTTCTTCCAATATTACTGCATTCGCTTCCTTAATCATTTCATCTTCAAGTGAAACAACTCGATTAACACCACAATTATTAAAAATAAATAGTGATAAAATAATTAAAAAGTAGAATAATAAATTTCTTCCCATTATTAGTCCTCCTTATTTAATTTTTTGAAATAATTCATCGAGTTGATAATATTCTCTTTTTTTAGATGTGAGTATATTAACAAAAATATTACCATAGTCGAGAATGACCCATTCTGTTTGATATGTGCCATCTATATTTTCAACTTTATAATTTTCTTCTTTTAATTTTAATAAAATTTCATCACATAATGCTCTACAATGTTGCATATTAAAACATTCAATAATAATGATATAATTAGCAAAATATGTCAAGCGTTTATTTGAATATTTCTTTATATTAAATCCTTTTTTTTCTTTTGCTATTTTGATTATTTTGTTAATTATTTTTTGTTCTTCTTTCATTTCAAGTATTCTTTATAATCTTCTCCAATAATAATTTCAATATCAATTAAATCGTTCGAATTCTTAATATCAACAATTTTACCAACAGTTAAAATTTCTTTTATTCTTTGTGCTGATCTATAATTATTACTATAATTATTTATTATTGTATAAGGACTTTTAGTTTTATAATTTCCTAATTCTACAACATCTATATCATAATAATCAAGAAATTTTTCTCTTAATTTTCCTGATAAACCAGATATTTTCAAACTATTTAATATTCTGACAGTTATTCTATCATCTATTTCATCATCAGCAATTAATTCTTCATAAGGTTTTGGTAATATGTTTTTTACAGCTAATATATCAGGTGCTAAAAATTCATTTTCATCATATTTAATTATTTCACCCGGTATTTTTGCCATTTGTATATTATATGATTTTAATTTATATATTATCATTACTATTTGTTCTAAATCTGATTTATTTATATTTGTTTCATCCAATAAATCATAGATTATTTCTATTGCCTTTTTTGTGTTTAATAAATTTTTTTCCTTAGAAATAGTTTCTATAAAAACTTTTAAAAAATTTTGTTGTCTGTAAATTAAATCAATATCATTATTCTCATTTTTTTTTTGATATGTTATATATTCTATTATTTTTGGTGGAAATAAAAATTGTTGTCCTGTTTTTAATAAATATATTTCATTATTTTCAACATATTTAATTGTATCCATTACATTTATTTCAAGCCCGCCTATTAGATTTAATAATTTTTCAAAACCATTTTCTTTAAATGATATAAAAAAAGGTATAGAAATATTAAAATTATTTTCTAATTCTTTTACTAATCTTTTTATACCATTTTTATTATAAATTTCTGAAATATTATTTTGTTCCTTTTTACTTTTTATATTTGAAAATTTTGTATCTTTTGGAATGTAAATAACACTTAATTGTTCTGTAACTGGTTCGTAGCTTGCTAAATATAAATTTCTTAATCTATTTTTTTTTTCTTTATAATTTTCCGAAAAAAATAATATATTTATTCGTTTTTTTTCTTCTACTAATGATTTTATTGAAATTGGACTCACATATTTTTGATATATCTTTTTTGAATATGTAAAAATTTTAGGATAATAATAAAAAACTAAAATTAATAATAAAATTATACCAATTATAAAAGAAGCAAGATAACTTTTATTTATTTTAAATTCCATCAATAAATGCTTTTTTGTTTGTAAATTTTTATCGTACCATAAGCAACATCAAATAATGGTGTTGGTGATTGTATTACAGGTAAATTTAATTTATCTGATATATAGAAATCAATATTATTTAATAGACTGCCTCCGCCTGTTAAAATTATTCCCTTATCATAAATATCACCTGCAAGTTCAGGTGGTGTGTTTTCTAATGTTTCTTTGATGCAATCAATTATTTTATCTATTACTGTTTTTAAAACTGAATTTATTTCATTTGATTTTATCTCTAATTCTAATGGTAAACCATTTTTGTTATTTCTTCCTTTTATTTTTATTTTGTTATTTTTTTCTTCTTTTAAATCTGCTAAATTTCTTTTTATTTCTTCTGCTGTTTTTTCGCCTATTATTAGATTTTTTTCTTTTTTGATAAAGTTTATTATTTCTTCATTTATTGCTTCTGATGCTAATTTTAATGTATTTACACAAACTATACCCTCTAATGATATTACTGCGATTTCTGTTGTGCCTCCTCCAATATCAACAATCAAATTACCACCTGCTTTATTTATATTTAAACCCATTCCTGCTGATGCTGCTAATGCTTCTTCTACTAAAATTGTATCACGAACACCTAAATTTTTTGTTGCTTCTTTCACTGCTCTTTTTTCTATTTCTGAAATTACTGATGGCACACCTATTATGATTTTTGGTGGTATTATTTTAAAACCTTTTTTTATTCGTTTTAATATTTCATTTAGCATCATTTGTGTTATTTCAAAATATTGTATTACTCCATCTTTTAATGGCTTTATTGTTTTTATTTCTTTTGGTGTTCTGCCTAACATTTCATTTGCTTTATTTCCTATTGCTATTAATTTTTTTTCTTTTTCATTAAATGCTACTATTGATGGTTCGTTGTATAATATTTCATAATTGCTATTTATTACTATTGTGTTTGCTGTTCCTAAATCTATTCCATATATATTATTATTTTTATTAAAAATATTTTTTAAAAAATTCATATTTCTCCACTCTCTTTATATAATCTTTCTATTATAAAAAAATTTTTTTAAAAAAGTAAAGAAAAAATTAATAATAATCATTTTTAATTTTTATAAAAAAGTAAATTCCAGAAAATATAAAAAGAAAATCAATAATAAAAGCAGAAATAACTGGCGATAAAATTTCATTTAAACCAAGTGAAAATGTGATTGATGATAAAATCCAATAAACAAATGATAATAATAAACTAATTCCAAATCCACCTGATAATGAAATACTCGATGATTTTAATGCTATTGGTAATCCAATAAAAGTTAATGATATATTCCTTAATGAGTTTGCAAATTTATTATATAGTTGAACTTTACTTTTATTGTATTCGCTTTTAAATATTTTTTTGTATTTTATTAATTTTATTAGTTCATCAATTCGTATTTCTTCTACTCTTTTTTTGTCCACTCTTAATATATTCAATAATTCATCTGGTTTTTCATTTACTGCTATCATTATCTCATTAAAATTTTCTGTTTTGTAGATTATTTGTGTTGTTGGTATATTTAATTCTTTAAATTCCTCTACCAATTCATTTTTAAAATATCGAATTTTTCCATTTAATAAATACCAATTATTATTTTTAAAAACTAAAAATTCTGCGTCATATCTTTTATCAAAGGAAATAAAATCAATTGTTTTAATTATACTTACATCAATAAATTTTTTTTCTGCTGGTAAAAATTTTTTTGCTTTTAAAAAATATTCAGAACTTAAATAAATTATGACATTATCAAATTCTTCCTTCGGTACTGGTAAATTTTTAATTTTATATGTATATACTTCTTTTGCTTTTTTATACATATCAGGTAAATAAAAATATATCATAAAAAAAGAAAAACAGGTAATAAGAAAAACAATAATAAAAATAGGTGTGAAAATTTGTAATGAGCTCATTCCAATTGCACGATAAATTATTAGTTCCTTATTTTTTAGCATTATTCCTATTGAAAAAAAAACTGCTAATAAACAACAAATAGGTAAAACATAATTAACAATAATAAAAGGAAGATAATATTGATAATATTTAAATACATATTTAATAGAAGAATTATATTTATAAACATCCTGAATAATTTGAAGAATTTCTCCAAGCACAAAAATAAAAGTGCAAAATAAAATACTATAAATAAATGGATTGATATAAGTTTTAATAATATTTCTATAAATTAGTTTCATTTAACAATTACTCGTTTTATATATGGATTTATTTGCGTGACTATTTCATAATTTATTGTTTCTGCTAATGGTGCTAATGTATCAGCAGAAACAGAATCATTTTTACAACTGCCAATTAATATTACTTCATCCTCTACTTTTACATTTTTTATATCAGTGACATCAATAATAAACATATTCATACAAACTCTACCACATATTTTTGCACGCTGATTTTTTACAAGCACATAACTTTTATTTGAAAATATTCTTCGATAGCCATCATAATAACCAACTGGTATAATTGCAATTTTTGTTTTTCGAACTGTTTTAAAAGTGCAACCATAACTGATATAAGAGTTTGCTGGAATTGTTTTTATTTGCGCTATTTTTGTTTTCCAACTTAATACTGGTTTTAATTTTATTGGCTCTTTATTTAATAAAATCGTTGATAAATATGTTTCTTTACTTGGCCAAAGACCATATAAACTTATTCCTGCTCTGACCATATCAAAATATGTTTCTTTGAATAAAATTACAGCAGCCGAACAAGCAGTATGTTTTAATATCTTATTTTCTTTTTTGTAATTGTCTTCTATGTATTTACTCATTCTTTTAAAATTTTCTAATTGCATTTTTGCATAACTATGGTCTGTTGTGTCTTCTATATTTGCATAATGTGTTGATACGCCTTCAATTATTAGATTTGGAATTTTATTTATATATCTAATAAATTTTTCTAAATCTTTTTCTAATATGCCCTGTCTGTTTGTTCCTGTCTCTAATTTTAGATGAATATTTGCTACTATCTCTTTATTTGCTTTTAAAATTTTTTCACATTGCTTAATTGTTTCTATATTATAAACAGTAAATCTAAAATTGTTCTTTATTGCTAATTCTATTTCTGATAATTGAATATAACCTAAAATTAAAATATTTGCTTTAATGCCATTATCTTTAAGTTCAAGCGCTTCAGCGAGCGAATTTACACATAACCAATTTATACCATATTCTGTTACTATTTTTGAAACTTCAATCATACCATGTCCATAAGCATTTGATTTTACTACTGCTGAAAATATCGTATTTTTTGGTAAATTTTTTTTTAGTTCTTCTATATTGTTTATTAAATTACTTTTACTGATTTCAACCCACATTAAATCATTATAATATTTCATTTTTTCACTCCTTTTTAAAAATTCCAATTTTGTATATCAGCATTAACACCTTCTCCACCTTCTTTACCATCTGCACCATAAGAATAAATATCAACAAAATTAGGACGATGTATTCCAGGTGAAATATAAATATAATCATTTCCCCACGGGTCTTTTGGCACGAATTCTTTATCTTTTTCTAAATATCCTCCTGCTTTCCAATTTTTTGGAATTGGTTCTGTCATTGGCTTTTTTACCAATGCTTCGAGCCCTTGTTCTGTTGTTGGATAAAAACCATTATCTAATTTATAATTTTCAAGTGCTTTCTCAAATGCTTTTATTTGTGCTTTTGCTATTTGAACTTTTGCTTTATCAGGTTCATCTGAAATATTATAAATTACAAGTGATGTTAAAAGACCAATGATTAATAGCACTATCATAATTTCAATTAAAGTAAATCCATAATTAAATTTTTTTTTCTTTTTTTTCATTTATAGACCACCTCTTAAAACATTACTGATTTTAAATATTGGTAACATTATAGAAAATACCATTGTTCCAACTATTAATCCTAACAATAAAATTAACATTGGTTCGATTATTGAAATAAATTTTTCTAATTGTTCATTTAATTCTTCTTCATATATTTCACTTATTTCTTTTAAAGTTTCAGTTAGTTGACCGCTATTTTCTCCTGTTGCTATTGCTGAATTAAATGCGTCTTCAAATAATGAATATTTATTAAATAATATATTTAATTTTTCGCCTTCTTTTAATTTGTTAATTACTTCGTTTAATGAATAATCATAATAATAATTATTTAATATTTCTTTACTTATCTTTAAAGAAGAAATTAAATCAACACCATTATTTAGCATTATTGCCATTGAATTTGCAAATTGAATAATAATATTATTTAAGTAAATTTTTTTTACAAATGGTAAATTTAATTTTAGATAACTTATTGCTTTGTAATAAAAAGTAGATTTTTTTATATATCTGAAAAAAATTATTATACTTAATACAAGCAAAATTAAAATAACTGGAAAAAATTTTAATAAAAATTTACTAATAAAAATAATTATTCTGGTAATTAAAGGTAATTCAATATTTATTTTACTAAATAAATTTGCGACAGAAGGAATAACAAATAAAAATAATAATAATAAAACAATCAAACTAATATTTAAAACAAATAAAGGATAAATAAGAGCAGAATTTATTTTACTCACAATTTTATTATTTCGTTTAAGATAAAAAACAATTGTTGAAATCGAATTAGTAAGTGTGCCAGAAATTTCACCTGATTTTATTATATTTACTATAAAATTATTAAAGTAATTATTTTTATCAGCATTATAAATAGCCTCTGAAAAACTCATTCCTTTTTTTATGTTTTCATAAATTTTATTTATGATATTTAAAAATTTTATATCTTTAAAATTTTTTTTAATATTTGCTAATACATAATCTATAGTGAAACCACTCTTTAAATAAAATAATAATTGTGAAAAAAAATTTATTAATATTTTTGTTTTTGAAGAGAATAAAGAAAAATCAATAACTTTTTTTATGTCATAACTTTCAAAAATTTCAATAGGAATAAATTGATTATTTAATAGATATTTTTTTACATCTTCAATATTTTCAGCTTCTATTTTATTTTTTATTATTTTGCCTCTGGAATTATAAGCAATATATTTGAATATCATTTTAAAAATAATAAATAATATTCTGAAATTCGAGTATTAATTGAATCTTTTTTTCATCACTTTCGAGACGATAGTTTAAATATTCTAATTTTATTTTTTCATTGAAAAATGTATTTATTAAATTTATGAAATCGTGTTGATTTTTTTGTTCACAATAAATTGTAAAAATTATTTTTATGATATTATTGAATTCATCAGACATTATTTCAATTCTTATATTTTTATCAATTTTACTTATCTCTTCAAGAAATAAAGGTAGTTCATTATAAAGAATTAGAAATGCTTCTGGATTTATTTTTGTGTTTGTATCATAATCAAGAATATTTATTTTTATTCCGTTTTTACTTAATATTGATTCAATTATCTGATATAATTCTTTAATCTGTTGAAAATATATTAATTGAATTTTTTCCTGTAATGATAATAATTGCTGTGTAATAGCTGAAAAATTATTATTAAATTTTTCTAATAATTCTTTATCGCCTGATTTTGATTTTATCTTTTTTATATCTGTCAATTGATATGTTAATCTATTTAAATAAATTAATATTCTTTTATAATCACTAATTATATTTTCATAATCCTCATATTTAAAATCAAATTTCAAATTACTTAAATCTAATTTTGATAGTTTTAATATTTTATTTTTTCGTAATAATTCTTCTTTTTTCTCTTCATATTTTTTCATTCGCTCTTCATTTATTTCTTCATCACTTATTTTTATATTTATTATATCTTTAATTATATTTTCAATTGTCTCTTTTAATTCATTATTTGAAAATATTTCTTGTTCTTTTATTTTTTTTAATAATTCAACAACTAATTTACTTAATGTAAAAATTCGTTTAAATTCATAAGCATTTGCTACTTCACTTAATTCTTCGAGATATTCAATAAATGAAGAGATATATTTTGGTTCTGGTGAATAATTCTCCAGGATATTTATTTCATTTAAATAATCTTGAAGTTGTTTTTCAAGACCTTTTAAAAATAATGTTTTTACAGTATTTAATTCTGTTTCTGTAAAATTTATATTTGTTTTCATATAAATTTTTAATTTTATATGAAAAATTTTATAATTGCAATATTTTTTTTTACTTTTATTTTTTGAAAAAAAGTTCTTAATTATTTTTTAAATTTTTAAAAAATTACTTGACTTTTATATTTTGTTAAATATAATAATGCAGAAATAAAATTAAAAATTATTATGCTGGCGTAGCTCAATCGGTAGAGCAGCTGACTTGTAATCAGCAGGTTGCGGGTTCGAGTCCCATCGCCAGCTTAGTTTTGAAATATAATAAATATATAAAATGGAGAGATTCCCGAGCGGCCAAAGGGAACAGACTGTAAATCTGTCGGCTGTATGCCTTCGGAGGTTCGAATCCTCCTCTCTCCATTTTTTTTATTTGAAAACGAGGAGAGGTGGCCGAGTAGGTCGAAGGCGGGTGCCTGCTAAGCACTTGTAGAGACCTAAAATCTCTACCTCGGGTTCGAATCCCGACCTCTCCGCCACTAAAAATAAAGACTACTAACATCAATCATATTTGATAATGATTATCAGTAAATTTTGTGATACATTAAAACTTATATGATTTGAAAGTTGAAGGTGGAAGTGATAGCCTGCAAGTTTACACATTATGGTATATTCTTTTCTTTAATATAAAATCTAAATCAAGAGAAAAAAAGAAAGAAAGATAATCAAAATCAGTAAGCCATTGCATAATTAAAGTAACAGGTTCTTTCCAATTTTTATAAGAATTTTTACAAAAGAAATTATAATAAAATTGATAAGTAGAAATTTTAGAAAAGAAATTATATTT
>DAONJL010000020.1:0-38932 GCA_035405645.1 bacterium | reverse complement strand
CCTTTTTCTATTCCTAATTTTTCAGCTGTTAGCATAAGTGGCATTCTTTTCACCTCCTCATATTTTCTTATCTCTTCAATATATTCTTCCTCTAATTCTTTTGGCAATTGGAATAAACAATCAATAAATTCTATTATATTTCTGATATCATTTTTGTTAAATCCTAAATTATATAAATTTTTTACTAATTCTTTTTTTATTCTAAATTGTTTTACTACATCATTACCTGCTTCTAATCTTTTTAAGTGACTTAATATTATTAAAGCAAATGGATTTTTGCTTTTTAATAATTCATCTTTTTTTGTTTCGAAATCTATTAGTTTTACTAACTTATATTTAAAATGTAAAAGAAATTCTGGATACTCAATTTTATATTCATTCGGTCGCCAGTTTTTATCTTTGTCTCCTAATATTACAAAACTAATTGTTTCTTTTTTATACTTATTAAAAATTCGATAATTATAAATATAAATTCGTATTTCAAACTCTTTTTCTTTTGCTTGTTGAAATTCAATATGTAATAAAAGCCATTTTTCTTCGCCATTTTTTAAATGAACTTCTACAAGTGAATCAACTACTTTTTTGTTTTTTTTATTGCTTCCAATTATTTCGCTTATTTCTTTATCTAAAAATTTATAACCTTTTTTATAATCAATTATTTTATCCAATTCTGGATATAATAACTTCATTCCATCTTCAAAGTATTTTTGTATTATTTCTTTCCAGCCTAAATCATAATCACTTGTTATTTTTATTTTCTTATTCATTTTTTTTATTATAGTATTTATAGAAATATTGTCAATATTTAATTATTGTTAATTATTGATTTCTGGAGAATTTATTTTTTAAAGTTTTATTATTTCTTCTTCAATGATTGTATTAACTAATTTTGGATTTGCTTTCCCACCAGTATTTTTCATTATCTGACCAACAATAAAACCTAATACTTTTTTATTTCCCTGTTTATATTTTGTAACTGTATCCTGATTTTCTGATAATATTTTCTTTACTATTTCTCGTAAAATATTATCATCACTAATTTGAATAAGCCCTTTTTCTTCTATTATTTTTGATGGTGATTTGCCTGTTTCGAATAATTCAGGGAAAATTTCTTTTGCAATTTTACTACTTATTTTTTCGGCTTCTATAAGTGCTAATAATTCTGCAAAATTTTCAGGTTTAATTTTGCAATCTGTAATTTTAATCTTATTTGTGTTTAATAATCCTAATAAATCATTTATTAACCAATTACTTATTAGTTTATAATTTTTTATATATTTTGTGCATTCTTCAAAATAGTTTGCTATATTTTTATCTATAGTTATTACACTTGCTTCGTATTCAGATAAACCATATTCATTCATAAATCTATGTTTTTTTTCTAAATATAATTCAGGTAATGATTTTTTTATACTTTCAATATATTCATTTGATAATTCTATAGGTAATAAATCTGGTTCAGGAAAATAGCGATAATCATGTGATTCTTCTTTACTTCGCATTGAAATTGTTATGTTATTTTTAGTATCCCATAATCTTGTCTCTTGAATTATTTTTCCACCAAATTCTAATTCTTTTATTTGACGATTTATTTCATATTCAACAGCATCACGCACATTTTTAAATGAGTTCATATTTTTTAATTCTACTTTTGTTCCTAATTTTTTTTCGCCTTTTGGTCGAACTGAAACATTTGCGTCACAGCGTAAACTGCCTTCTTGCATATTACAATCACTTACTTCTATATATTCCATAATTGTTTTTATCATTTGCATATAATAATATACTTCATCAGGCGTTTGCATATCAGGTTCTGAAACAATTTCAATTAAAGGTGTGCCACATCTATTATAATCTGCCAAACTAAATTCTGCATTTGCAAAATCATCTTCGCTATGAACTAACTTACCAGCATCTTCTTCTAAATGGATTCTATTAATTCTTATTCTCTTTTTTTGTCCATTTATTTCAATATCAATATGTCCATTTAAACATAATGGTTTATCAAATTGAGATATTTGATATGCTTTTGGTAAATCAGGATAAAAATAATTTTTTCTGTCAAATTTACTAAATTTATTTATTGTGCAATTTAATGCCACTCCAGCTTTTACTGCATATTCTACTGCTTTTTGATTTAAAACAGGTAAAGTGCCGGGGAAACCGGCACATATTGGACATGTAAAAGTGTTTTGAAAACCACCAAATTCAGTTGAACAATTGCAAAAAATTTTTGTATGTGTTTTTAATTGAATATGAATTTCTAAACCTATTATTGGTTCATATTCCATTCTGCAACCTTACTTTGCTTCTTTTTTTAAATTCACAAGTTGTTTAGCTAATTTACTTTTTAATCTATTCGCTTTATTTTTATGGATTATACCGCTTTTTGCTGCTTTATCTAATTTTGAAAAAGTAGTTCTTAAAATTTTTTCAACATTTTCTCCATTATTATCAGAAATTAAAGACCTTGTTTTCTTTAAATAGGTTCTTATTTCTTTTTTAACTTGTGAATTTCTTGCTCTTCTTTTTTTTTCCTGTCTCATTCTTTTAATTGCTGATTTAATATTTGGCAATTTAATTCTCTCCTTTCATAATTAGATTTAAATTGAATAAAAAATTAAACTACATTTATTGCTTTACCTGTTAATAAAAATTCTTTTATTTGTTCAGCTATCATAATTCCGACTTTTTCCTGAGCTTCGTGGGTTGATGCTCCAATATGTGGTGATAAAATTACTTCATCTAATTTTAATAATTCACTATCAGTTGGTAATGGTTCTTTTGAAAAAACATCAAGTGCAGCACCTGCAACTTTTTTATTTTTTATTGCTTCTATTAAATCAACCTCATTAACAATTCCACCACGAGCACAATTTATTATTCTAACTCCATTTTTCATTTTTGCAAAACTATCTTTATTTATTAAATTTTTTGTTTTTTCACCACCAGGAATATGTATTGTTATATAATCTGATTCTGCTAATAAATTATCAAGTGTAACTAATTCGAAACCTGCTGCTGTTGCTTTTTCTTTGTTTATATATGGGTCATAAGCTTTTATTTTCATTCCTAATGCTTTTGCAAGTGTTGCAACTTCAAATCCAATTTTACCAAGACCAATTACACCTAATACTTTATCTTTAATTTCATTACCTTCAAATTTTTTCTTTTCCCATTTTCCTTCTTTCATTGTTTTATTTGCTAAAAATGTATTTCGTGCAAGTGCAAATAAATAACCAATTGTTAATTCAACAACTGCATGAGAATTACCACCCGGTGTATTCATTACAATTATTCCTTTGCTTTTTGCTGCTGATACATCAATATTATCTACTCCTTCACCTGCTCTTCCTATTACTTTTAATTTTGTTGCTGCATCAATTATATTTTTTGTTACTTTTGTTGCACTACGAACTATTTGGGCATCATAATCTGAAATTATTTTAACTATTTCATTTTCTGGTAATCCTGTTTTTACATCAACAGTGAAACCAGCATTTTTTAAAATTTGAATTCCTTTTTGAGACATTGAATCGCTCACTAATATTTTCATATTATCACCTCTTTTTATTTTTTAAAAATTTTTTTATAACTTATTTTTTAAAAGTTGTCAATTGCAAAATTTAGTTTTTTTCTTGTAAATTATTATTATTACTTTTATTTATTGCATTTTCTATTAATTTTAAAATAATAATTTTATTTAATTTTGTTTTCGAAGAAAATGGTATTATTTTAATTTTATCATTATTCAATTGTTCAATTATTTTTTTTACCTGTTCATTTATTTTACTTTTTGAAATTTTATCACATTTTGTAAAAATTATAATTATTCTAAAATTATAATAATTACAAAAATTTATTAATTCTAAATCAAGATTATCAAGTCCGCGTCGAATATCAATCAATATAAATATTATTTTTATATTTTTAGAATTTTTTAAATAATTTTCAATCATAGTTTTCCATTTTTTCCTTAATTCTTCACTAACTTCAGCATAGCCATATCCAGGTAAATCAACAAAATAAAATTTTTTATTTATTAAATAAAAATTTAATGTTTTAGTTTTTCCAGGTGATTTACTGATTTGTGCTAATTTTTTTTTATTTACTAAAGTATTTATTAAAGTTGATTTACCAACATTTGATTTACCAGCGAAAACAAATTCTGGTAAATTTGAATTTTTAAATTTTTTATAATCAAATACAGAACAATGAAAATTACTTTCACTGATTTTCATTTTGTTTTTGCATCTTCATGGCTCTTAATGATTTTATCTATTAATCCATATTCAAGTGCATCTTGGGGTGACATCCAGAAATCTCTATCTGTATCCTGTGCAATTTTTTCTTTTGATTGATTTGTATGGTATGCAAGAATTTCATTTAATCGTTCCTTTATTCTTAATATTTCTTTTGCTTGAATATCAATATCAGTTGCTGGTCCCTGCACTCCACCAGCTGGTTGATGTAACATTACTCTTGCATTTGGCAGGCAGAATCTTTTACCTTTTGCACCAGCAGCTAAAAGAACAGCACCCATACTTGCTGCTTGACCAATGCAAATAGTTGAAACATCTGGTTTAATATATTGAATTGTATCATAAATAGCAAGACCAGCAGAAACAACACCACCAGGACTATTTATATAAAGATAAATATCTTTATCAGGGTCCTCAGCTTCTAAAAATAATAATTGTGCTACAATTGAGTTTGCAACACCATCATTTATTTCTGTCCCAAGAAAAATAATTCTATCTTTTAACATTCTTGAATATATATCATACGCTCTTTCGCCGTGTGGCGATTGTTCTATAACATAAGGAACATAATAACTGCCCATTTTTTACTCCTTTTTATTCTTCGATAAATTTAATTGTTTCTAATATTTTTTCTTCTGCTAATTCTTTTTTTATTTCATTTTTAAAATTTTCATATAATTGACTATTTATTAATTGCCTTTTTAATTCTTTTTTATCCATTTTATATTTTTCTGCTTCTATTGTTAATTTTTCATCAATTTTTTCTGGTGTTGGTTCAATATTTTCTGCTTCTATTATTGCGTTCATAAAAATTTCATTAATTATTATTTCTTTAAATTCTTCTGAATGATTATTTATTATTATATCTAATGCATTTTCTTTTTGCATATCAATATTTTGGGTTTTAGCTGCAAGATATAAAAAAGTTTCTATACTTTTATCGCCTTCTTGAAGTTTTGAAATTATATAGTATTTAATTATTTCATTTGGAAGTTCAATTTTAAATTTATCTTGTAATATTTTTATTAATTCTCGCCTTTTAATTAATTTTTTTTCATTTTTTATTTCTATTTCATATTCTTCTTTTATTTTATTTCTTAAATTCTCCAAACTATCATACCCAGCCTTTATTGCAAAGGCATCATTTAATTCTGGTAAATGTTTTTCTTTAATATTTGTTATTAACACTTTTACTTTTAATTCTTTATCTTTGTATTTTATAAATCTTGAACTATCTTCATCGGTTACTTTTTTTATAAATTCTACTTCATCACCTTTTTTCTTTCCTATAAATTTTTCTTTATATAATTTTATTTCTTCGGACAAAAGTGTGAATGCTATATTTTTTCTTCTCAATTCTTCAATTTCAGTATCATTTTCATAATAATTAAAATCAACATAAATTATTAAATTATTATCTTCATTTATTTCTTTTTCTGTATCTTTGTATTCAGCATAATTATTTCTTAATTTGTTGATTCTATTTTCAATCTCTTCTGTTTTTATTTCCAATTTTTTTATTTTTACTTCCAAATTAATATAATCTTCTCTTTTTAATTCAATGAACGGAAAAATAGTAAGAAAATATTTAATATAACTTTCTTTATCTTCACTAATATTTACTTCTGCTGTTTTAAGTGCTTCATTTAGATTTATTGGTTTTATTTTTTTATTGACTTCTAAATATTTTTTTAAATAATCCTTTTTTAGGTCTTCCTTAAATTCATCATTTATTAGATCTTTGAATTTTGTTTTTAAATATTTTTCACTGACTTTACCTTTTCTAAAACCAGGAAAACTAAATTGACTTTTTATTTCTTTAATTTTCTTTTCAAATTCATTATTTAATTTATCTTTTTCAATAGTTATTTCTACTTCACATTTCCAATTTTCTTTATTAAGATTTTCTTTAAATTCCATTTTTTTACCTGCCTTGTCTTTAAAATTTTGTATAAATTTAGATAATTTTATTATAGTTTTTATTAAAAAGTCAAGAAAAAAGAAAAAAATTTTTATATAAAAAAATAATTTGACATAATAATATAAAATAATGTATTAAGTAATTTATTAGAAAAATTCATTTTAAAAAAGAGGTATTTAATATTTATGGCTGAAAGTATAAAAATTTTATTAATTGATGATGATGAAGTGATATGTGATTTAGTTAAAACAATAATAGAAAAACAAACAACATATAATTTAAAATATATTCATTCAGGAAAAGATATTATAAATATTCTTAAAAAAGAAGAACCTGATTTGATTATTTTAGATATTATGTTACCAGAAAAAAGTGGTTATGAAATATGTCAGGAAATAAGAAGTTATCCAGAATATAGTAATTTACCTATTTTAATATTTACAGCTATAGGTAATCCAATTAAAGCATTAGAATATGGTGCAAATGATTTTTTAGTAAAACCATTTTCAAATAAAATTTTAATCTCAAAGATAAAAAGATTATTAAAAGAAAAAATTCACAAAGAAGAAGAAAAAGAGAGTAAAAAAATAGAATTATCTTCATTAACAGAAGAAATGGACAAATTACGAAGAGAACTTGAAGCATCATCTGTTTTTGGACTTATATATATTGATTTTGCGAAATTAGAAAAAATAGAGGAAATATATGGTTGGAAAACTCTTGATGATTTACTTTTTAATTTTGCTGTTCTTTTAAATGAAATGAAATCAAAAGTTTTTCGTAAAGAAGATTTTGTTTTGATAAATCGAACTTGGAGTGATGATTTTATAATTTTTTTATCACCATTAAGAAATAAGACAGAATTAATTTATTCTGATTTATTGAAGATTAAAGACCGGATTGAAAAATATTTGAATGAAAATATTGATAGAATTATTAAAGGAACATTAGTTTCTAATCTTGGTTTTTTTATTGGTTGTGTTTTAGTTGAAAATAATGAATTTATAAAATTTGAAAGATTAGTTTATAAAGCATTAAAAGAAGCAATGCGAATGTCTTATCAATTTGAATTAATAAGAAAGGAAGAGTTAAGACAATTAGTAAAAGATGTAATAAGAAAAAATGAAATAAAAATTTTATATCAACCAATAATAGATATAAAAACAATGAAGGCAATAGGATATGAAGCATTGAGTAGATGCAGTTATGAACCATTTGATAAAAATATTGAACTTATGTTTAATATTTCTAAACAGGCAAATCTTGATTTGACGCTCGATGAATTGTGCTTAACGAAAACTTTAAATGAATTTGATAAAAAAGATAAAATTTTATTTATTAACATTGAACCAATTACTTTTATAAATAAAAAAATATT
Source organism: bacterium (assembly GCA_035405645.1). Lineage (GTDB taxonomy): Bacteria > JAGOBX01 > JAGOBX01 > DAONJL01 > DAONJL01 > DAONJL01. The sequence continues at coordinate 31,371 of DAONJL010000020.1, read as the reverse complement.
AAACAAATTTGATGAAAAAAAAATAAAGGAAATATCAAAGAATACAGTATTAGAAATAACAGAACGGACAACAATAAATGATTTATCAAAATTTATGAATGTTATAGAAGATTATAAAAAATATGGTTTCAGGATTGCAATTAATGATGCTGGTTCTGGTTTTGCAACTCTTTTATTTATGGTTAAATTATTACCTGATTTTATAAAACTTGATATTTCTCTTATTCATGATATTGATAAAGATAAATCTAAAAAAAATGTTGTTAATGATTTAATAAATTATGCACACAATTTGAATATTAAAGTTATTGCAGAAGGTATTGAAACAATAGAAGAATTAAATATATTAAAAGAATTAAAGGTTGATTATTTGCAGGGTTTTTTATTTGCTAAACCATCAAATTCATTTAAAGAATTTTTCAAATTAAAAAATAATAAATAATGATTAACATAAATGAATTATCTCCTGCTTTAAGGCTTTTTTTAGAGCACACCTTAAAACCATTATCACCTATATTAAAAACAAAAGTATTAAAAGAAATTACAGAGCAAGCAAAAACAACCGAACATTTCAAAGCTTTTTTAAATTTAATGAATGGAATGAATTACCCTGTTTTTAAAAAATTTTGTGATGAACATCCTGATGACTGCACACTTGAAAATTTTGAAAAACATAAAATTAAAACTAAATTTGGACTTAATCCAGAACAGATGGAAGCATTAATTCACAATCATAAAACTATGGGACCATTATTAATTCTGGCTGGTGCTGGTAGTGGAAAAACTGCTGTTTTAACAAGACGAATTATTTATTTATTACTATGTGGTGTAGCACCTGAAAATATTTTATCAGTTACTTTTACAAATAAAGCAGCAGGTGAAATGAAAGAACGAGTAATAAATATAATAAAAGAAATTTATGAACAAACAGAAGGTTTATTAAAAGAAGAATTATTGCAGATAATTGAAAAAATACCAGATATGTGGATTAGCACTTTTCATTCAAGTTGTTTAAGATTATTATATGAAGATTGTCTTGGTAAAAAAAATTTTGAACGAGTAGGTTTTACTATTCGACCTGATATTATTCCAACCTTAGCACAAAAAAGTTTATTTGAAAAATTATATGAAATTGCAAAAATTCGTGATGTAGATTTAGATGATGTCATTTCACGAATTGATGAAGCCAAAAATGAATTATATTCTGTTGATTATTTTAAAAAAAACGCTTCCGGGAAAATAGAGAAAAAAGTTGCTTTTATTTATGAAGAATATCAAAAAGAATTAGCGAAAAGAAATCAAGTTGATTTTAATGATATTATAATGTTTTGTGCTGAAATTTTTGAGAATTTTCCTGATGTATTAAAATATTATCAAGATAAATTTCAATATATTCTTGTTGATGAATATCAGGATACTAATTTTGCTCAATATTTATTAATCTATAAACTTGCAAGTCAGCATAGACGATTATTTGTTGTTGGGGATGATGACCAATCAATTTATGGCTGGCGTGGGGCTGATATTAGAAATATATTAAATTTTAAAAAAGATTTTCAAGATGCATTTATTGTCAAATTTGAAAGAAATTATCGTAGTAGTCAAACAATATTATCAGCTGCAAATGCTGTGTTTGTAAATAAACCGCCTGAATTAAGAAAAATATTGAAAGTTACAAAAAATGATGATAAAGGCAATGTTTTTCATGGAGAAAAAATAATTTTATTCGAAGCCGAAGATGAATATGATGAGGTAAATTACTGCATTTTTGAAATACAAAAAATTTTAAATGAGCGTGAAACATCATTTGAAAAAAATAAGATAAAATTTTTTGAAGATAATTATCAACATTTTCAATATTTTCTTGAAAAAATGTATGAGTTTTATAATATAATAAATTCTCTCAATAATCACAAATTAGCAGAAAAATTTGAAGAAATATATTTAAAAGTTTACACCTTAAATAATCTTTTAATTTCAGAATATCAACAACAAAAATTAAAAGATGAGACAATATTAAATTATCTAAATGCTATTTATTTATTTAACGATTTAATTAGTGAAGAGTTAGAAGAAGAACATAAGAATTATTTAAGTGAATTGGTAAAATATATTTCATCGTATGTAAATGATTTTAAGAAAAAAGTTTTTAAATATAATCAATTTGCAATTTTTTATAGAATAAATAATCAAAAAAATTTAGTAAAAGAAATTTTAACAAAAAATAAAATTCCTTTTAATGAAATTGGTGATACCAGATTTTTTGAATTTAGAGAAATTATAAATATAATGATTTTTTTTGAATTAGTGATTGGAATAAGTAAGTATTATAGAAAAGATGATAAACTTAATATTGGCACAGAAATAAACCAAAAATTTGCAGAACTTCTATCATTGCCTTTTTATAATCTTTCTGTAACTGATAAAACAGTTATTGTTCATCAGACACCTAAAATACCAATAATTGATGAAGAAGAAATTGAAAAAATTCGGAACAGATTATCAGTTAGTGGTAAAAGTACTTTTAATTTTTTATTGAAGTGTTTAAGTCGTGTATTTCAATTAAGTGAAAAAGCACCATTAGTTGAAATTTATAATATTGCGATAGAAGCATTATTTTATAAAGAAAAGATAGAAGAAGATTTTGAATGTAAGACATCGTTAAGAAAAAATTTAGAACATTTTAAAGAATTATTAATTGATTTTGATAATTTATTTCCTTTATATAAAAATATTTTTGATAGAGTAACATTATTTATTCAGGATTTGAGAGCAAAACAAACTGACCCACAATGTCAATTAAATAAAAACGATGGAGTCAATTTAATGACTTTACATTCAGCAAAAGGTTTAGAGTTTCCAGTTGTTTTTTTTATTGGTGTTGAAGAAGATATTTGTCCACATAAACATCCAGGAACAGAATTAAGTATGCGTGGAGAAGAAGAACGAATAGATGAAGAACGCCGTCTATTTTATGTTGGAATTACAAGAGCACAGGAACGCTTATATTTAATTCATGCAATCAAAAGAAAATGGTATGGTAAAATTGTTTATCATAAACCTTCAAGATTTTTAAAAGCACTACCAGAAGAAACTTTATTAAAAGGTAAATCTAATAGAAATATTTTTAAGAGGATAATAATAAAAATAAAAAGAATTCTTAATAAAATTATTTAAAATTTTTTATTGACTTTAAAGGTATTATTATTTAAAATTTTATAAAAAAAAGGAGGATAAAATGAAAAAAATAATTTTTGTATTATTTATTATTTTTTATTCTTTTTCAAATTTTGTTTTTTCCCAACAAAAATATGAAGCAGAAGAAGCATTTTTTGCTATTCAAGAATTAGTCGTTACCTCTGCTTCTAAAAAAGAACAAAAAGTTTCTGATGCACCTTCATTTGTTTCAATTATTACTCCAGCAATAATTAAAAATTATGGTTATAAAACTATTGGTGAAGCATTAAAACATATACCTGGTATATATAATAATTATGACAGATATTTTGAAAGTATTGGTGTTCGAGGTGTAAATTTACCAGGTGATTTTAATACAAGATTAATGATTCTTTTTGATGGTCATACTATGAATGAACAATGGGGCGGAACCTCAAATGTTGATGAAATATTTGGGATTAATCTTGATTTAGTTGAGCGAATAGAAGTAGTAAAAGGACCGGGTTCTTCATTATATGGTTCTAATGCATTTTTTTGTATTATTAATATTGTACCAAAAAAAGTTGATAAATTAGATTATATAAAAGCAAGTGCTGAGATAACAACTGAAATTGATAGAAAAGAGATATTAGTTTCTGGTGGTAAAAAAATATCTGATAATTTTAATTTTATTTTTTCTGCCTCTTCAATGGAACAGGATGGTCTTGATTATTATTTCCCTGAATTTGACGATATAAATTTATCAGCGACCAATTAAATGATACAGATAAACCAACAGCAAGATATGAGAATGATACACAATATTATAATTCAAAGGGTGTATCAAAAGGAAATGATTATGAAAAAGCAACATCTATTTTTACTAATTTACAATATAAAAATTCAAATTTAATTGTTAAATATTCAGATAGAAAAAAAGTAATTCCACAAAGTTATTTTGGTGGTATTTTTAATTCAAAAAATAATTATGTTAAAGATAAAAGATATTTTATTGAAGCAAGAACAACAAAAAAAGTTAGGGAAAATGATTCTATAAAATTACGGGCATATTATGATTATTATCGTTATCTTGATTTAATTGAATATAATAGTTGGTATTTAACAGCTGGTTATCCATTTTTTCATGATTTAGGTGAAAATAATTTTTATGGTTCTGAAATTCAGTATGAAAATAATTTTTTTGAAAATGATAATATTATAATAGGCTTTGAATTTCAAAAGCATAAGACAGAGCAAGCAAGCTGGGAACATACTTTTAAAGGTTATTCTGGTGATGTTGACCTTGCTGATGGTTCCGGCACAACTACTGTTCAATATCCATTAGATAAACAAGATTTTAATATATGGAATTTATATTTGCAAAATTATTATTATCCAACTAAAAATGTAGATTTATTATTAGGCTTACGATATACAAAAAATTCATTATATAAAGGCGAATTAAGTCCACGAGCAGGAATTATATATAGAGTAACAGAAAAATTAACGAGTAAATTATTATATTCAACAGGTTTTAGAGCACCTACTATTTATGAAAGATTTTTTGATGATTTTACTTCTTTAACTGGCAATGATAAATTAGGACCAGAAACAATTAAGAATTATGAATTTATTGTTGAATATATGTTGCCATTTAATATTCGTAAAGTAATTTCGCTTTATTATAGTGAAGTTAAAGATATAATTAAACAGGAATTAATAAATTATCCAAATTATAATTATGCAGGCGATAATACTGCTGCTCAATTTCAAAATACTTCTAAAATAAAAATTAAAGGAATTGAAATTAGTTTAGAACGAAATACATTTGAAAAATTAAATGGTTTCTTTAATGTTTGTTATAATAAAACAGAAGATAAAATAACAAATACAGAATTAGTAAATTCACCCAAATGGATTGGTAGTTTTGGTCTTGATTATAAACTTTCAAAAATTCTTACTATTGCTATGGAAAATAATTATGTTGGCAAACGAAAAGATACAAATGGAACTGAACTAAAAAGTTATTTAATAAGTGATATTATTTTTACAGCTAATAATCTAATTGATAAATTTGATTTAACTTTTAAAGTTAATAATTTATTTGATAAAGAAGAAAGGCATATTGTATCAGATGATTACTCACCTATTACATCTATTTCACAGCCTGGTAGAAATTTATATTTAAAGATTGATTATAAATTTTAATTTTTTTGAAAAAAAGAAAAAATTAAGTTTAACAATAAATTTTTAAATCAAAATACTATTACTTTAAAAAATAAAAATTTGGTTCTTACTTTAAATGGTGAATTGCATAATTTATAAGAAACAGCATTATATTTTGAAGTTTTAGATAGCGACTTAAATATTGTTCCTTTAAATAATTTACTGACTAAACCATTAGTAATAAGTTAGGTTTCTTCTCTTGATATGCCAGTATGTAAAATACAAACAAAAAAATTGATGATTTTTTCTTTAAACATAGAGAAATACTTATTTGAGTTGAAGAGGTGACGGCTGTCCCTATTTTCTAAAGAGTACTTAAGTAAATTAAAGTGCCTTAAGTTTTTTTTACTTAAGTTCACTTTAAATTCAAGCTTACTTTTTAACTCAAACTCACCTTTAACTTTTCTTCACTTTTTATTTGACTTTTCGCTACTAATAGCACAAATAACACAAATAGTTCGATTATATTTATATTGATAAATTTTTATATATCAGAAAAGAATAAAAATATAAATGAAATTATTTAAAATTGAGTTTTTAAAAAGGTCTCATAAATAATAAAAATAACATCCATTATAAAACATACATTGTAAAATATAAAATACTAAAATATAGAGCATTTATTTGTTATTTATTTAAATATTAAAAAATTTAAATAAAAAAATTTTTAATTAATTTAAAATTTTTTTTTATAATATTAATAAAAAATTTGGATTAAAATTCAGAAAATAATTTTAAAAAGACTTGACAGAAAGTTATTTTTAATTTACATTTTAATGTGCATTAAAATGCAAATTGATTTAAGGAGGTGTTTTATATTAAAATTCTTTTTTATTTTCTTTTTTAAATGGCTTAAAATTTTTAAAAAATTAAGGAGGTATTTTATGAAAGTTATTTTTTTATTTTTCTTTTTTCTTTTTGCTTTATGTTTATTCGCTGATAATGAAAAATCGATTGACTTTTTTTGTGGGTCTGCTGTTAAAGTTCCTATGGATGAGATTATTTTAAATTTTCAGAGAGAAACAAATAATAAAGTTAATGTAATTTATCATGGTTCTGGTGTTTTACTAAGTCAAATAGAATTATCAAAAAAAGGTGATTTATATCTTGCAGGCTCACCTGATTTTATTCAAAAAGGTTTTGATAAAAAATTATTAATAAAAGGCACAGATAGAATTTTAACATATTTAGTTCCTGCACTTTTAACGCCAAAAGGAAATCCTGCTAAAATAAAATCATTAAATGATTTAACTAAAAAGGGTGTTCGTATATCTATAGCAAATCCTGTTTCAGTTTGTGTTGGACTTTATGCAGTCGAAGTTTTAGACTATAATAATTTATTAGAAACAGTTATACCAAATATAACAGTATTTGCAAAAAGTTGTGAGGATGCTGCAAATCAAATACCACTTAAAACTGTTGATGTAATTATAGGATGGCGTGTTTTTAAATATTGGTATCCTGATGAGGCAGAATTAATTTTAATACCTTCAGAACAGATACCACGACTTTCATATATTGCTATTGCTATTCCAATTTTTATTAAAGATAAAGAAACAACAAATAAATTTATAAATTATCTTTATGAAGAAAAATCACAGGAAATATTAAGAAAGTATGGTTATTTAGTAAAAGAAGAAGAAGCGAGAAAATTTGCACCAAAAGCAAAAATTGGCGGAGACTATACTATTCCAGAAAAATATTTTAAGATTATAGCAAAATAATGAAGAATAAAATTTTTCTTGTTGCTTGCTGGTTAATTTTATTTTTTTTTGTTTTCTTTTTTTTATCAATTATTTTATCTATTTTCCGTTTTATTAATCCTGAAAAAAATTTATTTAATAATGAATACTTAAAAAAAGAAATTTATTTTGCAATTAAAATCAGTTTAATTACATCATTTATTTCATCAATATTTTCTCTTATTTTCAGTTTACCAATTGCTTATTTGCTTTCAAGATATACATTTCCCTTAAAAAATTTAATTGAAATTATTTTATTTTTTCCAATGATAATTTCACCTGTTGCTTTAGGAACAATGTTTTTAATTTTTTTTAAAACTCCTATTGGAATATTTATAGAAAATACTTTTATTAGATTTGTTTTTGAAGTGCCGGGTTTAATTTTAGCACAATTAATTGTTGCTTTTGGTGTTTCTGTAAATTTATTAAAAGTTACTTTTGATTCAATAAATATTGAGTATGAAGAAATAGCAAGAAGTTTAGGTGCTAAAAAGATTAATACATTTATATATATTTTACTACCATTAGCAAAAAAAGGATTATTATATACTTTTTTACTTGCATTTGCTCGTGCATTTAGTGAATTCGGTGCTTCGGTAACTCTTGCAGGTGCTACTCCTTTTAAAACAGAAACATTACCAATTGCTATCTATTTATCATTATCAAGTGGCAATATTTATCTTATGGCAATTCTAACTTTGATTTCTATATCTATTTCTTTTTTTATATTATTTTTACTTAAGCAAATAAAATTATGATAAGAGTAAGTGAATTAAATTTTAATACTGACAAATTTGAATTAAAGAATATTTCAATTGAAATATTAGATGATGATTATTTTGTTTTACTTGGACCATCAGGTAGTGGAAAAACTACATTAGCAAAATGTATTTGTGGTTTCTATAAAATAAAAAAAGGGAAGATAATAATTGATGAAAAAGATATAACAAATAAATTAGTTGAAGATAGAATGATTGGTTATGTTCCACAAAATTATGCACTTTTTCCAAATATGAAAGTTCAGGAAAATATTTTATTTGGAATAAAGATGCGAAAAATAAAATTTCAAGAAATAAAAAATAAATTTGAAGAACTAATAAAAATTTTAAAATTGGAGAATTTACTTTTTAGAAGTGTTGAAAATTTATCAGGTGGTGAAAAACAAAGAGTAGCACTTGCAAGAGCACTTATTATTGAACCAAAATTTATTATTCTTGATGAACCTTTTTCTGCTATTGATATTGGTTTAAAAAAATCGTTATGGTTTGAAATAAAAGAAATTATAAAAATCTTTAAAATTCCAGTAATGCATATAACACATAATTTAGATGAAGCTGCTTTACTTGGTAATAAAATTGCAATTTTAATAAATGGCGAAATAATTCAATATGGTAATCAAAATGATGTTTTTAATAAACCAAAAAATGAGAATGTAGCAAAATATTTAGGTTATAAAAATATTTTTGCAGGGAAAGTTATAGATACATTAGAAGATAAAATTATTATTCAATCAGAAAAATTAAGAATAATAGCAAATAATGAAGGTAATAAATATCATAAAGGCGATGAAGTAAAATTTTCAATTCGAGCACAGGATATAAAAATAATAAAAGAAAATTTTCCAATCAGAGAAGAATTAAAAGATAATTTATATGATGGTGAAATTATAAGTGCTTATTTTTTATTTGATACCTGTATTTTGCTTGTTCGTTCTGTTGTTGATTTTGAACTTATTTTTCCTATTTATATTTATCATCGTCATTCTCTTTTTATTGGTAAAAAAATTAAAATTGGTATATGGTTAAAAGGTATTTCTATTTTTGAAAAATGAAAAAATTTTGATAGTTCTTATTTTCAAAATAATTAAATAAAATTTTTTAAAAATATTAAAATTATCTAATTCAAAAATAGTCTGTTTTGCGATTATTTTAATCTTATTCAAAGTTCTAAATTTTAAAAAAATATTTCTGCTTTTTCAAAAAATAACTGTTGCATTATCAAATAAGAGATTTGTCCATAATATGATTGATAAGCATAAAAAATTAAGTAAAATTAAGAAAGGGGTATATTATGGCTGGGATATTTTCCAACTCTATTTTATTTTTGTATTGACTAAAAGAGATAATATATTTAAAATTCCAAAAAAAATTATGAAATTACTAACGGGATGTAGCGCAGCCCGGCTAGCGCACCTGGTTCGGGACCAGGTTGTCGGGGGTTCAAATCCCCCCATCCCGATATTTTATTATTTATGGGAATAATAAATATATTAAATGAAACATTATCAAATAAAATAGCAGCAGGCGAAGTAATTGAGCGGCCTGCATCAGTAGTAAAAGAATTAATTGAAAATTCTATTGATGCGAAAGCAACATATATTTTAGTCGAAATTTTAAATGCCGGCAAATCATTAATTAAAATTACTGATAATGGTATTGGAATGGATAAGGAAGATGCAGTGCTTTGTTTTCAGCGTTATGCAACAAGTAAGATTAAAACTGATAATGATTTATTTAATATAAGTTCTTATGGTTTTCGTGGCGAAGCTTTGCCATCTATTGCTGCTGTTTCAGAAATTAAATTACGAACAAAGCAGAAAGATAAATTAGAAGGAACAGAAGTAATAATACGGGGAGGAAATTTTCAGGATGTTAGAAATATTGGCACACCAGAAGGAACTATTATTGAAGTTCGTAATCTTTTTTTTAATACACCAGCCAGAAAAAAATATTTAAAAACTTCACAAACCGAACTTTCAAATATTATTGATAATTTTATAAATTTCGCAATTGTTCATCCTGATATTCATTTTATCTTATTTGTTGATAATAAAGAAGTTTATAATTTACCAAAAGTAAATTCAATATTTGAAAGAATATATTCAATTTTTGGTAGTGAAATTTCAGATAAATTAATTTTTATAGAAAACAATGAAAATAAAAATATAAAATTAAATGGATACTTCGGCAAACCTGAAATAAATAAAATTTCAAGGAAATATCAATATATTTATGTAAATGCACGGTTTGTAAAATCATTACCAATTACTTATGCTGTTGAATATGTATATTCTTCATTAATGCCAAAAGATGTTTATCCAGTATTTTTTTTATTTTTAAATATTGACCCTACTTTAATTGATGTAAATGTCCATCCAACAAAACGGGAAATTAAATTTTCTAATGAATATTATATAAGAGAACTAATAATAAATTCATTAAAAAAAGAATTAATAAAAGAAGATTTAGCATATACACCAGAAATAAAAATAGAAAAAATACAGAATTTTAAAATAACAGAACAATCATTTAATTCAAATTTATCAGAGGCAAAAATAATAATAGAAAAAAGAATTGAGCAAAATGAAAAATTATTTAGTGCTGATGAAACGAAAATAGAGAAAAAAGAAGATATTGAGATAAAATCAGAAACATTAAATCTAAAAAAAGCACATTTTATTGGACAGTTATTTTCGACTTATTTATTATTTGAAGAAAATAATGATTTAATAATAATTGACCAGCATGCATTACACGAAAAAATTTTATATTCACGCTTAAAGAAATCTTTTGAAAATAAAGAAATAAAATCTCAAAGGCTTTTATTACCAATAACTATAGAAATAACAAAAAAAGAGATTGAAATAATTAATAAGATAAAAGATTTATTTTTAAAAGCAGGCTTTGAAATTGAAGTATTTGGATTTAATTCAATTATTATTCATAGTGTGCCTATTTTATTAGGTAAGCGTTCATCTGATACAAAGTTAATGATAAATATTATTGATGATATATTAGAAAAATTTGAGAATAGTAAGCAGACAGAATTTGAATTTATTGATTTTATTATAGCAACAACAGCATGTAAAGCAGCAGTAAAAGCTGGAGATAAATTAATTCATTCTGAAATTAGTGAACTAATTAAATTATCCGAAGAAATAATAAATCCATATTTTTGTCCACACGGCAGACCAGTAAAAATCAAAATAAGAAAAGAAGAAATAGAAAAATTATTTTTAAGGAGATAACTATGAATTTAGAAGCAACAGAAAAAATAAATCAGATTATAAATGAAATTGGTAATTCAAAAAATAATCTAATAACAATTTTACAGGCAATACAAAATGAATTTAATTATATAAGTCCAGAAATAATTAGTAAAATCGCAGAAAAATTAGAAATGAAACCAACAGAAATATTTGGAGTTGTTACTTTTTATAAACACTTTAAATTAACACCACCAGGGAAAAATATAATTAAAATTTGTCATGGCACAGCGTGTCATATAAATTCAGCAATTGAAATTACTGAGGAATTTAAAAGACAATTAAATATTAATATAAATGAAACAACAAAAGATGGTCTATTTTCATTAGAAAAAGTTGCCTGTCTTGGTTGTTGTAGTTTAGCACCTGCTATTATGATAAATGAGAAAGTATATGGTAAATTAACAACAAAAAAAATAAAAAAAATTTTAGATGAATATCGAAAAACAAATGAATGATAATTTTTCAATTTTATTAAATAAAATATTACAAACAAACAAATATATATTAGATGCTGGTTCACGACAGGGTAGTTTTTTTTATTCAGAAAATTCAAAAGTAATTTTTCTGGATAATGATATATCTTATTTACCTGAAAAAAAGAATAATTTTATTTATGCTGATATTGTTTTTTTACCTTTTAAAAAAGAGATATTTGACATCAGTATTTTAAAATATGTATTAGAACATACTTATTTTCCTGATAAAATTATTTCTTCTATAAATAAAGTTCTTAAACCAAACGGTTATTTAATAATTGCTGTTCCAAAATGGTATTCATTTCAGGATTTGCTTTATCGATTACTTGGTTTTTTGGCGCAAATATTTAAAAGAGGAAAACAAGCACATATACAATTATTTTCATTTAAAAAAATTTGTGATTTATGTTATAAAAATAATTTTGTTTTGTTATGTTATAAAGAATATGATTCAGGTTTATCTTTTCTCGATAAAACCGCCAAAAGAAAAATATTTAAAAAATTAATAATGCGTTTTATTTCAATAATTTTTGAAATGACAAAAATAAATTTATTATCAAAAGGTGAAATGTATTTTATTTTTCAAAAAATAAAATGAAGAAAAAAGTTTTACATATACATACATTACCAGTAATAAGTGGATCTGGATTAAATACATACTTATCAATGAAATTAATAAATAAAGAAAAATATGAAGTAGCACTTGCTTGCAAAGGAAATGGTAAATTACAGGATTTAGTTATAAATTCTGGTTTTAGATTTATTTCATTAAAATATATGGATAATCCAGTAAATCCAGTAAAAGATATATTAGCATTAATTGAGTTAATTAAATTATTAAAAAAAGAAAAATTTGATATAGTTCATACTCATAATTCAAAAGCAGGATTTATAGGTAGATTGGCAGCCTGGTTAGTTGGGGTGCCAAAAATTGTTCATACTGTTCACGGATTTGCATTTCATAATAAAGAAAAGTTTATCTGGCGAATAATTTTTTTATTTCTTGAAAAAATTGGTGTTAATTTTTGTGATGAAATGATTTTTATTTCTCAACCATTAATTGATTGGGCAAAAAAATATAAAATATATAAACCTGAACATACATATAAAATATATAGTGGTATAGAATTAGAAAAATTCCAGAATTGTAATAAATACAAAAATGAAATTTATAAAAAATATAATATTTCAGAGAAAAATTTTATAATAGGCGAAGTAGCAAAATTATGGGAAGGTAAAGGACATATTACAATTTTAAAAGCAACAAAAATACTAATAAATAAAATACCAGAATTAAAAATTTTGTTTGTTGGTGAAGGTTATTTGAAAGAAAAAATTGAAAATTTTATAAATGAAAATAATTTAAAAGAATATGTTATATTAACAGGATTTACAGAAAATGTAGAACAATATTATTCTGTCTTTAATATATCACTTTTAATTTCATCATTTGAAGGAATGGGCAGAGTAATACTTGAATCATTTGCTGCAAAAGTTCCTGTAATTGCAACAAATGTTGGTGGAATAGTAGATTTAATTATGAATGAATACAATGGATTGCTTATTGAACCAGATGATGTAAATGGTTTAGTAAATGCTATTTTGAAATTATATTATTCAAAAGAATTAAGAGAAAAATTTATTTGTCATAGTTATTCATTATTAACCGAAAAATTTTCAGCACAAAAGATGGCAGAGGAAATAGAGAAAGTATATGAAAAATGATATTGTAGCAATTATTCTTGCAGCAGGTTTATCATCAAGAATGGCGAATTATCCAAAACCATTAATCAAATATAAAAATAAATTTTTTCTTGAATATATTATTAATAATCTTTTAAAAAGTGAAGTAAAAAAAATAATAATTGTTTTAGGCTACAAAAAGGAAATAATATTAAAATATTTTTCCAATACTGAGATAATAAATTTTATTTTTAATGAAGAGTATGAAAAAGGACAATTTTCATCATTAATAAAAGGAATAAAATATTTACAGAATTTAAAAATAGATTATAATTATGTATTATTAACACTTTGCGATATACCATTAGTAAAATATAGAACATATAAAAAGTTAATAGAATCAGTAGAGGAAGATAAAATAATAATACCATCATATAATAGGCAATGTGGTCATCCAATAATTTTTGATAAAAAATTTATAGATTATTTTTTAAAAGAAGAATTGACAAGCAATGCAAAAAATGTAATAAATAAATTAAGAGAGAAAGTAAAATATGTTGATGTAAATGATGAAAAAATTTTAAAAGATTATGATTCAATAAATGATTTTCAAAATTATAATTTTAAATTTTTAGATTTTTTAATATGATGCAAAAGCAAATATATTTATTAAAAAAGGAAATAATAAAAATAGGAAGAATAATGTATGAGAAAGATTTTGTAGCATCAAATGATGGAAATATAACAATAAAAGTTGATGATGATTTATTTTTAGCAACACCAACAGGTATTAGTAAAGGCTTTATGACAGAGGAAATGCTATTACTCATTAATTCAAAAGCAGAAGTAATTCAAGGTAATTTAAAACCATCATCAGAAATAAAAATGCATTTAGAAGTATATAAAAATCGTTCAGATGTAAATGCAGTGGTGCATGCACATCCAACATTTGCTACTGCATTTGCTATAAATAATATTCCACTTGCAGTAAATGTATTACCTGAAATCATTGTTACTCTTGGTTCTGTGCCAGTAGCAAAATATGCAACACCATCAACAGAAGAAGTGCCAGCAGCAGTTCGAGAATATATAAAACAAACAGATGCAATGCTATTAGCAAATCACGGCGTTTTAACTGTTGGTAAAGATGTTTGGGATGCATATTTTAAATTAGAGCAAATAGAACATTATGCAAAGATTTTATTTTTTGGAATGCAATTAGGAAACATAAGAATATTAAGTGAAGAAGAAGTAAATAAATTAAAAGAAGTAAAAGAAAAATTAAAAATCCAATCAAAATCATTTGAATGTTCGGCTGATTTTGAATGTTCACAAAATTTAAAAAAACTAAAATTAAATGAAAATGAAACGATTGATAAATTATCAGAGATAATAAAACAAGAAATTTTAAAATATTTAAAATGAGATACAATAATTTTTTTTTCTGCATTTTTCTTTCATTTTTTCTTCTGGCTTTTTCTTCAAATAAATTTAATTCGCTTTTAAAAGAGAAAAAATTAAATGAAGCAGAAGAATTATTATTATCATCAGACCTTTCAGAGATTAATCGAGTAGAACATTATTTAAAAATAGCAATTGAATTTTTTAATAATAATAATTTTTCAAAGGCAAAAAGTTATTTAATTAAAGTTATCTTATATAAAGCAGATGAGCCAAAAGCGCATACTTATTTAGGTATTATTTATTATTACGAAAAAAATTATGCAAAATCACAAATAGAATTACAAACAGCAATTAAATTAAATAATAGAGAACAAATAGCATATACATATTTAGGTAAATTATATTTTCAAGAGAATGATTATATAAATGCAGAAAAATATTATTTAACAGGATTAGCAATAGATGAAGATAATCCACAGCATTTATTTGAAATAACAAAATTTTATTACAATATAGAGAATTATACAAGTTATATATCATTTGCTAAAAAATTAATTTATTCAAAAAGAATTTCTTATGAAGATAAAATAAATGCTATATCTGATTTATTTAATTATTATTTAAAATCACAAAATTATGCAGAAGCAGCAGAGTTATATAATTCATTTAAAGAGGAATTTAAAAATAATCCAATAATGCTGCAAAAAGCAGCAGAGTTAAATTATAAACTTAAAGATTATAAAAATGCCAGGGAATTAATAGAACTATATACTAAAAAAAATCCAGCAGATAAAAAATTATTACGAATACTTATTATGATTTATTTAGATGAAAATAATATTAATGAAGCAATAAATAATTTTAATAATTATATATTGACTGAAAAATTAGATATTGAATTATTAATAAAAATGGTTTCAGCATTTAAAAAAATAAATGATATAGAAAAATACCAATTCTTTTTTAAATTACTTATTACAAAATTTAATTTGAGAAATATACCAGAGATTTTTATTTTAGAAAATTTGAATGAAATGTTTAATAATGAACAATATGATTTTTTGTCTTTTTGTTTTTTTTATCTTGATGATTTTTTTAAATCTAATAATGAATATATATTATTAAAAATAAAATTTTTTAAAAAGACATTTAATTTACTTGAATTAGAAGATTTTTTTAAAGAGTTAAAAAATACAGGTAAATTAGCAGAACAAAAAATAGAAGAAGAATATTTAAAATATTTAATAGCAGCAGGAAAATTCAATGAATTAAATGAATATTATTTACAAAATGATGAAGTATTATATTTAAAAGGTTTTATAGAATATCTAAATAATAATTATGATAATGCATTAATTTATTGGCAAAAATATATAGAAAAAAATCCAAAAAATGAAGAAGTAAATTATTTTATATCAGAAATATTTGCAAATAAAAAGAATTATGCAGAACAAATAAAATATTTAGAAATAGTAAATGAAATAAATCCATATAATTATCAGGTATTAGAAAAATTGATCGAATTAAATACACGATTTGGTAATATAAAAAAAACAGAATATTATTTATTTAATATTTTACAAATTGATACTAATTCAATCTATGCAAAAAATAAGTTAAAATCATTAGGTCTTTTTGATGATGACACTAAAATTATCAATTCACTTAATTACATAACAACAAAAACAGAAGTAAAATTAAAAAAAGAATATTTTGAAAAAGTTAAACAGGTTTTTCTAAATTACATAAAAGAAAAAAAATATACTGAAGCATTATTACATTTAGAAAAATTAAAATTTATAGAGAATAAATTTATACCAGATTATTATTTTTATTATGGTTTATGTAATTTGCATACACATCAATATTTAAAAGCATTTATTTATTTTTCATTATCATTACAGATAAAAGAAAAAATTTCAACATTATTTAATCTTGCAAAATTAAATTACAATTTTAGAAATTTTGAAAGAGCATTAGAACAAGTTCAAAGAATACGAATTTTAACTGAAAATAAAGAATGGATTGATTTAGATTTACTTGAAGTAAGAATATTATTTGAACAACAAAATTTTAATAAACTAAATTTACTATTATTAAATTTAAAAAAATATAATTTACCAGTTGTTGAACAATATTTATATTTACTAAATGAAATCCAGGGCGATAAAAATTATGAAGAAGGAAAATATAGATATGCAATAACATTTTATGAAAACAATATCAAATCTAATATAAATAAAGATAAGACATATTTTAAAATTGGAAATTGTTATTTTAAACTTGATGATTTTGAAAATGCACGAATAAATTATGAAAAAGCATTATATTACACAGAAGATAATTTTGATATATTAAATAATTTATATTTAGCATATTATAATTTAAAGAATTTTCAAAAAGCCGAAGAATGTTTAACAAAATTAAAAGAAATAAAAGAGAATGAAAAATTATTAGAAAATCCAATTTATAAAATAAGATTTTTATTAAATCAAAACAAAATTGAGGAAGCAGAAAAAATAATAAATCAAATTGATGATAATAAACAAAGAACAATATTAAAAATTTTTTTAAATTATATAAAGAAAAGAGAAATAGAATTATTAAATTATGAACCAAAGAATTTTGTGAATGTTCAACCTATTGATATTAATCATTTTATAAATTATTTATATTATTTTAAAAACAGAAATTATAAGAGTGCATTTGAAGCACTTAAATCAGCCTATATATCCAGTTCGTGTTCACAATTTTATCTAAAAGAAATAGCATTATTTTTTAAAAATACAAATCAAATCAAGAACGGAATAGAATTTTTAAAAAATCAACTTTTAACAAATCCATTTAAAAATAAAAATTATATCGAATTTTTAATAGGAAATTTATATTATTTAAATGAGCAATACAATACAGCAATTGAATATTATAATCTTGTTTTGAAAAATAATAAAGATTTTCAACCTGCAATAAAAAATTTAATTATTACCTTAATAAAGACAGATAATGAAGATGAGGCAATGTATTATTTAAATAATTATGAAGGTGATAAGAAATTTAAGCATTTAATGAATTATTTTATATATGATAAAAAAGAATTAAAAAATTTAGCAGATAGGGAATTTGAATTAGCAAAATAAATGGAAAATTATTTTTATAAATTAAGTGATTATTATAAAAAACGATTTGGTGAAAAAGTATATAAAATAGCAGTTGATGCGAAATTTCAATGTCCAAATCGAAATGGCACACTTTCAAATAAAGGCTGCATTTTTTGTTCGCCTGAAAGTTATTCTGGTGTTTTATTTCCTGATTTACCTGTTAATTTACAGGTAAGTGAATCAATAAAATTTTATAAAACAAAAAATAAAGCAAAAAAATTTATTGTTTATTTACAGCCAAATACAAATACTTATACAACAGATTATTATTCGTTTGCAAAATTATTAAAACAACTAATAATCTATGATGAAGTAATAGGCATAAGTATAAGCACAAGACCAGATTGTATAAATGAGGAAATAATTAAAATAATAAAATCTGCTGTGTCAGAAAAATATTTAATGATTGAATTAGGACTACAAAGTATTAATAATGAAACATTAAAATTTTTAAATAGAAATCATACTGTTGAAGATTTTTATTCTGCTGTTGAACTTATTAAAAAATATAATATAGAAATATGCAGCCATATAATACTTGGATTACCAACTGATAAAGAAGAAACAATAATAGAAATGGCAAAAAAATTATCAGAGATAAAAATAGATGGAGTTAAAATACATCATTTTCATATTGTCAGGAATACTTATGCAGCAAAATTATATGAAGAAGGAAAAATAAATTTATTAACTTATGAAGAATATCTAAATTACCTTGTAAATTTTTTAGAACATTTAAAAGAAGATATAGTGATACATCGATTGATAGCAGATGTGCAAGCAGATTATTTAATAGCGCCAGTATATAATAAAACAAAAACAGAATTAGTCAATGATTTAATAAATTTATTTAAATTACGAAAAACAAGACAGGGCGTAAAAAATTAATTAAAATAAAGATAATATCCTGATTTTAAAAAATATTTTTTACATATTTACAAATCTACAAAATTCCTTTAAGTTTTTTTCAAAATCAGTCGATAATAAAATTAAGAGAAAAAAGTATAATAATATTATTATAAGGAGAAACAAATATGTTTCAAGGATTATATACAAGTGCAAGTGGAATGATAGTTCATCAAACTGCATTTGATGTTATTTCAAATAATATTTCAAATGTAAATTCAATAGGATATAAAAGACATGATACTATTTTTGAAGAATTATTTAATAAATCATACAACAATCCACAAATAAACATAAATCCATTACAGCAAGGAATAGGCGCTAATGTTGCAAATGTTCGAAAAATAATGAATTCAGAAAATTATATTTCAACAGATAGAGTAACAGACCTTGCAATAAATGGAAATGGTTTTTTTATTGTTAAAGATAAGATAGAGAATAAAACATATTATACAAAAGTAGGAAGATTTAATTTTGATTGTGGCGCATTTTCAAAAGAAGATGGTTATCCACAAATAGATAATAATGGAAAGATAATTTATTATTCAGGCAATCCAACATTAATTAAGCCATTAAATTTAGTAACAGCAGATGGTGGATTTGTGCAAGGTTGGTTAGCCGATAAAAATGGTAATATAAATTCAGCAAGCCAACCTACAGATATAATAATTGACCAGGATAAATTTTTAATGCCAGCATCCGCAACAACATATACATCATTAGAAAATAATTTAGATAGCACATTAAGTTTAAGCAGATTTAATACATCAGTATTAACATTATCAAAATATGATAATACAGAAATTTCATCAGATTCAGTAAATGGTTTATTGAAGATACGAGGTGATTCACTTGATACACGGCAAGGCAAATATAAAATAAATATTAATCCAGATGGTTCAGCATTGGTAAATTTCATACCAGCAAATTCAGAAACAGAAGAAATATATGAATTTAGTGCAGGCACAATTCCGATAGATTCAACAACACCAATAAAAACAACACAATTAATACCAGGAATAGAAATGACAATTGGTGCAGATATAAGTAAACCAATTTATGCAGAAATAACAAATTCAGGCACATTAATAACAAATGGATATTCAACAGAAACAGTGATATATGATAATACTGGCCAACCACATAATTTATTATTAAGATTTTATAGGATAGGAACAAATCAATGGGTGTGGGAACCAAAATTATATGAGATAGAAACATTTAAAGGCACAGGTTCAGCAGCAACAATAACAGTAAATGATACAATAAATGAAGAAAGAACAATTGGTATAAAAGTAATAAATACATTAACGAATAAAAGTGAGACAATATCACGGGACGATATAGAAATATTTGAAGGCAATAAAATAGTAATAAAAAGAGCGATAGGCGAAAATGAAAAGATAGAAGTAGAATATTATTCATTAGATGATGGATTAGCAAAAACAGCAACATTCACATCAACAGAAATAGCTGAAAGTTTTGTGCTTGATAATATACCTGATGTTTCATCTATTCAGATTTATGTCGATGGAAGTTCAGAACCATTACCATCAAATTATTATGAAGTTCATAATAATGTTATAGTGCCAGTTGATTTGAATGGTGATGGGATAAAAGATGAGCCATTTGTAGGAGCAGGTGTGAGTGTAAAAATAAAATATTTATGTGCAGATTCAATTATATCATCAACCAGGAAAAATAAAGATGTATTTGAAGGAAGTGGCAAAGTAGAAACAATAACATTAGCAGATGAAATTGATACATCAAAAAATATAAGCATAATAGTAACAAATAAAAATACAGGTTCGACACGAACATTAAGTATAAGTGATTTTGAAGTAGAAGGCAATTTATTAAAACCAATAGATAAAGATGGCGATGGTATTTTAGATTCGCCAGTAATTGGTATTGATGAAATAATGACAATAGACTATACAGTAAAAGATAATCCAATATCACAGGTAGAAGAAATAAATTATAATGGTAAATCACATATAAAATTATCAGGTAATCCAAGACCAAATACTTTAAAATTATATACTGATGATGGCAAAGAGATAGATTCAAATAATTATGTGATAGCAAATAATGAAGTAATTTTTATAGATGGCGATAAAGATGGAATAATTAATTTACCAACGACAACAAAAATAAGAGCAGAGTATTTAATAGATGATAAAGAACAAATAAAATTAAATTTTAACAAAGCAGGCGAAATGAATGGCGGCACAACAATAGCAACGCTTCAATTTAATACAAAATATCCAATGACTTTTAATGTTGATATGTCAAATGTATTTCAATTTGCTGGATATTCTGATTTACAATTTGATAAAGTAGATGGACATTCAGCAGGATATTTAAAAGAACTTGGTGTTGACCAATACGGAAGAATTATAGGATATTATTCGAATGATATAAGTAAAAATATAGCAGGCATAGCATTAGCAACATTTTCAAATCCACAGGATTTAACATCAGCAGGTAATGGTAATTATATAAATAATTCAAATACAATAACAGCAAAGATAGTCGAAGCAGATCCTTATGGTGCTGGTGGTTCGATTTTATCACACACACTTGAAGGTTCAAATGTAGATTTAGCAGAAGAATTAGCGAATTTAATAGTAATGCAGCGTGGTTTTCAGTTAAGTGCAAGAGGAGTAACCACAGTAAGTGATTTAATTGCAAATGCAATAAATTTAAAACGCTAAAATGAAAAAATTTCAATATAAATTACGAACAATAAGCGGGCAATTAATAGAAGATATAATATTAGTCGAGAATCGAGAAGAAGCAATTAGAAAACTTCAAAAAGAAAATGTCTTTTTAATTTCACTTGAAGAAATAAAAGAAAAATCAGATTTTTTTCAGAAATCTATTTTATTATCCCTTCTAAATCCAATTACCAGAAAAGAAATATTTTTATTTACCTGGCAATTATATGTTGTTTTAAATGCTGGTGCAAAACTTTTTGAGGGACTGGAAATTATTGGTAATGAAGTAAAAAATATTTCATTAAAGAAGAGAATAATTGATATAATTTCAAGAGTAAAGAAAGGTGAAAGTTTTTCAAGTGCATTAAATAATCATTCAGATATATTTAACAAAGCGTATATAAATTCCATAAAAGCAGCAGAACATAGTGGTAAATTAATAGAAGTATTAAAGAAACTTGCTGATGAACTTGAAAAAGAATTGTATTTAGAAAAACGCGTTAAATCATCACTTGTTTATCCAGTTATTTTAATCTTTCTTGCTTTTGTTGGAATTATAATTATTTTAACTTTAATACTTCCAAAATTTAAAGAAATATTTGGAACAATAAATACAATCATACCATTTTATACAAAATTATTTTTTGCAATTTCTGATTTCTTCCTTAAAAATTCAACATTTATTATATCATTTATTTTTATTTTACTAATAGGAATTTTAATATTGAGAAAAATCAAATTTCACAATAACACATTAGATAAAATAAAATTACATCTTCCATTATTTGGAAATTTATATGAGAAGCTATATGCAGCAAAATTATTTAATACATTATCATTACTTTTGAATAATGGTGTTAATTTAATTAATTCATTACAAATAACAAAAGAAATTATAGAAAATGTTGTATTTAAAGATTTGATTGATAAGATAATAATTAATTTGCAAAAAGGTTTAAAAATGAAAGAAGCATTATTAAAAGAAAAACGAATAAGCAAAGTATATTCTTATATGATTGGATTAGGCGAAGAAACAGGCACATTAGATGAGACAATAGAAAAATTAGGGAATCATTTACAAACAGAAGTTAATTTTGCACTTGAAAATATTGTAACTTATATAGAACCTATTATGATTTTTATTATTGGAATTGTAATTGTTTTTGTCGCTATATCAATATTCATTCCATTGTCAGATTTAATTATAGCAATAAAAAGATGGTAAATAAACGAATATTAATAATTCGACTTGGTGCAGTAGGTGATGTAATTCGGACATTACCAGTATTAAAAGAGATAAAAAAAAAATATTTTGATTATCAAATAGATTGGATTGTTGAAGAAGCATCAGCAAATATATTAAAAGATAATCCATATCTAAATGAAATCATTATTTTACCACGAAAAAAAATTGTATCATTATTTAAAGAGCATAAGTATAAAGAATTATATCAACTAATAAAAGAAATAAAAAAAAAATTAAAAGAGAAAAAATATTTTATAGTATATGATTTTCACGGTATTTTAAAATCTGGTATTTTATCTTTTCTAACAGGAGCGCCAATTCGCATTGGTTTTTCACCATTTTATTCAAAAGAATTAAATTTTTTATTTAATAAAAAATGGATTTCACCACAATCAAAATACATAACAAGAATAGAACGAAATTTTGCCTTAATTGAAAAAGAGTTAAATATAGATGAATTAGAATGGAATATTGTGATACCAGAAGAAGATAAAATATATATAAACAATTTTTTAAAAGAAACAAATTTAGAAGAAAAAAAAATAATAGGAATAAATCCAGCAGTAAGTAGTTTTGGTCGTTATAAAGAATGGTTTGTAGAATATTATGCAAAGTTGATAGATTTAATTTCAAATGATAATAAAGAATTTGAATTTGTATTGACATGGGGACCAGGCGAAGAAGAAAAAGTAAATAAAATAAAAGAACTTACAAAGAAGAGAGTAATAATAGCGCCAAAAACAACATTAAAACAATTAGCATATTTAATAAGTAAATTTTCATATTTTATATCAGGCGATACAGGACCAATGCATTTGGCAGAAGCAATGGGCACAAAAGTAATAGCCATATTTGGACCATCAGATGTAAGAATAAATAGACCAATAAAAAAGACGAATATAGCAATATTTACAGATGTTGGATGCAATCCCTGTCGGAATAGAAAATGTAAATTATTAAAATGTCAGTATGAATTAACGCCAGATTTTGTTTATGAAGAATTAAAAAAAAGAGATTATCTAAAATAAAATTTTTATTGACAAATTAAGTAAAAAAAATAAAAGATAAAATTTATGAAAGTAGAACGAAAAAAAACATCTGATTCATTAACAAAACAATCAAATAAAACAAAGGGTGATAAAACAGAAAAATCAAGTGGCAGCAATGTCAGTGGAATTGAGAGTATAGATTCTACATTAGTAATAAAACATAGTATTTTTAGTGAAACATTAAATTCAATAGAAGAAATAAAAACAATAGAAGAATTAAAAAAGACGATAAAGGAAATAGAAAGTGCAGGTGATATTTTTAAAAGATACCCAACATTTACAAATTTGAATACATATAAAAATTTAATTCAAAAGTTTATGACAAAAATAGTAAAAGATAGTTATAAAGTTAATTCACAAATCTCACGGCGAATTGATAGAGAAGATAAGATTTTAACAACAATAGAGAAAGTAAATAAAGAACTTGAAGAAATAGCAGAAGATTTATTAAATAAGCAAATAGATAAAATAAAATTAGCAGCAAAAATAGATGAAATTCGTGGATTATTAGTTGATTTAATTTTTTAAAGAGGAGGAACAGGAATTGAAAATAATAGAAGATATAAAAATAAAACGAAAAGAATTAAATTTGAATACAAATGAAATAGCAGAAAAATTACATTTACAGGAAACATATATAAAATACATAGAATCAGAAGAGTTTGATAAATTTCCTGATAAAATATATTTATATGGTTATATAGTGCGCTATTTAAAATTATTAAATATGAAAGTTGAAGAATATACAGAAGAATTAGAAAAAATAAAAAAATTACAAGAAGAACAAATAGAAGAAAAAGAAGGTAAAAAAAGAGATAATAAAAAAATATATTTTATATTTATTGTAGTTGTATTTATAGTAATAATAATATCATTATTATTTTTAATAGAGAAAAAAGAAATAAAAAAAGAAGAAATTAAAGTAAGTGTAAAAGAAGAAAATATAAGAGAAGAAACAGAAGAGAACAAAAAAATAGAAATACCAAAAAATGAAATAAAAATAGTAAGTAAAAAGAAGACAAATGTAAAATATCAGGCAGATACAGAAGCAATTGAAACAAAATTATTTAATGCAGATGATTCAATGGTATTAAATTTTTATAATAGAGCAAAAGTAAATTTAGAAAATGTTTGGGACGCTGGAATAATTGTAAATGATACATTTGCACAATTAGGTAGTTTTAAAAATAAAAGAAATATAAATTTAGAATTTTTTGCTGATACTGAAACAAAGAAGATAAAATGGCGAGCAATAGAAAATTTTTAAAAGAGGTGAAGTATGGAAAAATTTGATATAATATTATTTTCAGGTAGACCAGGTTCAGGAAAATCAGAGGTGATTGATTTTTTAATGAAATTACCATTAGAAGAGCGCATAAGAAGATATTATGTAGCAGATATAGTTACAATAGATGATTTTGAGTTTTTATGGGAAAAAGGCGAAGAAGATGATATATATGAAGAATTAGGCTTTAAAAGATTATTTACAATAAAACATCCAACAGGCTATGCAGTAAATAATGATTTGTTGTATCCATTTTTAATAAAAAAGATAAATATAAAATTTAAAAAATTATTTAATAAGGAACCTGATTTATTAGAGAAAAAAACATTATTTATCGAATTTTCACGCGGCGGCGAAAATTCATATAAAAAATCTTATGAAGCATTATCAAATGACATATTAGAAAAAGCAGTAGCATTTTATGTTCAAGTTTCTTATGAAGAATCAGTGCGCAAAAACAAAAAGCGATATATAGAAGAAGCAAAAGAGAGTATATTATTTCATTCATTGCCAGATTTTATAATGGAAAAATATAAGATAGATGATTGGAATGAATTAACCAGAGAGAAAAAAGAATGTATTGAGATAAAAGGCTATAAGATACCATATATAACATTTAAAAATGAACCAGAAATAACAGATAAACCAGAAGAAATAGCAAAACAACTTGATAAGATAATCCCACCTGCTTATGAAAATTATAAAAAAATCAAAGGTAAAAAATGAATTGAGAGAAAAAGAGCAGGAAATAAAAATTGCAGTATATTGTCCAGGTTTTGGAAGAATACCGCGTGGAATAGAAACTGTTGTATATGAAATATTTAGCAGATTAGGTAAAAATAAAAATTATAAAATCACAATATATACAGGTGCTAAAAATTTTTCTGTTGATTTTGCTAAAATAATATCAGTGCCAGTCATTCCTTATACAAGTAAAATAGCAAGATTATATTCGAGAATAGCAAAGCGTTTAAAATTTGTAGCAAATGAAAATTATGATTTTGATTTTTTGATTTTTGCTTTTTTTGCTTTCTTGAAATCATTATTTATTCGCTATGATATAATATTCAATGAATCTGGTTTATATATGCAATATTTTTTAAAGATATATAAATTTATATACAGGACAAAAATAATTCATTCAGGACACGCAGGAATAAATAAATTAGAATTTTCAATAGCACGATTAAAACCAGATATTTATATAGCATCATCGCCGTTTGCTTATAAAGAAATAAAAAAAAGATTTAGTGATTTAGATGTTCGTGTTTTACCAAATGGCGTATCATTAGAACAAAAAGAAAAGAAAGAATTAGATTTAATAAAACCAATAATTTTATATGTTGGCGCACTTGTAGCATATAAACAGGTAGATAAATTAATAAAAGCATTTTCAAAAGTAAATAAAGGTTCACTTTTAATTATTGGTGATGGTGAGTTGTATGATGATTTAAATGAATTAGCAGAAAATTTAAAAATTAGGAATATTAAATTTATAAAAGGAGTTCCATTAGAAGAATTACAGAAATATTTTAATAGTAGTGATTTATTTGTTTTACCATCAAAAAATGAGACATTTGGAATAGTATATTTAAATGCATTAGCAGCGAATATACCAGCGATAGCTGATAAAAGTGAAATTCAGAAATGGATATTAAAAGACGCTGGTTTAACCTGTAATTGTGAAGATGAAAATGAATTAACTGAAACAATAAAAAAATGTTTAGAAATAAATTGGGCTGATAGACCGTTAAAAAGGGCAGAATATTTTAGTTGGAATAAATGTGCTAAATGTTATGATAAAATAATTAAAGAAGTAATATCAGGAAAAGAAAAATATAATTGGGAAGAATACTGGCAATAAAAAAATGATAAAAAGAAAAATTCGAAGAATAAAAAAATATATTCCATATCTTTTTAATTATATATCAAAAATAAAAAGAGAGAAGCGAATAATATTAACAGGCGCAAATGGTTTTATAGGCAGCAGAATTTTTGGATTATTTTCTAAGAAATATTTTGTAGTTCCATTTAATCGGGAAAAAATAGATATAAAAAATAAGAATGAAATAAATGAATTATTTGAAAAAGTTAAACCAGATTATGTAATACATAGTGCTGCACTTTCAAATCCAGAATATTGCGAAAAGAATAAAGAAAAAGCGTATGAAGCAAATGTTGTATTTACAGAAAATTTATTAGAAGCAACAAAAAAACAGAACGCAAAATTTGTATTTTTTAGTTCAGCACTTGTTTTTAAACCAGTAAAAAATCTGGAATTGGAAAGGACAGAAGAAGAAGAACCAGATGCAGAATGTTATTATGGTCAAACAAAGATTAAAGCAGAAAATGAGATAAAAAAATATTCAGAGCATTTAATAATTCGTATAGGCTGGCAATATTCAGAATTAAATGATGTGTATGCAAATACAAATTCAATGCTTCATTATGTATTTAATCAAATAAAGAATAATCAGGAAATAGAAATAAATAAAAATGAATATGGTAATCCAACTTATGTGTATGATACATTAGAATTTTTATTAAAAAATATAGAAACAAAAACAGGAATTTATCATTATGCTAATCCAACAGAAATGCCATTATATAAATTTTTTGAATACATAATCCAGAAATATAGTTTAAAAAGAGAATTATTAAAAATCAAAGATTTAGAAATAAGAAATAACAGAATAAAATCAGAAAAAATAAAAATAAATAAAGATGGCATTGAGCGATTAAAAGAAATTTTAAAATAAATTTATTTGAAAGAATTATAATGAAAAAAATTTTTGTATTAAATAAAAAAATTTTAAGGAGTAATAAATATGAAAATATTAAAATTGATTTTTTTAATAGGAGTGATTAGTTTAATGATAATGAAAAATAATGTCCAAGCAGCGAAAGTAAAGTTTTTAGTAAAATCATTAAGTTCAATACAAAATGAACAAATATATATAACAGGCAGTCATGAATTAATTGGACGATGGAAACCAGATGGAGTAGCACTTGAAAAAGAAGAGAATGGTTTATGGACAAAGACATTTGAATTTGAGATAAATGAAATAATAGAGTATAAAATAACACGAGGTTCATGGGAAAAAGAAGCACTTGACGAGGATAATACAATTCGGCAAAATGCAGTTCTTGTTGTTACAGGTGATACAACAATTTATATAGAAGTTCCAAAATGGAAAGATGAAGTGCAGAATGCAAGGAGGAAAGTAAAAGGTCAAATAACAGGAAAAGTAATAATTCATAAAGATATGAGTGATGATGGAATAATACCAAGAGATGTTATAGTATGGTTACCACCATCCTATGAAAAAGAAAAAGATAAGAGGTTTCCAGTAATGTATATGCACGATGGTCAACAAATAATAGACCCTGCGACATCAACACACGGCATTGATTGGCAAATAGATGAAACAATAACAAAATTAGTAGCAGAAGGTAAAATGCAAGAGATAATTGTAGTAGGAATTTATTCAACACAAAATAGATATAAAGAATATTCAGATGGTGAACTGGGGCGATTATATCAAAATTTTATAGTAAAAAAATTAAAACCATTTATTGATAAAACATATAGAACATTACCAGAGCGAGAATATACATCAGTAATGGGATCATCAATGGGCGGCATTGCTTCTTTTTTACTTATCTGGCATTATCCTGAAATTTTTTCAATGGCAGGATGTTTTTCACCAGCATTTTTCCTTGATTGGAATGAATTAAAAAATAGTGAATTTCCAAAAGCAGAATATCCAGTAAAAATATATATTGATAATGGTGGAGTTGGATTAGAGAAAAGATTACAGCCAGGTTGTGATTTAATGCTTGAAGTATTACAAGCAAAAGGATTTGAATTAGGTAAAAATTTATTATGGTATCAAGATAAAGAAGCAAGTCATTGTGAAGAAGAATGGGGAAAAAGAGCGTGGATGCCAATTTTATTTCAATATGGAATAGGCGAACAAAATTGGATAAAAGATTTACCAGCACCACATACACCAATTTATTCAGATTTAGATAATCTAAAAAAAGAAATAGTTGAATTTGATACAATCACTATTGCTGGTATTATGAAAAAATATAATGTTGATAGAAAAGATGATTTATTTGATTTGCAATGGAAGACTTTTATAGAAAAAATAGATGTGATTGATGAAATAAAAAAAATAAAAAACCTAAAATTTGTTGGTCTGGAAATATTTGATGATTTAGAAGAAAATAATTATTCATATTTTTGTGGAATAATAATAGAAGAAGATTTAGCAATACCATTAGAAATTGAGAAATACAGAATAGCAAGCAGTAAATATATTAAATTTCAAATAAAATCATTAACAGTAAGAGAAGGTTTACAATATTTAATAGAATGGTATTTACCACGAAATAATTACAAACGGAAAAAAGAAGGAATACTTATAACTGGTGAATTAGAAGGTAATAAATTTTTAGCAAAGGAAATATATGTGCCAATAGAAATAAAGTATTAATTTTCAGGTAAGTTATTTAAGGTCTCTTTAATTTTTCTTGCTAAACATTTAGTTATTCCTTTAATAGCAGTAAGTTTTTCAATATCAGCATATTTAATCTGATAAATAGAACCAAAATGTTTTAATAACAATTCTTTTCTTTTTTTACCAATACCTTTGATTTTATCTAATTGAGAAAAAGTTAATTTTCCATCACGAAGTTTTTTATGATAATTTATAGCAAATCTATGTGCTTCATCGCGAATAACCTGAATAAATTTTAATAAAGAAGAATCTTTTGGAATTAAAATTGGTTCAGATTGATTTGGCAAATATATTTCTTCATTTTTTTTAGCAATACTAATTACATCAACATCATTAAGAGAAATATTCAATTCATTAAGAGAATTTAAAGCAGCAGAGAGTTGACCTTTACCGCCATCAATAATAATTAAATCAGGTAATTTTTCATTTTCATCTTTTAATCGTTTATATCTTCTGAACACAACTTCAGCAATAGCAGCAAAATCATCAATTCCAGTAACAGAGCGAATTTTAAAGCGGCGATAGAATTTTTTTTGCATTCTGCCATTAATACAAACAACCATAGAAGCTACCTGTTCTTTACCTGCAATATTGGAAATATCAAAAGCTTCAATATAGTAAGGATATTTTTTTAAATTTAAAATTGTTTTAAGGTCATAGATAAGTTTATTTTTATCAATAAATTTTTGTTCTTCAATTTTTAAAAGATTTTCAGCATTTTTCTCTGCAAGTTTTAAAGTATTATATTTTATACCTTTTGAAATTTGATTTATTTCAACTTTATAACCTGTCTTATCACTTAACCATTTTTCATAAATTAATTTATTTTCAAAATCAACATTTACAATTATTTCTTTTGGAATGAAATCAGTGAACATATATTCTTTTTTAAAGAATTCATCCAGAACATCATTAAAATCAAAGGTATTTTCAATTTGAAAAAAATAATTTTCTTTACCATAAATTTTACCATCACGAACAATTAATTTAACAATTACAAAATTATTACCATTTTCTTTAATAGCAATAACATCATAATTATAATCAATTGATTTTTCAGCAAATTGTTTTATATTTAGATTATTTAAAGCATTTATTAAATCTCTATATTCAGCTGCTTTTTCAAAATTATAATTTTTACTCTCATCAAGCATTTTAGTTTTTAAATCATTAATTAAATCCTGCACATCACCTTTTAAAAATTTTATTAAATTATTTATTTGTTTTTTATACTCAATTTCAGAAATATAATTTTGACAGGGAGCAGAACAAAGATTTATATTAAAATTAAGGCAGGCACGTTCTTTCTTATTTTCAGGATTTTTACATTTATGAATTTTAAATAATTTCTGGGCTAAATCAATAATTTTTCTTGCTTCAAAAGCACTTAAAAAAGGACCAAAATTTAAACAATCTAAAATTGGTTTTCTTGTTAAAATTAATCTTGGAAATTTTTCTTTTATAGTAACAGCAAGATAAGGATAACGCTTATCATCTTTAAATCTGACATTAAATTTAGGTTCATATTTTTTAATTAGATTTGATTCAAGTAAAAATGCTTCTGTTTCATTATTGGTAATAATGTAATCAATATCAAAAACATTTTTGATTAGATAATTTTGTTTGATGCTATTATCAGCATTTAAGAAATGAGATTTTACTCTTTTTTTTATTGATATTGCTTTTCCAACATAAATTATTTTACCTTCTTTATTTTTAAAAAGATAAACACCAGATTTATCAGGT
>DAONJL010000019.1:35723-40085 GCA_035405645.1 bacterium | reverse complement strand
AAAGGGGTTTTAATCGAACCATCGTGGAATTAAATTTTTCAAAAGAATTAGCGACTATTATTTTTCTGATAATTTTAATCGAACAATCGAGAGCGTGGGAGTGATTTTGTTATCTTCATAAAGTTCAAAATAAAAAAGGATAATCACGAAGGGGTTAAAATTGATTTATTGCAGTGTGCAGAGCCCGCAAAGGTTGTCTCAATTTATTTGAATAGTGCTGTTAAAATTGAGTTAGCGCAGTGTGCAGAGTAAAAAAATTTTTATTAAAAATTAATAGTTTTAAATTTTATAGCCTTTTTAATTTTCTCAATTAAATCAGGTTTATTTGCTAATAGTTTTTTTATTAATGTTATTGCTTTTTCTAAATCAGACTTTAAATTTTCAGTATATTCATCAGATTGTTGAGTAGCAGCAGAACTGCCACATTGTTGTAAATCATTTTCTAATTGTTTAATTGTATAATTTAAGTCTTCTATTTCTGTCTCTTTTTGTTTTAATTTTTGTTCTAATTCATCGATACCTTTAACTAAACGGACAAAGTCCTGAGTATATAAGCCCATAGCATAAGCAAAAGAATCTCTATCATTTTTACTTAATTTATTTAAATCTAAATCAAATGAACTTTCAACACCCTGATAAGAATCAATAATAATTTTGCGATAATCATTTAAATAATCAGTTAAATATTTTCCAATAAAGATAGTAGCAAAAAAAGAAAATAATAAAATAAAAGAAATAATAATAGAAATCCAGATAAAATTATTGGTTTTATTTAAATGAAATATTTCACCATCATCAAATAAAATTTCAATATTTTGATAATTTATTTTTGAAGAATTAAGAGAACAAAATTTATAATTAACTTTTTGTAATGCTAATTTGATATTATTATTATATTTTTCAAATTGACCAAAAAATTTTATTTCATTTGTTGCATTATCTTTTATATAAATTAAATTATTTTTAAAAATACTTTTTTTAATAATAACTTCTGCTAATTCAATTTTAGTTGCTTCTTTTTCATTTAAAAAATTTTTTAAATCATTTAATTGTGAGAAATATTTATTTTCCTGTTTTGTTAAAGGACCAAACATAATAAACAAAAAGTTAGTAATGATAAGGAAAATAAGAACAATAAAGCCAAGCCAGGCAACAGCATTTTTACAAGCAAGAGAATCAGATTTTAAAGAGATGAATTTAAGTAATTTAAAATTTCGAACAATTCTGAATAAACGAGTAATACGAAGTATTCTTAAAAATTTAGTTGTTTTTAAAGCAGGTAAAGAAAGACCAGCAGCAGCAAGAAATTCATTTGCATTAAATGAATTATTATAATATG
Source organism: bacterium (assembly GCA_035405645.1). GTDB lineage: Bacteria > JAGOBX01 > JAGOBX01 > DAONJL01 > DAONJL01 > DAONJL01. Next base: position 38,746 of record DAONJL010000019.1, on the reverse strand, counting down.
AATAAAGAAAAACAATAATAGCACCAATACCAGGTAAAGCAGCCATAATGTCAGTAGTAACTAAAAAAACAGAAGCAATACCTTTTTTGTAAGCAATGAATAATCTATAAAGTAAGATAACGAAAATAATATCACAGGCTAAATTTAAGCCACCAACAATTCTTAACCAATAAAAAGAATCAAGCATTTCATAAGGAATCATTATTATGATTGAAAAAATAATAAAAAATAATTCAATTAAATTAACCTGACGTTGTTTTTCTTTATATGCTTCTAATAATTCAAAATTCTTTTTTATTTTTTCATAAGAATCATTAAAAATCATAAATTTCACCTGCTTAAATAAATTTATCTTCTTTTGGTTTGACTTAATATAGTTCTGATATTATTTTTATTTTCTAATAATATTTTTATTACTGGTTCAAAATATTTATTTTTATCCAATTCGCGCTCCATACCTTGTTTTACATTTTGTCCTTTTACTAAATTTGTTGTATTAAGTAGAGGTAATTCAACTTTAATTGATTCAATAATAGCACGAATTAGATTTGGAATTAACCACTCACCTTGTTCACCTGGTGTATTTTTAAATACATTAATCTTAATTGCTAATTCAGTAGTTTCAGGGTCAATAGACCAATCTTGTTCTTTAACAACTGCTTTAAATTTATTTATAATTTGTGGATGATAAAATACTAATGGTTCACTTTTTTCATTAATATAACCAGTTAATGTTTTTTTACCAATAAGCACAACACAATAATTATATATCAAAGAAAGATAATAAATTTTTTTAAATTTAATAAAAATTTCTTCAATGATATTTGAACCACTATTTAATACATCAACGAAAATAGATTTATTATTTAATTCATCAAAAAATATTTTAGAAACTGATGATTCATTATTTAATATTTTCATAATAATTAATTTGAATATTTCTACGGATTCAGGTCTATTAATTAATTTAACTTCTTCTAAAACTTCTTCTGGTTCTTTTTCAAAAGCAAGAGTAAAGTATTTAATGCAGGAATTAAAATTAAAACCAATTTTAGGATTTTTAATCTCATCAGCACAATAATCAGCAGTAAGAAGCATACCATAAAAATTTGCTTTTGTGAAATTACGCACGCCTTCGCCTGGTCTTATACCGCTAATTTTAGTATCTTTTTTCAATGCAAGATACATATTTCGAGAAATATCAGCAAATTCACGCCAGCCTTTTTGAAAGAACTGGTCATTATCGACCCACTCTGGTTTAACAATTTTATTTAAGAATTGAAAGAATGTTCGATAATCATAAAATTTTTTATTATTCTTAATTTTTTCTGCTAATTCTGGTTTTATCTGACTAATTATTGATGTTATCTGTTCATTGAAAAATTTTTTTAAAACATTTGTCATAATTTCAATTTCAAGTGGATTAAATTGTGATGTGCGTCTTACTATTGTCTCTTTTATTTCAACTGGAATTTCTTTAATTTCTTCTTTAGGTTTTTCAGGCTCAATCTGTGATTTTTCGCTACTTATTATTGGTGCTTTAATTTCGGGTTTTTTAAATTGTTCAATATATCTATTATATATTTCTTCATAGTTTTTTTGTTTTTTAATTTCTTCTTTTGAAATGAAACTAAATAAAAATTTATTTATCAACTCTTCACTTAATGCGTCTTTATTTATTGATTTTATTGTCCTGATAAATTCTTCTAATAATTTTTTGAAATTATCTGGTGTAAGAATAATATTTGCCTTAAAATCTTTTAAAAATTTGAAACGCCATTCTTGTTCTTTTTCTGCTAATATTTTGCTTAAATCTTCTTTTGTAAAATATTGTTTTTCGTTTATATTCATTATTATTTAATTATTTTTATAAAATCTTTATTTTCACTTGCTTCTAATGCTTTACTGATAATATTAAAAAAATCTTTTGATAAATAAACTGCTTTTGTAGTATCAATAATTAACATTTTTTTTGTTTTTAAACTTTTACTAATTTGTTTCTTTAATTCATCTAATTCTTTTTCAGAACAATTATTAATAATAAATTTTATTTCTTCTTTTGATTTCTCGTCAATCTTTTTTTCTTCTTTTTTTAATGGCGTTTTTTCTTTAAAAACAGGATAATCAGGTGTAAGAGTAATTCTTGGTTGGTCGTGAATTATCTTTTTCAAATCTAAATCAATTTTTGAAATTACTTCTTTTGGTCTTTCAGGTTTTTCTTTTACTTTTATTGTGAGTTCTTTTATTATGTTAGAGAAATCTTTGAAATTTGCTTTATTTAACCACTCTTCAATTGCAGTATTATTTCCAATAATAATATTTACTTTAACATTTTTCGAACGCAAATATAAAATAACATCTTTTATTTCAGCGATAATATTATTTTTAATCCAGCGAATATTTTCAAAATCAAAATATATTATATGACATGACTGATTTGTTAATATACTTATTTCTTCAATTTCTTTTTTATCCATCTGACTATAAGCAAATAAAATTTCCTGCTTCATTTTATTTATATCACAATTATCACCAAACACACCAGAAAAAATAATCACATTATAATTGTGTATTTTCCGTAATTTAATTTCAGGTGGTGGCCAATATGCTGAATCTTTTCTTACTACACCCTTAACTTTTGTGTCAGTATAATAGCGCCGTTCAGTCGTCCATTTTTTATAATAAAACGAATCAAATGCATAACGGATTTCAAAATATTCCTGTAAATTTAATGTTTCTGTACCACCTAAAAATAAATAGCCAACATTTTTTAATGAATTATAAAATGCTTTTAATATTTCTTTTTGTATTTGTAAGTCAAAGTAATATAAAACATTTCTACAAAAAATAATATCAACATTATTAGGATAAATATCTTTCATTAAATTTAATCTTTTAAAAATTACCATTTTTTTTATCTCGTTTTTAAGTTTGTAATCGCCATTTTCTTCAATAAAATACATTTTTTTATATATATCAGGTGTTGCAGTATTTACGCACCGATTAGTATAGATTCCGCGTTC
>DAONJL010000019.1:0-35623 GCA_035405645.1 bacterium | reverse complement strand
AGTTCATTCATTCTTTTTTCTATTTTTGCACCAAATACATTTAATCTATCTTCTGGAAAAGTTAACCCAGTTTTATCTTGAATTATTTTTGCAATTAATTTTAATTTACTATCAAACATAATGTTATTTAAAGTAATAATAATACGAACAAAGAATTAAAAAACCAGATAAATCAAATTTATTAGAACCAAAAATAGTCCTATTTTTCGAATAATTAAAATCTAAATTAAAATAAGAAAGAGAAAGATTAAATAAAAAATCAGAATAACCAAATTCAGCACCGAGCGTATAAGTCAAACCATTAGCGACATCAAATTTACCATAATTTTCAAATTCATCGCTTTTTATTTTACCATATAAACCACCAATTTTTCCATAATAGCGATTTTTTTCATAAGGATTAAAAACATAAAGCATTTCATAATTATATATATATAAATCGATATTAGCAGCAATAGGTTTTTTAAAGCCAACTTCAAAACCTACTTTATCATTTAAACCGAATTTAGCAGCACCACCTAATGTAATAAAAGTTGAAGTATTAAATTTTTTATTCCAGCCATCAAGAGCAAATAAATTGAATTTATCAGCATTTGGCGATAATAAAAAACCACTATTTATCCCAAATGATAAACCTTCCATTGTATCAACAGCATAAATATTCATTAGGAACATAAAAAATAAAAAAAATAGTATTTTAAAATATTTCATTTAATTGGTAATTTACACTTATTATTTTTTATCAGGAATTAAAGCATCACCAACCGCAGCAGCACCTTTTACAACTGTTTTTGTTGCTTTATAACTAGTCTTTGCTGCTTTATATGGTAATGTTACAATACTACAATTAAAAAGAAAACTTACTATAATTATTAATAAATAAATTTTTTTCATACTTAAACACTTATATAAAAGAATTAAATTATTAGTCAATAAAAATATTTTTTAAAATTTATCTTTACAATTATAATTAAAATATATAGAATAAACAACAAAATTTTTTTTGAGATAAGAAAATGAAGAAAGAGGCAAAAATTTTTTTATTTGGTAATCTGATAATAAATATAGTATTTATCTTTATTGTGTTTTATTTAATTGCGACATTTTTTTCTTCTTTACAAATCTCAAAACTTTTTTATTATCTAAAAAATTTTTTTGTTATTATTTTTATTTTTCAATTCTTATTTTCTTTTTCTTTATATTTTGCTTTTTTAAAATATTCAAATAAGAATCTACTTCATTATTTATTTATCTTAATTTTGCAATTTATTATTATGTTATTGCCATTTATTTCAATCATAAAAACAGCAAATATCAATAATGATGAGATGTTAAATATTTTATTAGTATTTATTTTTTGCTTAATCGGAGTATCAATAATAAATAATTTTTTTGAGATAAATTTTTTTGATTTTGTTTCAAATAATATCGATAAATTAAAAAGTTTTGAAAACGCAAAAATTATTATTTGTCTTAAAAATTATTTAATATTTTTAGTTTGCATAATTATTTTTGTTATTCTTTTTTTAAATGATGTATTGTTCTTTTTTGTTAATAAAAAATTTCAGTATTTTGAAGTAAATTTATTTTATATATTTTTTTCATTTAGCGTTATCTTTTTATTAAGGTATTATTTTTTGTTTTCTCATATTATTTCAGAAAAAAGTTCTTATTTTTTTCTTTTGTTTATTTCATATATTTTATTGTATGCTCTCATTAATATAGCATTAAAAACACCTGATTATTATAAATATATATATTCATTAGTAATTGCTTCAACTATCGAATTATTTTTATTGTATGTTTGGACACATCTATTAAAAATACCCTATAAATTTCATTATAAAAATTACTGGAAAATATTAGTGGTTTTTTTAGCGTATTTTACTTTTACAGAATATTTTACATATAAAAATATTTATGCTGAAATAATAATTAGAATATTTTATTTTTTATCATTATTTCTATCAATTTATTTATGTCAATGTTATACGCTTGACGAAGAAAAAGAAATCAAGCGAGCAATTTTATTTTACAGAGATAAAAATTGACATAATAAATAAGTTAATATATAACAATATAAAATGAATAAAAAGATAAAAATAAAATGTTTATGGTGTAATAAACAATTTGATTTTAAAAAAACAATAAATGTAAATTATGCAAATCCAATATTTGAGGACGAACCATTATTTGTTTGTTCGCCAGAGCATTCAGAGAAAACAATTGAATTTTTAGAAAAAGCAAGAAATTATTATAATAGCACATATTTAAGTTTATTAATAGCACTTTTTATTTATCCATTTCTTGCCTTTGTTTTTAAAAAATATTTTTTAATTATTACAATGTTTATGAGTTTTGATTTTGGAATTGGCTTATTAATTTTTCCATTTACAACACCACATTTAATAAAAAAAGTAGGTATATTAAAATCAATTTTAATTGCAAAGACAATTGCAATAATTGTAATACTAATAGGTTTTTCATTATTAAAAAAAATAATATAAAATGAAAACAGCGTTAATCAGTGTATACAATAAAAAAGGAATAGTAAAATTAGCAAGATATTTAATAAAAGAAGGTTATGAGATATTAGCAACATCAGGAACATCAAAATATTTAAAATCAAAAGAAATAGCCAATCAAGAAATAAGCAAATATATAGAAAAACCAGAAATATTAGGTGGCAGAGTTAAAACACTTGATTATAAAATATTTGCTGGAATATTGGTAAGAAAAGAAGAAGAAGAAGAAGAAGAATTGCAGATAAAAAAAATAAAAAGAATAAGTTTAGTAGTAGTAAATCTTTATCCATTTGAACAAATAGCCAGAAAAGAAAATGATATAAATAAAATAATAGAAAATATAGATATAGGCGGAGTGGCGTTATTAAGAGCAGCAGCAAAAAATTTTCAAAATACAATTGTATTACCAGCACCAGAATTTTATGATGAATTTATAAAGAAAAAAGGTGAATATGATTTTTCGTATAGAAAAAAACTTGCAATTGAAACATTTAAAATTACAGCAAATTATGATAAAATAATTTTTAATAAATTAAAAAAAATAAAAGAGGTAGAATAAATGAGTAAAAAGAAAATATTTATACTTGACACAAATGTTTTATTATATGATGCGCAAGCATTATTTCAATTTGGAGATAATGATGTGATATTACCAATGATAGTAATAGAAGAATTGGATAGATTTAAAAGAAGACCAGATGAGATAGGCCAAAATTCGAGATTAGCATCAAGATTTTTAGATGAATTAAGAGCAAAAGGTAAATTAAATGAAGGTGTAGAATTACCCGGCGGCGGGAAATTAAAAATAGAATTAGAAAATAAAAACAAAAGTGATTTACCAACTGGTCTGGATGCTTCAATTTCTGATAATAAGATTTTGACATTAGCATATAATTTAATGAAAGAAACAGAAAATGAAGTAATACTTGTAACCAAAGATATAAATTTAAGAGTAAAAGCAGATGTATTAAATATTAAGGCAGAAGATTATAAAAAAGATAAAGTTGATATTAAGACACTATATCCTGGTGTGCGTGAATTAGAAATAGAAGAAGAAGTGATAAAAAGTTTGCGAGAATATAGTTTTATAAAATTTGAAGAATTTAAAAAATATAGTAAAGAAGAGTTTTATCCAAATGAATGTATAATTTTGCAAAACAGAAAAAATAAAGAAGATAATGTCTATTGTTATTACAACAGAAAAAGAAATATGTTAATAAAAAATAATTATACAAAAGGGAAAATATGGGGAATAAAGCCGCGAAATAAAGAACAGTATTTTGCATTTGAATTATTATTAAATGATGAAATAAATTTAGTAACATTGCTTGGTTTTGCAGGAACAGGCAAAACATTATTAGCATTAGCAGCAGGCTTAAAAAAAGTTGTTGATGATGGTGTATATACAAAATTACTTGTTTCAAGACCAATAATACCAATGGGTAGAGATATAGGTTATTTACCAGGTGATATAGAAGAAAAATTAAGACCACGAATGCAACCAATAGCAGATAATTTAGAATTCTTATTTAAAGAATCTGGCTATTTTAAAAGTTCTGGCAATGAATTTCAGGATTTAATTGATGAAGGGGTATTAGAAATTGAAGCATTAACATTTATTCGTGGCAGAAGCATACCAAATCAATTTATAATAATAGATGAAGCACAAAATTTAACACCGCACGAAGTAAAGACAATAATAACTCGTGTTGGTAATAATACAAAAATTATTTTTACAGGTGACCCATATCAAATTGACCATCCTTATCTTGATTCAAATTCAAATGGATTAACATATTTAGTAGAGAAATTTAAAGACCAGGAAATAGCAGGACATATTACATTTAATAAAGGTGAACGGAGTGAATTAGCAGAAATAGCAGCGAAAATATTATAAAATAGGAGAAAGTATGGAACATTATTTCATTACTCATTGTTGCAAAAACAAGCGAGAGGATGCAGAAGATTTACCAGCAATAAAAAGGTATCTTGGAAGTTATATTGAGAAAGTTTATCACATAGCGCAAAAATTAAATGAAGGCTTTTTAATTTTTTCAGGTAAATTTGGTTTTTTAGGAGCAAATGACCTTATCCCATATTATGATAAATTATTGAGTTATGAAGATTTTGATGAATTATTAAAAAAGTGTAATGAACAATATAAAAATTATAATTTCAAAAAAATGACATTTATGCCAATAGACCCAAAATTAGATCCAAAAGTAAAAGTTTATATTGATTTCATAAAAAAATTTGCTGAACAAAATAATATAGAATTACGAATAATACCATTACATCCAGAAAAATTAAGCATACCAAAAACGATTGAAAATAAATATTTAATAAAGAATATACGACAAATAAAAAAAGAAAAAAAGATTTTTATTGCTTCACATATTTATCAAAAACCGAATATTTTAAAAATATCAGATTTTATCGGCGGACCTTATGAAATAGTCAAAGAGATACAAAGAAATGATTATCAAACAATATTAATTTGTGGCGTTAGTTATATTGCAGAATTAGCGTATATATTTAATCCAAAAAAAATAATATTGCAACCGAGATTAGATACTATTTGTAGATTTAATAATATTATGAATGAGCGAGATATTTTAAATATAAAAACAATTTTTCAAGATTGTTTTATTATTGCACATATAACTACAAGTTTGAAAGTAAAATTAATGGCTGATTTAATTGCTGATGAAAAACATTTAAAAGAATATTTAAAAGACCATAAAATAAAAAAAAATACGATTATTTTACTCGGTGGAAATTATTGGGCTGAAATATTAAATGAATTGAAAGGTGAAAAAATAATTTATAGTGAAGGCGAATGTTTAGCAACACATAAATTTACTGAAAATGTGATAAATAATTATTTACAAACAAAAAATATAAATCGTGCAAAGATAAAAATTTTAGTTACACCACAATGTCATTATTCTACTTTTCGACATGCTGATGAAATTTTAAATCCATTTGATATTTATAATTATATAAAAGATTCTGATAACAATGAATTTTTAGTTTGTGCTGAAATTAATTTAATCGAAAAATTAAAAAATGATTTCCCGGATAAAATAATTCACACACCATTAACAAATGCAATTTGTAATGATATGCATAGAATGCGATTAAGAAATATCTATGAATCTTTAATTAATTTAAATCATAGAGTTCGCATACAGGATGAAGTATGTGAAATAATAAGAAAAAAGGTAGTTGGTTTAAAGTATGGTAATTGATTTTCATACACATATTTTTCCGGATAAAATAGCCGAAGAAGCAATAAAAAAATTAGAAGAAAATACGAATAATCAATATAAAGCATTTTATAATGGTTCATTATCAGGCTTATTAAAATCAATGGATTATGCAGGAATTGATTGTGCTGTAATTTGTTCGATTGCTACAAAACCAGAGCAAGTGCCTAAAATAACCGATTGGTCAATTTCAATAAAATCAAATAGAATTTTTCCATTAGGTTCAATTCATCCTTTATATAAAAATGTGAATGATGAATTACTGAGATTAAAAGATAATGGTATTACAGGAATAAAACTACATCCATTATATCAGAATTTTAATATAGATGAAGAGCTAATTTTTTCATTATATGAAGCAATAATAAAAAATAATTTTTTTATATTATTCCATTCAGGATATGATATTGCTTATGGAAAGATGGATAATGCTTCTCCAGAGCGTATAGCAAAAATAAAGAAAAAATTTCCAGAATTAAAATTAGTTCTTGCACATTTAGGCGGCTGGGAAGATTGGGAAAATGTTAATAAATATTTGACTTCATTTGATGACTTATATTTTGATACATCATTTGTTTTTGGTATGATAAATGATGAATTATTTGATTCGATAATAAAAAAGATAAAAATTGAAAATATATTTTTTGCAACTGATGCACCCTGGGCTGATCAGAAAAAAGAAAAAGAATTTATTATCAAATATTTCAAAGAAAATGCTGAAAAAGTATTATATCAAAATGCGGTTGCTTTTCTAAAAATGATGAAGTATGAAATATGATATAAGTTTTTGAAAAATATTTTTTATTTGTTTTAATGTTTTAATTATTTTAAAAAATCCTATGAAACAAAAAGAAAAAAAAAACACAAAAGAAAAATTATTTAGATTAGACATTAATGAAAAATTTAAAAAAAAAATATTGCCATATTGTAGATTGAAATATGGTGAAATCTGGGAAGACAAAATTAGAGGACATAAAGTTGGAGTGCTTGATGCAACTAAATTCGAAGATATTCAAAAAATAATAAAAGACGAAAAAGCAAAAATAATAATAAATGACCCACCATATAATGTGGTAGTTGGGAACTCAAATACGAAGAATTTGTTTAAAATAAATTTAGAAGAATATTTAAACTTTTCTGAAAAATGGATTAGTAATGCGATAAAAATAATGGAAGAAAATTCGCATTTTTATTTATGGATTGGTGCAGATTATAAAGATAATTTTCAGCCATTACCTGATATTATGATATTAATGCGGAAATTTAAAGAATTAAAACCAAAAAATTTTATAACATTAAGAAATCAAAGAGGATATGGCACACAAAAAAATTGGATGTGGATAAGACAGGAACTTCTTTATTATGTAAAAGGAAATCCTGAATTTAATGTAGAAGCTGAATATACTGATATACCAAAAATATTAAGAGGATATTATAAAAAAGTAAAAGGAAAAATAACAGAAAATATTGAGCGAAGTAAATCAACAAATATAAGAGCTGGTAATGTATGGGTTGATATTCAACAGGTGTTTTATAGATTAGAAGAAAATGTAGCTGGTTGTTATGCACAAAAACCAATTAAAGCAATAGAAAGAATAATTTTATCAGGCAGCAAAGAAAAGGATTTAATTGTTGATTTTTTTGCACATTCTGGAACTACATTAATTGCAGGTGAAAAATTAAATAGAAAAGTATATACATTTGATATTGACCCAATTTTTGTTGAATTAACAATAAGGCGATTAGAACATTATCGCAAAACAGGTAAAACAGGCTGGCAATGGCAAAATCCTTTTTTTGACAATTGAAAATAATTTATTTGAATATTTAATGATAAGATTAGTCTAATTATTTATTTTACTTAATTTATTAAATATTTCTGACTTATATATCGCTAATTTGATTATTTTATCAATCCTTTTTCATTTGACAGAAAAAATTTCACAATATAAATTTCAGTTTTATGAAAATATTATTGCCTTTTTTTAATCTTTATACTCCGCCATTAGGTTTTGGTATTATTATAAAATTATTATTAAATCGAGGTTATGATTTAAAAGTAATTGAAATTCAGAATGAAAAAAATGCAATTAAACGAACAATAAATTTTTCGCCTGATTTTATTCTTATTAGTTTATATACTGGTCAACATAAAATTTTATTAGAATTTATAAAAAAAATAAAAAAAATAAAAAAATATTTTGTAATAGCAGGCGGACCACATTGCACTTATTATCCAGCAGTTATTAATGAAAATGATTTTATTGATGTAATATTTTTAAGTGAAGCAGAAGAGGCAATAATTGAATTTTTTGATGAATATGAAAAAAGAAGGGAAATACCTGAAAATATAAAAAATACTATTGTTAGAAAAGGTAATGAAATAATAACAAATGAATTAAGACCATTAGAACAAAATATTAGTAAATTTCCTTTTTGTGAACGAAGAATATTTTATAAAGAATATTCATATATGAAAAATTATCCAAATGAATGGTTTATAACGAGTCGCGGTTGTCCGTATAAATGTTCATATTGTTTCAATACAAAAAATGCTGAATTATATAAAAAACAATGGAATAGAATTAGATACCGAACACCAGAAAATGTAATAAAAGAAATAGAAGAAGTGTTATCATATAAAGAAATAAAATATATTGAATTTCACGATGATATATTAGGACTTGATAAAAAGTGGTTATCAGAATTTAGTGAATTATATCGAAAAAAAATAAATATTCCTTTTAAATGCAATATAATTCCATCATTTGTAAATGAAGAATATGTTGAAAAATTAGTTAATGCAAATGTAAATATTGTAATATTAGGAATACAATGTTATAATGAAAAATTAAGAAAAGAATTATTAAATAGACCAATTACAAATAAGCAAATAATAAATGCAATAAAAATACTAAAAAAATATAAAGTAAAAATAATTACGCAATCAATGTTAGGTCTTCCTGAAACTGATTTTAATGATGATTATAAAACACTGCTATTTAATATTTCATTAAAAATTGATTATGCCTGGTCATCAATTTTTCAACCATATCCATCGACAAAAATTGCTGATTATTTAATTCAAAAAAAAATCTGGGATGGTGATATAAATAAAATACCAGCAAATTTTTATCATCAATCTGTGTTAAACTTTGATAAAAAACGAAAAGAGAAAATTTATATATTACAGCCTTTTTTTGCATTAACAGCAAAATTTCCTGTTTTTTTAATTATTTTAAAAATTTTGTTAAAATTACCTTATGTTAAATTTTATAAATTTGCCCATTTTTTCTTTCAAACTTTTGTATATAAATATTTTCTTTATAGAATAAAATATAACTATTTTGATTTATTTAAGATATTGCCTTTTTATTTACAAATGACAATAAATCGAGTAAAAAATAAATTATGAAAAATAAGCAAATTTTTTTATTTATTAGTCTATTTTTCTTAATTTCAGTTTTAATAAAATTATATCTTTTATTTGGTAGTGAATATATTGTAGAAGGCGATGAAGCATTGGTAGGTATTCAAGCAATTCATTTTTTAAAAGGCATTACTAAACATCCATTTGTTTATGGTCAGGATTATATGGGTTCTCTTGAATCATTAACTATATCTCTTTTTTTTCTATTATTTGGTGTTTCATTTATTTCATTAAAAATAGTGCCTTTGTTTTATTACATTCTTTTTATTCTGGTTTTTTGCTTATTTACAAAAAAATATTTTGAAATAAATACAGCTATATTAGTTTTTCTTTTTCTTGCATTTCCTTCATTAACATTATCACGCTGGCTTTTTAGTCCTACTGGTGGACATATTGAAAATTTATTCTTATGTGCTTTACTTTTATTCTTTGCATATAAAATTATTTATTTTAATTCAATATCAAATTTTGATTTTATTAATTTTGGTTTTCTTGCAGGTTTTGCTTTCTGGACTAATCCTTTTTCTATTTTTCTTTTACTAATTTTATTATTTTTTATTCTTTATAAATATAAAAATTTTTTTATAAAAAAAATTTTTTTATGGTTAATTTTTTTTATTTTTGGTTCATTGCCTCTCTGGCTTTATAATATTCAAAATAATTTTATAACAATAAAAAAATTAGGTGCATTTTTTTTAGGTATACGAAAATCAGATGCACATAATTTAAATATTTTTGTTATTATTAAAAATTTATTGTTTAAATTTTTTAACATTCTTAACAATTTTCCTGATACAATAAAATTAGTTTTTCATACACTTGGTTTTTCTTTTAATTTTTTTTCAATTATTTTATTTAGCATTATCTTATTATCTGCTTTTGTTTTTTTTATTCTTGAAATAATTAAAACTAAAACTGATAATTATCGTATTTTGCCATTAATATTATTTACAATTTTTTATTTATTAATAATTTCAGCAAGTAGTAGAAATATTCGTGATAGATATTTATTACCTTTATTTTTATCTATTCCTATAATTTTATCACATTTTTTATATATTATTTATTTTAGATATTTCAGAAATAAAATTTTTATTTTAGCATTTTTTCTTTTTTATATTTTTATTAATACACACTCAATTTTTAATTATGTAAATAATAATTTTGTAAATTCAAAAGAAATATTTGAATCACAAAAAAAATTGATTAATTTTTTGATTTTAAAAAATATTAAATTTGCTTATGCTGATAATTATACAGGTTATCCAATCTCTTTTTTGTCAAAAGAAAAAGTAATTATATCACCAAAAGCAGGATTTTATAATGAAGATAGAATTACCTATTATTCTAATTTAGTTGATAGTGCTGAAAAAAAAGCAGTTATCTTTAATACTGCTATTTTACATAATATAAATAGTAAAAATATTTTTGAAAATAAATTAATTCAAAAACAGATTATATGTTCAACAAAAAAAATAAATACTTATTATATTTACTATGATTTTTCACAATCAATAAATATAAATGAATTTGATTTACCACTTCGATTTAGAAAAAAATGAAAATTGAATATTATACAAATGAAATAATTCCATTTATTATAAAATATCAATATTCAGAATCAGGCTTGCAAAAAATTTGGTTTATTAAAAACAAAAATAAAGAAATATTCGAAAAAAAGAAAAATAAATTTAATAAAGAATTTGATAATTATTTTTTAAAAAGAAAAGACATAGGAGATTTACCAATAGATATAAACTTGACAGAATTACAATTAAAAGTATTATTATATTTAAGAAGAGAAATAAAATTTGGATTAAGAATAACATATTCAGAATTAGCAAAAAAAATTTTTAATAGTAAAAATTATGCAAGATTTATTGGAAATACAATGCATATAAATCCATTACCATTATATTTTCCTTGTCATAGAGTAATTGGTTTGAATAATGAAATAAAAAATTATTCACAAGGAATAGAATATAAAAAATTTTTGTTGAATTTTGAAAAATAAATATGTTATTTTTCTTAATCATATTTCTTTTTTGTTTTTTATTTTTAATTTTTATTCTAAAATTTTCAAGAATAATTAAAAAGGAAAAAAAGCAAGAAGAAAGAAAACAAAAAAGTGAAGAGATAATAATTGAAATAGATAGAAATAATAAAAATAAGTATGAAAAATTAGATAAAGAATTAGCAGAGAAAGACCCAGAAAAAGCGGCAAATTTAATTCGAAGTTTATTAAGAGAAGAAGAAGAGAAATGGAAAAAGAAAAAGTAAAAAAAATAATAGCAGAATTAAAAAAAGAATATGGTAATTTAAGAACAGCATTAAAATATAATACAGAATTTGAGATACTTGTAGCAACAATATTATCAGCTCAATGCACTGATGAAAGAGTAAATAAAGTAACAGAAAAATTATTTAAAAAATATCGAACAATAAATGATTATGCAAATGCAAATATAAAAGAATTTGAGCAAGAAATAAAATCAACAGGATTTTATCGAAATAAAGCCAAAAACATAATAAATTCTGCTAAAAAAATAATTGAAAAATTTAATGGAAAAGTTCCTGATAATATGAATGATTTATTACAATTACCCGGAGTTGCACGCAAGACGGCAAATGTAGTATTAAATAATGCATTTAATAAAGCAGAAGGAATAGTAGTTGATACGCATGTAAGAAGATTAGCCAATCGCATAGGTTTAAGTAAAAATAATAATGCTGAAAAAATAGAAGAAGATTTAATGAAAATAATTAATAAAAATGATTGGATTATTTTTTCCTATTTATTAATAGAACACGGAAGACAAATTTGTAAAGCACGCAAACCAGATTGTACTAATTGTAAAATAAATAATTATTGTGAAAAGAATGGATTAAAATAATGAATTTCCTTTATCCATATTTCTTTTATTTTCTTGCTTTTATTATTGTTCCAATAATTATAAGCATAATAAAATTTTCCAAAAAAAAGAAGATTTATTTTAGTTCATTATTAATATTAAAGCAAATCTATTTTAAACAGCGAAAAATTTTAAGAATAAAAAATTTATTAATATTATTATTGCGGATTTTAATAATTGTATTAATTGTATTATTTTTTGCTGATTTTCAGTTAGATATTGAAAGGAGTTTAATGACAAATATTTTATCAGCAAAAGAGCCAGTTATTTTACTTGATAATTCTTTAAGTATGCTTTGCAAAGCAGTAGAAGGAACGCTTTTTGATAAAGCAAAATTATTTATAAAAGAAACAATAAAAGAAAAAGATATATTAAAAAAAATAGAAATAAATCAGGTATTTAAGTCAATTCCATTTATAAGTAGTTCAAATAAAAATGAATTATATAATATTATAGATAAATTAAAAATAGAAAAAGAAGTAATGAATTTATCAATAGAATTAAACAAATTAGATAATCATTTAATAAATAAAGATATTTTTTATATAACAGACAATTTTGAAGTTTTTAATGATTATGAAAATATAAATATCAAGAAATATAGAAGTTTCAATATTATTCAAGTTGCTTCTAACAACAATGAAAATATTAGTATAATAAAAACAGATGTAATAAATTTTTTTTCAACATTAAATATACCATATCAGGTAGATATTGAAATTCAAAATTTTTCTAATAAAGAAAAAAATAATTTTGGTGTATATCTATCAATTTTTAATAATGAAAGATTTGATTTGATTGATAATAAATTTATTGATTTATTGCCAAATAATAAAACAAAAGTATCTTTTATAATAGATAATATTTTGCAAAGTAATGTTTTTCGCATATCAATTAATAAAGATGAATTTGAGATTGATAATGATTTTTATTTTGTAATAAATAAAATAGAAAATTTAAAAATAAAAATTTATAATAATGAAGTTAAGAACATTATACAAACGATATATAATAATACAGATATAAAATTTATTAATTTGATTGATAAAAATGATGATAATTATAATGCAATAATTATTGGTGCATCAATGTTATCAGAAAATATAGTTAATGACATAAAAAAAGCAATAGAAGAAAATAAAAATATATTAATTTACACAGATGCTGATTTTGATATTAGAAAATATAATACTTTTTATACAAATAAAAAAATGAATATAAATAATTTTTTACCGGGCATAATAAAGGAAAAGGTAATAAATAATGAATTTGAGAAAATAGATAAAAATCATTTAATTTGTAAGATTTATGATGAAAAAGAATTAAAAGTAAATTTTCTGATTAATGAATCGTATAAAATAATGAAAGATATAATTAGTGTAAGTATAATTAGTTTTAATGATGGTGCTGATTTATTGGTAGAAAAAAAGATAAATAAATCAAAAATAATTTTAGCTGGTTTTAATTTAGAAAGTAAAGAACTATTAAAAAATTATAAGTTCATTCCATTAATAATTCAGACAATCGATTATTTATCTTATAATGAAGATGAAATTAAAAAAATGAAAGAAGGAAAGATTATTTATAAAGATGAATATAATAATATTTATTTTGATAAAGAAGCAAAAAAGTATTATACAGAAAATATAAGTCGAAATGAAAGTGAACTAAAAATAAAAGAAAAATTACCAAATGAAATAAATAAAGTAACGATTAAAGAATTTAAAAGTAGAAAGAAGTTAAGATTAAATTTTTTAATCCAGAATAAAAATCAAATTTTATTGGTTATTATTTTATTAATTATTTTATTAGAACGATATTTTTCATATATTCGAAATTATTAAAGTATTTTGGAATTGTTCAAAAAATTTTTAAAATTTTACCTTCTTTATTAAATTTGATAATTTTTTCTTTATAAATCCAGATTATTGTAATACCTTCAATTGATTCTTCTGTTAATACATTTATTGGAAAGCCATATTTATTAACAATTTCTTTTTGCTCATCTGTTAAATATTTTAAATTCATTTTTTTTAATTTATTTTCAGGGTCATTTTTTTTTAAATCATTTAATTTTTGTTTTACTCGTTTGACTATGAGAAAAATAATTATGATTAAAATAATAATAGCAATTAAATGTAGATTATTCATAGAGTCTAAATTTAAAAACTTGAATTTGGAATAAAAAATAAATTATAGACAAAATAAAATAATACAATAATACAAAAAATACAAAAAATAATTGTTAAATAAAGATAGTGAGTTTTATAACTGATATTACTATAAATATAATATCGAAAACGCATTTTTGCTCGTTTATAAGTAATTTTAATGAAGTAAAGAAAATCATCGAAATTATTTATATCAACATCCTTAATTCTCATATAATACCTTACAGAATTTTCTTTTACCAATTTTAATAATCATTTCAGGTTCAACTTCGATATCTTCATCATTACATTTTTTATTATTTATTAAAATTGCATTTTGATTTATCATTCTTTTTATCTCACTTCTTGATTTAAGTAAACCTGTTTTTTCAATTAAATCAATAGTCCAAATTTTATTGTTTTCATTTAAATCATTTTTTGTAATTTTTATAATTTGCATATCATCAGGTAAACCGTGCTGTTTGAAGATTTTTTCAAATTCTTCTGCAGCAAAATCAGCTGCTTCTTTTGAATAATAAAATTCAACAATTTTTTTTCCTAATTCTTCTTTAATTTTTTTAGGATGATATTTTCCTGATTTTATTCCTTCTTTATACTCATTTATTTTCTCAATAGGTTCATCAGTTAATAATTCAAAATATCTAAACATTAAATCATCATTAATAGACATAATTTTTCCATACATCTCCTGTGGTGCATCATTTAATGCAATATAATTATTATAACTTTTACTCATTTTTAATTTTCCATCAGTTCCTTCTAAAATTGGTAATGTCATAATAATTTGTTGAGGCAGACCTTCTTCTTTTTGTAAATCACGTCCAACAATTAAATTAAATTTCTGGTCAGAACCACCAATCTCTAATTCAGATTTTAAAATAACAGAATCCCAGCCTTGCATAAGACAATATAATAATTCGTGAAGACTAATTGAAATATTATTTTTATAGCGATTACTAAAATCTTCACGCTCAAGCATTCGAGCAAGAGTATATTTTGAAGCAAGTTTAATAACATCAACAAAATTCATTTTTTCTAACCATTCACTATTATATACAATTTCTAAATTTTCTCTGTGCAATATTTTTAACATTTGTTCTTTATAAGTTAAACTGTTTTTTAATACCTGTTCTTTTGATAAAGGTGGTCGTGTTTTTGCTCTGCCTGTTGGGTCGCCAATTTGTGCAGTAAAATCGCCAATAATAAAAATTACTTTATGACCATATTCTTGAAATTTCCGAAGTTTTCTTAAAACAACAGTATGACCTAAATGTAAATCAGGAGCAGTAGGATCCGCACCAAATTTAACTTTTAATTTTTGTCCAGCAAGAATTTTTTCTTTAAATTCATCTAATGGTATTACCTCTTCGACTCCTCTTAACAAATCATTTAATTCTTTTTCTTTGTTCACTATCTAACACTCCTTTGTTTTTTCTTTTGTTATATTAAATTTTTCCATTCGCTTGTTTAAAGAATTATATGTAATACCTAATAATTTACTTGCTTTTGAAATATTATAATTAACATATTTTAAAGTTTCTTCAATTAAACTCTTTTCACATTGCTCTAATGTCATTCCGGGTTTAATGTATTTAATACTTTGTAATCTTTGTTCTTCATATTTTTTTTCATTTATAAAATCTTCAATATTCTTATTTAAATAATCTTCTATAATAAATTTTTCAATAAAATTTTTAAGTTCACGAACATTGCCATACCAGTTTAATGATTGAAGTAATTTAATATCTTTTTTATTAAAAATCAACTTTTTTTTATTATATTTACTGGCAAAAAAATTATTAAAATAATCTGAAAGAATTTCAATATCTTCTATATACTCGCGTAAATAATGAGTTTTTATTTCAAAAGAACTGATACGAAAAAATAAATCTTTACGAATTTTTTTATCAATTAAATCATCGATTTTATCAGTAGATAATGAAATAACAAATTTACAATTAATTTTATTAACTTTATCAGAACCAATTTTATAAAATGTTTTTTCATCTAATAATCTTAAAAATTTAGCCTGTAATTCTTCATCTAAATTATCAATTTCATCAATATAAATAACACCATTATTTCCTGCCTCAATAAGCCCAATTTTATTATAATAAGCACCAGTATAAGCACCTTTAAAATGACCAAATAATTCATTATCAATTAAATTTTTTGGAAGTGTTGAACAAGAAATTTTAACGAAATTTTTATTATATTTTTTTGTTTCTTTAAAAATATTAAAAGCAATTAAATCTTTACCACTACCAGTTGGTCCTGAAATTAATACTGTATTTTCATTATCAGCAAATTGTTTTATTTGTTCACGAATATTTTTTATTATTTCTGATTCACCAATTATTTTGTCTAATTCATAATATTTATTTTCATCAAATACATTTTTTGGTATATCAGTGGTTTGTTTGATTTTTTTTAGATTAATAATTTCATTTATTATTTTTTCAAATGCTTTTAAATTAACTGGCTTAAAGAAATAATAGTACACACCTTCTTTTATTTTAGTTATTAAATCCTCAATATTAAATTCATCAGAAAAAAAAATGATTTTTGTAAAATTATAGTTATACTCTTTTAAAAAATTTTTTAATTCAGCGATTGATAAATCAAATATTTTATTTGAGCAAATAATTATATCAGGTTCTTTGATAGCGAGTTCTTTATTGAAGTCATAAGAATTATTGAAAAAATAAGATTTAAAATTTTTTAAAATAGATTTTGCAATATAATTATTATGATTTTCATCAGTATCCAGAATAAATATATTTAGACTCATAATAAATTTATTTTTTTTATAATATTTGTTGTTGAAAAATTTTTTAAATAAGGAATAATAATTACATCTTTTCCATATTTTTCAACAATATCTTTACCAACAACATCTTCCTTTTTATAATCACCACCTTTAACTATATAATGTGGTTTAATTTTTTTTATATAATTGTAAGGAGTTTCTTCATTAAAAATAGTAATAAAATCAATAACTTCAAGAGCAGCAAGAACATTTGCTCTAAATTTTTCTTTAAATATAGGTCTATCATTTCCTTTTAATTTTTTAACAGAAGAATCAGAATTTAAACCAACAATTAATATGTCCCCAAATTCTTTTGCTTTTTTAAGGTAATAAATATGTCCATAATGGATAATATCAAAGCACCCATTTGTCCAAACAATAATTTTATTTTTTTTTTTGAGTTGCTCAATAATTTTAATTAACTTATCTATTTTAACAATTTTTTTTTTGCTCATCATAATTTGCCGCTATATTTCTCATAAAATCTAATTAATGCTTTTTCAAATAAAGAAATATTTGCTCTTAAAATACCAGCCCCAACCTGCCCAATGCCAGGTTTTTTATGTGCTATACCAGTATTTATAAAAGGTGGTAATTGGTATTCTACAACTTTACAAATATCAACGCCAACAGGAGTGCCACGAAAATTTAGATTTGGAATTTGAAATTCTTTATGTTCAGCAAAAGTAATATTATACATTTCTAAAGTAAAGTTAATAGCATCAGAAGGAACACCACCAATAAATTTAACAATAGCCGGAGCAGCAGCCATAGCAAATCCACCAAAGCCAGCAGTTTCAGTAATAGTTGAATCACCTAAATCACGATTAGCATCTTTTTCAGAAAAGCCAGCAAAATAAAGTCCTTTTGGTTGACCTGCTTCTGCTGTGAACCATTCATCGCCAAGCCCAGCAACGCGAATTCCAATATTAACGCCATTTCGTGCCATTGCACACATTATTGTCGAAAACTCTAATCCTTTAATTGTATCAGCAATTGATTTGGCTGCTGGCATTGATAAATTTAAAAAGAAATGAACATTACTATTAATAAAATTTATAATTTCTTTTATTTTCTTTTTAGATAAATCAGTTTCAAGTAAAGCAGGTGCAATTTCTTTTAAAAATAAAGAAGTGCCAGCAACATTTCTATTATGACATTCATCGCCCATTAATAAAGCCTGTGCAATCAAATTTTTTATATCAATTTTTCCTTTCATTTTTAATGCTTTTGCAAGACCAGGAGCTAAAACATTTTCCATCCATTTTAATCTTTTAATCACATCACGACTATAAGCACCAAATCTTAAAACTTTACCGAGACCTTCATTTAATGTGCAATATGCATAATTTCCATAAGTTTCATTTTTAATACAATAAACATACATAGAAGGTGAAACAATACCAGCCATAGGACCAACAGTATTATGATGATGGCAGGGTTCAAATTTTATTTCACCTGATGCTGCTAATTCTTTTGCTTCTTTTAGATTTTTTGCTTTACCTTCATAAATAAGCGCGCCTAAAATAGCGCCTTGCATTGGTCCACACATATTTTGAAATTCAATTGGTGGACCTGCATGTAATATCATATTTTCTGTTAAAGCTGGAATCACTTCACGGGCTTGTTTTATATCAACTAAAAATGCTTTTGATGATAACAATCTATTTATTGCTTCTTCATTTGCTTTTAAAATTTTTTCATTATCTTTTATTTTGTTTATTATATCGATTAATTCTTTTTTACCACCACATTTTGGTTTCCAATCAACATTAACAATTTTTGCTGATTGTGATTCCATTGATTCTTTAAATATTGCAACGCCAACATTTAATACTTTTAATTCTTTATTTAATAACTCTGAAAATTTCATTTTTTTCTCCTTTCAATTTTTTAAATTTTTAAATCATTAATAGATAAATTTGGATTTAATAAAAGAGCAGCAAATCTTGCTGCTTGTGCATTTGTCGTGAAAACATTTACATCTGCTTTTTGTAATTCTTTAAAACATAAATCATAATTTTGAATATCACCTTTTGTCCCACATAATGCACATATAAATGCAATATTTCTTTTTTCTTTTGCACATATTTTTTTTATTTTCTTGATTGTCTCTAATAAAGGTTCAAGTGGTTTTGGATGTGCACCATAACCTAAAACAAGGTCAAATAAAATTATTGCTGTTTCTTTATCGTTCGCTTCCTGTATCATTCGTTCGCAGCGTTTTGTAAAATCAATCATAGGATGTGGAGTTCCACGAGTAAATTCATCTTCGCCCATATCAAGTAAAGTATTTCTTTCTGATTTATAAATATTTTTTAATTTATGTTCATCTTTTTTTGCTCTATTTGAATAAATAAAAAAATCTAATTTTTCTAAAATGAAATAAGTTTCATCACATAAAGTTCCACCTGAATAAAGTCCTCTTAAATATTTTTGTTCATCAGAAAAATTAGAATGAATTTTTTTAATTCTATTATTTATTTCTTCATCAGAAATAATAAATGGTTTAATGTTATAAGTTGAATCATTATAAATTGCAACACATTTTAAAGCACCTTCTTCAAGTGTTTTAGCAAAGTATAAATTACCATAATCAGAATAATCTTTTTGAGAATTCAAAAAAGTAATAACAAATTTTTTTGATTTATCTTTTAAAAAATTTAATATTTTATCTTCAACATCTGGAGCAGGAGGTTTTGAAATTAAAATTATTATTTTAGTCTGATTATCTTCTAATAAAGCGTTTATAGCAGTCATCATACTTAAACCGCCAATTTCAGCAGATAAATCACGACCGCCAGTGCCAATTGCCTGACTGATACCAAGTTCAAATTTATCTAAAATAGAAGTAACTTCTTGAATGCCAGTACCAGCTGCACCAACAATACCAATATCACCTTTTTTAACTTTATTAGCAAAGCCAAGACCAATACCATTTATTATTGCAGTCCCACAATCTGGTCCCATAACAATTAAGCCTTTTTCATACGCTAAATTTTTTAAATATTTTTCTTCTTCAATTGATACATTATCACTAAATATCATAATATTTTTGTCGTGTTTTAATGCTATTTCTGCTTCTGATTTTACATAAGTTCCAGGAATTGAAAAAAATACTAAATTTAAATCATCATTATTTTTTAAGGCTGATTCAATTGATTTATATTCTTCACTGCTATCTTTTTTTTGCATAGATTGTTCTTTCTTTAAATATTCTTCAACAATTGAAATGATATTTTCTTTTTTGATTTTTTTCTCATTAAAATTTATTGCAATAATTAAATCATCTGGTTTTGCTGATGCACCTGTTTCGGTTAAAAAATTTGTTTCTTTTAAAACATTTTTGTTTGCATCAGTTCCCATCATAAGAGAAATATCATTGATTCCATCAATTGCTTTAATTTTTGAAGCAACAGACATAAGTAAAACAGAATCATAATATCTGTTTGGTAAAATTAAATTTTCTAACATTATTTTTCTCCTTTCAAGGAAAATAGATATAAAATTAAATAATATATAGTAATATAAAATTTAATAATTGTAAAGAAATTCATTTAATTAAAAATATTTATTTATTGACTTTTTTGCAAAGCAATTTTATTTCTGATAAATTGATTAGTACCAATTTCATCAAGAAAATTCTGTTCTTCCCTCTCTAATTCTTTAATAAATTTTTTATATAATTTTTCTTTTAATTTTTCAAGCACTTTAACTTTTTTAGTTATTTCAATATATTTAGCAATCATATTTTTATGTTCATTTTCGAGTTGAATAATAATTTTTTTTTGCAGCATTATTTCATTATCAAGTTTTAATATATAATTTCTTTTCCATAATAATTCATTTATATCAATTGTTTTACCAGTTAAAAGATTTATTTCAGATAAAATTTTATTTTGCTCTAACTGAAGATTATAAAGATTTCTTTTTTCAATTTGTAATTCTTTTGCTAAGATAGCAAGTTGATTTTTTATATTTTCTTCTTCGTGTTTTCTTAAATCAAGAACTTTTTGTAATCTAAATTGAAATTTCATAGTTATATATTTTTACCTGTTGTGGTCATATTTAATGTTGAATGTTTTACACCCTTTTCAACTCTTAATTTATTTGCTAATTCTTCGAGTTTTTTTGGAGAGCCTTTAACAGCAATTATTTCAAGGCAATTATGATGGTCTAAATGAATATGCTGTGTGGCTATTATACATTCCTGATAATTATGCTGAATATCTAATAAACGATTAACTAATTCGCGTTTATGATGGTCATAAATAATTGTAATAGCACCAGCAACTTCACTATTATCTTCTTTCCATTGTTCAAAAACAAATTCTTTGCGAATTAAATCTCTTATTGCTTCTGAACGATTAGTATAATTTTTATCTTGAATATATTTATCAAATTTTAATAATAACTCTTTTTCAATAGAGACGCCAAATCTTTTTAATTTTTCCATTTTATACTTCTACTTCTGTAATGCCTAATTTATCTTTTTTAACTTCAATTCTAAATTGATTAACAATCTTTAATAAAGTTTCAGCTTCCTTATTTAATATTTTAGAAATTTCTGATATTATTGCAGATTCTTCTAATGTTTTATTTACGATTGTTGATAACTCTTCAATTGCTTTTGTAATTTCATTACTTTCTTCAGTCTGTTTTTCTGATGCTTTATTTATTTCACGAATATGTTTTTGTATCTCTTTTATCATTCGTAAAATTTCTTCAGATTCATTTGATTGCTTTTCTGTAGAAGCACAAATATCTTTCATTAAATCAGTTGCTAATTTTACAGCATTAACTATTTGACTGAATTCATTATTAACTTCTTTATTTAATTCAACACCTTTTAAAACTGAATTTTCAGTAACTTCCATATGTTTAATTGCTTTTTGTGTTGCTTGTTGAATACCTTCTATAATTGTTGCTATACTTTCAGATTGAGTGCGTGATTTTTCAGCAAGTTTACGGACTTCATCAGCAACGACAGCAAAGCCACGACCATGCTCACCAGCTCTTGCTGCTTCAATTGCTGCATTAAGAGCAAGTAAATTTGTTTGTTCTGCAATTTCTTGAATTGTTTTAATAATAGTGCCGATTTCTTTTGCACGAACGCCTAAATCTTCAATTGCTTTTGCAGAACTACTTGTTTCATTTTTGATTTTTTCCATACTTTGAACATTTTCCTGCATTTTTTTAACGCCGTTTTGAACTTCATTAATTACATTTTCAGAGTATTCACTTGCTTTTATTGCATTTTCAGCAATTTTTTTAATTGATTCTGTTATGAGTTCTATTTTTGTATAAGAATCTTTAAATGTTTTTGTTTCTGTTGATAAATTTATATTTATTTGATTACTTAAATTATTGAGATTATTTAATGCTTCTTTTATTTTTGAAATAGAATTACTTAAAATTTCAGCATGTTCTTTTGAACTATTTGAATTAACAGTAAGATTTTTATTTTGCTCTTCAACAGTTAGAGAAGATAATTTCATTTTAAAAACTATGTCGTGAATTTTCTCAATTAAATTATTTAACCACATACCTAAATAAGAAAATTCATCATCACCTTCAATTTTTATTCTTTGTGTAAGATTACCCTCGCCTTTTGTGATATTCATAATAACCTGTAAAAAATGATTAATTTGTGAAATAAAATTTTTATAAATTATGAAAGCAAACAAAAGTAATAAAGCAGATGTGCCTAAAAAAGAAATAAAAGATATAGTAAAAAAATATTGGTTTTTATAAGTAAAAATAGTAATAACAAAGAAAATAAATAAAGGAAGCAACAATAGAAAAAAATAAAAAATTAATTTGATAATTTTTTTATTTTTAAATTTATCCATAAATTCACCTCAAAACGAAACATAATTAAAATTAAAAATTTGTTGTTTTTTCTTCAAATTGTTTAGCGTCCTCACAAAACAATAATTCTTCAATATTTAAAATCATTAAAGGATGTTCTTTTAATTGTATAACGCCTTTTAAAAAAGTTTGTTGTCTTTTAGGAACAGTTGGTGGCGTCGGTAAAATAGCGTTAATATTTATTAACTGAATTTCTGAAATCTTATCAACCATTAAACCAACTGTTTTTTCTTTATAATTAGTTACAATAATTTTTGTATCAATATTTTCTTTAATTGGAGTAAGGTTAAAAAAAACTTTAATGTCAATCACACCAATAATATTGCCGCGTAAATTCATTACACCTTTAACAAAATTTGGTACATGAATTAAGCGAGTAATAGGTAACAATGAAACAACTTCTGAAATATATTCTATTTCAATACCATATTCTTGCGTATCTAAAAAGAAACAAACAATTTGTTTAACATTTTCAAATTGAGTTACATCTTTTTTCTCATTCTGCTTTTTAGCACTTTTTTTAAATTGTCCAAGATTTAGATTCATTTTTAATTTTCACCTTTATTTATTTAAAAATTTTTTAATATGGTCGAGAAAATATTCTTTATCTAGTGGTTTAAGTATATAATCATCTGCACCTGCTTCAAAACCTTTTAATTTATCTACTTCTCTATCGTGAGAAGAAATAATAATAATTGGTTTCAATTTATAATTTTCTATTTTTCGCAAATTTTTTGTTAATGTATAACCATCCATTCGCGGCATTGTTATATCAGTACAAATTATATCATATTGCTTTTCTTTTGCTTTCTGCAAACCATCATAACCATCTACTGCTTCTTCAACAATATAATTTGCTTCTTCTAAAAAAGACCTGATTATTGTTCTTATACTTTTTGAATCCTCAACAATCAATATTTTCTTTTGTGTTTGTATTTTATCTTCTTTTAATATTTCTTTTTGTTCTTCCTTTTTCTGTTCTTTAATTTCTTCTTTTGGTTTCTCTGCTATAGTCTCTTCAATTTGTTGAACAAATTTAAATGAAGAAATTGAATATTCACCTTCACAGGAAGTATTTATTAATGCAGGTATATCTAAAATTAAAATAATTTTACCACTCCCTAAAATTGTGGCACCAGAAATATGTTTTATTTTTTGGAAATATGAGCCTAAATTTTTTATAACAACTTCCTGATTACCTAATAATTCTTCAACGACAAAACCTATTCTTTTATCAGCAAGTCCAACAACACATATTGAAATGAAATTATCTTCTTTCGGTTCTGTTTCAATTAAATTAAGTTCGAGCACATCTCTTAAATTAACTACAGAAACAACTTCCCCTCGTATGTTTATTACATCTTTATCACCAACTTTTTTTATCTGGTCTGGTAATATTTTTAATGTTTCTTCAATATTAAATACTGGTATAGCAAATATTTCAGTTGTTACTTTCACAAGTAGAACTTGAATGATAGCAACAGTTAAAGGCAATTTAATTATAAATTTTGTATATTCACCTTCTTTTGATTCAACATCAACAATACCTTTTAATTGAGTAATATTATCACGAACCACATCCATTCCAACACCGCGACCTGATATATCAGTAATTTTTTCAGCAGTTGAAAAACCCGGAGAAAAAATAAAATTATATATTTGTTTTTTTGTTAATTGAACACTTTCTTCTTCTGTAACTAATCCCTTTTCAATTGCTTTTTTTAATATTTTTTGCGAATCAAGACCAGCACCATCATCTTCAACTTCGATTATAACCTGATTTCCTCTATAATATGCTGATAGTTTGATTGTTCCCTGTTCTGGTTTCCCTTTTTTAATTCTCACTTCAGGTAATTCAATTCCATGGTCAATGCAATTCCTTATTAAATGCATTAATGGATCGCCCATTTTATCAATTACATTTTTATCTAATTCTGTTTCTTCACCAAATATTTCTAATTTAATATTTTTTTTCATTGCGTGTGATAAATCACGAACTGTTCTCGGAAATTTATTAAAAATATTTGAGACAGGCACCATTCGCGTTTTCATTACTTCATTCTGCAATTCTTTTGTTATAAAACCAACTTGGTCCGTTGAATCAATAAGACCCTGCATTATTTCATAACTGATTGAAGAAATTTTATTTAAATCTGAACTAATTGATTTTATTTCATCATTGAGTTCAGTCATCCAGTCATCTGCAACCTGACGATTTTCTAATTGTTTTTCAAATAACAAATCAATTGCATTAATTATTGCTTCACATCTATTTGCTTCATCTTCAATTAGAAAAGTATCAGTCACTATTTTTTTTATATCTTTTAATAAGGATTTATAAGAACTTTTTTTATCAATTAGTGCATCGATTTTCATTTGATTCATTAATTTTCTATTTTTTTCAATATCAAGTAATAACATATTTAATTTTTGTAATTGTTCATCTAAACTTATTTTATTTATTACTAATTCCCCAACAAGATTCATAATATTATCAAGTTTTTGACTATCAACTCTTATTGTCTGTTTTTGAATAATTTTTTGAGAATTTTTAAGTATTTTATCTTTAGAATCTTCCATTGTAGCAGATAATGCTGATAATTTCGATTTAATATCATCTTTATTTTCACGCATTTGAGCAGCCTGCGCTTCTTCAAGTAAATTATTTTTTATTGCATTTAATAAATCGATTAGTGAATGAACATCAATATCAATAATTTCGCGTTGTCTGATTTTTGTAAATATTTCACCCAATACATCCATACATTTTAATAGCACATCAATTATATCCTGTGTTACTTCATATTTTTCATTTCTTAAATCATCAAAGATATTTTCAATTGCGTGTGTAAGATTTTGAACTGATAAAAGATTAACAGTTCCAGAATTGCCTTTTAATGTATGAGCAGCGCGAAATATTTCATTTAATATTTCAATACTTTTTTCTTCTTCTAATTTGATAAGATTTGTATTTATACGCTCTAAACATTCTTCAGCCTCTGATAAAAAATCTTCTAATACTAATTCATAATCATTTGGATTCCAAGCCGGAAATTTTTCACGACCTTTTGCATCAATTTCTTTTTTTTCTTCTTCTTTATTTATTTTTTCAGGCACTTTTTTTGGCGCTTCTTTTTTTTCTGTATTTTCTACAATTGTTTTTGTTTCTTCTTTTCTGGCGGTATTTTTAATCTGCGTATCAGGTGCTTTTTCTTTTTTTTCTTCTTCGACAAATAATTCAAGTTTTTTTAATATTATATCAAGATTATTATCAACAGATTTATCACCAGAATTTTTTAATAAATCAATAATATTTTTAATTTCATCAATTGCTTCAAAGAGCATATCAATAACTGTAGTTTGAAGCGGTAATGAACCATTGGAAATTGCTAAAACAATACTTTCAAGTGCGTGTGCTACTTTTGCCATATTATGTAATTCTGCCATTCTCGCAGCACCTTTTAATGTGTGTGCAGCACGCATAAATTCCTTGAAATTGTCCTGATTTACTTTTTCAATTACTTTTGCTTTTTCAATTTCAAGTAAATTATTATTTATTACTTCAATATGCTCAATTACTTCATCACAAAAAATAGTTAATACTTTATCTGGATTATTCATATTTGCCTCATTTATTATTATCAGCTAATTTTATTCCTTTTTTATCTTTTGCTTCTTTATCTTCTTTTTTGCTTTCTTCTTTACTTTTCTTTTGCAGAAATAATGTTTCATCTATTTTATAATTTTTTAATTCATTTTTATCAATTATATTAAATTCTTCTATTAATGCCTGCAATTCTTTCATACTAATAAAAAGATTATTTATTTTATTAACAGAATCTTCTGTTGTTCGATTTACTTCTGTTGCATTTTCTATTATTTTATTTGCATTTTGTGCAATGCTGTCTGTTACTTTTGATTGTTCATTTACTGTATTTGCTATTTCATCAATTATTTTCCCTGTTTTATCAACAACAGAAATTATTTCATTTAAACTCTGACCTGTGCGTTGAACTAAATCTGTTCCATAAGCAACTTCTTCCATTCCTTTTTGCATTCCTTTTACTGCACCATCAGTTTGCTGTTGAATATTACCAATTAATTCTTGAATTTCTTTTGCTGATTCCGCAACGCGTTTTGCTAACTTTCCAACTTCATCAGCGACGACAGCAAAGCCACGTCCTTGTTCACCTGCTCGCGCTGCTTCAATTGCTGCATTTAATGCAAGTAATGATGTCTGATCTGATATTTGTGTAATAACTCCTACTATTTTGCCTATCTGTTGACCACTTTCACCAAGTAATGAAATACTTCGTGAGATTTCCTGCACACGTTCCTGTATTTTTTCCATTCCATCAATTGCCTGCTGAACTGATATACCACCTTCTTTTGCTTTTTCTTTTGCTATTGTTGATATTTGCTGTGCATTTTTTGAATTTGATGCAATATCTGAAATTGATGATGTTGTTTCATTTATTGCTGATGTTATATCTTTTATTTTTGATGTTTGTCCTTGCATTATTGAATTTAATTGTGATGATGATGTCTGTAAATCATAAGTTGCTTGTGTTAATAAATTTATTGTATCTGTTAATTTTAATATGAGTTTATTAAATTTTATTATTGCATAATTAAAAAATTTTGCCATATTATTTATATCATTTTTTTCATCTATTGTTACTAATTTTGTTAAATCACCTTCACTTACTTTTATTATGCTTTCTGATAGTTTTGTTAGAAATTCATTTATTTTATTTTTTTCTTCATTCAAATTTACTAAATTTTTTAATAATACATTTCTCATTTCATCTATTCCCAGCGCTATATTACTTAATTCATTCTTCCATTTTTTTATCCGTTCAAAATTTATATCATATTTTCCTTCTTTTATTCTTTCAATTATTCGCTTTATTTCATTTATTGGTTTATTTAGACTATTATTTAAAATGTAAATTATTATTATCAAACTTATTATTAAAATTATAAATTCTATTTTTTGTATTTTATCAGATATATTTTCAAATGATTTTAATAATTCATCTTCATTTGTTATTATTCCTATTATCCAGTCAATATCTTTTACATAAGTATAATATGTTATTTTATTTATTAAAAGTATTTCTTTATCTTTTTTTATTGGTTCTATATATTTTATGTTCCCCTGTTTGCTATCAATGATTTTTATAAAATATAGGTCTCCTTTATTATCTTTAAAATTAAGAACATTTTCTTCTGTTGTAAAAGGCATAATTATTATTGTCCCTTTTGAATTTATTATATAGTATTCTTTTATATTTAGTTCAAAAAATAATTTTTCTATTTTTTCTTTTATTGTTTTTTGGACCTGTTCTGATAATGGATTAAATTGTTGCTGACTTAATTCAACTATTTTTTTTTCGTATTCTAAAATATTTATTACATAATTATTGATTGTATTTATTACATTTTGCTGGTCAACTGAATAACGATTATAAATTGTTGATTTAAAATAATATAAGGTTAATTTGGTAATTATATAAAAATTTACAACAATAATGATTATTAAGAAAAGTGAAAATTTTGTTTTTATTTTCATTATTTCTTTACACCTTCTTTTTAATTTATAAAATATACTTCTAATGTTCCAATATTTTGCAAAATAATTTTGAAATAAACAATATCATTACTAATACAATAAATACCATCTGTTTCTGCTGTTTCAAATGAGCGAATACTAAACTCCTTTTTTTTGAAAATAGAAATATCTTTAAACATTTTTGAAATTAATTCTATCAATATATATTGAACAATCGCTTGAAACGCAAAATAAAAAGGTTTTTCTTCCTGTATATTATTTTTTTTTAAATAGTTTTCAGTTATTTTTTCTAATGTCTCTTTATTTAAGGTAAATATTAACATTTTTTCATTTTGCATATCACCAATATTTAATATCGTTGTATATTGATTTATTTTTAATGGTGGCTCAACTATTTTTGGTCTTTCCTGAATAATATTTGTTAACATTTTTTTCGAAAATATATCTGAAATTATTGAATTAAATAAACTAATATCTTTTGTTTCCATTTTTTAATAACCTGATTTTAATATTCTATTAACCGCTTCTTTAATTCTAAATTCATCAAATGGTTTAATTATATAATCCAATGCACCTAATTTTAATGCTTTTAAAACTAAATCTTTTTGACCAAGCGCTGAACAAACAATTATTTTCGCTTTATTATCATAGTTTTTAATTAATTCTATACTTCTTATTCCATCAACCTGTGGCATTGTTATATCCATTATTACTAAATCAGGTTTTATCACTTTATATTTTTCAAATCCTTCGGCACCTGTTTCTGCTTCTTCTATTTCATAATTTTCTTTTTCTAAAATATCTCTTATCATTAATCTTGTAATAGCAGCATCATCTACCACTAATATTTTCATTAATTACTCACTTCCTTATGAAAAAAGAAATTAATTATTATTTTATACATTTTTTTTTATAATTATGTCAAGTTAATTTTTATCTCTATAAATAATTCTTATTTTTTACCCATCTTATTTTTTATTGTTAATGCTTTATAAGAATATAACATTTATTTTTTTCTCTCTATTTATTCTCATCATATTTCTTTTTCTATTTCATAATAAACATATCTTTTTTTCAACCAGCGGACTGATATACAATCATACAATCCGCTTAACATTCTATTACTTATTCCATATTTACTCTCACCATATTTTCTTTCACGATGATTAACATTTATAGTTGCTAATTTTGCACCAGTTAGTTTTAATAATGTTGGCAAAAATCTGTGCATCCCTTTAAATATAAAAATTTTTTGTAGATATTCTCTTTTAAATACTTTTAAAGAACAACCAGTATCTTTTATTTTTTCTTTGGTTATTGTGTTTCTTACGAAATTTCCTATTATTGACGATATTTTTTTTATTAGTGAATCTTGTCTATTTTGTCTGTAACCAATAACTACATCATATCCTTCCTCTAATTTTTTAAGCATTTTTGGTATATCTGCTGGGTCGTTTTGTAAATCAGCATCCAGTGTAATTACTATATCATTTTTTGCTTTTTGAAATCCTGCTGCTAATGCTGCTGATTGTCCAGCATTTTTTTTGAATTTTACTATTTTTATTATTGGATATTCATTTTTTAATCTTAATAATTTTTCAAAACTACGATCTGTTGAACCATCATCGATAAATATTATTTCATAATTATTTGTTATTGTATTCAATACTGTAACTAATTCTTTTACTAATATTTCTATATTTTCTTCTTCATTATAAACTGGTATTACTATTGATAAATTCATTTCTAATTCTCCAATATAATCATTTTTCTATTTTCTTCTATTAAGTTATAATTAGTTATCATATCTTTTATTTTTTCAAATCTTTCTTTACTCATTATCACCGCTTGATTTTTTTCAGTATTTATTCTTCTTATTATTTCCGCATTATCTTCTGTTGTTTCAAAAAAATTTTCTGAATAAAATAATATTCCACAACTTATATCATCAGTTAATATTACCTTTTTATTTTTATTTTTTAAACTGCGTGCTTTCTCGCCTATTGCACGAAATGATTTTTCTTTATTTATTGTTTGAAAAATTTCTTTTTTGGCATATATTACAATTATTGTTATGAAAATAATTATTGTTATAAATAAATACTTTATCTGTTTATTTAAAGCAAAAATAAAAATAGGTATTGAAAATAAAAATAAAATTATACTGATTATTTTCGAATAAAAATAATATTGTGGAAATTTGATTTTAACAAAAATAAATATTGTTATCGCACTAATAAATAATAATAGTGATAATATCATTCCACTAATTTTAAAAGCATTCAAGTATTTTTTGTTTTTTATTGCCTGCGAAAAAAAATAGCCTGTAATTATGCTAAATGATGGATATAATTGCAATAAATATAATTCACGTTTTCCACTTATCAAACTAAAAATTATAAATATAGAAATAAACCATATAACATTAAATTTCAAAAATTCATTTTCATACAATTCGTTTGATTTTTTTAACACAAAAATAAAAGAAATAAAAAATATAAAATATGGCATTGAATGGAGTGGAAAATTTGTTAGATAATAATATATTGGCTGTTTATGACTGAATGAATTTATACTTCTTCCTGTTGTTTGTTTTAATATAGTCCGATGATAATATTCTTTTCCACCTTTTTTTAGTACTGGCACAAGCCAAAGCGAAACAACTAAAAAATATAATATAAAATATTTTGCTAAATATAACAAATTTTTTTTATGGTGCTTTTTTTGAAATAAAGTATAAATTATGAAAACAGCAAAAGATAATAATGACACTGGTCCTTTTATTAATGTGCCAATAGCCATAAAAATAAATGCAATTGCAAATTTATAATTTAGTCTTTTAATTGCACTATTTTCATTAACACCTTCAAATAAAAGTAAGCCGCTTAAGAATGTGAATAGAACCAAATTCATATCTATTTGTGCTCGTTGGGCAACCCATATAAATTCAAATGTTGTTCCTAATATAAATGCTGAAATTATTCCTGCTGTTAACCCTGCATATTTTTTACTCCAAAAATAAACAGACAATAAAATTAAAATAGCAGCAATAATTGACGGTATTCGGGCAATAAATGCATCTATCGGTCTCTTGAAGATTTTTGAAGCCAGAACAATTTCCCAAAAAAAGAAAGGTGGTTTCTCGTAATATACTTTTTTATTTAGATGTGGTAATATATATTCATTATTTAAAATCATTTCTTTTGCTACCTGCGCATAACGCGGTTCATCTGGAGCCCATAAGTCGTAATTATCTATTTTATAAGTGTATAATACTATAAAAAAAATTATGATTATTATTGGAATGAGTAAATTTTTATTTTTCATTTTTTAATAATTTCAAATTTCGGATATATACTATTAATCCTGTTGATTGTCCAATGGTAAAAACCAAATCTTTTCGTGTTATCGCATAAAGTAGTAAAATCAAACTACCGCAAATGCTTAAATACCAAAATGAAATTGGAATAATACTTTTATTTTTTTTTTCTGACACAATCCATTGTATTAAAAATCTTAAAAAAAACAATGTTTGCCCTAATAATCCAAGTATTGTCCAATAATCTAAATGAAATATTTTTGTCATATTATTTTTCTCCAATCACTTTTTTTACAATAATTATAAACCTTTTATCAGCATATATTATTAAAAAATAAATTAAAGTCAAGATTAAAAATCTGTGATTTGAAAATTAACAGTTTTTTTGTTTATTTCATTTAGCCTTTTTTCTGACTTAATTTTTTTATCTTATTTAAATATTGTTATAGATTTATTACACACAGTATTCATTGTTTTCTATTCCACTTACAAGCCCCTAAAAAGTTTTTTTACTCGGATTATTCGTCCAGTATATAACTTAAACTCCAGAAAATTTATAACTATAATCATTTAATGCTGTATTTAATGCAATTATTTAAAAAATAATACTTATTATTTTTATAATTTATTCTGTTTCCATAGCCTTATTCTTCAATTTGACTCTTCCAATACTTATATGAATTCTTTCTAAAATAATTAAAATAAAATTGATATGTATTTATCTTAAACCAAAAGTCTGCTTTCGAACTAAATTCATCTAAATCAAAAAATTCTCTTTCAATTAAATTATTAACTTGTTTCCACATCAGCATTAGTATTAGAACAGCAGAGAGGAATAAATTTATGTTTAGCACTGAATACTTTTTCAATTAAATATTTAAACCCTTTTTCTCTCTCTTTTTTTTCTGACCCTGAAAATTCACTACAATTTCAGTTTGAATAATAACTTTTTTTAAATCAACATTTTTTTAAAAATGCGTTAAAAACATATTGATAAAAATATATGAAAAAACATATTATAATCAGCAGCAAAACCTGTAAACAAAGCTCCTTTATGAACTTCTCTAATTGTACACTTATACTTCGGAGGCAACGGCAATCGCAACTGAACCATATAACGATAATATTTTTGGATGTCAGTAAGATACTTAATATCAACTTGAGAAAACTGTAATGGTTTATATTTTTTTGCTTTTTCTATTTGCAAATTTAGTTTTATATGATGTTTTTTTTGTTGTTTATTTACTAATCCTTTATGTTTGAATATCTTATGGATTGTTCGACTTGAATGAGGTAGTTTAAATTCCGTTTTTAATCTATTAGCGCCAAAGTTAGTCAGTTTGCGCAATTCGATTATTCTCTTTCTTTTTTTTCTTCCAACTGTTTTGTGCTATTCTTTAGTCGTCTACTTTGATCTTGAAGACCTCTTTTGCCATAAATCTTATACCGACGTCGCTGCCATTTACGAACTGTATGATGTGTTGGTCGCTATCCCGATTTTCCATTGCGTTCGATTAACTTAGCCATTTATGAACTGTATAATGTGTTGTGCCGTAAAAGAATATTAAACATTTTATTTTCCTAAAGTTTGTATATATTGATGGGTATATTATGTCTGGGATATTTTCCATATTTTTATTAAAATTTTCCTTGACAACTATTGTATTTTTTTTTTGTATAATAACTAAATATTATGAAAAACTATGTTTTAAGAAAAGCTTATATTTATGGAAGATAAAGTGGTAATGACTGTTAAACAGATTGCCGAATATCTACCGATGGATGAGCATACTATCTATAAACTCGCCAGCTCTGGTCAAATCCATTCCCTAAAAATCGCTGATCAGTGGCGGTTTAAAAAAGATGTAATTGATAAATGGATAAGTGAGGAATCTTTAGAGAGAGTAGCAGAGAATATAAAGTCTTCATCAAAGAAAAAAGGTAAGGAAAAAATAATTTATGGCTAAAGAAAAGAAATATCCGAAAACAATAGTAAACTGGTCTGAAGATGAGAGACTACCTTTAGATTTAACATTTATAGCAAATGAATCGGATAAAACACTTAAAAATAGATTTGAGCAGCTAATAAAGGATTGTAAGTTTTTTGATTGTCTGGTTGCTTATTTTTATGTAAGTGGGTTTTACGCCATATATAAGCCACTACAAAAAACTGAGAGAATAAAAATTCTTATTAGGATTGGAACACCCAAAGAAACTTACGATTTAATAAGAAGTGCAGAAGATAAACCTCAACATTCATTTCAATTCTCTCATTTAGAAACAAAGCAAAAGATTGAAAACACGGTAGAAAATGAAATGGCTGCTTTAGAAGATAACCAGAATGTTGAGGAGGGAGTCCAGAAGCTTATTGATGAAGGAAAAGCGGAAAAATATGCGAGTTCGGATTTTAGACCTCATTTTGAGACGGATCTAAAAAGTGACCTTGAAATTTTTAGAAAGATAAAATCTATTTGGCAATCTATAAAAATGGACCAAAAACTTGAAACCTTACTGGGCAACTTAAAAAAACACCATATCTTGAAAAATAAGAGAATAATTATCTTTACAGAGACAAAAGAAACCTCAGAATATTTGACTGAAAATATAAATAATAATAATTATGTAGGTAAAACTGCCCTTCTATTTCATGGTAATTCGCCAGAAGTACTTAGAGACGGAGTTAT
The DNA here is from genome assembly GCA_035405645.1 of bacterium. Lineage (GTDB taxonomy): Bacteria > JAGOBX01 > JAGOBX01 > DAONJL01 > DAONJL01 > DAONJL01. The sequence goes on along the minus strand of DAONJL010000019.1, from coordinate 1,058 downwards.
AGAAAATTTTGACGCAATGGCAAGAAATAAAAGAGATGATTATAGGATACTTGTCTCAACAGAGGTCCTTTCTGAAGGTGTTAATCTTCACGGATCAAACATAGTAATAAACTACGATATACCCTGGAATCCTACAAGGTTGATGCAAAGAGTGGGGAGGATAAATCGTATAGATACATCATTCGACAAAATTCATACATTTAACTTTTTCCCAACAAGGCAAGCAGATTCTAAAATTGAACTTACAAACATTGCTCGTTCAAAAATAGAGGCATTTTTAACATTGCTTGGTGGAGATACCTCAATCCTCACAGAAGGAGAACCTATTTCATCTCATGAACTATTTGACAAACTACTTTCAAAGAAAACTATTACAGAAGATGAGGAAGAAAAAAGCGAACTCAAGTATTTAAGAATTATTGAGGATGTCCGCGATAAAAATCCTGAACTTTTTGAAAGAATAAAGCGTCTTCCCAAAAAGGCTCGGTCAGCAAAGATATTTTCTCAATATCTAAAAGATATTGCATCTGCTGATTCTTTAATCACCTTCTTTAGAAAGGGCAAATTGATGAAATTCTTCTTATCAGATAACAAATCCACTATAGAACTTGACTTTTTGGCATATACAAAAATTCTTGAAACCTTACCCGATGAAAAAAGAGCAAAACTACCTCTTGAAAATTACTATGAATTCCTTGATAAGAACAAGGCTGCTTTTTTCAATGCAACTCTGGAAGAAATAATTGAAACTCGCAGACGAGGTGGTAAAAGCAGTTATGGCGAGCTTTTAAAGATTTTGAAAGTAACCCAGAAGAATACCAAACAACTTACAGAAGACCAGGATGAATATCTTAAAAAAATAATAAACCGACTTGAAGAAGGCTCACTGCCAAAACAAACTGTAAAGAAAACTCTCAATGCATTAAATAAACTTGAAAAAGACATTCAAAATCCACTAAAAGTTATTGGGACCCTACAAAGAGAGATTTCACCTGCTTTTATTAAAAGCCACTATGCAGAAACTTCTGCCATAACAGAAGGAAAAAGGGAAGTTGTTT
>DAONJL010000018.1:0-40729 GCA_035405645.1 bacterium | reverse complement strand
AATAATATATTCTTAAGAAAAGGGTATACCATGTCTGTAAACTTCCCGAAATTTTAAAACTTATTATTAAAGCGATAGATAATGATTATCTTAAACAATTTTGAATAATAAAATATTGTATATGTTCCTCCTGGTTAAACTTTTTTATATTATACAACTTCTTAATCAGTTTCTTTAATTTGACAATGTCTAATTTAAAATTTAGTTTATTTAATCTAAACCTGATTTTATTTATATTGACAAAAAATTCTAACTTAGTTAAATAAGAAAAATAAATGAATTAACTAAAATTAAAATATGAAAGCAAAATTTGAAATTATTTCAAAAATTGAAGATTTAGAAGACATCAATAAAATTGTTTATAAGAAAATAAAAGGAATAAATAAATATATAATAAGTAAATTACTTTATGTTATTTATGATGGTGATTTTGAAATAGTGAAAAAAGTAATTTCTGAAATTTATACAAACAAAATCAAAGATGAAATATTAAATGGTGAAAATGAAAATTTTAAAAAAGCAAAAAAAATAATTGATGTTTTTTTAAAAGAAGATTTAAAAAATAATGAATGGGAATATACAAAAAAATATGTTTATGATTTATTAAAAAAATTAAATAAAAATAAAAGTGAATTAACAACAATTAAAATGATAAGGTCAGGAACAAGATATTATTTATTTGGTAATAGAAAAGAAGTAAATATAAATGATTTTATAAATTTTGGACCAATAAATCCCTTAATAAATAATTGGTTCATAATTAAATAAAAATATTTTTTTGATAGTATGAATTATAACAAATTAGTTTACTTAAATCAAAAGCGGAATTTAAATTTAAGAAAAGAAGATTTAATATTGATTTATAATTATTATAAAAAATTAAGACGGACACCAACAAATTTAGAAATAGAAATTATAGCACAAAATTGGAGTGAACATTGTAAGCATAGAATATTTAATGCTGAAATTAAATATAAAGAAAATAAAAAAGAAAAAATAATAAATAGTTTATTTAATACATTTATTAAAAAAACAACAGAAAAAATAATAACTAAAAAACAGGACTTTGTAATCAATCCATTTATTGATAATGCTGGTTTTATTAAGATTAATAATAAATATTCAATTTGTGCAAAAGTAGAAACACATAATCATCCAAGTGCAATCGAACCGTATGGTGGTGCAGCAACAGGTATAGGCGGCGTAATACGTGATATATTAGGTGCTGGTTGCGGAGCTAAACCAATAGGTAATATAAATGCGTTATGCTTTGGCAATATAGAATTAAAAAAAGTAAATGAAGATATAATTCATCCACGAAAAATAATGCGTGGCGTTGTTGCTGGAATTCGTGATTATGGCAATAAAATGGGAATTCCAACTGTTGCTGGTGCAATTATTTTTTCAAATGATTATAATTTTAATCCATTAGTTTTTTGTGGTTCTATTGGCATTATAGAAAATAAAAAAATAAACAAAGAAATAAAAGAAGGCTTAAAAATAATAGTAGCAGGAAATCGCACTGGTCGAGATGGCTTAAAAGGAGCTATTTTTGCCTCAAAATCATTAACGACCAAAAGTTTAAGTGATGATAAAAAAGCAGTGCAGATTCCAAATCCTATTTTAGAAAAACAATTATTAGAATTTATTTTAGAAGCCAAAAAAGAAAATTTAATTTGTTATATTACAGATTGTGGTGCAGGTGGTTTATCAAGCGCTATTTGTGAAATGATATATAATTTTGGTGCTGTTATTTATTTAGATAAAGTTCATTTACTTGAAGAAAATATGTTAGCATGGGAAATATTTTTATCTGAAACGCAGGAAAGAATGGTGTTAGCAGTAAATGAAAAAGATATAAACAAATTAAAAAAAATTGCGCGAATTTATGATGTTGAAATAAGTGAAATTGGTTATATAAATGATAGCCAGAAAATAAAGATTTATTTTAAAAATAAATTAGAGTGTGATTTAGATTTAGATTTTTTAAATAGTCCAGTACAAAAAAAATTAAAATGCACTATTAGTAAAAAGGCAAAAAAAAGAGAAAAAAATAATAATTTATTATTTGAAAATTTTAACCTTAAAAGAATACTTAATAAAGTTTTATCAAATTTGAATATTTGTTCAAAAAGACCAATAATAAGTGAATATGATTTTGAAGTGCAAGGAAATACACTTATAAAACCAGTAATGTCAGATGAACAAGATGTGCCAGCAGATGGAGTTGTATTAAGAATTTCAGATGTTGAAAAATATCTTGCAATTGGTTTATCATTATTACCAGAATATGGAAAAATAGAGTGCGAAAAAATGGCTAAATCCAGTGTTGATGAAGTTGTTAGACAATTAGTAGTAGTTGGTGCAAATCCTGAAAAAATTGCGTTACTTGATAATTTTTGTTGTGGCAATATAAATCGAGAAAAAGAATTAAAAAAATTAATATTAACAGTTAAAGGAATATCAGAGGCTGCTGAAATTTTTAATTTACCTTTTATTTCAGGTAAAGACTCTTTTTACAACTATTATGTTTTAAAAAATGGCAGAGAAAAAAATATTCCATTAACACTATTAATAACTGGTCTTGGTATAATCGAAAAAAAGAAAGAAATAACAACAAATTATATTAAAAAATCTGATAGTTTAATTTGTATTGTTGGTTTTACAAACGATGAATTAGGTGGCAGTATCGTTAATTCTGTTTTAAAATTTCAAAGTGATAATGTTCCAGATGTTGATTTTGAATTATCAAAAAAAATTTATGAAAGTATATATAAATGCATAAGAAAAAATTTAATTTTATCAGCGCATGATATATCAGAAGGTGGCTTTATTATTGCCTTATTAGAGATGTTATTTTCAATGCGTGCAGGTTGTGAAATAAATTTAGACAACTTGCCTTGTAAAAAAAATATTTCTAATTTTAGTAAATTATTTTCTGAATCAAATAGCAGAATTTTATTAGAAATCAAGAAGAGTAAAATTTTAAAAGTGAAAAAAATTTTTATTAATTTACCATTTGCAATAATAGGGAAAACAACAAACAAACATAAAAATATTATTATCAAAGATGGAGAAAAAATTTTATTGAATGAAGAAATAAGAGAATTAAAAAATATATGGGAAAAAAGATTAAAGCAATTATATTAAAATTTCCAGGAACTAATAATGATGTTGAAACAGCGCGAGCATTAAAAATAGTTGGTGCAGAACCTGATATTTTACCTGTTTCTTTATTATCAAAAAAAATTATTCTTAATTATTCACTATTAGTTTTAGCAGGTGGTTTTAGTTATGGTGATTATGTTTATGCTGGAAAATTAGCTGCATTAGAATTAAAGAAAAAATTAAATGATACAATATTTGAATTTGCAGAAAAAGACAGATTTATACTTGGCATTTGTAATGGTTTTCAAATTTTATTAGAACTAAATATGCTACCCGAAGGATTTTTAGCACAGAATAAAAATAAGCATTTTATTTGTCAGTGGTGTAAATTAAAAATAAATCAAATAAATAATTTTTTTACAAAATATTTTCCTGATGAAATTGAATTACCTGTTGCACATTTTGAAGGCAAATTTATAAGTAAAAATAATAATGCTGAAAAATATGTAAATAATGGTAGTGCGTTTATATTATACAAAGAAGATATAAATGGTTCTGAAAAAAATATTGCTGGTTTATGTGATAAAAACAAAAAAATATTTGGTTTAATGCCTCATCCTGAACGATTTATTTATAAAGAAGAATATCATTCACCTGATATTTATAAAAAGAAATTTGGATATGGTTATTATTTTTTTAAGGCATTAATTGATTTTTTAAAATAATTAAAAAATTTATAAATAATTCATAAAAAATTTAAACGATAGATTTTACATAAAACTAACACTTTTAATTATCATTTTATAAATGAATTGATGATTATATTTTTAATGCTTTTTATCAATCCTTTTTTTCATTGACATAAAACAATAAAAATTATATTTTTTAAAAAATAAAAAATAAATCCAACATACTGAAAAAGAGGTGAAATATGCGAAAATTTACAGAATCAGTTGTAATTGAAAATGTTTATCCTGAATTAAACAATGGTAAATTTCATATAAAACGAATAATAAACGATGAAGTAGAAGTTTGGGCTGATATATTTAAAGAAGGGCATGATCCACTTGAAGCATATTTACAATATAAATTTATTAATGATAATGATTGGCAAACAGTACGTATGGAATTATTTGACAATGATAGATGGCATGGAAAATTTAAAGTTGAAAAAATTGGATATTATCTTTATACTATTATTGCTTATCCATCTGCTGATAAATCACTAATAACAAAATATGATAAAATACTAAAAGTAAAAGTAGATAGAGAAAAGGCACGATATGCAGCCTGGTATGAAATGTGGCCTCGTTCACAAGGCACTATTCCAAATAAAAGTGCAACTTTTCAGGATTGTATAAATCGACTTCCATATATTGTTGATTTAGGTTTTGATGTTGTTTATTTGACACCTATTCATCCTATTGGTAGAACTCATCGAAAAGGACCAAATAATTCATTGGTTTGCGGACCAGATGACCCTGGCTGTCCTTATGCAATTGGAAATGAATTAGGTGGGCATCGTTCAATTGAACCTTCACTTGGAACAATAAAAGATTTTGAACGATTTGTTGAAAAAGCAAATGAATTAGGTCTTGAAGTTGCTCTTGATATTGCTCATACTTGTTCACCTGACCATCCTTATGTAAAAAATCATCCTGATTGGTTTTACAGACGACCTGATGGCACAATCAAATGCGCAGAAAATCCACCAAAAAGATATGAAGATATTTATCCATTTAATTTTTATTGTGAAGACCAAATGGGCTTATGGGAAGAGTTAAGAGATATTTTCTTTTTCTGGATTAGTAAAGGAGTAAAAATTTTTCGTATTGATAATCCGCATACTAAACCTTTCAAATTCTGGGAATGGGTTATCAGTGAAGTTCAAAATAAATATCCAGAAGTAATTTTTTTATCAGAAGCATTTACAAGACCAAAGGTAATGAAATATTTAAGTAAATGTGGTTTTACACAATCTTATACTTATTTCACATGGCGTAATTTTAAACAGGAAATAATTGATTATTTTTATGAATTAACTAATACAGATGTTGCTGAATATATGATTGGTAATTTATTTACAAATACACCAGATATTTTGCCATTTATTTTACAACAGGGGGGCAGACCTGCATTTAAAATGCGATTTGTGCTCGCAACTACATTATCTTCTGTTTATGGTATGTATAATGGTTATGAATTATGTGAAAATAAAGCAATTCCAGGAAAAGAAGAGTATCTTGATTCTGAAAAATATCAATACAAAGTTTGGGATTGGGACAGACCTGGCAATATAAAAGATTTTATCAGAAAAATAAATCAAATTCGCAAAGAAAACATCGCACTTCATTATTATAAAAATTTGAGATTTTATTCTGCTGATGATGATAATATTATTTTTTATGGGAAAATTTCGCCTGATAAAACAAATGCTTTATTTATTGCCGTTAATCTTGACCCATTTCAAAAACACGGTGCTAATCTAACTTTATCACTTAATGAACTTGGTATTAGTCCAAATGAAAATTATATAGTTGAAGAACTTATAACAGGACAAAAATTATTATGGAAAGGTGCAACAAATTATATTGAGTTAGACCCACAAATTGAGCCAGCAGCAATTTTTAAAATTCAACCTTTTATTTCTAATGAAAAAAAATTTGATTATTATTATTAAGAAGGTGTTATTAAATGTTTGAATCAAAGGAAAATGAAAAAAAAGTAATTTTATCAACAGGTGATATTCCAGTGAAATATAAAATTAAAGGAATTGTTCATGCTGAAGTCAGAATTAATGAAGAAAATCTTGCAAAAACAGGGGGCTGGTCGAATTTTCGTGTTTCTGATGCTATGTCAAAAATAAATCACGGTTTATCAGAAGCAACGAAAAATATGAATGGTGATGCTGTTATAAATATTTCTTATTCAACTTTGACTTTGCCTAATTTTGAATTTGTGATTATTGCTTATGGTACTGTTGTAAATTTTGATGAATAATAATATCTATTTTCCTTTGACTTATTGTTTATTTTTATGGTATAAATATTCTTATTATTATGAAAAAAAAAATATTATTGCTTATGATTCTGTATAGAAAGAAATTATTGAAAAAGTTGTTGATGACTTTCATTATTTTTTCTCCTCTATTTGTGTAAATTATTAATTTTAAAAAGGTTATGAATTTTTAGATAAAGAATTATAAAAAATATTATCAACAAATGAAGTAAATAAAAAAATAGTTAATAAGTTAATAAAAATATTTTTTGACAAGATGTGAAGAAAAATGGTTTTTATTGCATATTGAAATCAAATTACAAAAAAAAAATTTTAAAATTATAATAAGGAGGAAATATGGAAGATAAAATAAAAACATATATAAACGAAGAAATCGCACCTTATTTACAAGCAGATGGTGGTAATATTGAATTTGTTAGTTTTGAAAAAGGTGTAGTAAAAGTAAAACTTCAAGGTGCCTGTCATGGTTGCCCTGGTGCAATGATGACATTAAAATTTGGTGTTGAACAAAGATTACGAGAAGAATTTCCAGAAGTAAAATCTGTTGAAATTGCCAATTAATGAATTATAATATTTTATTTATTACAGCATTAAAATCAGAATTATCAGCAATCAAAAACAATATAAAAAAAGAGAAGAATTACTATTTCAAAATTTTAAATTGTGGTTTAATTAATTCACTTTATAATCTTACTCTCTATATAAATGAAATTAAACCAGCAATAATAATTCACACGGGTATATGTGGTTCGTTGTATAAAGATTTTAAAGTAAGTGATATTGTTTTTCCTACAAATGTTTTCTTATTTGAAAATGGCTATTTTTATAATGAAAATAATTATTCTTATTTTAATATTGTTAATTATCCTGAAATATCTTGCAATAATCAAAAAATAATAAATGCTGCAAAAAAACTTAATTATTTTACTGGAAATTTTGTATCTGGAAATTCTGCTGTATTTAGCAAACAAAAAAGATTTGAATTAAATAGAAATTTTAATGCTGTTGCTGTTGATATGGAACTATTTTCTGTTGCTTTTTTGTGTAATAAATATAATATTAAATTATTTTCTGTAAAAGTAATAAGTGATACAATAGAAGATAATCTAACAGAAGAAAATAATGATATAAATAAATTTATTACAAAAGAAAATTTTAATAATTCATTAAATTCACTTGCTAATTTTTTTAATAAAAATTTTGATTATTTTTTTAATTTATTAAAAGAAGGTGAATTATGATTTTATCAGCAGGTATTTATGGTTTTTCACAATCAGGAAAAACAACTCTTTTCAATATTTTTACTGGTTCACATATTGAACTCATTTCATTTTCAAAATCAGAAAATAATGTTGCAGTAATTGATGTGCCAGATAAAAATCTTGATTGGCTTAATGAAGTTTATCAGCCTGATAAAAAAGTTAATTCAAAAATTAAAATTATTGATTTTAATAATAATAATCTTTCTAATCTTTACAATGTTGATATAATTTGCATTGTCTTAAGAAATTTTACTAATGAGAATGTTCTCCATCATTTAAATCGAATAAATCCACAACAAGATTTTAATATTATTTTTTCTGATTTTATTTTAGATGATTTAAAGAAAGTTGAAAACCGAATTGAAAAACTAACTAATAAAAAAGGACAAAAATTAACTAATATAGAAACTATTGAATTAAATCTTTTACAAAAATTAAAAGAACATCTTGAAAAAGAAAAACCATTATATAATTTTCCTTTTTCACAAAATGAATTATCACAAATTAGAAGTTATTCTTTTCTTACATTAAAACCAATTATTTGTATTTTAAATTCGGATGATGATTTTGAACAAAAAGAAAATTTTAAATTTATCAAAGATTTTTTTGAATCAAATAATTTTTCATATTTTTTTATTAAAGCAAAATTAGAACTTGAAATATCACAATTATCAAAAGAAGAACAAGCAGAATATATGAAAGAATTAGGTCTCGATGATACTGGTCGAAACAAACTTATTAAAGAAATATATAAAAAACTTAATCTAATAAATTTTTATACAGTTGGGAAAGATGAAGTTCGTGCTTGGGCTATTCCAAAAAATTCAACTGCTCTTGATGCTGCTGCTGCTATTCATTCTGATATTGCAAAAGGTTTTATTAAAGCAGAAGTAGTTCATTTTAATGACATAAAAAAATATGGCTCTTTTGAAGAATGTAAAAAAAATAATATTGTTCGTTTAGAACCAAAAAATTATATTGTTAAAGATGGTGATTGTGTTCATATTAGATTTAATGTTTAGTATGTTAAAAATATTTTTTCTATTTTTTTATCTTTTTTTAAATTTTTTAAATGCTGATACTGTTTATTTATTTCATTCTTTTCGTGGTAATGACAAAAAAGCATTAGAATATATCGCTAATATTTATAATCTAAAAAATCCTTTAACGCAAGTCAAATTATTACAAAATGAACCTGATACATATTTAATTCAATTAGAAAAGAACTATGATAAAAATAATGGTCCTGATATTTTTATCTGGGCTAATGATAAAATTGGTTATTGGGTTGAAAAAAAAATTATCATACCTATAGATGAATATATTGATTTTAGATTTCTTAATAATTTTATTTCATCTTCACTTACTGCTTTAAAATATGGTAAAAATAAAAAATTACTTTATGGTCTTCCTTTTAGTATCGAATGCTTAATTTTATTTTACAATAAAAATTATTTGAATAAACCCCCAGAAACATTTCAGGAATTTCTTGATAGCGCAATTAAATTTACAAATCCAAAAGAAAATAAATTTGGATTGGTTTATGAAATTGATAATTTTTATTTTCATGCTCTATGGGTGCATTCTTTTAATGGCAGAGTTTTTGATGAAAATAATAAATTAATTATTGATAGCGAACCGCTTGTTGAATCATTAAAATTAACTTATTCTTTTTTAAATGTTTATAAAATTGTGCCAGAAGTGCCATTAGGCAAAAGTTGGTGGGATTATCAATTAGAATTATTTAATGATGACAGAGCATTGTTTTTAATATCTGGTCCGTGGATTATTGGTTCTTTTAAAAAAAATAATTGGGCTGTTTCTACTTTCCCTAAATTTGGTAATAATTTTATTTCGCCTTTTTTAGGTGTTAAAGGAATTTATGTCACAAATAAAAAAAGAACTGATAATCAATTGAAAAATGTTATAGATGTAATAAAATTTTTCACATCAGAACAAGCAGGAATTATTATGGGAAATATTGGTGGTTATATTCCTGCTAATATAAATTCTTATAAAGATGAAATTTTAAATAGTGATAAAGTAAAAGTAATTATTAAAGATGAAGCAATGAATTCCATTCCTATGCCAAATATTCCTGAAATGTCAATTATCTGGGAAATTATGAATAATAAATCATTAAGTGAATTAGGATTATTAAAAAAAGCTCAATCTGGTTTAATTAAATTTAATGAAATATTAAGTTATTTTAAAAAAGAATATACTCATAAAAAAAACAAAAGGTGATTATTATGACCATACTTGAAAGTTTAGATAATATTGAAACAATAAAAATAATAAAAAAAATATCAAAAGAAGAATTTATAAATTTTGAAGAATTAATAAATAATTTAAAAAATAATTATGTTGTAATTCCAAAAAATGTTAATCATAAATTTAAAAAGATAAAAGCAATAGGAAAAGGTTTATCAACAAAAATAAATGCAAATCTCGGCACATCAAAAGACAGAGTTGATTTAAAATTTGAATTAAAGAAATTAAAAATAGCAGTAAAATATGGTGCTGATAGTGTAATGGATTTAAGCACTGCTGGTGATATTGATTTAATTAGAAGGAAAATAATTGAGCATTCACCAGTTATGGTTGGAACAGTTCCTATTTATCAAATAGCAATAGAATCAGTAAAAAAATTTGGAGCTATTAAATTTATTGATAAATCTTTGATTTTAGAAATATTAGAAAAACAGGCTGCTGATGGCGTTGATTTTTTTACTATTCATTGTGGTATCACATTAAAAGCATTAGATATATTAAAGAAAGATAAAAGATTATTAAATATAGTTAGTCGCGGTGGCTCGTTTATTGCCGAATGGATGATTTATAACAATAAAGAAAATCCATTTTATGAATATTTTGATGATGTATTAAAAATAGCAAAAAAATATGATGTAACACTATCACTTGGTGATGGATTAAGACCTGGTTGTATTTTTGATTCAACAGATAAAAGTCAAATTGCAGAATTAATAACATTAGGTGAATTAACTGAAAAATGCAAAAAAGAAAAAGTTCAGGTAATGATAGAAGGACCAGGACATATGCCAATGAATGAAATAGAAGCAAATGTATTATTACAAAAAAAATTATGTGCTAATGTGCCTTTTTATGTTTTAGGACCACTTGTTATTGATACTGCTGCTGGTTATGACCATATTGTTTCTGCTATTGGTGGTGCTATTGCTGCGGCTGCCGGTGCTGATTTTTTATGTTATGTTACTCCAGCCGAACATTTAAAATTACCTGATATAAATGATGTAAAAGAAGGTGTTATTGCAGCAAAAATTGCAGCAGAAGCAGCTGATATTGTAAAAAACAATAAAAAAATAATTAATAAAAATTATGCACTTGATAAAGCACGAAGAATGCTTGATTGGAATACTCAAAAAAAATATATTATTGACCCTTATAAATTTTCAAAGTTTAGAAAGAAATATAATTTATCTGATAATGAAACCTGTTCAATGTGTGCTGATTTATGTGCTATTAAAAAATTAAATCAATTTTTAAATGAAGAAAAATAATGAAAAAAATTTTCTTAATTTTTTTAATATCATTCTTATTTTATAATTGTTCTAAAAAAAGAATCATTCTAAAACAGGATTCTATTTCAGATATTTTTAATCCTTTTGTTATTCAAAAATTTTATTCTTTTGAATCATCATTAAATATAAATATAATTTCCAAAACAAATAATATTAATAATTTTTTTATCGGAAAAATATATTATCAAAATAATGAATTTATTATTTATATTTATTCTCCTTTTTTTACTAATGTTTTAACAATTCATCAAAAAGATGATAAAATAAATATTTTAAATAGATTAAATAATACTCTATATAAATTAAATTCTTTTTCTTTTAATTTTTATGATTACGATTTTTCTTTTTTCTTTAAAGTATTTAATTATTGCCTGAATATTAAACAAAATGAAATAAAAGAACCAGAGTATGAATTTATTTATAAAAATAATTTTTTATATAAAATAATTTCACCACAAAAACAAATTGTTGAATTTAAAAATTACCAGAAAATTGAAGATGAAAATATTTTTTATTTTCCACAAGAAATAATTTTAAGTGATTTAAATTATGATATTAATACTTCCATTGAATTTAAAGATATAAAAATTAATAGAGAAATAAATAAAGAAAAATTTGAAATTCGAATAAACCAAAAAACAAAAATTATTGAGAAATAAAATTAATTTGCATAACAATATAAACAATTAAATTTACAACTTCCATAAGTACCAATATCTTTACTATAATAACAACCACAATATTTTCTTGTTGGTTGTTTTTTTATTACTAAATTAAAATCATTATAATTTTCTGCAATTTGCAATGCATTTATACAAGAACCACTATTTACTTTTTCCATATTAAATAATTCTGGATTACAACAACTAAATATTTTTTGTTCATTTTTTTCAGCTATTTCACTTATCTTTTTTATAATTTCTTTTTTTATTTCTATTGAAGGTTCATAAATTTTTAATTCTGGATATTCACTGAATTTTTTTACTACTTTTTTATAAAAACAAACAAAACTAATATAAACATTTTCAACATAATTTTTTAATAAATTTGATATCTCCTCAAATTTATTTTTATGATAATTTATATCAGTAATTTTTGATAATACAATTGGGTCATAACGCCATACAATACTTTTTTTATTTATAAGCGTAGAAATCTCTTTGAAGTTTTCAATTAAATTTTTTAATTCTTCATTTATTCTTTCAAAAGGTGAAGAATAATCATTTATTGTATAGTGAATAAAAATGCCAAACTTTTCCTCTTTTAACATTTTTATTATATCAATAAATTTAGTAAAATTTTTTGACCAGAAAACAAAAGAATGAACAGAATCTTTTGATAAATCAACTTCATAAGATGATTTTTTATTAAAAGGATTTGGCACTATACATTTACCATTTTTGATTTTTTCTAAAAACCAATCTTTATAAAAATATGGAATATCAGTTCGTCTGCTAACAGAAATGATGTATTTTTCCATTATTTATTTTTTTTCAAAAATTTTAAATAAGCAAAAATAAACTCATTTATATCGCCATCCATTACTGATTGAATATCACCTTTTTCAAATTTAGTGCGATGGTCTTTTACTAATGTGTAAGGACAAAATATATAAGAACGGATTTGATTGCCCCAACCAATATCTTTTTTCTCACCGCTTAATTTTTCTTTTTCTCTTTCCATTTCTTCTTTTTTTAATTCATATAATTTTGCTTTTAAAATTTTCATTGCATTTTCACGATTTTGATGCTGTGACCGTTCATTTTGACAACTAACAACTATCCCGGTTGGAATATGAGTAATACGAACAGCAGAATCAGTTTTGTTAACATATTGTCCACCCGCGCCTGAGGCACGATATGTATCTATTTTTAAATCTTTATCATTTATTTCTATTTCAATATCTTCATTTATTTCTGGCATAGCGTGAACAGAAGCAAAAGAAGTATGCCGTCGTGAATTTGCATCAAATGGCGAAATCCTTACTAATCTATGTATTCCACTTTCACATTTTAAATAACCAAATGCAAATTTTCCTTTTACTAATATTGTTATATTTTTTATTCCTGCTTCATCACCTGCTTGATAATCAAGTATATCAATATTAAATTTATTTCTTTCACACCAGCGTTTATACATTCGAAACAACATTGATGCCCAATCACACGATTCTGTGCCACCTGCGCCAGGATGAATATTTAATATTGCATTATTTTTATCTAATTCATCATCTAATAAATTTATAAATTCTAATTCTTTTATCTTATTCTCTAATTTCTCTAAATTCTCTAAAAATTCTTTTTCTAAATTTTCATCTTCTGCTTCTGCTAAAAGTTCTAATATTACTTTTGTATCATTAAAAAATTTTTCTAAATTTTTATAACTATTTATTATTTCTTTATGTTCATCTACTAATTGCACTATATTTTTAGCTTTATTTTTATCATCCCAAAAATTTTCTTTACTCATTTCTTTCTCTAATTCTATTATTTCCTCTGACCTTTTTTCTATTTTAAATATCTCTTTTATTTCAGTTATATTCTCATTTAATCTTACAAATTTCTCTAAATCTTCTTTCGTTATCATTTTTATTCACTCTGCTTTTTTTCATAGGGTTCAATATGTATTACCACATCAAAAATATTTTCAAAACTATTAAATATTTCTTCCTTTAAAATTGTTGAAATATGATGTGCTTCTTTAACTGATAAATTTTCATCAACTAAAATATGGCAATCAATATAAATTTTATTTCCAATATAGCGCATTCTTACTTTATGATAATCAAGTATTTCTTTATGTTCACCTATTATATTGTAAATTTGTTCGCGAATTTTTTTGTCAGGTGAAACATCAATTATTTTTTGAAAAGCAGTATATGAAACTTGCCAGCCAACTCTTACAATTATAAAAGCAATTAAGATACTTATATAAGCATCAATAATATGTAATGATGGAAAAAATTGAATAATTATTAAACTAATAAAAACAGGTATAGAAGAAAAAGCGTCACTTCGATGATGCCATGCATTTGCTAATATCGCATTATTATTTTCTTCTTTTGCAACTTTTTTAGTAATTCTATATAAATATTCTTTTGATACAATTGAAATAAAAGCAGCAATAATTGTGATAAGTTGTGGTCTAATTTCATGATGATAATATATCGCAATTGCTGATGAAACTCCAATATATACTGATACTCCAATTAATAATAAACCTAAAATTAATTCTGCAAAGGTTTCAATTTTTTTATGACTGTAATTATGTGTTTCATCTGATGGTATATCACCAAGAATTATTCCAACTATTATAACAATATCAGAAAGTAAATCAGATAAAGTATGAAAACCATCTGAAATAAGCGCGCGACTATTACCTATTATACCAATGATAATTTTTAAAAAACTTAATATAACATTTATAACAGCACCATAAATAGTTATTGCAATTTTTCTATCTTTTAAATATTTTTTTATTTCCATATTTTAATTAATCTTTATCAATTTTATCAATTCTATTTTGATGCCGTCCTGCTTCAAAGCCTGTATTTAACCATATTTCTACTATTCTTATTGCTAATTCAAAAGTTAATAATCTACCACCTAAAACCAATATATTAGCATTATTATGCTTTCTACTCATTTCAGCCATATATTCATTTAAACATAAAGCAGCCCGAATGCCTTTATAACGATTTGCTACAATAGACATACCAATTCCTGTGCCGCATATTAAAATACCACTTTCATACTCATTTTTGAGTATTCCATTTACTACTTTTTTTGCATAATCTGGATAATCTGTTGAATTAGTATTATGTGTACCAACATCGAAAATATCAATATTTTTACTTATTAAAAATTCTTTTATCTTTTCTTTTAAATTAAAACCGCCATGGTCTGAACCAATTACAATTTTCATATTATCACCATTTTATCCTTTTAAATGAAATGTGACTTTTTTTATTAATTCATCTTTGGTTAAATAATCAAATAAAAAAACTAATTCTGGTCCTTTTACTTCACCAGTTAATAAAATTCTTAAAATAACATAGAATTCTTTACCTTTAATTTCTGCTCTATTTTGAAATTTTTTTACAAATTCAAATTTATTTTTTTCTTTTAAATTATTAAATTCATTCATTGTTTCAATAAATAAATTTGCTAACTTTTTAAAATCATATTTTTCTTTATAAGTATTTGATTCATCAGAAAAACTAAAATTTGTCCAATCATAAAAACTCATATATTTATTTATTTCATCTAATTTCTCAATATATTCTCTTAATGAATAAACTATTTTCTTTAAGCGTTCATTATCAAATAATCTTTTATATTTATCATCAATAAAATCAAATATTCTTTCAAATAATTCATCTTCATTTAATTTTTTAATATATTGACCATTCATCCATTTCAATTTTGTAAAATCAAAAATTGCTGCTCTTTTTGATAACTTCTCAATTGAAAATAAATTTATTAATTCATTAACAGAAAAAATTTCTCTATTATCAGGTGGAGACCAACCAAGTAATGCTAAATAATTTATAATTGCTTCTTTTAAAAAACCTTGTTTTTTATATTCACCAACTGCAGTTGCACAATGCCGTTTACTTAATTTTTGGCCATCTTCACCAAGAATCATAGAAACATGTCCAAGAACAGGCACTTTAAAACCTAATGCTTCATATAATAAAATTTGTTTTGGAGTATTAGATAAATGGTCATCACCTCTTAAAATATGTGTAACACCCATTAAAGCATCGTCAACAACAACAGCAAAATTATAAATTGCTCCGCCATCAGATTTTATAATTATAAAATCATCTAATACATCAGTATTAAAAATCACTTCACCTTTTACCACATCATTTATAATTATTTCTTTATTTTCAGGAACTTTAAATCTAATTACAAATTTTTTTCCTGTTTTAATTAATTCATTCTTTTCACTATCTGATAATTTAAGACATTTTCTATTATATTTAAAAACTTCATTATTCTGTTTTGCTGCTGTGCGTGCTGCTTCAAGTTCTTCTTCTGTACAAAAACAATAATATGCCTTTTTTTCTTTAACTAATTGTTCTGCATATTTATAATAAATATCCTTTCTTTCTGATTGAAAATAAGGATAATGTGGTCCACCAATATCTGGACCTTCTTCCCAATTCAGTCCTAACCATTTTAAATCATTAAGAATCATCTGAACTGATTCAAAAGAAGAGCGTTCTTTATCAGTATCTTCTATTCTTAAAATAAATTTTCCATTATATTTTTTTGCAAGCAGCCAGTTAAATAAAGCAGTCCTTGCACCGCCAATATGTAAATAACCTGTTGGGCTTGGTGGAAACCTTGTAATTATTTTTTCCATAATTTTATTTGACTTATATAAAAATATAATATAAATTTTTAATTTTAATATATAAAAAATAAAACTGTCAAGAAATATTATTACAAAAAGTTATGGATTACCAAAATAAAGCAAAAAAATTAGAAGAAATAATATTAACTGGTCTTGAATTAAGTAAAATAAAGGATATTGATTTATTACTTGAGTTAATTCTTTTTAAAGCCAGACAATTAACAAACTCTGATGCAGGCTCGATTTATATTAAAGAAGGGAATTATTTACGTTTTGCTTTTTCACAAAATGATACAATTCAAAAAAGATTAAAAGAAAAAAAATTACCATATACTTCATTTAAAATTGAAATAAATGAAAAATCACTTTCAGGTTATGTAGCAAAAACAGGTAAAGTACTTAATATTGATGATGTTTATAAAATTACTAAAAATGAAAGTTATAGTTTTAATTGTGAATATGATAAAAAATTTGATTACAAAACAAAATCAGTTTTAACTGTTCCTTTAAAATCAATCAATGATGAAATATTAGGTGTATTTCAATTAATAAATAAAAAGAATCAAGATGGTGAATTAACTATATTTGAAAATGAAGAAATTACAGTTGTACAACATTTTGCAAATTTAGCATCAGCAGCACTTGAAAGAGCAAAATTAACTCGTGATATTATATTAAGAATGATAAAAATGGCAGAATTACGTGATCCAAAAGAAACAGGAGCACATGTCGAACGAGTATCATATTATTCAATTGAAATTTATGAAAACTGGGCAAAGAAAAAAAACATAGTAGAAAAAAAGATAGAAGCAGATAAAGATATTTTAAAACTTGCTTCTATGCTGCATGATGTTGGTAAGATTGCAATAAGTGACAGAATACTTAAAAAACCTGATAAATTAACTGATGAAGAATTTGCTGAAATGAAAAAACATACTTATTTAGGTGCAAAATTATTTAGTAGCGGCATAACAGAACTTGATAAAGCATGCGAAGAAATAGCATTAAATCATCATGAAAAATGGGATGGGACAGGTTATCCAGGCTGGATAAATATTGAAACAGGACAACCATTAGAAGATTATAAAAATGATGATGGTGCAGCCCGAGGTAAAAAAGGTGAAGAAATTCCTTTATTTGCAAGAATTGTTGCTCTTGCTGATGTATATGATGCATTATCTGAAACTCGATCTTATAAAAAACCATGGACAGAAGAAGAAATATTAAATTTTATTAAAGCACAATCAGGCAAACATTTTGACCTGGAAATAGTGGAATCTTTTCTTGATTGTTATGATATAATAATTTCAATAAAGAAACAGCCAAAAGAAAATGAATAATAATACACTTCTTTTTTATGGAAAAAATATATTAAAAGAAATAATTAAATCAAAAAGATTTGCAATAAAAAAAATTTACACAAATGATATAGAAAAAAATAAATTAACAAAATTACAAAATTATTATAAAATTGAAATTGTAACAAAACAAAAATTATTTCAATTAGTTCAAAATAAACATCATCAAAATATAGTTATAGAAGTTGAGAGTTATCCATATCAAAAATTAAATCTTGAAAAAAAAGAAAATTTGTCAAAAGTATATATAATTTTTGATTCAATTCAGGACCCACAAAATTTAGGTGCAGCATTAAGGAATTGTTATTGTTTTGGTTTTGATAATATTATCTTACAGACAAATAATAGTGTTTTAATTACATCAGCAGTAATGAAAGCATCAGCTGGCGCTGCTGCATATATGAACATTTATCCAGTAAATAATTTGAATTCTATAATCCAAAAATTTAAAAACTATTCATACAAAATTTATTCAATTGATGTAAACGGCACTGAAATAATAAATACAACAAAAATAGAATATCCCTGTTTAATAATATTTGGAAGTGAAGATAAAGGAGTGAGATATAATTTTTTAAGAATTAGTGATAAAATAATACGAATACCAATAAACGAAAATTTTAATTCATTAAATCTCTCTTCATCTGTAGCAATTATTTTATATAAAATAAAAAATTTTAATTAAAGTTAGTTAAATTAATAAAAAGAAAATATCAATTAAATTAACTTAAATTCAAAGTGTATTTATAATTTTTTCAAAATAATAATAATTGACTTTTTCTTTATTTTTATGATATAAAATCTTTATGTTATTAAATTTTTTCCTCTTAATTATTGGCTTTTATGTATTGGTAAAAAGTGCTGATTTTTTAATCGATGGTTCAACAGCATTAGCAAAAAGATTAAATATACCTACAATTGTGATTGGTTTAACTATTGTAGCATCTGGCACATCAGCCCCTGAATTATCAGTTAACATAATAGCCTCATTAGCAAAATCAAATGAAATTGCTCTTGGTAATGTAATTGGTTCTAATATTGCCAATATATTGCTGATTGCTGGAATTAGTGCTGTTTTTACTCCACTTCTTGTAAAACCAAATACAACATGGATAGAAATTCCTTTCTGTTTTTTATCAGCATTAGTTACTTTAATTCTTGCAAATGATAAAATAATTGATGCTCTTTCTTTTTCTTACATTTCAAGAAGTGATGGAATTATATTGTTATTATTTTTTACTATTTTTCTCGTATATAATTTTTTTATAGGATTAAAAAACGAGTGTGATAAGAATTTAATTGTTAAAGAATACACAATACTAAAATCAATAATAATAATAATATTAAGTCTCTGTTTTTTATTTGGTAGTGGATGGCTTATAGTTTATAGTGCAAAAAAAATTGCATTATCATTAGGGATAAGTGAACGAGTAATTGGCTTAACAATTGTTGCAATTGGCACTTCATTACCAGAACTTATTACTTCATTGGTTGCTCTACATAAAAAAGAAATTGATTTAGCACTTGGTAATGTTATTGGTTCAAATATTTTTAATGTCTTTTTTATTTTAGGAATTTCAAGTGTAATTTATCCTATTAATATTGCAGGAACAAATAATATTGATTTGCTTTTAAATATTCTTGCTTCTCTATTATTATTCATTTTTGTTTTTACAGGAAAAGTCAGAAAAATTGATAGAACAGAAGGAATTATTTTTCTCGTAATATATTTTAGTTATGTAATTTTTCTTTTTTATAAAAAATGAAAATATAAAGTTTATACACATTTCTTTTTTAAAAAATAAAAATTGACTTTAATAAAGAAATAAATTATTTATAAACTTTTTTACAAAAAAATCTTGATATTTTTATAAAAAAATTTTATAAAAAATAAAAAGGAGCAGAAAATAAAAATGTCAAATCAAGAATTAAAAGAAATAATATATAAAAAAAGTTTTATAAAAGAAATAGTAATAAATAGAGAAGAATTGCAAAATCGAATAAAAGAATTAGGTGAGAAAATAACACGCGATTATCAAAATGAAAATGAAATAATAATAATCTGTGTATTGCGTGGTGCTGTTATGTTTTTTACTGATATAATAAAATATATAAATCTTCCAATAATTCTTGATTTTATATCAGTATCAAGTTATGGTAAGAGTAAAAAATCAAGTGGCATTGTCAGAATTATAAAAGATATAAAAGAAAATATAGAAAATAAAAATGTCTTAATAATAGAAGATATTGTTGATACTGGTTTAACATTAATAAATTTAAAAAAGACATTAGAAACAAGGAATCCAAAATCATTAAAAGTATGTTGTTTAATAAACAAACCATCACAAAGATTAGTTCCATTAGAAATAGATTATGTTGGTTTTACAATAGAAGATAAATTTGTAGTTGGTTATGGACTTGATTATTCTGAATTTTTTAGGAATTATGATTTTATATTTGTACCAAATGAAGAAGTATTAAATAAAGCAGGACTATATTTAGATGAAGATTAATGGAGGCAAAAAAATAAATGAAAAAAGGAAATGGTTTAAAAAATTTAGCATTCTGGTTATTCTTAATTTTGTTACTATATTTTTTCTTTAAGACACAATCAATAAATCCACAAATAAAAGAAAGAAATATAATATATTCAGAATTTAAAAAAATGGTAGAAAAAGGTGAAATTAAAAATGTCGAAATAAATGAAATTGAAAAAAAAATAATAGCCACTTCAATTTCAGGAAATAAATATATTTGTTTGATACCATATAATGACCCAAATTTAATAAGTTTTTTAGAAAAAAATAATATAGAAATATCCGGTCAATCAACAAGTGGCAGAAGTTTTTGGTTTGATTTATTTATTAGTTGGGGACCAATGATTGGCTTTATTTTATTTCTCTGGTTTGTTTTTTATCGGCAAATATATTCAGGTTCAAAAGGAGCATTTTCATTTAGTAAAAGTAAAGCAAAAATGCTTCAAGCAGACCAGAAAAGAGTAACATTTGCAGATGTAGCAGGATGTGAAGAGGCAAAAAAAGAATTAGAAGAAATAATAGAATTTTTAAAAGACCCAAAAAAATTTCAAAAATTAGGCGGCAAAATTCCAAAAGGTGTTTTAGTAATTGGTCCACCTGGCACTGGAAAAACATTATTAGCAAAAGCAGTGGCAGGTGAAGCAAACAGACCATTTTTTAGTATAAGTGGTTCTGATTTTGTAGAAATGTTTGTTGGTGTTGGTGCGAGTAGAGTTCGTGATTTATTTAATCAAAGTAAGAAACACGCACCGTGTATAGTATTTATTGATGAAATTGATGCAGTTGGAAGGATGCGCGGCGCTGGTATAGGTGGCGGTCATGATGAACGCGAGCAAACATTAAATCAATTATTAGTTGAAATGGATGGTTTTGATTCAAATGAAGGCATAATAATAATAGCAGCGACAAACCGACCTGATGTATTAGACCCTGCATTATTAAGACCTGGCAGATTTGATAGGCAGGTTGTTGTTGATATACCAGATATAAAAGGCAGAATCGGTGTATTAAAAGTTCATACAAGAAATATTCCATTAGAAAGCACAGTTGATTTAGAAGAGATAGCGCGTGGAACACCAGGTTTTACAGGCGCTGATTTAGCAAATTTAGTAAATGAAGCGGCATTATTAGCAGCACGACATAATTTAGAAATGGTAACACAGGAGATGCTTGATTTAGCAAAAGATAAAGTAATGATGGGACCAGAACGAAAAAGTATGGTAATAAATGAGAAAGAAAAGAAAGTAATAGCATATCACGAAGTAGGCCATGCATTAGTTGCAGAAATGACACCTGGAACAGACCCATTACATAAAATAACAATAATACCTCGCGGCAGAGCATTAGGCGTGACGATGCAATTACCAAAAGAAGATAAATACACATTAAAAAAATCATATTTGCTTGCACAAATAGCTGTTTTACTTGGTGGCACAGTAGCAGAAGAAATAATATTTGAAGATATAAGTAATGGTGCAGCAAATGATATTGAGCGAGCAACAAATATTGCAAGGAAAATGGTTTGTGAATGGGGAATGAGTGAAAAATTAGGAAAACTAACATTTGGTAAAAAAGAAGAATCAATTTTTTTAGGTAGAGAATTAGCCTATCATAAAGATTATAGTGAAAAAACAGCGCAGGAAATTGATGCTGAAATAAAAGGAATAGTAACAGAACAATATAATAAAGTAAAAGAAATATTAAACAATAATAAAGAGTTATTAATAAAAATATCAGAAGTATTAATTGAAAAAGAGACAATGACAGGTGAAGAATTAAAGGCATTAATCCGTGGCGAAGAAATAGAAATATTTAAAAGGAAGAAAGCAAAATCAACTGATAAAATACAGGTTGCGAGAACTTTTTTTGATGATAAAATTATTTTTACTTTTAGTGATGGTTTATTTAGTGAAAATGAATATAAACTATTAGATGAAGCATTTACACCGATAAATAAAATTGGTGCTTATATTAAAAGATTGTATAATGAATATCAGAAAATGAAAGATGAATTTATTAAAAATGAAATACCAACAGAGAGAAAAATAATAGAGCAAGAAGAAAAAGAAATATTCAAATCAATAAAAGATAAACTTGAAGAGCAAATAAAAGAAAGAAAAATAGATATAACAATACCAGAATTTAAAATGTTAGAAGAAAAGAAAACACCGAATTTTAGAATAGAGATTCATGGCTTTACTGATAGTATTGGTGAACCTCGTGAAAATTTGATATTATCAGAAAAACGGGCGAATTTTGTAAAAAACATTTTTATTGAAAATTATAATTTACCAAAAGAAATAATTGTTACTTTTGGTAAAGCAGACGCAGAACCAATAGCAAGTAATTACATAGCCGAAGGCAGGCGAAAAAACAGAAGAGTAAAAATTATTGTTATTGTTGATAATTTAAAAGAACTTGATTATGAAGAAATATGGCGTGATGTAATAACAGAATTTATGAATAAAAATAATGAAGTTGAAAATGAAGATAAAAAAGAAGAGGAGCAAAAAAAAGAAAATGAACAATCAAAAAATTAAAAAAATTAATACAAAGAAAATAGAGAAAGCAATTGAAATGATAATTGAAGCAATTGGCGAAAATAAAAAAAGAGAAGGATTATTAGAAACACCAAAACGGGTGGCAAAAATGTATGAAGAATTATTTTCTGGTTATTCAGTTGATATTTCCAGAATATTTAAAGTATTTACTGAAGATAAACATGATGAAATGATTATTGTCAAAGACATTCCCTTTTATTCTATTTGCGAACACCATTTTTTACCTATGTATGGTTATGCTAATGTCGCTTATATACCTAATAATAATAAAATTACTGGATTAAGTAAATTAGCAAGAATAGTTGATGCAATATCAAAACGATTACAACAGCAAGAAAGAATAACAACACAAATTGCAGAAGAAATAATGAAATATTTACAACCAAAAGGAGTAATGGTAATATTAAAAGCAGAACATTTATGTATGACTATGCGAGGAGTAAAAAAACCAGGCACAATGGCTGTAACATCCTGTATGAAAGGAATTTTTTTAAAAGACCAACGAACAAGAAATGAAGCATTACATTTATTAAAATAAGAGATTTAAAAAGACATCATTTAAATAAACCCCATAACCATTTATAAATGGAAGAATTTTTATTTGTAAATTTTTTGTGCCCGAGAGGAGTTGAACCTCCAACCTCAGGAATCGGAATCCTGCATTCTATCCAGTTGAACTACGGGCACTTTTTATTCTATATATTTTTTTACAACATCTACAAATAAATCTCTTTCAACTGGTTTTACTAAATATTCATCAATCCCAACTTCAAAACCCTTTATTTTATCTACTTTTTCACTTTTTGATGATATTGCTATCATTGGTGTTTTTTTATATTTATCTATTTTCCTTAATTCCTGACATAATTCATAACCATCCATTTCAGGCATTAAAAAATCAATTGTAAATAAATCATATTTTTTTTCTTTTGCTTTATATAATGCTACCTTACCATTTTCCGCCTCATCAACTTCAAATTCTTCTTCGCTTAATATTTTTTTTAGAAATAATCGAACAGGTAAAGCATCATCAACAACTAAAGCTTTTTTTCTCTGTGCTAATTTTTTTTGCTTTTGTATACTTTCCTTACTTTCTTTTTTCTGAAATGAATATTTATTTGCTTCTCTAATAATTGCTAACACATCTAAAATTAAAATAACATTACCATCGCCCATTATTGTTGCACCATTTACAAATGGTGATTTTTGTAATAAACTACCTAATGTCTTTAACACAATTTCCTGTTTTCCTTCAAATAAGTCAACAATTATGCCGTAATATTTTTCTCCTAATTTTATCACAACAATTGGAATTGCAGTATCACCACTTGCTTTTACAAAAAGTGAATCTCCTTCAATTCCAAGTAATTCATTTAATACTATTAATGGTATAACAATACCTCTTAAATTAAAAACAATTTTATGACCTAATTCATATATTTCTTTTTTCTTACAAAATACAGTTTCTTGAATTATATATAGTGGAATAGCGAGCGTTCGATTTACTGATTTAATAAGTAATACTTCCATTATTGCTAAAGTTAATGGTATTAATAATTGAATTGTTGTGCCTTTTTTTTCCTCACTCTTTATTGATATTGTTCCATTCAAACCTTCAATTGTTGTTTTCACAACATCCATTCCCACGCCACGACCACTTAAATCTGTTACTGTATCTGCTGTTGAAAAACCTGGCTGGAAAATCAATGATATTATTTCATCTTTATCTAATCTTTCAACTGCCTCTTTATCTATTAATCCTTTTTGAACTGCTTTTTCTTTTATCTTTTTTAGATTCAAGCCTGCTCCATCATCTTCTATTTCTATTACTATTTTATCACCTTTATAATATGCTTTTAGATATAAAGTTCCTTCTGGTTTTTTCCCTATACTTTTTCTTTTTTCTTCTGTTTCTATTCCATGATCAATACTATTTCTTATTATATGGATTAATGGGTCCATTAATTTTTCAATTATTCCTTTATCAATTTCTGTTTCTTCACCTTCGATTATAAAATTTATTTTTTTATTCATCTTTTTTGATAAATCACGAACGATTCTTGGAAAACGAGTAAATATCTGCGATATTGGAACTAATCGCATTTGCATTACACTTTCCTGTAAATTAGTGCTTATACGATCGAAACTTTCAGATATAATTGATAATTTATCCGCCTCTCTATCTAACTCTTTCATTATGTCCAACACTAATTCATTTACATTCATTTGTTTGCTTAATATTTTTTTCTTCAATCGTCTTATATTTTTTCCATAGTTTATAAATTCTTTAATAAATTCGTGTAATCTTATTTTTTCAATTACTAATTCGCCCATTTGATTCATCACATTATCCAATTTCTTCACATCTATTCTTAACGATTGTTGTACTGTTGATGCATTTGCGGAAGTGCTTGTTTGTTTACTTTCTTTTTCTGCTTCTGTTTTTTCTTTTACTTCTGTTTTTATTTCTTCCTTTTCTATTTCCATTTGTTCACCTCCTTTTTTTTCTTTTACTTCATCTTTTTGAATACTTATCTCTTCACTTAATTTATTCTCTTTTGCTAAATATATCTTTGTTAATAGTTTATCAACATTTTCATTTGGTTCTTTACCTGTTTCTATTTTCTTTATTAATTCCTGTATTTTATCTATTCCTGAAAACATAACATCAACTATTTGTGATGTTATAACAAGAGTATCATTTCTTGCGAAATCAAGTATTTCCTCTAACGCATGTGCAATATAATTTATTGAAAGAAGTCCAACCATACCTGATGAACCTTTTAATGTGTGCAATACTCTAAATAAGTCATTTATTACTTCTTTATTTTTATAATCTTTTTCTAATTCAAGTAATGTCTGTGAAATATCACTTAGCATCTCATTTGCTTCTGATAAAAAGTCATTTAATGTATTTTTATCATAACTATCATAATCATATTTTTTATATTCTTTTTTTATTAATATTTTTTCTTCTTCTTTTTTTGACGCTTTTTTTTCTTTTGATGGCTTTTCGATTTCTTCGACTATTTCTTTTTCTGATATATCTGTTTCTTTAAATAATCTTAATTTTTCTAATAAAACAAGCAAATTTATTTCTTTATCTTCTTTATCTTCTTTTAAATCTTTTGATAAACTAAATTTATTAAAAAAGTCAATTAAATCACCAACTGCTTCAATTAGTAAATTAATTATTTCTTCTTTTGAATACTGTCCTTTTTCAATACCATCTAAAATATTTTCTAAAATATGTGCAACTTCACTGGAATTATTTAATTTTAGAAATGCTGCACTTCCTTTTAAAATATGGATTTTTCTTTTCAAATCATCAAATTCAATTTTTGTTAAATTTTCTTTTTCATATTTTAAAAATAATTCCTGAATAATTTCTAAATTTTCTTTTATATCATCTAAAAAAACCTGTAAATCTTCATCTTTTAAATCAAAATTATTTGATTTATTATTTTTTTTCATACTAAAACCTCTCATCATTTTAAATCTTAAAAGTTTAAATAACAGAATATAAATTTTTCCAAAATTTGTCAAATAAAATTTAAAAAATTTGTAATCATTGTTATATAGATTAATTAAATTTGTCAACTATCATCATTTTTATCTGATAAAATATTTTATTTATTAAAGATTTTAAACTGCTTTATTTACCTAAATCGTCAATTCTATAATTTTTTGCATTTGCTTATTCACTCCACATAATTTCAAATCATTCATTGATAATAATTTATTGACATTAAAAAATTTTTTTTATATAATAAAAAAAATTAAAAAATCAAAGGAAAAAATTATGGGTTATTGCCTTGTAACAGGTGGCGCTGGTTTTATTGGTTCTCATGTTGTTGATGAATTAATTAAATTAAAAAAAGAAGTTATAGTATTAGATGATTTAAGTGGTGGTTATAAAGCAAATGTAAATAAAGCAGCGAAATTCATTAAAGGTTCAATAACAAATACTCAATTGATAAAACGAATATTTTCAGAATACAAAATAGATTATGTTTATCATTTAGCTGCTTATGCAGCAGAAATATTAAGTTCACATATAAAATTATTTAATTACAATAATAATTTAATTGGAAGTATAAATCTAATAAATTGCGCTGTTAATCACAATATAAAATGTTTTGTTTTTACATCGTCAATTGCAGTTTATGGGCATTTAAAACCACCATTTAGTGAAGATACAAAACCAGTACCAGCGGATTCTTATGGTATTGCAAAATTAGCAGTTGAAGAAGAATTGCGAATAACAAAAGAGTTATTTGGCTTAAATTATATAATATTTAGACCGCATAATGTATTTGGTGAGCGTCAGAATATTGCTGATAAATATCGAAATGTAATTGGAATTTTTATGAATCAAATTTTACAAAATAAACCATTAACAGTATTTGGTGATGGAAATCAGCAACGAGCATTTACTTATATAAAAAATATTTCTGATATAATTACCCAATCTGCATTTAATAAAAAATGTTATAATGAAATTTTTAATATTGGTGATGATGAAGTTTTAACTGTAAATGAGATAGCAAAAATGGTGAGCGATTTATTTAATTGGAAATTAAAAATAAAATATTATCCACCAAGAAAGGAAGCAAAATTTGCATATTGCACACATACAAAAATAAAAAAATACTTTAATTACACAAAAAAATATACAATTTTAGAAGGCTTGAAAAATATGGCTGAATGGGTGAAGAAATGGGGTGCAAGAAAAAGTAAAGAATTTAAAAATATTGAATTAGAGAGAAATTTGCCATCATTATGGCGAAAAAAATAGGTGTTTGTTATGACCAATAAAAAAGTGTTATTAGTTGATGATGATAAAAATTTATGTTTTATTTTAGCGCATAATTTAAAAGTAAATAAATATGAATCTTTACTTGCGTATGATGGCGAAGAAGCAGTTAAAATATTAAAAGAAAAACATAATGAAATATTTTTAGTTATTACTGATTTAAGCATGCCAAAATTAAATGGAATTGAATTAACAAAAATAATAAAAAAAGAATATCCAGATATTGAAATTATATTATTAACTGCATTTGGTTCTGAGAAAGTTGTTGAAGAAGCGTTAAAATACAATATTTCAGCATTTATGAGCAAACCATTGGATATCGAAGAATTATTATTTTTAGTAAAAAAATCAGAAGAAATCCATAATTTAAGAGTCAAAGTAAAAAACATTATAGAAACAAAAAGTGAAATAAAAGAATACTCTGAATATTTAGATTTATATGAAAATATTAGTTTTGAATTAAGAAAAGCAGAAGAAAAAAATAAAGAAAAAATAAGTATATTAAAAAATTTTATAATGTCAAAATTTAATATTGATGAGTTGCCAGAAAAAATAAAAAATATCATTAAGGAAGAATAATGAATATAAATTTATTAAAAGAAATAATAATAGAAAATAACATCTTAAGTTCAGAAGAAATACAAAATATAATTAATAGAAGTGATAGTATTGAAGAAATAATAGAATATTTGAATGAACAAAAAATAATTTCAGAAGATAAATTATATTTATTATATTCAGAGAAACTTGAAAATCCATTTATAAACCTCTCATACAATTTAATTGATAATAAACTTCTTAAAATGTTTGATATAACAACAATTAAAGAAAATTTAATAATTCCATTATTTAAAATATGTGATAGAGTTTTATTGGTTGCAATGGCTGACCCATTAAATATATATATAATTGA
The DNA here is from genome assembly GCA_035405645.1 of bacterium. Taxonomy (GTDB): domain Bacteria; phylum JAGOBX01; class JAGOBX01; order DAONJL01; family DAONJL01; genus DAONJL01. The sequence continues at coordinate 12,229 of DAONJL010000018.1, read as the reverse complement.
AGAAATAAAGAAAAAAACAAATTTTGATGTTTTGCCATTATTAGCGTCAAAATCAAAAATAATTGAAATTATAAATTCTATATATCAATTAACAGATAGTATAAATAGCATAATCGAGCAAATATATAAAGAAGAAGATTATTTAACAGAAGAAGAAAAACTCACAAAAAAGATTGATTTATCAGTTGAAACATCATCAATTGTTAAATTAGTTGATATGATAATCAGACAGGCAATAATCGAACGAGCGAGTGATATACATATTGAACCAGAAGAAAACGAATTAAAAATTCGTTTTAGAATAGATGGTATATTATATAAAAAAATATCATTACCAATAAACATACAAAATAATCTAATTTCAAGAATAAAAGTTATTTCAGGAATGGATATATCAGAAAAAAGATTACCACAGGATGGAAGAATAAAACTTGTAATTGATAATAAAGAAGTTGATATTCGTGTTTCAACATCACCAACAATAAAAGGCGAAAAAATTGTCTTACGATTACTTGAAAAAAGAAATTTAATAAAAGATATAGAACGATTAGGCATAGATGATGTTAATCTTAAATTATTAAAAGAAATATTAGAAAAAAAATCTGGAATAATAATAGTTTGTGGACCAACAGGATGTGGTAAGACAACATCATTATATACAATTTTACAAAATTTAGATTCACAGAGTTATAATATTATTACAATTGAAGACCCGGTTGAATATATACTTGAAAACATAAATCAAATAGAAGTAAATTTGAAAATAGGGTTAACATTTGCCAATGGTTTGCGTTCAATTTTAAGGCAGGACCCTGATATAATTTTAGTTGGTGAAATACGAGATACAGAAACAGCCAAGATAGGAATTCAAAGTGCACTTACAGGTCATTTAGTTTTAACTACTTTACATACGAATACTTCTATCAGTAGTATTTCAAGATTAATAGATATGGGAATTGAACCATACTTAATCTCATCATCGATAAATGGAGTAATTGCACAGAGATTGGTTCGTAAACTATGTAATGATTGTAAGCAACCAATAAAATTAAATAAAGATATATTAACAAAATATAATTTTAATTTTGATAATGCATATTTACCAGAACGAATTTATCAAAAAACAGGTTGTAGTTCTTGCAATTATACAGGTTATAAAGGTCGAACAGGTGTTTTTGAAATTTTAAAATTTGATAAAGAAATAAAAGAAATGGTTTTAAAGAAAACAGCAGCAAGTAAAATCAAAGAGTATGCAATAAAAAATAATTTTAAAACATTAAAACAATCAGCATTAGAAAAAGTATTAGCCGGTATAACAGATTTTGAAGAAATAAATAAACAAATATTATTTATAGAAGAAGAATAAGAGGTGATAATAATGTTAATTGGTATTATGACTGATTCACACGAAAATTTACATACAATAAAAAAAGCAGTTGATATTTTTAATGAAAAAAAAGTTGAATTAGTTTTACATGCTGGTGATATAATCTCTCCAATTACATTTAACGAATTTTCAAAATTAAATTGTGATATGTATATCGTATTTGGAAATAATGATGGTGAAAAGGATTTTTTAAAAGAAAGATTTAAAAATAAAGCAAAAATTTTTGATAGATATGGCATTTTCACTCTTGATAATAAAAAATTTTTATTATATCATATACCTGATTTTCTCGATATTTTAGCAAATAGTGGTGAATTTGATGTTATTGTTTATGGCCATACTCATAAACAGGATATTAGAAAAATAAAAAATACATTAATAATAAATCCAGGTGAAACTGGAACATGGCTTTTAGGCAAATCTTATATTTGTATTTTAAATACACAGGATATGAATGTTGAAATAATTGATTTATTGAAACAATAAAAATTTTTCAGCTGAACCTGTTTTTAAAATCTTATCACCAATCTGTTTTGATATTCTTAATATATTCTCTGTTGATTGATAATTAAAACTTGTAAATTCTAAATTTTTTAATTGTAAAAAAGGATAAACTATTTGTAATTTATTTGCTTTTCTGAACCAATCAATCTTTTCTTTTTTATAACTTTCATTTATTAATTGAAATAATAAATATTTATCATAATCTTTATTTTCTTCTGTTATTATTATATCATTGGTACAATATTCATTTTCAATGGGCCAGATATTTTCCTGCTTGTATATATTTATTCTATAAACTATATCTGTTCCTAAATATGTATTTATCATTTTTGAATCTTTTGTTTCTAATTCTAATATTATTATTGCATCAATTGTGTCTTTATATTTTCCATCATAATTTACAATTTCTTTAAATTCAAATTCACCATCTGAATTTGTATATGTTTCTGCAAGAAAATTCCTTTCAAAATTTGTTGAATATATATCTGTTAATCCTACTTCTTCATCATATAATTTTATTTTTGTTTCTTGCACTGGTTTTATTTTTTCATAAATATCCTGATATAAAACTCTTCCTTTTATTTTTACTTTTTTACCTACATAAAATGATAAAGGTTCCTGGTCTGTAATTATTGAACAGGTGGTAATGCTTTTATGACGATTGGCTACAATATGTAATTTATCTTCTTTTATTTTTTGACCTTGATTATATACTTCAATATAATATGGTTTATCATTAGAATTATCAAATAATAAAATTTCGTCTTTTAAAAAAGATGTTTTACCATTTTCATCTGCTTTCACTATCTTTATTGGTTCATTTAATGTATTTATTATTTTTATTGTTGCAAATGGAATTTTTTCTTGTTTATTTTTTGTCAACACTTCAAATTCGATTCCACCTAAAAACTCTGTTTTAAAAATATTTATAGCAAATTTATTTTTTACTTTTTCTTTATATGATATTACAATTCTATCATTATTACGAATTATTACATTTGATAAAATTTTTGAATTAATAGGGAAATAAAAAAAATTTTTAAAATCAAATTTTTCTATTTCAAAATTATTCACTCTTTTATTTATCTCATAAGTAAAATCTAACTTTTTAAGTAAAGGAAAATAATTATCTTCTGGATAATATAAATACGCTAAATAAAAATCTAATTTATTTTCAACATCATTAAAATAATAATTTATTTCTTTTTCAAAATCCAATTGTTGAATAATCAATTCATCAATTTCTGGTTTGTTTTTTATAATTCTTTTTGGTATTATTTTTTTTATATCTTTTTTATTATCTTCATAAGTAAAATTTGAAAATTGAAATAATTGAATATCATTTCCAAATATCAGATTGTAATTAAAATTTAAAATAATCGGTGTATCTTCACTATATAAATTTACAATCAATAAAAATAATAAAATAAAAATTTTATATTTCATCTTTTTGTTTTATTAATTCTGATGCTTTTAATAATATTTTTCTTTCTGATTTAGTTAAACTATTTATTCCACTTTCCGAAATTTTTTTTAATAATTCATCGACTTTTGATTGCATTAAACTTATTTCTTTATCTAATTTTATTAATTTATTCTTTCTTTTTTTTTGCTGAATATTTTGAATGTAATTTTGAAAACTAAAAGTTTTTGTTTGAAAAAAGAGATATAAATAACCAATAACAAATCCACCTAAATGTGTAAAATGTGCAATATTTGTTGTTCTATCAAAACTTAATAGCAAACTGATGATAGCTAAAATAATTACTGCATATTTAATTTTTATAGGAAATACAAAAAAGAATAAAATTTCACTGTCAGGATAAATTTTACTATAAGCAAGCATAAGCCCGAAAATAGCACCTGATGCACCAATAATATAAATAGAAGTATTATTAATAAAAAGAAAAGAAAACACAGCAGCACCAGCACCACATATTAAATAGTATTTAAATAATTCTTTTGCGCCCCATAATCTTTCAAGTTCTATTCCAAACATTAGTAAAGTAAGCATATTCCAGAATAAATGCATAATATCAGAATGAACAAACATATAAGTAAAAATTTGCCAGATTTTGAATTTTAACAAATCAGCGGGTAAAAGACCAAATAAATTTATTATTGAATAATTATTTATTTTGACATTGAAAAAAGCGAGAAGAAAAATTATTGAATTTATTATTATTATTCTACCAATTAATGTTTGATGAAAAGAATGAAAATAATTTCTATGAAAATCAGAATTATAAAATGCCATTATATTATTCTCCAATAATTTGAACAATCACATTTCTCGTGCGTGGATGAATATCAAAATCAATAAAAATTATTTGCTGCCAGGTGCCAAGTAATAATTCATTATTTTTAAAAGGCACTGTAAAATTAGTCTTAAATAATGAAGATAATAAATGTGAATGACCATTACCATCATGCCATCTAAAATTATGTGCATAATTTTTTGATGATGGTGCTATCTTTTCAAATAAATCATTCAAATCTTTTATCAGTCCTGATTCATATTCAACTGTTGTTATTCCCGCTGTTGAACCTGCAATAAAAATATTTATAAAACCTTCATTTAATTTTGTTTCTTTTAATTTTTCTTCGATTAAATTTGTTATATCAATAATATCATTATTTCCTTTTGTTTTTATTGTTATTTGTTCAGTTATTATTTTCATTTATCTTTTCCCTTTTTATTTAGATTATTTATTTTATATATTAAAAATTAGCAGGCAAATTGTCAACTTAAAAAATTGTTATTATTGAAAGTTTTAAAATATTATTTATAAAAATTCATTTTGATAATCTTTCTTTTAACTCTTCTATTTTTTTATATAAATCTTCCATCTTACGACCATGTCGTTCTAATTTTACTGCTTCTTCTAAATATTTTATTGCTTTTTCTGGTAAATTATTTAATTCATAAATTTTAGAAATATTTATTCGTGCATAAAAATCCTGTGGATTTAATTCAATTGCTTTTAATAAATATTTTTCTGCTTCTGTAAATTGACTATCACAATAAAGTGCATAACCTAATCTGCTATTTATTTCTGGATTTTCTGGTGCTGAGTCATAAATTGAATTTAACACCTTTATTGCTTCACCATATTTTTTTTCCTGCCAGATTAATTTGGATGTCTCTTCCAATACATTTTTTATCTCTTTTGTTTTATATCTATCTTTTAACTGATAAATTACACTAAAACTATCACCATCAGTTTTTATAAGAATGTGACCATTATAATCTGTTCTATATATTTTTGTTCCTATTTCTTTATATCGCTTTATTGTTTTGGCTGATGGGTGATTAAAATAATTTCGATAACCAATACTAATTACACCAACTTTTGGTTTAACTGCGTTTATAAAATCATCAGTACTTGATGTGATACTACCGTGATGTGGAACTTTAATTATATCTGCTTCTATATTATGTATTGTATGATTTAGTAAATAATGTTCACCTTCTGTCTCAACATCACCAGTAAAAATTGCTTTAAAATTTTTATATTTCAACATTAAAATCATTGAACTCTCATTTAAACCTAAATCATGTAAATACTTTTCATTATTCTGCAAACAAATAATTTCTAAATCAGGTTCTTCATATACCACACTATTTGATAAAGGTACTGAATAACCAATTTTTTTAGAAATACATAAGTCTAAAATTTCTTTATATTTTTCAGCAGTTGTGATAATACCAGCATCAATTAATTCTTTAACATTGAAATTTGAAAGCAAATAATAAGCACCACCATGATGGTCGCCGTGTGGATGTGAAATAAAAAATTTATCAATTGTATTTATATTTAATTTTTTTAAAATTGGAGCAATAACAAATTCGCCCGCGCCCCAATTCCCAGCATCAATTAAAAAATATTTTTTTTCTGGCGTTATGATAAATGCAGCATCAGCCTGGTCAACATCAAAAAATAAAATATATAATGAAGTATCATTTATTAAATCAAATAAATTATTATCATTTATTTCTTCTTTTAAATCAGCAGCAAATAAATTAAAAGAGGAAAAAATCATAAAACAAAATATGAATAAAATTTTTTTAATTATTAGAAATTTTTTCGAGAAGAAAGAACATTGAGCCCCCACAAATATCACCATCCTTATTTCCTATTTCATCAGTTAAATCAACTTTAATTATTTTGATTTCTTTTTCATTATTATAAACAAGCATTTTTATTGCTTCTTGAATTACCTCACCTTCTACACAACCACCACCAACAGTACCAATAATTGTTTTATCAGCAAAAACAATCATTCTTGCACCAGCAGATTGTGGAGCAGAACCACAAACATCAACAACAGTAACAAGCACAAATGGAACTTCTGCTCTTAATCCTTCATTAAAAAGATTTATTAAATTTTTCATATACAAATCTTACAAAATTAATTTTATTATTTTTTACTGCTATTATTTGTGATAAGATTGATAATGCTATTTCTTCAACCTGATTATTACTTATTGGAAGACCAATTGGTGCATATATTTGATTTAATTTTTCTTCTGATACACCTTGTTCACTTAATAATTTTTTCACTGCAATTACACGCTTTTTCGAACCTATCATACCAATATATTTTGCATTTGAATTTACTACTTGTTCTAATACTTCTTTATCATATATATGTCCACGAGTAATAATAACTAAAAAATCATTTTCATTTATTTGTATATTATTATTTATTTCTGTAAATTCTATATTTAATTTTTTTACTTTTGGAAAATTTAATTTTTCAAGTAAATCAATTCTATCATCAACAACTAAAATATTAAAATCAAAGAATTGCAATAAATTACATAATGCAAGACAGATATGTCCCGCACCAAAAATGATAATTCTATAAGGTACCTGAAACTTTTCTACATAAAAATTTATTGTTTGTTCACCAATTTTTATTTTTTGTTTTCCTGTTTTTTCTTTTGCAAATTCGATATTCTTAAAATTTATTTTATTTATATTTTCTAACTCAGAAAAAAGAATATTAAAATTTTTATCAAGTAAAATTTTGGAACCTAATTTAAATAAATTATTTTTTTCAAATGAAATAAATAAATATACCTCATCATTATTTTTAATTTGTTCGATTATTTTTTTATAACTTTCAAAATTATTCATATTAAAAATTTATTTTTTCTTCAATAAAATATGGTTTTTTATTTGATGTCCGCATATATATTCTTGAATTTATTTCAGTATTTAAACCAACGAAAAATATTTGAAGACCAATCAACATAAAAAACACAGCAAGAATAAGAGTGCCATAATTATCAGGCATTTCAAGATAATTAAAAAGCCAGAGAATAGTTAAAATCAGGGCAATGAAGAAACCAGTTCCAAAAAAGAAAAGTCCAAAAAGTCCAAAAAATTGTAATGGTTTAGTAACATAAGAAATTAAAAATTTTACAGTTATTAAATCAATTATTACTTTAATAATGCGATTTAATCCATAATTAGATTTACCAAATTTTCTTTTTGGATTTGAAATAGGTATTTCATTAATTTTTAAACTATATTGACTTGCTAATGCAGGAATAAAACGATGTAATTCACCATATAATTCTAATTGTTCAATTATACTTTTTTTATATATTCTCAATGTAGTGCCAAAATCATGTATTTTCACACCTGAAATTAATCTTATTAAATAATTTGCAATTTGTGATGGTAATTTTCGTGTTAAAAAATTATCCTGTCTTTCTTCACGCCAACCTGTTACAATATCATAATTACCTTCCTCCATTTTTGCTATTAATCTTGGTATATCTTCAGGTAAATGCTGTAAATCACCATCCATACTAATAATAATATCAGCCGAAGCATAATCAAAACCAGCTGCTAATGCTGCTGTTTGACCAAAATTTCTTTTAAATGAAATTATTTTTACTCGTCTATCTTTTTGTGCAATTGTTTTTAATTTGTCTAATGTTTTATCTCTCGAACAATCATTAATAAAAATAATTTCATATTCTTTTTTTAAATTTTCGAGAACACTTTTTAAACGCTGATATAATTCATCAATTACCTGCTCTTCATTATATAATGGTATGATTACAGATAAATCAATATTCATATAAAAAATTATTATATCTTTTTTAAAAAATTGTCAAATAATTTAAAAAAGAATTATGTATATATAACTTTTTTAAGTTGATTGGAAATTTTATCAGGTGACAAAATTTTTTTAAAATTAAATATTATTTTGCCAGCATCTCTTCAAATTCTTTTTCACTAATTATTTTAATCCCTAATTCTTCTGCTTTTTTGTATTTTGTCGATGTTGATGGTTCAGCAGCAATTAAATAATTTACATCTTTTGTTATACTTGATTTTACACTACCACCATTTTCTTTTATTATTTTTATTAATTCATTTCTTGTTCTGCCTGATGGTAATGTGCCAGTAATTACAAATATAAGACCATTTAATTTTCCAGATTTCGATTTTTTTTCTTTTGATAAATTTACACCTGCTTTTTTTAATTTTTCAATAATTTGTTGAACTTCTTTTTGCTTAAAATATTTTATAATTGATTCAGCAACGACTGGTCCTATACCTTCAATTGCTAAAAATTCATCTTCTTTTGCTGACATAATATTATTAATATTTTTAAAATTATTTGCTAATAATTCAGCAGTTACTTTTCCAACTAACGGAATACCTAATCCACTTAAAACATCACTAAAATCCGCATTTTTGCTATCTTCAATTGATGATAATAAATTAGTTGCACTTTTTTCTTTAAAATTTTCTATTTCTAATAATTGTTCAAATTTTAAAAAATACAAATCAGCAAAATCAGAGATAAATTTTTTTTCATAAAGTTTATTTATTGTTTGTGGACCAATATTTATATTTACACCATAGTTTTTTGAACAAAAATGAACAATCCGTTCTTTTATTTGTGCAGGACAATTTGGATTAATACATCTATAAGCAACCTCGTCCTGAAATCTTATTATTTCACTATTACAATCAGGACATTTTGCTGGCGGTTTAACTATTTTTTCAATACCAGTTCTTTTTTCTTTTATTACACCAATTACTTTTGGAATTATCTCACCTGCTTTTTCAACATATACATAATCATTTATTCGTATATCAAGTTCATTTATATAATCAAAATTGTGTAATGTTGCTCTTGTTACATTAGTTCCTGCTAAATGAATTGGCGGTTCAAAATTAGCAACTGGCGTGATTATACCAGTTCTGCCAACCTGAAAATCAATACTATGAATTTTTCCAATTCCTTTTTCTGTTGAATATTTATAAGCAATTGCAAATTTAGGTGATTTAGCAGTAAAGCCTAATTTTTGCTGTTGTTCAAAATCATTTACTTTTATCACAAGCCCATCAACTTCATAATCAAGTTTATTTTTTATTTCTTTAAATTCATCAATAGCAGATAATAATTCATCTAAATTTTTACAAAACTTATAATTAGATTGAACAGGTAAACCAGCTTTATTTAATTCAATTAAAAGTTCTTTTTGTGATTTTATATTATTCATCTCAAAAAAGCCAATAGCATAAAAATATGCATTTAATTTGCGATGACGACAAATATTAGAATCAAGTTGTTTAATAGAACCAGCAGCAGCATTACGAGGATTTGCAAATAATTGTTCACCTATAGTTTCTCGCTCTTTATTTAATTCATTAAATACACTCTTTTTCATAAAAACTTCCCCACGAATTTCTACTATGCCTTCAGATAATTTAGAGAGTGGATTTAATTCAAGTGGAATTTCTTTTATTGTCTTTATGTTATGTGAAATATCATCACCTTTTTTACCATCACCACGAGTTAAAGCATAAACAAATTTCCCATTTTCATAAGTAATTGAAATACCTGCACCATCAATTTTTAGTTCAACTACAAAATTTATTTCTTCATCTGTTATTGTTTTTTTTATTCGATTAAACCAATTTATTACTTCTTCTTTTGAATAAGTATTGTCAAGAGATTTCATTGGCTGACGATGGTCACGCTGAATAAATTCAGTTAAAACATCAGAACCAACTGTATGAGTTGGCGATATTTCGTCTTTAAATTCTGGATATTTTTCTTCAAGTTCCTTTAATTCTTTTACTAATAAATCATATTCATAATCACTGATTATTGGTTGATTTTTTTTATAATATAATTCATTATGTTTTTCAATTTTTTCTCTTAATTCTTCAATATATTTTTTTATTTCACTTTTCTTTTTGGTTTCCATTTTTCAATTGTGATTTAAATAATTTGCGAATCTCTTTTAGAATATTACGAACTTCATCAGTTGCATAATCAGGATAAGTATAAGGAAAAGTTTCAAATTGATTATGTCGAAAAAAGAGTGTTGCTTCGGCATAAATACCATTAGATAAATAAATTCTATGACTATAATCTTTTGTGCTGACAAGAACTAATTTAGCAAGATTTATATAACCCGGGTCAATATTAACCTGCCGATAATTATTTATAGCAAATTTTTTTTCTATTTCATTTGATTTTATTTTTATTTGTGAAATTTGGTCTGGTAAAATTAATTTTTCAAAACTAATAAATTTACGAATTAAATTATCACCCATTTCTTTGTTGTAATAATCAGTATGATTAAAAGGAAGAATTTTACTTGAAAAATCAATCACGCCAAAAATTTCTGATAATTCTTTTTCAATTTCATAAAATAGTTTTTCTTTATTTGCTATAATGCTTGCAATTAATTTTACTGGTTTAACTTTTCTAATTATACCCATAAAAAATTAATCATCACGACTTCTAAAAAGCCCTAATCTAATCGCATAATACAATAATTGAGCGAGTGAAGCAGCAGCAGCAGCAATATAAGTAAGAGCAGCACTATTTAAAACAGCAGCCACACCTTTACGCTCTCTATCAGAAATAATACCATAAGAATACAGCAATTCTTTTGCACGAGCAGAAGCATTAAATTCAAGAGGCAAAGTAATAATTTGAAAAGCAACGACAGCAGCAAAAAGCCAGAACCCAATTAAAGCTAAATTAAATAAATTTAAAATGAAACCAAGCATAAGTAACCAAATAGCAATATTACCAGAAATAGCAGCAGGTTTAGCAAGAGGTAACCATAATCTCATAATAGCATAACCTTTATAATGTTGAATAGCATGACCAACTTCATGAGCAGCAACACCAATAGCAGAAAGAGAAGAAGAATTATAAACAGCAGGTGATAATCTTAATTTTCTTTCAAAAGGCGAATAATGGTCAGATAACCAACCACTACTTTGTTCGACAGGCACATCATTTATACCATTTTTTGCTAATAATATTTCTGCAATTTGAGCACCAGTATAACCAAATCGATTGTTATAATTTGAAAATTTTTCAAAGTTATATTTTACCCGCCACTGAGCCCAGAAAGAAAATATTAAAATAGGGAAAAAAATTATATAATATAAAGGGTCAAAATAATAATACATATAAAATCACCTCTTTTTTAGTATATTATTTTTTTTATTTTTTGTAAATAACAATCTATATTAATTTTTATTCAAAATAATTTATTATTTCAAAAAAATCATTTATTATTTTTGCTTTTTTCTCTTCTGCTAATTTTAAGAATAATTCTTTATTATGTTGATTTAGAATCCCAATAAAAGCAATATTATTTGAACTTGCAGCAAAATAATCAGTTGAACCGTCACCAAAAAAATAAAAATTATTTTTCGCTATTTCTGAATTATCTTTTATTATTTTTGCAATATGTTCTTTTTTAAAAACAGGTGCACCATAGATTTCTTTAAAATATTTTTTTAAATTTCTTTTTTCAACAATATCTTTTAATTCAATTTCAGGCGTGCCAGAAACAACATAAATATCATTATTTTGATAATACTTTTCTAAAAATTCTTTTACACCATTAATCATAGGAACTCTTAATATTTCTTCTGCAACTAATTTTGAAAAACTATCTGCTAATAAATTTATGTCATTTTCAGTATAAGGTTTATTTAAAATATTTTCATATAAATATCTAAATTTAACATATCTTGAAATACCGGGATTCTGGAGATGATATTTAATAAATTCAGAAATTATTGGATTGCCAAATTTTTCAATAGTTTTTTTATAAGCAATAATTTTAATTTCATTTGAATCTAAAATAACTCCATCAAAATCCATAATGAAAATAAACTTATTATTTTTCATTTATTTTTTGTATTGCACGATTTTTGAGAGGATAAAAATAAATGCCGAAGGCCGGACTCGAACCGGCACGTCGGGGAAAACCAACGACGGATTTTAAGTCCGTTGCGTCTACCAATTCCGCCACTTCGGCATTTA
>DAONJL010000017.1:0-42175 GCA_035405645.1 bacterium | reverse complement strand
GCATCTCCATATCCTTTTTGATTTAAAGGGGCAAGGATTTGCCCCTTTTTATTTAATTTTATGAATCAAAAATTTCAACACTTTATAATATTAACCGGTCTATCAGGTGCTGGAAAAAGTCAGGCTTTAAAATGTTTTGAAGATTTTGGCTTTTTCTGTATTGATAATTTACCAGTTAAACTATTAGAAAAATTTTGTGAATTATATAAACAATCAGAAGAACAATTAAAAAAGATAGTTATTGTTCTTGATTTAAGAGACCAGGATTTTTTAAATCTCATAGAAGACCAATTAAGCAAAATCAAAAATCTAAAAATAAATTACAAATTAGTTTTTTTAGAAGCAAATGAAAAAGAAATAATAAAACGCTACAATGAAACAAGACGATTACATCCATTAGCAAAAGATATTTCAATTGAAGAAGGAATAAAAAAAGAAATTGAACTATTAGGAAAAATTCGAGAAAAAGCAGAAATAATAATTGATACAACAGGATTAAATTTACAGGAATTAAAAAATACTTTGAGTTTAATATTCGTGCAAGGTGAAGATAAAATTGGCTTAAATATTAGTATTACTTCTTTTGGTTACAAGTATGGAATTCCACAAAATATTGATTTATTATTTGATGTTCGCTTTCTAATAAATCCTTTTTATAAAGAAGAACTATCAAATAAAACAGGCTTTGATAGTGAAGTAAAGAATTATATTTTAGAAGAAGAAAATACAAAAATATTTTTAAATAAATTTTTTGATTTTATAAATTATTTAATTAAACAATATAAAAAAGAAGGGAAATCATATTTAAGTATTGGAATTGGATGCACAGGTGGAAAACATCGTTCTGTTGTTATTGCTTCTGAATTAAAAAATTTTCTTGAAAAAAATTTTGATGTTATAAATATTCATCTTTTTCATCGTGATATTTATAAATGATTAATTTTTTTATCTTGCGCTTCTTTTAAAAGATTAGAATTTTTTGAAATATGTTTTCTTATCTAATAAACTTTAATCACAAATAAAAAAATGGTGGGCGATGACGGATTTGAACCGCCGACATCTTGCTTGTAAGGCAAGCGCTCTCCCAGCTGAGCTAATCGCCCTTTATCGCACCACCAAATTGAACAACACTTTATATTAATTATATACAAATGTCAAGAAAAAAAATAAAAAAAATATTGACAAAAATTTTTTATAATATAAAATTTCTAACAATTATTCTAAATCAAAAATATAAGGAGGAAAATAATATGGCAATTAAAGTTGGTATTAATGGTTTTGGTAGAATTGGAAGACAGGTATTTAGAATTATGAAAGAAAGAAAAGGTTTTGATGTTGTGGCTGTTGTAGATGTATCAACTGATGCAGAATATTTTGCATATCAATTAAAATATGATTCAATACATGGAAAATTTAATGCTGATATAAAAACAGAAAAATCAAATCCATCATTAGAAACTGATGATGTATTAATAGTTAATGGTGAAAAAACAAAATGTATAGCAGCAACAAAAGAACCAGCACAATTACCATGGAAAGAGTTAGGAGTAGATTATGTAATTGAATCAACTGGCTTATTTACTGATTCAGCAAAAGCCCAGGGACATTTAACAGCAGGTGCAAAAAAAGTAATAATATCAGCGCCTGGCAAAGGAGATGTAAAAACAATTGTTATGGGCGTTAATGATAATGAATATGACCCTGCAAAACATCATATAATTTCAAATGCTTCCTGCACAACAAATTGTCTTGCACCACTTGTTTATGTTTTAATTAAAGAAGGTATTGGCATTGAAACTGGTTTGATGACTACTATTCATGCTTATACAGCAACCCAAAAAACTGTTGATGGTCCATCAAAGAAAGATTGGCGTGGTGGTAGAGCTGCTGCAATAAATATTATTCCTTCTACAACTGGTGCAGCAAAAGCAGTTGGTGAAGTTATACCATCTGTTAAAGGTAAATTAACTGGTATGTCTTTTAGAGTGCCAGTTGCTAATGTTTCTGTTGTTGACTTAACTTTCCGTTCTGTTAAAGAAACTTCAATTGAAGAAATAGATAAATTATTAAAGAACGCTGCAAATACATATTTAAAAGGAATTTTAGGTGTTTGTGATGAAGAATTAGTATCAACTGATTTTATTCACGATGATCGTTCTTCTATTTATGACTCATTAGCAACATTACAAAATAATTTAAAAGGTGAAAAAAGATTCTTTAAAATTGTTTCCTGGTATGATAATGAATGGGGCTATTCATGCAGAGTAGTTGATTTATTAGAAAAAATTGCTAAATAATATTTATAGAAAAAATTTTTTAATATACGAGGTGCATTATGCCAAAATTAACTATAGATGATGTTAATTTAAAAAATAAAACTGTTTTAATTAGAGTTGATTTTAATGTTCCATTAAAAAATGGAAAAGTAACTGATGATACAAGGATTCGAGAATCATTACCAACAATAAACAAAGCAATAAAAGATAGAGCAAAAATAATTCTTGTTTCACATTTAGGTAGACCAAAAGGTGTGGATGAAGCACTCCGCCTTGCTCCTGTTTCTAAAAGATTATCAGAATTATTAAATAAACCAGTAAAACAATTAACAGTATGTCGAGGTCCAGAAGTTGATAAAGCAATAAGTGAAATGAAACCAGGCGATATTATTATGCTTGAAAATATCAGATTTGAAAAAGGCGAAGAAAAAAACGACACTGAATTATCAAAAGATTTAGCAAAAAATATTGATGTTTATATAAACGATGCATTTGCAGCAGCACATCGTGCTCATTCATCAACCGCAGGTATTACACAATTTGTAAAAATTGCTGCTGCTGGTTATTTATTACAAAAAGAAATAAAATATTTAGAAGAAACAGTAAAAAATCCAGTAAGACCATTTTGTGCTATTATTGGTGGTGCAAAAGTTTCGACAAAAATCAGTGTTTTAAAAGAACTTATGAAAAAGGTTGATTCACTTGTTATTGGCGGGGCAATGGCTTATACTTTTTTAAAAGCACAAAATATAAATATTGGTAATTCATTAGTTGAAAATGATTTTATTGATTTAGCAAAAGAATTATTAAATGAAGCAAAAACAAAGCAAATAAAATTTGTTTTACCAATAGACCATATAATAGCAGATAAAGTTGATAATAATGCAGCAATAAAAATAACAACAGATGAAAAAATTGATGATGGCTGGATTGGTGTTGATATTGGTCCTAAAACAATTAATTTAATAAAAGAAATAATAAAACAATCAAAAACAATAGTTTGGAATGGACCACTTGGTGTATTTGAAGTTCCAAATTTTGCAAAAGGCACATTTGAAATTGCAAAAGCAATCGCAGATAGTGGTGCAATATCAATTATTGGTGGTGGCGATTCTGTTGCTGCAATAAATGCTTCAGGAGTTGCAAATAAAATCACACATATTTCAACAGGCGGCGGAGCATCGCTTGAATATTTAGAAGGCAAAGAATTACCAGGTATTAAATCATTAACTGATAAATAAAATATTTTTTAATCTTTTAAATTTGATTGATTTTTTTATTTAAAAAGGGCAGGTGTTTTTTTAATGAAAAAACCTTTAATTGCTGGTAACTGGAAAATGTACACTGATTTAACAGAAGCAAGAAAATTAGCAATTGGTATAAAAAATAAAGTAGTAAATGTAAAAGAAGTAGAAATAGTATTATGTCCACCTTTTGTTAATTTGCTCGCTGTTTATGAGATTATAAAAGATACAAATATTAAGTTAGGTGCTCAAAATTTATATTTTGAAAAATATGGGGCTTATACTGGTGAAATAAATGGTGAAATGCTTTTAGGTGTTGGTTGTTCTTATGTAATTATTGGTCATTCAGAACGGCGCCAATATTTTAAAGAAAGTGATGAATTATTAAATAAAAAATTAAAAGCAGCATTAAGAGTTGGTTTAACACCTATTTTTTGTATTGGTGAAACATTAGAAGAACGCGAAAAAAATATAACTGAACAGGTAATTGAAAAACAGGTAAAAGAAGGTTTTAAAGATATTTCAAAAGAAGAAATGCAAAAAATAGTAATTGCTTATGAACCAGTCTGGGCAATAGGAACAGGTAAAACAGCGACACCACAACAAGCACAGGAAGTTCATAAATTTATTAGAGAATTAATCACAAAATTATATAATGAAAAAATTGCTTTAGAACAAATTATACTATATGGTGGAAGTGTAAAACCAGATAATATAAAAGGTTTGATGGCTGAAAAAGATATTGATGGTGCATTAGTTGGTGGTGCTTCTTTAAAAATTGATGATTTTGTTAAAATAATAAAATTTTATGAATAATAAATAATTAAGGAGAGATAATAAAATGCTGTATTTTATCATAGTTAT
Organism: bacterium; assembly: GCA_035405645.1. Taxonomy (GTDB): domain Bacteria; phylum JAGOBX01; class JAGOBX01; order DAONJL01; family DAONJL01; genus DAONJL01. Next base: position 37,791 of record DAONJL010000017.1, on the reverse strand, counting down.
TATACATATTATTGTTGCGATAGAAATAATATTTGTTGTCTTAATGCAAAAAACAAGACAGGGCGGTGGACTTGGTGGTCTACTTGGTGGTTATTCGCAAACTTTATTTGGTGCTGCTCGTGGTGATATTTTAACTAAAATTACAACAATATCAGCAATTGTTTTTATGATTACTTCTTTTCTTTTAACTTTTGTAAAATATGAAAGTAAATCAGTAGTTAAAGAATTTACACCAGAAAAATCAGATATAAATATACCTCAACGCGGAAGTGAAATTCCACAAACACCACAAACATCGGAGGAAAAACAAAAACCAGTATTAAGTGATACAGGTTTAAGAGAAATAAAAGATACCTCAGTTATAGTTGCTCCTACAACACCTTCATCAGTGCAACAAAAATCAATTCAAGCGCCAATAAATCAAAATCAAGTAAATCAAAATACACCAATTGAACCAGGAAAGAAATGAGCATTGACATCATTATTGTAAATTATAATGGTGCAAAATATCTTAATAATTTACTTGATAGTATAAATAAACAAACAGAAAAAAATTGGCATATTTACATCATTGATAATGCTTCTTCTGATTCTTCTATTTTTATCATCAAAGCACATAAATTATTTTTAGAAAAAAGAATAAGTCTTTTTGAATTAAACAATAATACTGGTTTTGCAAAAGGAAATAATATTGGTATTGTAAACTCTAAAAATGAATTTATTGCTTTAATAAATAATGATGTTATATTAGATAAAGATTGGTTAGCCAAAATGTTAAGTTTAATTCAAACTGATGAAAAAATAGGTATAATTACATCAAAAGTTTTATTTGCAGAAAAACCACAAATAATAAATAGTGCGGGTGTTTTAGTTGATGATTCTTTTATGCCATTTAATAGAGGTATGTATGAAGAAGATATAGGGCAATATAATAAAGCAGAAGAAACAGAAGCATTTTATGGTGCTGCTGGTTTTATCAGAAGAAGTGTCATAAATCAAATTGGATTATTCGAACCATTGTATTTTATGTATCAAGAAGAATATGAACTATCATATAGAGCAAAAAAAGCAGGCTGGAAAATACTATATAATCCAGAAGCTGTGGTATATCATTTTCATTCTGCAAGTGCAAAAAAATATTCTGTTTTAAAAACTTTTTTTAGTGTGCGTAATTATGTTTGTAATACAATAAAATTTTTAAAATGTTCTGATATAGTTATTGCACATAAAAATTTTTTTAAAAAAGTTTTCCAATCAAAAGATGCAAATAATCAGGTTGTTGATATATCATTTATAAAAAAAATAATTATATTTTTTACTATTATTGCGGCTTATATTTCTGGAATAATTATTTCAATTCCGCTTTTTATTTCTTATTCATTGAAAAAAAGAAAAATTTTGTTGAAATGATGAAATGATATATTATATAAATAAATTGAAGTAATTCAAATGAATTAAAAAAAATATGAAAAAAATTTTATAAAGATGATGGTTCTTTCAAATCATCTTTAACATCAAGTCCTATAGAAGAAATTCGTTTCACTTTATTTTCTATAAATCTTTATAGATGATTTAACGCAAGATATTATTTTCAATTATTTGGTAAAAGAATTAAAAACAATAAAAAAAATTATGAAAATTTGCCTGATATAGAAAAAACTTATAATTTGATTAAAAATCAGATAAATTAAATATTTTATATTTATTTTATTATTTTTCATAAACTGCCGATAATAAAAATAGAGAAAAAATAAATTTATTTTACATGGAGGTAAAAATGAACATATCAAAAAGTTCGATTTATTCTGATTATTTTGAACAAATCAAAAAAAATTATGAAATTAATAATAATAATGATTTAAAAACAACAAATAATTTTTTTAATAAAACACAAAATAAAAATAAAATTGAAATTGATGATAGTGAACAAAATAATCCATTTAATAACACAATTTATAAATTTTTAATTAATCGAGTAAAATATGCAAAAATAAAATTTAATGAAAAGAAAAATTTAATTAAACAAATAATTTTTTTATTTAAAGAAAGCACTGATGAAAAAGTAAAAAAAGAAACAGCAGAAAAAATAAATTCGATAATAATGCTAAAAGAAAATTTTAATATAATAAATAATAAATGGAAAAAAGAAGAAAATTTAAATAATTATGAATACTGGCAATTAGAAAAATATATAAAAAAATTAGAAAAAGAGAGTTTATCTCTTGTAGTCAAATAAGATTTATTTTATATAAAACACTATATTTCTTTTATTTTACCTTTTGCTATTTTTATAAATTGTTCTTTATTTAAAATTATTATTTTATTCTTTTCTTTCTTTATTATATTTTTTTCTTCAAGTTTTTTTGATATCCGTGATAATGTTTCAGGTATAGTTCCTAAGTAATCTGCTAATGCATAATTTTTTATTTTTATAGTTATTACATCTCCATTCTCAATTTTATTTTTTTTCTTTTTTATTTCGCTAATTAAATATTCACATAATCGTGCTGCTACATCTTTTAATGAAATACTTTCAACTAACCTTAAAAGGTATTGTAATCTCTTACTTAAAATTGTTATAAAACTTAATGATAATTCAAAATTATTTTTTAAAATATTTATAAAACTTAATTTAGGAATAAATAAAATAATTGAATTTTCAATAGTTTCAATTAAAACTGGAAAATAGTCTGTTGCAAATAAAACTGCTTCTCCACATACTTCACTTTCTTCTGCTATTTTTATTATTTGTTTTTTACCTTGATATGACATTTTGTAAATTTGCACTTTCCCTCTCGCTATTATATAAAATCCCTTTATTTCATCGTTTTCATTTACTATTATTTCATTCTTTTTATATTCTTGAATTTTTATAATTTTTATTAATTCCTCAATTATATTATCAGAAATACCCGAAAAAATTTCACTATTTTTTATTATTATTTTTAAAAAATTTTTATTAAACATAATTTACGAGTATAATATTTTTTTAGTATTGTCAATTTTTTTAAAAAAACTAATTGAAAATGTTGCTTCAAGCTCTCATTTATTGATTTTATAAATTTAAATTTAAAAATGCATTTTTAAAATCATTAATTATATCATTGATTGATTCAAGACCAACTGATACTCTAATCAAATTTTCACTTACACCCATCATTCTTTTTTCTTCTTCATTAAATTCTACACAAATTGTTGAGGCTGGATGAATTATTAATGTTTTTGCATCACCAAGATTTGCAAGATTATATGCTAATTTTAAAGAATTAATAAATTTAAAACACATTTCTTTATTCTTTAAGCCAAAAGAAATTATTGAACCAAACTTATTATTAAATTGTTCTTTTGCTAAATGATAATACTTATTCTCTTTTAAACCCGGATAATTTACAAATAAAACCTCTTTTTGTTCTTTTAAAAAATTTGCTAATTTCATTCCATTTTCACAATGTTTTGTCATACGTAATGATAAAGTTTCAAGACCATTCAGAATTAAAAAAGTATTGAATGGCGAAATACAACCACCAAAATCACGAAATATTTCTTTTCGAACTTTTATTAAAAATGCTAATTGTCCATATTTCTCATAAAACTCTTTAAAATTTTGGAATCTTTTATTATTCCAATTAAAATTACCTGCGTCAATAATTATTCCACCTATTGAATTTCCAAATCCATTTATAAATTTTGATGTTGAATGTATTATTATATTTGCACCAAAATTTTTTGGTTGAATTAAATATGGTGTTGTTATAGTGCTGTCAACAATTAAAGGAACTTCATATTTTTCTGCTATTCTTGAAATTGCTCTTATATCTGCAACATCTATTTTTGGATTTCCTATTGTTTCAATAAATATTGCTTTGGTTTTTTCATCTATTTCTTTTTCAAATCTTTCTATATAATTTGGATTTATAAATTTACAATTTATTCCAAATTCTTTCATTCGATTTTTAAATAAAGAATATGTTCCGCCAAATATTGAACTACTGGATATAAAATTATCTCCACTTTTACATAATGTCATTATTGTTGTTGTTATTGCTGACATTCCTGATGATGTTGCTATTGCGCCTATTCCATCTTCAATTAATGCCATTCTTTTCTCTAATATTTCTATTGTTGGATTTGAAATACGTGTATAAATGAAACCATATTTTTCACCTTTAAATACTTCTGATATATCTTCACAACTTTCATATTTAAATGATGTAGTTTGATAAATTGGTACTGTTGTTGATTGCCGATTTTTTTGTGGTACTAAACCACCATGAATTAACATTGTTTCAAATTCATACATTTTATTTTCTCCTTAAATTCTATATTTTTCTAATTCTTCTTTCTTTAATCTTTTACCTATTATTTTTCGTTGATTCGTTATATCTATTATTTTTATCTCTTCTGAATCGCCATCACAATATGTTGCTAATATATCAGTAAATTTATTTAATTCATTATCTTCAAAACAGCCTATTCCTAAACCAACAGGTCCTTTAACTTCTTCTGGCATTAAAATTATATAATCTTTTTCTTTTTGAATATCTAAAATTTTTTCATTTTCTTCTTTGTTCCTACCAATTATTATTTTAAAATTTTTTGATAAACGAAAATGTCTACCTATCTTTAATAAATTTACATCTCTCAATTTTAAATCGCCTATATGTTTTATTAAATCGCAGATTTTTTTTGAAAATTCTTTATCAGTCAATAAACAGCCACCTGATGGACAGGGATAATCTTTCATATCAAAATTTCCAGCTAATTTTATTTGTTCTTTTCTTTGTCTTCCTGTTATTGCAAATAATTTTTCTCTATCTATCCAACCTTTTTCTTCAGGTATTGTTATTGGTAATACTTTTGCCGATAATGGTCTAACAATTAATCTTTCTAAATTGCTTTCTTTTTCTATTATTTGCAATGCTTTTAAATGTTGAGATTTTGGACGTTGACCTAATACTTCACCTGTTATGAGAAATCCTGCATTTAGTTCTTCCATCATCTTTTTTGCATATTTAAACATTAAAATTCTACAATCGATGCAAGGATTCATATTTTTACCATAACCATATTTTGGATTTTTTACTATTTCTAAATATTCATCAGTTAATTTTATTACTTTTAATTCTATATTCAAATTTTTAGCAACTCGATATGCTTCAAATTGACAACCCCCTTTTTTATTACATAAACAAAATGGCGAACTAAAATTTAATGCTATTATTTCTATGCCTTGTTTATGAATTATTCTTATTGATAATTCACTATCTAAACCACCAGATAGCATTGCTATTGCTTTCATTTTTCATTTTCCTCTTTTCTTACTTCACATATCAATTCATAATCAATTAATTTATCTATTTTCCTATTTTGCCCACATATTAAACAATTATTATTTTTTTTTATATTTATTTTTCTTGCTTCCATTGTAAGTAAATTTACATTCAATAATTTTCCTGATAACAATTCACCAAATCCAAGTAAATATTTTATTGCTTCTGTTGCTTGTATTAAACCAAAAAAACCTGCTACTGTGCCTAATATACCAGCCTGCTGACAATTTGGAATTAAGCCCTGAGGTGGTGGTTCGGGAAATAAACATCTATAACAAGCACTTTTTTCAGGCACATAAGTCATTGATTGTCCTTCAAATCTTAATACACCTGCGTGTGAATATGCTTTTTTTGCTAAAACACAAGCATCATTTATTAAAAATTTTGTCGGAAAATTATCACTTCCATCAATAATAAAATCATAATCTTTTATAATTTCTAAAATGTTTGTTGAATTTATTCTATTATGATAAATTTTTATATTTACATCTGGATTTAATGCTCGTATTTTTTCTTCTGCAGATTTTACTTTTGGTTTTCCTACATCTTTTGTAAAATGTAATATTTGCCTATTTAAGTTACTTAATTCAGCATTATCACTATCGAGAAGTCCTAAAAAACCAATACCAGCTGCTGCTAAATAATATGCTGCTGGTGAACCAAGCCCACCACAGCCTATTATTAATACTTTTGAATTTAATAATTTTTGTTGTCCATTTCCGCCAATTTCATTTAGTATAATTTGCCTACTATAACGTTCTATTTGTTCTTCTGTAAACTTCATTACATCCACCTCTTTGTTATAATAATTTTATATTTCAAAATATTGTTTCATACTAAAATATCGTTCGCCTGTATCTGGAAATACTACTACTACTTTTTTCCCTTTACCTAATTCTTTTGCTACTTTTAATGCAGCAAAACAATTAGCACCTGATGAAATTCCACAAAATATTCCTTCTTCTTTTGCTAATCGTTGTGCCATTCCATATGCTTCATTATCATCAACTGTTATTATTCTATCATAAATATTTTGATTTAAAATATCTGGTATAAAACCCGCACCAATCCCCTGAATTTTATGCGGTCCTGGTGTGCCTCCTGATAATACTGCTGATTTTATTGGCTCAACTGCTATTATTTTTATATTTTTTATTTTGCTTTTTAATACTTCGCCAACTCCTGTTATCGTGCCACCTGTGCCCACGCCTGCAACAAATGCATTTATATCATAATTGAAACATCGCAATATTTCCTGTGCAGTTGTTTTTCGATGTATTTCTGGATTTGCTAAATTTTTAAATTGTTGCAACATATATGCATTTTTATTTTTTGCTACAATTTCTTCTGCCTTTTTTACTGCACCTGCCATTCCTTCTATTGCTGGTGTTAATATAACTTCTGCTCCAAATGTTTTTAGTATATATATTCTTTCTAAACTCATTGATTCTGGCATTGTTAAAATACATTTATAGCCTTTTACTGCACATATTAATGATATTCCTATACCTGTATTACCACTTGTTGGTTCTACTATTATTGAATCTTCTTTTAATATTCCTTTTTTTTCTGCATCCTCAATCATTGCTAATGCTATTCTATCTTTTACACTCCCACCTGGTGAATATGCTTCAAGTTTTGCATATATTTCTGCTGAATCTTTTTCTACTACTTTATTTAATTTTACGATTGGCGTATTAAAAATTAATTCTAAAACATTTTTTGCTATTTCTTCACCTGATTTTTTTTTTGGATTACTTACTCCCCCTCCCATAAAAAATACCATCTCTATTTTATCATTATCTTTAATTGTTTTTTTATCATAATCATTTCTATTAATCACATCTTCATTCAATTCTATTGCTACAACCTCCGGCTTTACTTTTTTTCTTTCTAATAATTCACTTATTGTTATTTCTTTTTCATATTCTTCTGCTTTTCCATTAAATATAATTTTTACTGACATTCTTTTTCCTCCTTATTCTAAAATTTTTTCTTAATTTTAATTTTATAATAATTTAATTTTTTTTCTTTTGCAATTATTTCATGTCCATCATTTTGTAGACTTGCTGGAACATTTTTTATTGGTTCGCCATCATCAAGATAAACTTCTAAAATATCACCTATTTGTAATTCTTCAAGTTTTAATTTTATTTTTACATAATTTATTGGACATGGTGTTCCTCGTAAATCAAATATTATTTCTTCTTTTTGCCCTTCTTTTATTTCCTCTTTCTTCTCTTCTTTTATTAAAAAATTAAAGTTGCTATCCATACTCTCATATACACTTTTTATTTCCATATATAATTTTTCTGCATACTTATATGAATCTTCATTATTTAATAAAGTTAAGCATTTCTCTTTAATATTTTTAAATTCAGAACTAACTATACCACTTAAAACAAATTTATTAATAAAATTTTCTATTATCTCATCATCATTTTTTGGGTCTATTCCTTTTACTACTAATAATGCTCTTGCTGAATATATTAACGATTTTTTTAACTCTTCTTTATCAAAATTATTTATATAAGCTTTTTGTAATGATTGTTTTGCTGATAATAAATCAGCTTCAATCATATCAATTACTCCAGCCCCACATTCACCTGCTGTTATACCTTCAAGTGTAAATAATTCTTCTTTTCCAAAATCAATATAATAACTTTTATCTTCTTCTATTGTTGGAACATTCAAATATTTTTCTAAATTATTTTTTATTATTTTTATTATTGCTTGATTATTATTTTGAATTTCAAATATTATATCTTTTACAAATTCAGGTACTTTTCGAGCTGGAATTATTCCTATCTCTTCTGCTAATTTTGTTTTCTCACCTGCTATTTTTCCTCCATAATAAACTTTATAAAATGGAACACTTCGATTATATACTTTTCTCGCCATTCCTGAAAAACTTATTGTACCTATTGGATGTTGACCACATGCATTTGGACAACCATTTATATTTATTTTTATTCCCTTTAATTTATCAATATCTATATCAATCTCTTTTAATTTTTTTTCTATTTCCGGTGCGAGAGCTATTGCATTACAAATTCCTAAATTACAAGTTGATACTGATTTACATACAACTATATCATATATTGTTTCTGGATATTGATAATTCTTAAATTTTCTTTTTATTTCATCATAAAATATTTTTAATTTTTCTGCTGGAACATTTGAAATTATTATATTTTGGCGTTGACTTGTTCTAAATATTATATTTTCTTCTATTCTTTCTGCTATCTCTGCTATTTCTATTATTTCTTTTCCTTCTATTTCGCCATTTGGTATTCGAAGCTGTATATATTTTTTTCCTTTCTGTTTTTGCTCGCCTGTATTATACATTTTAAATTTATTATATTCTTCATCTGTTTCATATTCGATTTCTAATCCATTTTTTTTGTTTTTTAAATTTGGTAAATTTATATTAACATTTATATTTATATATTCTTCATTCTTTACTTTTTCATATTCTTCATTAAATAATTTTTTAAATTTCCCCCAGCCGATATTTTCTATTAAAAATCTTAATCTATTTCGATATCTATTTTTTCTATCGCCATATTTAAAAAATAGATTTATTATTGCTTTGATTATATATCCTATTTCTTCTAATGAAACTTCTTCAAATAAAACCTTACCAACTTCTGACTTAGCGCCCATTCCCCCACCACATAATATTTTAAATTTATCTTTTGATAATGCAATTATGCCACAGTCATTAACACCTGTATAAGCACAATCTTTTACACAACCAGAAAATGATATTTTAAATTTTCTCGGTAAGTTTAATGATTCATCTAAATTTAATAAATATTCACTCAATCCTATTGCGATTTTATTTACTTCAAAATTTTCATAAGGACATATACCAGATAAATAGCATGCTGTAATATTTCTAACTGTATTTCCTCCACCGCCGCGTGGTGAAATATTATAATCTTTTAAATATTCAATTATTTTTATTGTATTTTCAAATTTAACATTATGAATTTGAATATCCTGTCTCGTTGTTATATGCAATTTACCATCTCCATATTCTATTGCTGCTTTTCCTATTGCTTTTAATTGTTCTATCGTTAATAAACCTGCGGGTATTCTCAATCTTGACATTACTATTTTACCACCACGCTGTGAATAAAAACCCCATGGAACTCTTATTCCTCTAAAAAATGAATCTGTTATTTCGCCTTTTAAATATTTTTCTAATTTTTCTTTATAGATATATATTTCATTTAAAATTTTTTTTGGTAATCGCATCATTTTTTATTCTCCTTTAATTATTTTTTTTATTACATAAATTGTTTTTTCTATTTCTTCTTCTGAATGAGAAAACGATACAAAACAACTTTCAAATTGTGATGGTGGAAAATATATTCCTTTTTTTAATAATTCTTTAAAAAATTTTGAATATCTCTTAACATCTGATTTTAATGCGCTCTTGTAATCTTTTACTTTTTCTTCTTTATTAAAAAAAATTGTAAATATAGAACCAAAATGATTCATTTTTAATTCTACATCTTTTTTTATTATATTTTTTATTCCATTTACTAAATTTTCACATTTTTTATTTAATAAATTATAATTCATTTTTTTTAATTTTTTAATTACTGTTAGCGCAGCATTCACACTAATTGGATTTGCTGAAAAAGTTCCTGCTTGATATACTTCACCTTCTGGTGCAAGTAAATTCATAATTTCCTTTTTTCCACCTATTACACTAATTGGAAAGCCACCTCCAATTATTTTACCAAGGCAAGTTAAATCTGGCTTTATATAAAATAAATTTTGAATACCACCATATAATAGTCTAAAACCTGTTATTATTTCATCATATATAAGAACAATATTATAATGTTTACATAAATCACTAACAAAAAGTAAAAAATTTAATGAAGGTAAAATGCAACCCATATTTGCTGGCAATGGTTCTAAAATTATTCCTGCTATTTCTTTATAATTTTTTTTAACATAATTTTCTAATATTTTTAAATCATTAAATGGCAATGATATTGTTAATTTCGTTATTTCTTCTGGTACACCTCTACTTTCTGGTATTCCATAAGTTGTTAAACCAGAACCTGATTTTACTAATAGAAAATCACAATGCCCATGATAACAACCATCAAATTTTATTATCTTTTTTTTATCTGTATATGCTCGTGCTAATCGCAATGCTGTCATTGTTGCTTCTGTTCCTGTATTTAATATCCTTATTTTTTCCATTGATGGTATTGCTGCTCTTATTTCTTTTGCTAATTCTATCTCTTCTTTTATTACTGTTCCAAATATATTTCCCATTTCTATTTTTTTTCTAACACTATCTTTTACTTCCTTATCATTATGTCCCAATATTATTACGCCAAATGCTAAACAATAATCTATATATTCTTTATTTGAAATATCGTATATTTTTCCGCCTTTCGCTCTTTTTATATATATAGGAGAACTACTTACTTTTCGAAATGCACGAACTGGTGAATTTACACCACCAACTAAATATTTATTCGCTTCTTTAAATAATATTTTATTTTGTCTTTCCATTTTCTTAAAATTTTAAATTTATACCACTATTTATTCTTCTTTCTGATTCTTTTATTCCTTTTATTTCTTCATACTTTTTATTAAATATATTTTCAATATTTATGAAAATTGTTGTGTCTCTTTCTATATTTTTTCTTAAGTCTATATTCGTTATTAGATAATCATTTTTATTTCGCTTTTTATATGTAAATGATGACAATGTTTTTATTCCATATAATAGCGATCTTTCAATTAATAATACTATCTGATTTTTTGTATAATTTAAACCATATTTTGAAATATAATTTTTTTTGTCTTTTATTGAAATATATGTATTTCGTAAAATTATTTTTGTTTTTGTTAATAATACATTTATCTCATTCTCTATTCCATAAAATAATAAATCATCTTTTATATTTTCTGCATACCATGGTCCTGTATCTGTATTTCCTACCCAATCAATAAAATTATTTTCTTCTCTTATAAAAAATGTATTTCTTATTTGATATTTTTTATAGTATATATCACTACCTATTTCATAACTTATATTTCTTGCTGCTTTTAATTTTGAATTTCCATAATTATATGGGTCCTGATAATAAAGTTCTGTAAATGATGGTATTCTATATGCATTTCCTATATTTAATCGAATTTTTATATTATTATCTATCCAATTATAATAGCCACAATTAAAATTAAAATATTTTTCATTTCTATATATATCTAATCTACCTGATAAATTTATTGAACTATTTTTTTTATTTATTATTATTTCATTTCCTAATCCTATATTTTCTCTTTCTCTTATTCCTAATCTATTACTCTTTATTGAATCATTATTTGAAGCTAATAATATTGAATAAAATAATAAATCAGAAATTTTAAAACCAAATAATATTTCACCACCATATTTTTTACTCTTATGATGATTATGATAATATGTAGGATTTTCTCTTTTTAATATAAAATCATCTTCCGCTTGATTTAAATATAATTTTATCTTCATTATTTTTTCTCTTATTTTTTTCTCATAATCAAATTTTAATATTTTATTTTCTATTATTTCTTTCGAAGCAAGATTTCGGTCTGGTGTGTAAAAATCATAGGCACCAAAATCTTTTTTTATCTCTCCATAAAATATTCTTAATTTATCATCTTTTGTTATTTCATAATTTATTGAACTATTAACATTTTTTATTTCATATTCTCTGCCATAACTAAATCCATCAGATTTTATATACTCACCATTTCCACTAATTATTATTTTATTTAATGGATATGCTATTAAACTATTTAAATAATAGGTCTTATAATTTCCATAAGAAATTATCCCTTCTATCTCTTTATTTTCTCTTTTTTTTGTTATTATATTTATTGTTCCACTATAACCATAACTTCCAAATAATGCTGAACTATTGCCAGGCATTATTTCTATTCGTTCTATTTCTGTTATTGAAACTGGTATATTTAAATTAAAATGTCCTGTTTGTGGATTATTTAATGGTATGCCATCTAACATTACTAATACATCTTCAAAATTGCTTCCTCTTATTGAAATATCTGATAATACACCTTTTTCTCTTGATTGTATATCTATTCCTACATAATTGTTTAGTATTTTATCTATACTATTTACTCCATATTTTTCTATATCTTTATCACTTATTAATATTATATTTCTTGTTAACGATGTTTTAATTTCATCCTGTATTTTTTCTGTTATAACTATTGGTTCTAATTCGTAATAATTTTCTTTTTCACTTCTTAATTCATTATATAAATTAAAAATAATAAAAATAATAAATATTATTATCTTCATTTGCTTTTACTATTCAACCATTTACCAATTTCATTTGCCCAATATGTTATTATTATATCAGCACCAGCGCGTTTTATACTGTTAATGATTTCTATCACTACTTCTTTTTCATCTATATATCCCTTTTCGCCTGCTGCTTTTATCATTGCATATTCTCCACTTACATTATATGCTGCTATTGGTATATTAAATTTTTCTTTGGCTTTACTTATTACATCAAGATAAGAAAGTGCTGGTTTTATCATAATTATATCCGCACCTTCGTCTATATCTGCCTCTATTTCTCTCATTGCTTCATTAATATTTCTATAATCTAATTGATAACTTTTTCTATTCCCAAATTTTGGACTTGAATCTGCTGCCTCTCGAAATAGTGTATAAAAATTAGAAGCAAATTTTGCTGAATAAGACATTATTGCAGTTTCTTTATAATTACTTTTATCAAGATATTCTCGTATGATTTTTACCTGACCATCCATCATTGCTGATGGTGCTATTATATCTGCGCCTGCTTCTGCATATTTTGTTGCTATTTCACTTAATATTTTTATTGTTTCATCATTATCTATTTTTCCATCAATAATTATTCCACAATGTCCTTCTTCACTATAACTACATAAACATACATCTGCTATTACTACTATTTCTTTTAATTCTTCTTTTATTTTTTTTATCGCTTTTGTTACTAAATTATTTTTAAAAAATTTTTCACTTTTTATTTCTTCCCTTTTATATTTTTTTGCTGGCACTCCAAATAATAATATTGTTCTGATATTATATTCATTATATCCTTTCTTGACTACTTCTACTAAATTATCTATTGAATATCTATATATATTAGGCATATTATTTATTTTTTCTTTTTTCTGATTTCCTTCACAGATAAAATATGGCATTACCAGATTTGATAAATTTATTTCTCTTTCTTTTATTAATTCTCTTAAATTTTCTGTTCTTCTTAATCTATGAAATCTTTTAAACATATTATTTTTCCTTGAATAATCCTAATTTTTTTGCTTCATTTGATGTTACTGCGCCTATATATCTTATTTCAATATTTTCAGGAACTTTTTTATGAATTTTTAAAAAATTCCTTACTGTTGATGGACTTGTAAACATTATTGAATTAAATATATTCAAATCTATTTCTTGAAACTCATCTGGTATTTTATTTTTATATGTTATTATTGTTTTTACTTTTGCTTTATATCTTTTTAATTTTTCTTTTAATCCTTTATCTGCAATATCAGATCGCAATAAAAGAATTTTTTTATTTTTTATTTTATTTTTCAATTCATTAACTAAGCCATCTGAATTTTCTTTAACTGGTATTAAATCTGCTATTATTCCATATTCTTTTAATTTGTTTGCGGTTGAACTTCCTATTGCAGCAATTTTTATATTTTGTAATTTTCTTGCATCATAATTATTTTTGAATAACCTATCAAAAAAATAATAAACTCCATATCTACTTGCAAATACTATCCATTTATATTTATTTATTCTTTTTATTTCTTTATCCAATTTTAAATAATCATCTAATGGTTCAATCATTATATATGGGTTATGATAATATATTTCATTTTCAAAATACCTCTCTTCTGACAATCCTGTAAATAATACTTTTTTACTTCGTTTTAACCAATTAAATTTTTTTTCTTTTATTACTACTTTTCCTATAATTATTATTGCTGGTGAATTTATTTTTACTTTTTTTTCTAATATTTCTTTTGCTGTCGTTATTATTGTTTTTTGATTTATTTTTGTTGTATTTATTATTATTGCTACTGGAACTTTTAATTTTAAACCATTTTTAACTAATTTTGTGATTATCTCAATCAAATTTTCTGCTCCCATATATATTACTATTGTTTCAATATTTGCAATATGTTTCCATTTTAATTTTCTTTTACCACTTTGATGACCTGTAATAAAAACAACATTTGATGAACAATCACGACTCGTTAATGGTATACCAGTATAACATCCTGCTGCTATACCTGCTGTTATACCAGGAATAATTCTATATTCAATTTTTTCTTTTGTTAATGCTTCCATTTCTTCATTTGCATGTCCAAAAATAAATGGGTCACCATTTTTTAATCGTACTATTTTTTTCCCTTCATTTGATTTTTTTATCAAAACTTTATTTATCATTTCCTGTCTATTTTTATTTCCTTTAATAATATCATTTACACAAATTAATTCACAGCCTTCTCTTGTATTTTTTAAAATTTCTTTATTCACTAAATAATCATAAATAATTGTATCTGCTTGCTTTAAAACTTTTTGTCCTTTTACTGTTATTAAATCAACATCGCCAGGACCGGCACCTATAAAATAAACTATACCTTTTTTTTTATTCATCTCAAATATTTTTTATTTACAATATTTCTGTTTTTATTTTTCTTTCTATTTCTTTTTTTACTTCTAAAAAAAATTGAATATCTTTATCTTTTGGATCTGGAATTTCCCAATTTATTCTTTTAGCACCAGGATAAAATGGGCATTCATCACCACAGCCCATTGTTATTATATAATCAAATCTTATATTAGGTAAATCATTAAATCCTTTACTTTTATTTTTTGATATATCTATTCCACTTTTTTTTATTAATTCTATTGCAAGTGGATTCACCTTTCCTGAAAATTTTGAACCAGCAGATTGAGCAAATAATTTTTGCCAGTAAAAATAATTTGTTATTGTTTCTGCTATCTGGCTTCGGCAACTATTTTCTATACATATATATAAAACCTTTTTTCTATTTTCTATTTTATTAAATATTTCAATCATTTTATTATTGTATATTTTGGCTTCTATTGCTAATGAACCCTGTAATGGATGTGGTGATATTATTTCTTCTGATATAATTTCACTAATATAATTATCTAATCCCAATCTTCTTATTCCTGCTTCTGCTACAATTATTCCATCAAGATTACTTTCTTCTAATATTCTTATTCGCTCTTCAATATTTCCTCGTATATCTACTATTTGTAAATCGGGTCTATACTTTATTAATTGTTCTTTTCTTCTTTGACTGCAAGTTCCTATTTTTGCTCTTTCTGGTAATTCTAATAATTTTAATTTATTTTTTGAAATTAATACATCATTTCTATATTTTGCTTCTGTTAATGCAATAACACATAAATTGGATGGTATAATATCTGGTAAATCTTTTGCACTATGTACAGCTACATCAATCTCATCATTTAGTAATCCTTTTTCAATCTCATCAGTAAAAAAATCTGTCCCTTCTATTTCAAATATTGGTGTTTTTTTATCTATATCTCCTCTTGTTTTATATTTTTTTATTTCATATTCAAAATCTTCATTTATCATTTCTATTATTTCTTCTACTTGTTTTATTGCTAAATTACTACCTCTTGAACCAATTCTAATTTTTTCTTTTCCCATATTTTTTTTATCTCTCTTTCTATTATTTGTTCGGCTTTAATAACTTCTACTTTTCGCTTTTGATAATTATTTGTTATTTCAATATTTATATCTTCTAAGTCGAATAATATAACATCTTTTATTTTTCTAACTTCTGGTGAAACATCACGCGGAACTGCTAAATCAAAAATTATTAATTCTTTATCTTTTTCTTTATTTTTTTCTATATCGTCTTTTTTTATTATCGTATGTGGTGCACTCGTAGCACTTATTATTATATCTGCTTTTTTTATTTCTTCTTCTAAATATCTTAATTCTTTTGCTTCGCCATTTATTATATCTGCTAATTCTTTTGCTTTTTCATAATTCTTATTACTTAATATTGTTGCTTTTATACTTTTTTCTTTTAAATGTTTTATTATTTTTTCACATATTTTTCCTGTTCCAATTATTATTATTTTTTTCTTCTCTATTTCCTCTATCATTGAAATTATTATTTTTCCAATTGATATACTTCCTTTTGATATTTCAGTTTTGGTTCGAACTAATTTTCCAATTGCAATTGCATTTTGAAATATCATATTCATATATTTTTCTGTTGTTTCTTGAGTTTTTGCTATATTATATGCCTCCTTTACTTGATGCAAAATTTCATTTTCACCAATTATTTGTGAATCAAGTGATGCTGTTACTCTATATAAATGATATATCGCTTCGTTTTCATTATATAAATAAAAATATTTCTTTTCTTCTTCTTTTATTGCTAATAAATTTTTTAAAATTTCTAATATTTCTGAATTCTTTTTGTCTGTTAAAATATATATTTCAGTTCTATTACATGTATTTAATATTATTACTCCCTTAAAATAATTTTTTAAATATTGATAAAATACCTTTAATTTATTATTTAATATAGCATATCTCTCTCTTATTTTTATTGGCGCTGTTTTATGGCTTATTCCAAATAATTTTATTTCCATTTTTAAATTATCTCAATATTTACTTCTTTTATTTCATCATTTTTTATTTCATATCCATTCATTTCTTGAAATTTTCCTTCTTCTATTTCAATTATTATATAAACTGCTTCTGGATAAAATGCTAATTCAATATCTCGTTTTGATGGATATGCTTTTACATTTATATGTGAATGAAATATACCAATTAAATCTAATTCTTTTTCTCTTATTTCTTTCATTACTTTTATTTGTTCTTTTGTATCCATAAAATAACATATTTCAGGCTTATCTGATACATTATTCATTATATAAATTTTTTCTACTATATTATTTCTTCCTGCTAAAATACCACAACTTTCTTTATCTTTATTTTTTTCACATTCTTTTTTTATTTCTTCAAAATCTTTTTTTTTCATTTTTATATTCATCATTTCTATCCTCTGATTAAATTCATTAATACAAATGAAATTACCAAACTTATTATTGGTGTAATTACCCATATTTTTATAATTTTTTTTATAACTGGATTTTTAAACGATATTATATGACCTAATTCTTCTTTCACTGTTTTAATTGCTATTACTGTTAAAGAAGAAAATTGAACATACGGCGCGGGCAATCCAAATATCGAAGAAATAATAATAAATGTTGATACAACAAAAGAAATTATTGTCGCAGAAAATACACCTATTGGAATTATATCATTACTAATAGTTTTTATCACTCTTTTACCTAATAAGAATGCACCTAATCCAAATAATAATGAAAAAAATATCAAACCATTTGTTAAATCTATTTTCCCTGCACTATTTAATGGCGCTACTATATTTGCTACATTATTTGTGCCTATTCCAAATGCGGAATATAGGTCAGTATATAAAACAAATTTACTTAATTTATTATTATGCTGAAATATTTTTTCATAATATTTTAAATTTTTATTTGATGGTGGATAAAAAATTTTAGATAAAAAATATGTTATAATATATGACATTATACTGATTATTAACCATATAATTATGAGTTTTAACAATATTTTAAAATTTAAATTTTTATAATATAAACCAATGCCACTTATTGCACAAATTGTTATTATACTTGTTGATTGTGGAATTTTTAAAATATTTGCAATGAAAAGCGTAATACCTGCTGATGTTAATATTATTATTGCTACCTTATTTGTAAAATACTTTTTTTCTATTATTTTGCCACCTAATGTTTTTGTTACTCTACCACCAACTATTATTGCCCCCAATAAAACAAATAAAGTAAATAAAATAATGGCTTTTTTGAATTCTATCGTTTTACTACCAATTGATGAAACAAATGAAACAGAAAAACCACTTGCCCCCATATTTATTGCTATAAATATTGAGAAAAAAATTAATAATAAATTTTCCATTATTTTTTTTGCCACCAATCGATTAAAATATTTGCGATTTCTGGTCGAGTAAATTCTTTTGGCGGTATTTCGCCACTCCTTAATAATTCTCTTACTTTCGTTCCACTTAATGAAAAATGGTCTTCTGCTAAATGTGGACAGGTTTTTTCTGTTCCCATGCTTTCGCATTTTTTACAATAAAATGAATTTGCAAAAAATATTGGTTTTATTCCTAATTCTTCTTCTTTAAATTGATAAAATATTTCCTGTGCTGCAAATGGAGAATAATAATTTCCAACACCCGCATGGTCTCTACCAACAATAAAATGAGTAGAACCATAATTTCTTCTTATTATTGAATGAAATATTGCTTCTCGCGGTCCTGCATATCTCATACTTGCTGGATTTATTGCTAATATTACTCTATCTTTTGGAAAATATTTTTCTATTAATATTTCATAACAATTCATTCTTATTTCTGCTGGTATATCATCACTTTTCGTTTCACCTACTATTGGATGAATTAAACAACCATCAACCATTTCTAATGCACATTTTATTAAATATTCATGTGCGCGATGAATTGGATTTCTTGTTTGAAAAGCAACTATTGTTTTCCATTTCTTTTCTTTAAATAATTTTTGTGTTTCAAATGGCAATAATTCATATTTTCCAAATTTTTTATCTTTAATGTAATTTATTACTTTTATTTTTCCACCTATATATATTTCACCTTGTTGATAAATTACCTTAACACCAGGATGGGCATCTTCTATTGTGCCATAAACTAATTTTGCTTCTTCTTCTTTATTATATTCATATTTGTCTTCTATTTCAATTACACCAATTAAATCATTTTCATAATATAAACCAGCTAACTCGCCTTCTTTTAAATTTTTTGCTTCTTCTTTACTTATTGCTAATGTTATTGGTAGACTAAATATTTCTCCATTCGATAATCGCATATCATTTACTACACTTAAATAATCCTTTTTTGTAAAGAATCCTTCTATTGGTGTATATCCACCATTTGAAATCATTTTCACATCTGATAATTGTCTTGGATTAAGTTTTATTTTTTTTAATTCCTTTGCCTTTTTTATTATCTCTTCTTTTTCACTTTCATTTGTTATTATTCTATTTATTAATTCTCTTTTCATTTCTTTTCTCACCCTTTCTTATGTAATCCACATTCTTTTTTTTCTGCTGGTTCCCACCACCATCGTCCTCCTCTTACATCTTCTATTTTTCTTACTGCTCTTGTGCAGGGTTCACATCCTATACTTGGATAATTTTTGTCATGTAATTCATTATATGGAACTTTATTCTCTTTTATATAATTCCATATTTCTTCTTCTTTCCAATCAGAAAGAGGATTAATTTTTATAATTGAATTATTCGAAGTATCAATTTCAACTTTCTTTATATCTGCTCTTGTTATTGATTGTTCTCTTCTTAATCCACAAATCCACGCTTTAGCATCTTTTAATGCTCTTTTTAATGGTTCAACTTTTCTAATTCTGCAACATAGTTGTCTTAATTCAATACTTTTATAAAATAAATTAAACCCATATTTATTCAACATTTCTTCAACTGATTTTGTGTCAGGATAATAAATTTCAAGTTTTATATCATACTTTTCTCTTATTTTGTCCATTAACTTATATGTTTCTTCTGGTAATCTTCCTGTATCAAGAGTAAATACTCTTGGTTTAAAATTATCATCAGCCATTTTAGCCCATAAATCAATTAATACAACATCTTCAGCACCAAATGATGATGCTAAAACCACATCATTTTTAAACTCTTCTTTTGCCCACTTTAAAATTTCTAATGCACTTTTGCTTTCTAATTCTTCATACATAAATTTTACCTCCTATATATAATAAATTAATTTTGATTTTATACTCTTTTCTTTATTCTTTTTTAAATAATTTACTATCTCTTTTAATGAAATTTTATTTAAGGTATTTTTAATTTGTTTATTTAATTCTTCCCATATATATTTAGCACCACATTTATAATATACATCACATTTAAAAGAACCATCAAGACAATTAACAGGTGTTAGATTGCCTTCTAAAATTTTTATTACTTCATAAAGATTTATTTTATCAATTGGTTTAGTTAAAATAAAGCCACCATTATAACCACGAATACCCTCAACAACACCACAGGAAATTAATTTATTCATAATCTGTTCTAAATATCTAACAGAAATATTTTCATTTTTAGAAATTTCATTTAATTGAATAGGTTGATTTTTGTAATTCAAAGCAAGATAAATAAGAGCGCGGATACCATATCGTGTTCTTGTAGAAAGTTTCATAAAACCTCCTTATATTACTAATATTATCATTTTACTGATATTATAGCATATTTTTTTCACTTGTCAAGTTTTTTAAAAAATTTTTTATTTATATTCTGGATATAAATACTCTTCTTCTTTTCTTATTCGCTCTCTTAATATTGTTATTATTGATGTTATTTCTTTTATGAATTGTAAATTTTTTTCAATATCAAGTTCATTTGTTAATGAGTATTTTTCAAAAAATTTTATTATTGTATTATTTATAGTATTCATCTCTTTTGTAAATAAATTTAGTTTTATTTGTAAACTGCTATCATTTTTGGCTTTTTCTTGTAATACTGGATATATTGATACATCTTCTTTTTTTAAATGTGATAATAATAAATTTTTTATTGAATATAATTCATCTTTTCCTTCTTTTTTAGCAATACCTATTTTTTGAATTTCTAAAAATTTTTCTAATAATTTTTTATGATCGCTTTTTAATTCTTCTATTAAAGTCATTTGAAATTCTCCTTTAATTATTTTTAATTTATATAATTTACAAATTTATATACCTGCACAAAATTTTCTTTCTAAATACCATTCATTATATTTCCAGCAATCTGGTATTTCTGCATAAGCATTATATTGTTCGAATTTTTCATCTATAAAATATGAATATGTAAAATCATCATACAATAATTTTTCTTTATATTCTGAAATATCAAGTTGTAATTTTATTAATGCACTTAATAGGCCTGCTTGATTTATTTTATTTATCAAAATAAACCCAATTATCTTATTATCTCTTAAAACTATTTTTTTATAATAATTTTTTTCTTTTATGCTTAATACTTCATAATTTGATTGGTCATCACTTAAATCAATATGAACTTTGCCATTGGATGTTGCTGCAACATTATAAAATTGAATTGAGTTTTGGACTGCTATAAAATTCTTATATCTTTTCTTATAACCTAATATATTATAAGCAGCATATTGTCCTTGTATTACTGCATTTGCCCATGAACCTGAACAATTTGAACTTTTTGTTGTTATATCATATAATTCTATTATATCCCCTGCGCCATAAATATTATTATCTGATGTTGTTAAATATTCATCGACAACCAAACCTTTTTTTGTCTCTAAATCAGCATTTTTAGCTATTTCTTTATTTGGTATTACACCTGAGCAAATGATTAACATATTTGATTTTAATCTTGTTTTATCTGATAATATTACATTACTTATATTTTTACTTCCTTCTATTTCAATAATGCTTTGATTTAGAAAGAATTTAATTCCTTTATTCTCTAATTCTTTTTGAATAAAATAACTACCAGTATTATCCATTTGATTTGGCAAGATTTGTGAACATTTTTCAACTATTGAAACATCAAAACCTAAATTATTTAATGCATAAGCAATTTCTAATCCAACAAAGCCTGCTCCTAAAACTACAATATTTTTGGCATTATTTAAATTTTTTTTGATATCCTGATAATTTTGATATTCATTAAAAGTAAATATATTATTTAAAGAAATATTATTTATTTCTGGAATAAAAGATTTTGAACCTGTGGCTAATAATAATTTATCATAATTTAGTTTTTTATTATTTTTTGTCTTTATAAATTTGTTTTTTCTATCTATTTCAATTACTTCTTCATTGTTAAAATAAGTTAAATTATATTTCTCAAAAAAATTTTTTGGTTTGAAATAAATTTTATTTAAATCAATTCTATTAGAAAATAAATATGCTAATAAACTTTTAGAATATGGTCTATTACAATTTTCTTTTGTTAAAATGGTTATATTACAATTTTTATCTAATTTTCTTAAAGTTTCTGCTGCACTTATTCCTGCTGCACTAGCACCAATAATTAGAATATTCATCATATTTTTCCTCCTTTATTTTATTCATTTATATCTATAACTGAAATAACTTCATTTGGACATGCTTCGACACAGGCAGGTATTTCTCTATTTGCACAAAAATCACATTTTATTGCTTGCAATTCATCATTTTTCATTTCTCTATCAATTACATTAAATGGACAATTTAATATACACATCCAACAACCAACACATTTTTGTTCTGAATTATCATTACGCACAATATCTGTTTTTTCATCTTTTTGCATACAGCCAGAAATACACGCAGAAATGCATAGAGCATCTTTACAATGATGACAAACTAATGGAATTGGTCTATTTAAATAATTCTCTACAAATATTCTTGTTTTAGGTTCTTTTTGATTTAATAAATAATAAGCATAATTTTTTTCTTCTGAATGTTCTATAATACATGCTAATTCGCATCGCTTACATCCAAAACATCTTTCAAGATTTATGAATAACTTTTTCATATTTATTCACTCCTTAATTTATTTTAAACCTAATTTTTTTCGTTTATTTATTATTTGCTCTTCAATTAAATCAGCTGATTTAATCGGGTCTAATTCAACTATCACTTTTCCGCCTGTTAAGTTTTCTACATCCTGTGTTAATATTTTTGTTACTAATTGACTTCCTAAAACTGGCGGCGCTGGCGAAAGATGTAATGTAATACCAAAAGCAACTGCTGTGAATGCATCTGCTACTGCTTTTTGTTCCATATATTCTGGTGCTGACGCTGCTATTGGTAAATCAGGTATATCTACATTTAATGTATCAGCTATTGCTATTGCTGTTGAAATTATTTTACCTATATCTGTACAGCTGCCATAAGATAAACAAGGTGGTATTGATAGACTTTTACAAACACTTGCTAAATTTTTTCCCGCTTTTTTATTTGCGTCCAATGACATTAGATTTACATTTTGCATTGCTGATGAACAACATCCTGCACCTATTACTAATATATTTCTTTTTATTAATTCTTCTGTTAATTTTGTAATATGTTCGCCAGAATGAAATTCTCGAACAGTTGTGCAACCTACTACTGCTGCTACACCTTTAACATTACCATTTGCTATTACATCAATTAATGGTTTTAATGTGCCGCCCAATGCATTTACCACACTTTCTGTTGTAAAACCTGATATTGCAGAATATTTTAATTCTGGTATATTTACTTCACCTCTATTTTTATATGCTTTTATTGCTTCTTTTATTATTTTTTCTGCTATTTCGTTTGCTTTATCAGGTTCAAATTCTAATCGTTCTACACCTGCCTGTCTTATCACTTTATCTGTTGATATTAATTTAGTATGGTATTTTGGTGCAAATTGTTCTGATATTGTTGGCATAACACAGTTATAATCAAAAACAAGTGCATCAACTGCACCTGTTGCTATTATAAATTCTTGCTGTATCCAATTTCCTATTTGACCAAAGAATACATCTTTATATTCACTTGCTATGTTAAAGATTTGTTGCCCTTCACATAGTGAACCATAAATCTTAATTCCATTTTTTGCGCCTTCTTCTTTTGCTTTTTCTTGAAATTTTTTCTCTCTTGCTTTTTCTAATACTTTTATTGCTAATAATGGTTGATGCCCATGCATTATTATATTTACTGCATCTTTATCTAATATTCCGATATTGACTTTTCCTTCATTTGGTTTGGCTGTTCCTACCAATATTTCCTGCATTGTTGTTATTCCAAATAATCCTGTATATTCATTTGCTATTCCTAATCGTAAACAATGTAATAATAAATCTTCTACATCATTATTTACATTTGTCATTATTTTTGATAGTGCTGTTGCTGCTTCTGAATTTGGACCTCCTGGTATTATTCCAAGTTTTTTCCATACTTCTAATCTTTTCTTTGGTGCTAATTTTTTTACTAATTCTAATTCTTCATAATCATTACTATTTATTTGCGAAATAAAAAATTTACCAAATTCTCTTGCGATTTCTTTTATAGGTTTATTTGGATTTATTCCAAATTTTTCTGCTATACTTTTTAATTTTTCTGGTTCTTTTATTTCGTAATCTGATTTTCCTTCACCTGTTGCTAATAATGTTTTTGCTACATTTCTTGCATGATAAACATTTGCTACTGTTCCCTGAACACATTTTTGTAATAAATTTCTTGAAACTATTAAATCAGCAGTTGCTCCACATACGCCTCGTTTTGCTTTTCTCGTTATTTGACAGGGACCATCTGTACATAATGTACAGCATATACCCAATGCTCCAAAAGCACACTGTGGTTGTTGTTGGAGAAATCTTTCATATATTGTCTCCATTCCATCTTTTCGGCTTACATTATACATATAATCTGTAATATCATCATAAGGTCGATTTTTAATTTTTTTAATCTCCATATTTTTCCTCCTTTTTATTTTAAATATTTTTCTTCTGCTATTCTTTTTCCTGTCCTGGTTTGAAATACTTTATCTATAAATTTCTTTAATTTTTCTTTATCCTTTATTTCTACCTCATCTCTAATATTTACTATCCAATCTGCATCATATAAAACTTTAAAATTTATTGTATTGATTTTACCAGGGCTATGATGATGACCTATTATTTTACATATTTCATCAATATCTTCTTTTTTTAAATTTGTTTTTAATAACATCTCTCTTGCAATTGGTGGTCCTTCTATTTCCTGATAATGACCTGATGCTGAACCATATTTTTGTTCGGCTATTTTTATTCCAACATCATGCAATATTGCTGCTGGTATTACAATGAAAGGTTCTGCTGCTTCTTCTTGTAGTATTTTTTCAGCATAATATAATACTTCATTTGCATGATTTATTCTTTTTTTATCTTCACCAAAATAATGCTCTAATTCTTCTATTAACTGATTTTTTATTGATTTTAATTTGTTTGCCATATATTTATCAACTTTTGTTTCTCCAACGCAATATCTTGAATATTTGCACCAATCAATACAATTTAATTCAAATTTCTTTTTTAGTGGTTGCTTACATTTTTCACAAATTATCTCAATCTCATCAGACCAGATTTCATTTTCATAACCACAATTCTTGCATTTAATTATTTCTATTTTTAATACTTTCAATTTATCCGCACCTGGACAATTTGATATATTCATTTTATACCCATTCTTCTGATAATATTTCACCTTGCAAACTTACAATAATCTTTTTTATTGGTATTTTTCGCTTTGCTTTTGATGCTGCTTCCTGTGCTAAATGTAATAATCCACTACAACAAGGAACCTGCATTATTAATACTGTTAATGTATTTATTTTTGCATCATCAATTAATGATGTAATTTTCTCTATGTATTCTTCCTGACCATCATCTAATTTTGGACATGCTATTGCAAGTGATTTTCCTTTTAAATAACTATTATGAAAATCACCAAGAGCATAAGCAACACAATCAGCAACTAATAAAACATCAGCATTTTGAAAATATGGTGCCATTGGAGAAATTAAATGTAACTGAACTGGCCACTGTCTTAATTGTGATTTAACTCTTATTTGTTCTGTTTCATTTGAAGTTTGTTCACTTCGAAAATCCATTGCCTGCGCACCAGGACACCCACTCATAAAATGATTATGTCTCATTTCTTTTACCTCCTTTTTTTCTATTGGTAATTTTATTCCTTTTTCTTTTAAAAATTCTATTGCTTCTTTAAATAATTTGTGTTCATTATGTTCAAGTAAATGTTCTAAATGTGCTTTAATTACATTTTCACCTTGTTTTACTATATTCTCCATTACTTTTCTTTCATCATATTTTTCTGCTTCACGCTCTTCTATTGTAATTGCGCCAACAGGGCAATGACCAATACATGCACCAAGACCATCACAAAATAAATCACTAATTAATCGTACTTTACCATCAATAATTTGTAAAGCACCTTCTGGACAATTTGGAATACATAAACCACAACCATTACATAAATTTTCATCAATTTTAATAATTTTTCTTTTTGCCATTTTTTTTCACCTCTTTTCATTTTGCCTTCAATATATTACAAAACTCAAAAAATTGCATTGACATAAGTCAATTTTTTAAAAAATATTTGAATGATAAATTTTTGCTTTAAAAACTTTTAAAATATTATGTGCTTTAATAATTTGCTTTTATTCTCAAATATATTTTTTTAATGATAATTAATATTTTAAATATTAATATTTTCCAAAACCTTCTAAAAAATTTATTGACTTAAATTTAAATTTTAAATATAATAAAAAGATTATATATTTTTTGGAGGTGAAAAAATGAATTATAAAATAAAAGGAATAATATTAATAATTGTAGGCGTTATTATTGGTTTAGTAATATCAATAGGAATAAATAACACATCATTTCTTTCAGCAGATAATAAATATTTTGTAGAAGAAAAATATGATGAAAAAGCAGAATATAAAAAATTTTCATTACCATTTATTCAAGCAGCAGAAAAGACAAAACCAGCAACAGTATTTATTTTTACAGAAAAAGTAATAACAGTCAAAGAGAATCCATTTTTTAGTGACCCCTTCAGAGATTTTTTTGGTGATGAATTTTTTAAAAGATTTTTTGGAGATAGATTTGGTGATGAAAATAAAAATCAAGAAAGAAAATATAAACAAACAGCATTAGGTTCAGGCGTTATTGTTAGCCCTGATGGTTATATATTAACAAACAATCATGTAATAAAAGATGCAGATGAAATAAAGGTAAAATTATCAAATAATTCAGAATACAAAGCAAAAGTAATAGGTACAGACCCCCGCACAGAAATAGCAGTTATAAAAATTGAAGGTAAAAATTTACCTTATGCAAAACTTGGTGATTCGAGTAAACTTGAAATAGGTGAATGGGTTATTGCAATAGGAAATCCATTTGGTTTATCATATACTGTAACAGCAGGAATAATAAGTGCAACAGGAAGAAGTAATATAGGTGTTGCTGATTATGAAGATTTTATTCAAACTGATGCACCAATAAACCGTGGTAATAGTGGCGGACCAATGATAAACTTAAATGGCGATGTTGTTGGCATAAATACCGCTATTTTTTCACAAACAGGAGGAAATCTTGGTATTGGTTTTGCCGTGCCAATAAATATGGCAAAAAAAATTATGATTGATTTAATTGAAAAAGGAAAAGTAGTTCGTGGTTATTTAGGTGTGATGATTCAAGATATTGATAAAACAATTGCTAAACAATTCAAATTACCAGATGTAAATGGTGTTTTAATTTCACAGGTGACACCAAATAGTCCAGCAGATAAAGCAGGATTAAAAAGAGGAGATGTTATTATTGAATTTGATGGAGTAAAAATAACAAATACCAGTCAATTAAGAAATTTAGTTGCAAATTCAAAAATAAATACAAATGTTAATATAAAAATCATTAGAGATGGTAAAGAAAAAAGTTTATCTATTTATATTGTTGAACAACCAAAAGATTTTGATAAATCTTCTTTTGCTTATAGTGAAGAAAGTGGTGAAGTAACATCAAATAAATTAGGAATTACAGTAAAAGAATTATCACCAGAATTAGCAAAAAAATTTAATTATTCAACATCTGAAAAAGGAGTGATTATTACTGAAATTGAAAATGGTTCTAAAGCAGATATTGGTGGCTTAAAAGAAGGCGATATTATTCTTGAAATAAATAGAAAAAATATTAAAACAGTTGAAGATTTTAATGAAGCATTAAAAGATATAGATGATAATAATGAAAAAGAAGTTTTATTTTTAATTAAAAGACAAAAAGTTACAATTTATTTAGTTCTTAATCTTGATTAAAATTTGTAATGGAAAAACCAAAAATATTAGTTGTCGATGATGAACTTGATATTGCTTATATTTTAAAAAAACTTCTTGAAAAAGAAGGGTATGAAGTTATTTGTGTTGATAATGGATTTGCTGCATTAGATGTTGCTAATAGAGAAAAATTATTTGCTATTACTCTTGATATGATGATGGAAGATAAAACAGGTTGGGAAGTCATTCATTCTTTAAAAAATAATAAAGCAACTGCTGATATCCCTATTGTTGTTATTTCTTCTTTAAATGACCAGATAAAAAAATTGAGTTTAAAATTAGGTGTTGTTGAATATATTGTTAAACCTTTTACAAAAGAAAAAATTCTTTATGTTTTAGAAAAAATAAAAAAATTAAAAAATAATCAAAATTAATTTTCTATTTTTTATAATCATTTATTAATAATAATTTTATTGCTTTATTTTTTTTTGTATTGTTTAATCATTTATTATGTTTAAAATAATAAATAATTTATTAATCAAAATATTTGGTAGTAAGCAAGAACGAGATATTAAAAAACTTCAGCCAATAGTAAAATTAGTTAATTACTGCGAATGGTTATTTTTTGATAAAGACCAATCTTTTCTTGTAAATCAAATAAAAAATTTTCGTGAGAAAATAAGTAAAAATGAATTGGATGAAAGTTATTTTAATAAACTAAAAGAAAAATTAGAAAATAAATTTAATGAACTAAAAAATTTTAATGAACAGGAAATAAAGCAAGCAAGAAATTTTTTAAAAGAGGAAATATTAAATCAAAAGAAAAGAATAACAGAAGAAAATGCTGAATCAAAATTCTTAAAAATTTTATTAAGTAATTTATCAGATGAAAATATTGAAAAAATTTTAAATAATTTTGAAATTCGTTTGACTAATATAATAAATGAACTTAAAAACAATTTTGATGGAATAATAGATGAAATAAATGAATGTATAAAAACTTATGTAAAAAATAACGAAAATTTTGAAGAACTTGATTTTATTTTATTTGAAGTTTTTGCTATTGTTCGTATTGCAGCAGAGCGAACATTAGGTATGCGGCATTTTGATGTGCAGATAATGGGTGGAGTTGTTTTACATAAAGGTAAAATAGCAGAAATGAAAACAGGTGAAGGCAAAACACTTGTTGCAACTCTTGCGCTTGCTTTAAATGCACTCTTAAATAAAGGTTCTTATCTTGTCACAGTTAATGATTATTTAGCAGAACGCGATAGTATCTGGATGGGTGAAATTTATAAATATATTGGTTTATCTGTTGGCTTGATTTTAAATTATATGGGACCTCGCGAAAGAAAAATAGCTTATCAATCTGATATAACTTATGGAACAAATAATGAATTTGGTTTTGACTATTTAAGAGATAACATTGTGATTTCACCTGAAAATATAGTTCAGCGTGAAGATTTCTATTATGCTATTGTTGATGAAGTTGATAGTATTTTAATTGATGAAGCACGAACGCCACTTATCATTTCAGCACCAGCAGAAGAAAGCACACAAAAATATTATATTGCAAATAGATTAGTAAGTCATTTAAAAGAAGGGAAAATAATTCAAGAAGGTGAAGAAAAAAAAGAAACTGGTGATTATATTATTGATGAAAAAAATAAGAATGTAACATTAACCGAGGCAGGAATTCATAAATGTGAAAAATTATTAAATTTAGATAATTTATATTCTCCAAAAAATATGGATTTAGTTCATCATATAATTCAAGCAATTAGAGCACATAAATTATTTAAAAGAGATGTTGATTATATTATTAAAGATGGTGAAGTTGTTATTGTCGATGAATTTACTGGTCGAATAATGCCTGGAAGAAGATGGTCAGATGGTCTTCATCAAGCAGTTGAAGCAAAAGAAAATATAAAAATAAAAGAAGAGAGTATTACATTGGCAACAATCACTTTGCAAAATTATTTTCGTATGTTTAAAAAATTAGCGGGTATGACTGGCACTGCTGATACCGAAGCAGAAGAATTTAAAGAAATATATAAACTTGATGTTGTTGTAATACCAACAAATAAACCTATGATTCGTGTTGATGAAGATGATGCAATTTATAGGACAGAAAAAGAAAAATTTGATGCTGTTATTAATTTAATTGTTGAACTTCATAAAATAGGAAGACCTGTTTTGGTTGGAACAATATCAATTGAAAAATCTGAAAAATTAAGTAGTTTATTAAAACAGAAAGGTATAAAACATTTTGTATTAAATGCAAAACATCACGCACAGGAAGCAGAAATAATTGCTCGTGCAGGTGAGAAAGGTTCGGTTACTATATCAACAAATATGGCTGGTCGTGGCACTGATATAATTCTTGGAAAAGAAGTTGCAGAATTAGGTGGACTTTATGTAATAGGCACAGAACGACATGAAAGTCGTAGAATTGATAATCAATTGCGCGGTCGAGCTGGCAGACAGGGCGATCCAGGAACAACTAAATTTTTTGTTTCATTAGAAGATGATTTAATGCGAATTTTTGGTTCTGATAGAATTTCTCCTTTTTTACAAAAATTAGGTTTTTCAGAAGGTCAGGAATTGCAACATCCCTGGTTAAGTAAAGCAATTGCAAAAGCACAAAGTCGTGTTGAAGCTTATAATTTCGACATTAGAAAACATTTAATTGAATTTGATGATGTAATGAATAAACAGAGAGAGATTATTTATAATGAACGAAAAAAAGCATTATTTTTAGATTCTATAAAAGACTACATTATTGAAAATATAAAATATTTAATTGAAGATGCTGTAAATTATTATTGTGATGATGAAAATGAGATAAGAGATTATGATTCATTTGAAAAAGAATTATTCACTATTTTTAATAATTATCCAAATGTAAAAAAAGATGAATTTGAAAGATTAAGAAAAGATGAAATAATTAAAAGATTAGAAGAACAATATATTAGCATTTATAATATTAAACGGCAAAATACAGATGAACATACTTTTAATAATATTGAAAAATTTATTTTATTAAATACTGTTGATGAACACTGGAAAGACCATTTGACAAATATTGATTACTTAAAAGAAGGTATTCATTTAAGAGGATATGCAAGTATAGACCCTATTGTTGCTTATAAAAATGAAGCACATCAATTATTTGAAGATATGATTTATAAAATCAAAAAAACAATAATTGAAAATATTTTTAGATTATCAATTATAAGAAATGAAGAATTAACATTTAAAAAAGATAAAAATATTATGATTAGTCATAATAATATAAATGTATTCAGTAATGCTAATATTGGAGAAAAAACAGAGCAGCAGGTAAATAAAAAACAGGCTGTTGTAACACATCCAACAAAAATAGAAAAAATAGGTCGAAATGAATTGTGTCCCTGTGGTTCAGGTAAGAAATATAAAAAATGTTGTGGTAAAAATGAATAACAGAATAAAAAAAAATTTCAAAAAAGTTTTTGTTATTCTCGGTAGCAATATTGGAAATAGAAAAGAAAACTTAAAAAAAGCAATAATAGAAATAATGAAATTAAAAAAAATAAAAATATTTAATATGTCATCATTATATTTATCAAAACCATGGGGTTATTTACAACAAGATAATTTTTATAATATTGCTTTATTATTGATTGTTTCATACACACCATTACAATTATTAAAAAAATTGAAAAAAATTGAAAAAAAATTAGGCAGAGAAAAAAATATAAGATATGGACCGCGTATAATTGATATTGATATAATTTTATATGAAGATTATGTAATAAAAAGAAAAAATCTGATTATACCACATAAACAATTAACAAAGCGTGATTTCTTTTTAAAACCATTATTAGAAATAGATAAAAATTTAATAAATCCAATTACAAAAAAAAAATTAGAATATTACTTGAAAAAATTAAAAAACAAAAATATAATAAAAAGAATAAATTTTGATTTATAATTTGTAAAATATGAAAAAAAATTTATTCAATAATTTGCCATATAAATATATTGTTATAGAGGGCTTACCAGGAACAGAGAGAAGTGAGTTTATAAATAAAATATCAAAGAATAATGACATAAGAAAAATAATTAATCCAGTTGATGAGAATCCTTTTTTAGAAAAATTTTTTCAGGACATTGAAGTTTATTCATTTCAAACACAACTTTATTTTTTATTAACAAGATATAAACAACAGATAACTGAAATCAAAAGAGAAGATTTATTTAATCAAACAATCATATCAGATTATATTTTTGCCAGAGATAATATTTATGCAAAATTAACATTATCAAAAGAAGATTATTTAATTTATGAACAGGTATATAATAAATTACAGGCAAATATAAGAAAACCAGACCTTGTTATTTTCTTTCAATTAAATCAGGCAGCGCAAATGAAAAGAATACGAAAAATGAATAAATTATATAGTAAATATATCAGTCCAATTTTTATTCAAAAACTTTTAGAAGAATATAATAATTTTTTCTTTAATTATACAGAAACACCGCTTTTAATTATTGATATAAGTAATATTGATTTTTTAAAAAATGAAGTGGCATTTAATGAAATCTGTAATCAAATAATTTCACTTGATTCAATGCGAAAATTTTATAATCCAACACCAGATTATAGTTTATTTTAGATTATTATAGAAAGGAGAAAAAAATGATTTTTTCAATCACAATCACGCTTTCAGAAGATAAAAAACTTAAAGCATTTTTAATTAATGAAAAAATAGACCACTATAATGCGATTGCACTTGAAAATGCTTTAATCAAATTTGCTGAATTTTATGATATTATTCTTGATTTTAAAAATGTAAAAATCTTTACTTCAGCTGCTATTGGTGTTTTAGTTAATATTTATAAAATTTCATCAAAATTTTCACATTCTATTTCTATTGTTAATCTTTCTGATAACTTAAAAGAAATTTTTAATTATTCAAAATTAAATAAATTTTTCAATTATTAAAATTATTTTTTAAGTAATTTCAATTACTTAATGCTTTTAAACAACTATATTTTCTATATCTTTTTCTCTGGATTATTATCACTAACAACACAAATCATTTTTTTAAGACAATTTTTTTATATCTTTTCTGGTAGTGAATATATTCTATTTTTTTTCTGGTTTTTCTGGTTTTCATTTAATTTAACTGGCTATATTATAGCAAAAAAATTTTTTGATAAAATAAAATTTCACATTAAAAATATTATCATTATTTATCTTTTTGTTATTGTTATTTCTTATTTTATTTTAAAATTTTCTTTCATATTTTTTGTTATTGGCAATATTTTCCCATTTAATTTTTATGCTTTTTTGTTTGCTATTATTTCATTATTTTTTCCGTGTTTTTTTAATGGCTTATTGTTAAATTTAATATATAATTTATTAAGTGCAAACGAAAATATTTTAGCAAAGATATATTTATTCGAAGCAGCAGGATTTCTCATTGCTGGTATTTTTACCAATTTTTTTACGCACTTCCTAACTGATTACCAGATAATAATTTTCTTTATATCATTAACTTTTTTATTTGTAATTTTTATATTTCAAAAAAAATATCTATCTTTTATTTTTTTTATACTCGCTCTTTTTTTATTTTTGTTTTCAGAAAAATTTATTAATAAATTTATTTTTAATAAAATTTATCCATCATTTGAATTTATTAAAGAATACAATACGCCAACTGGCAAATTGGAAATTTTAAAATCAAAAAATTATTTCACCTTATTATATTCAGGTGAACCATTTATTTTTGAAGAAGCGCCTGGTATTGATGAAGAAATAATTTATACTGCTTATGCCCAAACAATAAAAGAACCATCAATCCTAATATATGGTGATTTTGCTTTTTCTTTTTTAAAAAAATTTAGCAATTTACCATATAA
This sequence comes from bacterium, assembly GCA_035405645.1. Lineage (GTDB taxonomy): Bacteria > JAGOBX01 > JAGOBX01 > DAONJL01 > DAONJL01 > DAONJL01. The sequence goes on along the minus strand of DAONJL010000017.1, from coordinate 3,542 downwards.
AAAAATTGTTATTGTTTTACCTGATAAAATTTTGTTTGACTATTACAAATCTTATTTAGATTTAAAAACATTTAAAATACTAAAAAAACCTAATATTGAAGTAAAATTTTCAACATTGCAAAACTATCTTCAAAAAGAAAAAAATAAATTTGATATTATTTTTATTTCAGGAAATAAACCATATTTGTTAAAAAATACAATTTATTATTTTCCACAATTTTTAAGTATTTTAAAAAATAGTTTAAATGAAAATGGTGTGGTTGAATTTATTTTTGATGGTATTGAAAATTATTTATCAAATGAATATATATATTTATATGGTAGTATTTTTTCTTCATTTAAAAAAGTTTTCAAATTTGTTGAAATATTTCCATTTAATAAACTTATATTTCTTGTTTCAAACAATAAAATAAATGATAATTTTTCTTATTTTCAAAATACACTAAACGAACGAAATATAAACGCTGAATTTTTTAATCCTGCAAATATTGAATTAAAATTATTAAACAAAAAAAATTTTGGAATAAATAAAATAATTGAATTTAATTCAGCAAATACATTTAATGAACCAATGACAATAATATATGGTCTTTCAACATTAATATCAGAATATAACTTATCATTATCAAAAAAGATTACTGATTTTGTATTGTTTATAAAAGATAAAAAAATAAATTTTCTAATCCTGTTTTTTTTGCTATTTTTTGTGCTTCTTTCTCTCTATTTTAAATTTTCCTTCTTTAATTCATCAATATTTTTCTTTTCATTTTCTGCTTCTTTTTTTGAAATTATTTTACTTTATCTTTTTCAACTTAATTATGGCAATTTATTTCTAATTTATGGTTTTCTTGTTTCAGTTTTTATGGCAGGATTGATTATCGCTTTATTTTCTGAAAAATATATTTTTTCTTTTCGAAAAAAATTTTTTTTATTATTTATATTAAACTCATTTATTATTTCATTAATTTTTGTTTTACTTTTTTATTCACAATATTTGCTATTATTCTTTATAGCAGTTTTTATTGCAGGTTTTTTACAGGGTTTTGCTTTTAAATCTATTTCTGATTATTATTCATTAAATTTTAAAAAGTCAAATTTCATATTATATATAAATGATTTTTTTGGTTCTATCTTTGTTTTTATTTTTGCACCTTTATTTATTATTCCTTTTACTGGTTTTATTTATCCTTTATTTTTTATTTTTATTTTTTCAATTTATATTTTGTTATTTAAAAAATTATATGATTGATGTTTTACTAATTCAACCGCCAATATCAGATTTTTATTTAACATATCAAAGAATATTTCCATTAGGACTCTGGCTGATTGCAACTTATTTAAATAATCGTAATATCAAAACTAAAATTTTAGATGCATTAGCAAATAATGAAAAAAAAGAGATAAAAATTCCAGATGAATTAAATTATTTAAGTAAGTATTATATTAAAGAAGATAAAAGTCCATTTGCATTGTTTAAAAATTATTATAGATTTGGCTTACAAGAAGAAAAAATATTAAAAAAAATAGATGAATATCAGCCAGGAATAATTGGCATTTCCAATAATTTTACAACATATTTTCAAGATGTATTAAAATTAGCAAAAAGAATAAAAAATGAATTTGAGAAAATAAAGATTGTTATAGCCGGCCATAATACATTGGTAATGAAAGAAGAATTGCTAAAATATGATTTTATTGATTTTATTTATTTAGATTTTGTTCCTGAAAATTTTTATAAACTTGTTTTACAAATTTTAAATAATGAAAATAATTTTCATTTAATTAATGGAATTGGTTTTAAAAATGAGAAAAATATTATAATCAATCAATGCACAAACAAAAATATAAGATTTGATATACCTGATATAAATTTACTTGATTTTGAAAATTATAAAATAGGCAAATATAAATCAGTAAGTTTAATAAGAAATTTTGGTTGTAATTACAAATGCAATTTTTGTAGTGTAAATAAAATGTTTTATACATATTATAAATTTGATGATTATGAATTAATTAGTTTAATAAAAAGATTAATAATAGAAAAAAGAATAAAATCAATAAATTTTGAAGATGATAACTTTTTTTATAATAAAAATGATGCGAAAAATTTTTTAAATTTATTTTTTAATGAATTATCAGAATATGATCCTCGAATATATTTTATGAATGGACTTGTTTATCATTTATTAGATGAAGAAATGATAAAATTATTAAAAAAATGTGGATTAAAAAATTTGAATATTTCTGCAGTGCATTTTGATGTTCATTCAAATGAAAATCTTAATAGAGAATATAATGAAAAAAAATTATTTGAAATAATTGATTGTGCTGTAAAAAATGATATGCTGGTAACAACATATTTAATTGTTGGTTTGCCAGAACAAAAATTTTGTGATGTAATAGATTTTATTAATAAATTACACAATCATAAATCCTTAATAGGTATCAGTCCATTTTATTTATATCCATCCTCAATAATGTATGAAAAAATAAAAGAAAAAGTCGAAAAAATTCCATATATTCAAATGCGTGGCACTGCAATTCCTATCTTTTCTAATAAGTATAATCGTGACCAAATTATTTATACATTAAGATATGTAAGATATTTGAATTCATTATTAGATGAAAAAAATAATATTAGCAAATTATCTGAAAAAAGAATTGATTTATTAACAAATAAAAAATTAACCAATGATGAATTAAAAATATTGTTATTAAAAATATTTATAGAAAATAAAGAAATAAAAGGCATAAAAATAAAAAAGATAAATAATAATTTTGAGTATCAATTATTTGATTACGAATAAGCGGGAAGTATATCCTTTATTAAAAAATAAAATCTAAGTCAAGAGGGAAAAACAAAAGAAAGAAAGAAAGAAAGATAATCAAAATCAGGAAGTCATTGCATAATTAAAGTAACAGGTTCTTTCCAATTTTTATAAGAATTTTTACGAAAGAAATTATAATAAAATTGATAAATAGAAATTTTAGAAAAGAAATTATATTTAGAATAAAATATTCTAAATCATAAAACTCATTTTCAATAGTATTATGAACAGATTCTACATCAGAATTAAAATTAGACATACGGGGTGGAATAAAAACATATTGAGCACCCATTTTTTTAATTGAGTGAACAAAACCTTATGTATTTTTCTGTTTGAATATGGCAATTCAAACTCCATTTTCAATTGCTGTGTTCCAAAATGTGTTTGTTCTTTTCCAAAATTTTTTAAAAAAATTCTTGACAGATTTATAAATTTTTTTAAAAAATTAATATAAAAATTTTTGTGGCTGGATTTTATTTGTAAGATTTTTTTATTTATGTATGTAAAAACAGAAAATAAAAAATAAATAAAAAGGAGTGGAGTAATATGAAAAGAATTTTTTTGTTATGTATCTTATTATTTAGTTTTAATGTAGTTGTTTATGCAGGGACATGGACAAATGCAATCGAACCAATGGGCGCTAATCAAGGCGTTGATTGTAGTTCCATAGCATGGGGCGATTATGATAATGATGGCGACCTTGACATTGCTGTT
>DAONJL010000016.1:42696-44056 GCA_035405645.1 bacterium | reverse complement strand
TTAATAATATATTCTTAAGAAAAGGGTATACCATGTCTGTAAACTTCCCGTTTTTTTGCTGTTTCAATCCATGAATAGCGTCTTATATTTTCAATTCCTTTTTTTATTAATTCTTTTTGCATTGTTTCATTATTTAATAAATATATTATTTTTTCTGCTATATCATTTATATCATTAGCATTGCAAATAAGTGCACTTTTATCTGCTACTTCTAATAATGCATCTTGATTTGAAATTATTACAGGACAACCACATGCTTGCGCTTCTAATACTGGTATTCCAAAACCTTCATAAAATGATGGTAAAACAAATAATTTTGATTCATTATATAATTCAATTAAATCATTATCTTTAGCGTTGTGTAAAAAAATTATATTTTTTTCAAGTGAATTTTTTAATATATATGTTTTAATTTCATTATAATACACTTTGTCAGTTGCCTGTCCACAAATTATTAATTTTATCTCTTTTATTTTTTCATTCACTATCTTAAATGCTTTTATTAATCCTATCACATTTTTATTTTTTGCTATTGTTCCAACAAATAGTATTTGTTCTTTTTTTTGTATTTCTGTAATTTGTTTAAACTTTTCATTAAAACCAGGTGGTATTACTTTTATTCGCTCTGACTCTACATTTTTTATTTTTTTTAATAATTCATTTTTTATAACTGTTGAATCTACAACAATTAATTCTGCTCCATATTTAATTGCTTCATATTTTATTTGATACCTTTTTTTTTCTAATGGTTTATCATTTTCAATTCCACGCATATCGTGAATTGTAATTATCTTTGGAACATTTTTTAATTTTAATGGTATCCATTCTGCAGTGCCGTGAAATAGATTTAATTTGTTTAATGGAATCACAAAATTTTTATCATAAAATAATCTGCCAAAACTTTTTGATTTTGGAAATAATTTCCAAAACTTTTTTAATCGAGAAATTTTATAACATTGAAAATAGTTGTAATCATTATTTATTTTAATTAAATTCTCCGATAAATTTTTTATAAATGTTGGAATACCGCCTATACTATCTTTTAGCAGTGGGGAAAATTCAATGCCTATATTGTTTTGTTTTTTCCACATATATTTTTTATAAAAATTCATTATCTGATTTATGCCAGTTTTCCTTACTTCCTATTCTTTCTTTTTCTTTTATTATTTCATATATCCCTATTTTCCCAAATAAAATATTTTTATTAAAAATTATTTTTAATAACTCTTTATTTCGCTTTTTTTGATAAATATTTTTTTCTCGATTTATAAAATGAAACCAGGAATAAAAAAATATAAATGGAAGAAAAATAATCAAAAAATAATTAAAAAGAATATATCTATTTGAATAAACATTTCTA
>DAONJL010000016.1:0-42596 GCA_035405645.1 bacterium | reverse complement strand
ATTTTTTCGTAAGATATAAACTAACTGTATTGGATTTATTGGATTCAAATGTCCCATATTAAGCCAGTATTCATTATATGGTCTGCGAAAATAATCATAACATCCTGAAAAAAAATATCTAAATCTTGATGATAAACTTAATATATTTGGAGTTGTTATTATTAATACTCCATTTATCTTTATTATCTTTGAAATTTCTCTAATAAAATGAAATGGATTTTCTATATGTTCTATTATTTCAACAGCAATTATTATATCATATTTTTTAGTAATATTAAATAAATCTTGAACATCTAAATAATTACATTTGATATTTATTTTTTGATTATTTATTTGTTCAGGTTCTATATCAAAGCAATCATAATTATATTTTATTGAATTATCACATAAATATTTTTGAATTGATATTGCAAGAGCTCCTTTACCTGCTCCTATTTCTGCTATTTCAATATTTTCTAAATTTTTTTCTATTATTTGCTTTATTATAATTTTTTTTACAATATTATTTACATTTTTACTTGATATTGATTTTGTTTCAATCTCTATCATTACTTAATTTCTCCTTATTATTTATTCAATATATTAACTTGATTATTAATCTCTTATATTGAATAAAAAAAATTTTATTATATCTCAACTTTATATTTAACTTAAAAAATTTTACATTTTAAAAATTATTGTTATTAATTTTTTAATACAAAAAAAAATCAAAAATTTTTTTTCTATCTATTCCTTCTTTTAATAAATTTTTTATTGAGATATCATCAAGAGTAAATAAATAATCAGATATTGCATCTGTTAAAACACGATTTATTTCTTCTGGCATTCTCCTATCAAAACTTCTACATCCTGCTTCAATATGCGCTACTTTAATATGTAATTTAACTGCTGTTAATGCACATGCAATTGTTGAATTTACATCACCAACAACAATTATTAAATCTGGTTTTTCTTTTAATAATACTTTTTCAAATTCAATCATTATTCTTCCAGTTTGTTCACCATGATTCCCTCCACCACATCCTAAAAAATAATCTGGTTTTTTTATCTTTAAATCTTTAAAAAAAGTTGATGACATTTTTTCATCATAATGTTGTCCTGTATGAACTAATTTATACCTTATCTCTTTTTTATATTTATCCATTTCTCTTTGTAATGGCGCTATTTTCATAAAATTTGGTCTTGCACCTACTACATTAATTATCTTTATCATTTTTATTCTTTCCTTTTCTTATTATCAAAAAATTCTTTGAAAAAAATTTATATCTAAAAAAATAATAAATCTTTATAATCCTAATTCTCCTGCTATCTCTTGCATTGCTTTTAATGAAATTTCTGCAAACTCTTCTAATGCTATTCCTATTTTTTCACATTCTTTTATTATCTCGCGATTTACTGATGCTGCAAAACTTTTTTCTTTCATCCTTTTTATTATTGATTTTGATTTTACTGATGCTATCTTTTTATCTGGATATACTAATGTTGTTGCGATTATCAATCCTGTTATTGTTTCACCTGCTGCTAATGCTATCTCTAATCTTGTCTCTCGTGCCTCTTTACTTGCTATTTCATTATGTCTTTTTATCGCTCTTATTATTCTTTCATCTACTCCTTTTTCTTTTAATATTTTTTCGGTTTCAAGTGTATGTATATTCAAATCACCATTTGTTAATTCTACATCAAGATCGTGTAATAATCCTGTTAATCTCCATAATTCTTTATCTTCATTAAATTTCTTTGCTAATTCTTTCATCACTGCTTCTGTTGCCAAACAATGCTTTATTAAATTTTGATTCTTTATATATTTATTTAATAATTCTATTGCTTCTTCGCGGCTTATTCCATATTTACTCATTTTTTCACCTCTTATGATAATCGCATTTTATAATCTTCATATTTAAATTTTCTTATTATTTTTACTTCGCCCTTTTCTGTCAATAAAACTATACTCGGTAAATTTATTCCATTAAACATATTTGTTTTTACCATCGTATAATGTGCCATATCTGTAAATAATAATTTATCACCTATTTTTAATGGTTTTGGAAATGAATAATCACCTATTACATCACCTGCTAAACAAGAAACGCCGCCTAATCTATAATTATATTTATATTCATTTTTTTCGCCACTACCAATTATATATGGTCTATATGGCATTTCTAATACATCTGGTGTATGTGTCGCTGCTGATATATCAAGTATTGCAATTTCTTTTTCATTACTAAAAATATCAAGAACAGTTGCTAATAAAAATCCTGTATTTAAAACTATTGCTTCGCCTGGTTCTAAATATATTTCTACTTCATATTTATCTCTAAAATATTCTATTATTTCACATAATTTTTCTGTTTTATAATCTTCTCTCGTTATATGATGTCCGCCACCAAAATTTAGCCATTTTACTTTTCTTAAATATTTATCAAATTTTTTTTCGATTACCTGTAATGTCCTTTCTAAACTATCTACATTTTGTTCACAATGTGTATGAAAATGAATTCCTTCTATAAACTCATCAAATTCATTTTCATATTTTTGTAATTCTGTTAATGTTATTCCTAATCTTGAATATTTTACACAAGGATTATACATATCAACTTTTATTTCTGAATATTCTGGATTTATTCTTATTCCAGCACTTATTTTCTTTTTACTATTTTTTATTTTATTTTTATATTTCTTTATTTGACCAAATGAATTAAATACAATATGGTCACAATATTTCATTATCTCATCAAATTCTTTTTCTATATAAGCAGGTGAAAATATATGAACTTCTTTTTGAAATTCTTCATAGCCAAGTCGTGCTTCAAATAATGAACTTGCACAAACGCCACTTAAATATTTTCTCATCTTTGGAAAAATTGAATACATTGAAAATGCTTTTAATGCTAATAGTATTTTACATTTTGTTCTTAATTGAATTGCTGACATTAATTCTAAATTTTTTTTTAATAAACTTTCATCAATAATAAAAGAAGGTGATGGAATTTTACTTAATATTTTTTTATTTAATATTTGACTTTTTATTCTTTTCATTTTCTCTCCTATTTTATTCTAAAAATTTTTCTTCTACTGGTAATCCATATTTATTCATTCGTTCTATAAACGGGTCAGGATCAAATTCTTCTACATTAAATACGCCTTTGCCATGCCAAATTTTTTGGAGTATTAACATTGCGCCAATCATTGCTGGAACACCTGTTGTATATGAAACTGCTTGTGATTGAACTTCTTTATAACATTCTTGATGATCACAAATATTATAAATATAATATTTTCTTTTCTTTCCATCTTTTATTCCTTCTATTAAACAACCAATGCAGGTTTTTCCGCGTGTTAATGGTCCTAATGTCGCGGGGTCTGGTAAAACTGCTTTCAAAAATTGTAATGGCACTATTTCCATTCCCTGATATTTTATTGGTTTTATTGATGTCATTCCTATTGCTTGTAATACTTCAAGTGATTTTAAATATCGATCTGAAAATGTCATCCAGAATCTTATTCGTTTTAAGCCTTTTATATTTTTTACTAATGATTCAAGTTCTTCATGATACATTAAATAAATTTCTCTTTTACCAATTATTGGAAAATCAAATTCTTTATGAATGAATAATGGTGGTGTTTCACACCAATCCCCATTTTCCCAATATTTTCCTTTTGCTGTTACTTCTCTTATATTTATTTCTGGATTAAAATTAGTGGCAAAATATTGACCATTATCTGCTGCATTTGCATCAATTATATCTATATAATGTATTTCATCAAAATAATGCTTCTGTGCATAGGCACAAAAAACATTTGTTGCGCCTGGGTCAAATCCACAACCAAGTAATGCCATTATCCCTTTTTCTTTATATTTATCTTTATATGCCCATTGCCATTTGTATTCAAACTTTGCTGTATCTGGTGGCTCATAATTTGCCGTATCTAAATAATCTACTCCTGTTGCTAAACAAGCATCCATTATTGATAAATCTTGATATGGTAATGCTACATTTATTACTAATTCTGGTTTAAATTCATTTATTAATTTTATCACATTTTCTGGTTTATCTGCATCTACCTGGGCTGTATATATTTTTGTTTTACTATTTTTAATTTGATTTTTTATTCTCTCACACTTTTCTATTGTTCGACTTGCTAATAATATTTCACTAAATACTTCTGGCACTTGTGAACATTTATGAACTACTACTCCACTTACTCCGCCTGCTCCTATTACTAATACTTTACTCATTTATTTTCCTCCTTTTTTAATAATTTATCTTATCTATTTTTTTCGTTGTAAATGATATATTTACTATTCCTGCTTCTTTACATATATCTATTATTCTTATTATTTTTTCATATATTATTTCTTTATCTGCTTTTATCGTTACATCTTTTTGATTTGTTTTTTCTATAAAATTTACTATATAATCTTTTAAATCTTTTATATCTATTCCTTCTTCATTTACAAATAACTGATCATCCTTTGTTAAATATACTATTAATTTTTTTTGTTGAACCATTTTTGAATTTTTTGCTTCTGGAACTTTTACTAACATTCCTTGATGAATTATTAGTGTTGATGATACCATAAAAAAAAGCACCTGCATAAACATAACATCTATTAATGGTGTTATATTTATACTTACTATCTCTTTTATTTTCCTTTTAATTCTCATTTATTTCTTCCTTATTCATTAATAATTTTATTAGTTTATTTGATACTTTTTCTATACCCCAACTCAAACTATCTATTTTGGTTAAAAAATAATTATACATTGCTAATGCCGGTATTGCCACTATTAATCCTGCTGCTGTTGTTATTAATGCTTCCGCTATTCCTGCTGCTAATTTTGATGGATCACCTAAACTTTGTTGTGATATTACTGTAAATGATTTTATTATTCCTGTGACTGTGCCTAATAAGCCAAGTAATGGTGATATATTGGCTATTATTCCTAATATGCCTAAATGTCTTTCAAGTATTGGCATTTCTTCTGATAATTCTTCTTCAACTACTTTCTCTAAATCTTTTTCTTTTTCTAAATAACTTATTATTATTTTTGATGCTATTTTTGCTATTGGTGATTTTATTGTATGACAATAATTTATTGCTTCATTAAATTTATTCATTGTTATATATGTTTTTAAATTTTCTAATATTTCATCTACATTATAATTAAACTTGCGAAATAATTTTATTCGCTCTATTATTATTGCTAATCCAATTATTGAACATAAAATAATTGGAATCATCACAGGTCCGCCTTTTGCCAAAAAATTATAAAATGTTTTCAATAAATATATCATTTATTCCTCCTCTTATTCAGGTAATTATTCTTATATTTTTTGAACCACAATTTTTCATTAATTCATAACAATTTTCTTTTGTCAATTTTATCTTTCGTTTTATTTTTATTATAACAAATTTTTCTTTTATATATTCAATATAAAAATATACTTCTGTATTTCCTTCTTCAATTTTTTTTATTGTTTCTACTAATTTATTTATTCGCTCATCTGTTATTTCTTTTTTTATTTTTATATATATTTTTTTTGCTGGTTTATTATATATCTCTGATATTTTATATATATATTTTATTACTACCAATTTATAGCGTTCATCATATTTTCCTTCAAAATAATAAATATCATTTGTCGTTATTATTGGTTTATATAATAAATATTCATTTGTAAATATAATACTTCTTAATGAATTATGCAATGTCTTTATTGTTAAATCACAATATAAATTGTTCATAGTATTTTTCTTTTCTACAAAATGTTCTATGAATCCTATAAATTTTATTTCTTTTAATTTTGTTATATCTGTATTTACTTTTAGATTTGAAAATATTCTATGTTCGCGTTTATATTTTTTTAAAGGATTTGGACTATAAAAATATCCAAGCACTTCTTTCTCATATTTTATATTTTTAAATATATCTTGCTCACTTATATTATTTAAGTATTTTAAAAAATTTTCATCTGCTCCTGAAAGTGAATATTCATTAAATATATCGAATGTCTTTGTTTCTTTTACTTTTCTTAATTGCTCAGCTTTCTCTATTATTAAATTTATATTATCTAATACTACTTCTCGATTTTTATAAACTGAATCAAATGTTCCTGCTTTTATTAAATTTTCTATTTGCGCTTTTGTTATGTTGTTTTTAAAATTTCGCTCTGTAAAATCTATTATATTTTTGTATTCGCCATTTCTTTCTCTTTCATTTACTATTTCAATTCCTAATTTTTCTCCTATATTTTTTATTCCTATAAATCCTATCATTATTTTTTTATCACTTACTTTTTTATAATAATATTCACTTTTATTAAAATGTGGTGCTATTATTTCAAAATGATATTTTTTGCATTCATTAATAAATATCTCAACTTTATCTGAATTGTGATTTTCATTATTTAGTGTTGCTATTAAAAATTCGAGTGGATAATATTTCTTTAAATATGCTGTTTGAAATGCTACAATTGCATACGCTGTTGCGTGTGATTTATTAAAACCATATCCTGCAAAATTAGAAATTAAATCAAAAATTTTATTTGCTACCTCTTCTGAAATATTCTTCTTTTTTGCTCCTTTTATAAATGGTATTCGTTGTTCCTCCATTAATTCTACATTCTTTTTTGCCATTGCTGTCCTTAATATATCTGCATCTTCTAATGTATATCCTGCTATTACATTTGCTATTTGCATTACCTGCTCTTGATATATTATTATTCCATAAGTTTCTTTTAATATTGGTTTTAAATCATTATGTATATATTTTATTTCCGTTAATCCTGCTTTTGCTTTTACATAATAATCAAGCATATTACTTTGTATTACACCAGGTCTATATAATGCTATTACTGCTATTATATCCTCTATTTTTTCTGGCTTTGTATTCACTAATAATTTTCTAATACCTTCACTTTCACATTGAAATACTCCTATTGTTTCTCCTTTTTGAAAAAGTTCATATACTTTTTCATCTTCTAAATTTATCTTACTTAATAAATTTTCATCACCTATTTGCTTTAATGTCTCTTTTATTATTGTTAATGTTTTTATTGCTAATACATCTATTTTCAATAAGCCAATTGATTCAATTGAATACATATCATATTGTGAAACAATATAATTTGTCTTATTATCATAATATAAAGGAACAAAATCTGTTAATTCTTTTGGAACAATTATTATTCCTGCTGGATGCATTGTTATATGTCTTGGTAAATCTATTAGTTTAAATGCTATACTTATTATTTTATCAAGTTCTTTATATTTTTCTTTTAATCTCTTATATTCTGCATTGTTATTTAATGAAACTAAATCTAAATTAAATTCCTTTTCTTCTAATATTAAAATTATTTTTTCTACATCACTTAATTCAACTTGAAATACTCTTGCTGTATCTCGTATTGCATTTTTTGTCTGTAATGTTCCAAATGAAATAATGTGTGCTACATTATTCTCTCCATATTTTTCTTTTAAATACTGAAATATTTCATCTCGCCGTGTATGTTCAAAGTCCAGATCTATATCTGGCATCTTTAATCTTTTTGGATTTAAAAATCGCTCAAATAATAGGTTGTATTTTAATGGATCAATTTCTGTAATACCAAGTAAATATGCAATTATTGAACCTGCTGCACTGCCTCGGCCTGCGCCAACTAATATCTTATTTGTTTTTGCATATTTTACTAAATCATAAATTATTAAAAAATAATTTTCAAAATTTTTTTCTTTAATTATTTTTAATTCATAATTTAATCGCTTCTCTGCATTTTTATAATTCTCTTTATATTTTTCTTTTATTTTTTCATAACATATTCGTTCAAGATATTTATAATTATCTTCATTTGTTTTATATTCTGGAAAATAAAATATATTTTTATCAACCTGTAAATCTACATTGCATTTAATTGCTATTTCTTTTGTATTTTTTATTGCTTCTGGAAATTCTGTAAATAATTCTATCATTTCATTTTGTGTCTTAAAATAAAATTCATTGTTTTCAAATGCAAGTGAATCAATGTCTTGAAGTGTGGAATTTGTATTTATTTTTAATATTATATTATGGATTTCTGCTTCCTCTTTTTTTATATAATGAACATCATTTGTTGCTACTAACTTTACACTTTTTTTTTTACTTATTTCTTTTATTTCTGTTAAAAAATCTATTTCATTCTTTAATTTATGATTCTGTATTTCTATATAAAAATCTTCATTAAAAACTTTTAAATAATATTCTATTAATTCATTTACTTTCTTCTCATTCCCTTTTAATACATATTGTGGTATATCGCCTAATATACACGCTGTTGTGCATACAAGTCCTTCTGAATATTCTTTTAATGCTTCTCTATCTATTCGTGGTTTATAATAAAAACCTTTTAAATATGCTATTGAATTTAATTTAAGTAAATTTTTATAGCCTTCATAATTTTTAGCAAATAAATTTATATGAAAATATTTATATGTTTCTGTTGGCTCTTTTATACTTATTTTTTCTGGCGCTAAGTAAAATTCACATCCGATTATTGGTTTTACATTTTTCTTAATACATTCTTTATAAAATTCTATTATTCCAAACATATTGCCATGGTCTGTTATACCAACTGCTGGCATTTCATTTTCTCTTGCAGCATTCACTAAATCTTTTATGCGACAATAACCATCTAATAAACTATATTCACTATGATTATGTAAATGTATATACTTCACTCTCTCCATAAATTATTTTTTTTTCTTGATTTTTATCTGTTTAATTCTATTTCTTTTATTTTTTGTGTAATTAGTTTGTAATCTCTTTTTAATTTGTATAAAAATGCTAATATTATTCCAAAGGAAAATTGATTATATAAAAATGTTTTTCTTATTAGTTTTTCTAATTTTTTATCATATATTTCTGCTATCTGTTCAAGAATTTTATTTTTATCTTCTTCATCTTTTATTTCAATTTTATATTTAATTAAAATCTTTTTATTCAAATTATCTATTATTTCTTTTTCTTCTTCCAATATTTTTTTTATTTCTTTATTTTTTATCTGATACTCTATCGATAGTAAATAGTTTTCTATTTTATTTACTATTTGTGGATAAAAAAATTTTATTCGTAATGCCAATAATAATTTTTCAAAATCTATTTCTACTCCTATAAATTGCCATATTATTTCTTTTTCTTTTCTTGAAAATTTATTAATTTGTTTTATTAATTTTTTATAATAATTTTCTATTATACTTTTTTCTAAATAAAATATTATATTACCTTCTTCTTTATTTTTTATTTGATTTATTTGTTCTTGATATTCTTTGATTTTTTTTTCTATATTTTGCTTATTTATATAATTTTCTTTACTGATTTCATTTATTATATTTTCTGGATTATTTAATTTTTCTAAATCTTTTTTTCCCTTAATTTTTTTTCGTATTATTAAAAATAATTTTTCTATATCATATTTTTCAATAATTAATAAAAATAAATTTTTTACTTCGCCTCTTAAATAATTTAGTAAATATTTAGTTAATTCATAATGAAAATAATTTATTTTTTTTGATAGAATTGAATAATTTAATTTTGTTTTTTCTTCAAATATTTTTTTATATATTGTGTTATTTAATTTTTCAAATAATTCTTCTATTTGATTTATTCTCTTTATTTCTTCATATTTTTCTTCATCTAAAAAATTTACTAATAAATATTTTATTCTTGCTTGAATATAGGAATATTTTAGAATATTAATTAAATTCATCGTTTAGTAATTTCTTTAGTACTTCATCTGCTATTTTAGATTTTTTTTCTTCACTTATTTGATATTTATTTATTTCTATTTTTTCTTCTGCTATCATTTTATTTCTGTATTCTTCTTCAATCTTTGCTTTTTTTTGATTTATATATTCGCTTACTTTTTTATTTATCTCTTTTAATCTATTTTTTTCATATTCATAAATTTCTTTTAATGTTTCTTCTTTTATTTTCTTTGCCTTTTGTTCTGCTTCAGCAACTATCTGCCTGCTTTGTTCTTCTACTTTATATATTTCATCTATTATTTCTTTTATTTTTGTTTCTTGTTCATTCATTTTCTTTTTCTCACTTTGTATATTCTTTTTTTATTTCTTTTATTTTTTTATTTAATTTCTTTTTACTACTTTCAAATATTTCTTCAAAATTTTCTTCTATATATTCTTCTATTTCTTTTTCTATTTTTTTTAATATTTCTTTCGTCTTATTTTTTTCATACTTTGTTAATAAGGCTGTTATAAATTCCTCATCTGAATAAATCATCTCACTACAATATTTTGCTAATTCTTCTTTTATTTTTTCCATTAAAAATTCACTCCTTTATATTTTCCATAATAATGTATATAAAACAAAATAATTACAATAGCAGCACCAAGTAAGCAAACTAAAAAATAAAGACAAAGTTTATCATAGCGTTGATAAAATTTTGAAATTGCATTTATTATTGGCGAACGCTTATGTTTTACTTTTAATTCTTTTACTCTTATTAATTTATAATCAATTTTATTTTTTCTTTTTTCTATCTCTTCTTCATTTAATAAAACACTATCTTTTCTTTTTAAAAATTCTTCTATTGTTAACCACTCTGTTTCATCTTCATATCTAATTTTTAAATCTTTCTCAAGTTCAAATTTTGTTAGTATTTCTTCATCATAAGGTCCTGTAACTTTTTTATTTATTAGCAAATATATCTTTTTCATACTTTAATATGTTACTCGATTTCTTCCTTCTTTTTTGGCTTTATATAATTTCTCATCTGCAACTATAAATAAATCATCTATATTTTCTGTATTTTCTTTATAAACTGATATTCCACTACTAATTGTAACTTTTATTTTTCTGTTTTCATCAATTTGTATTTCTTTTTCTTCTATATTTTTTCTAATTTTTTCTGCTATTTCTATTACTTCTTTTAAATTTTTTTCACTAATAATTATTACAAATTCTTCACCACCATAACGAAAAACTAATTCTGTTTCTGAAACAGAATTTTTTATTTCGTCTGCTACTTCTTTTAATACCAGATCACCAATTTTATGTCCATAAGTATCATTAATTTTTTTAAAAAAGTCAATATCTATTATTATTAAACCTATTCTTTTATCATATTCTATTGCTAATTTCTTTTCTTTTTCTAATACATATCTATAATACGAATTATTATATAATTGTGTTAATTCATCTTTAATTGATTTATTGTAAAAATAAGCATTTTGAAATATTGAATTAAAATGATTACATAATATACTTAAAAATGTTATATCATTTTCAGAATATTTTTTTACTTTACTTTTTATGATAATGCAACCAATAATTTCTTCGTTTAATCTTATCTTATAAATAAATTCTTCATCATTATTTATTTCTATTATTTCGTTACTTTTTAATTCATATTCCTCTTTACTTTTTTGTTCATCTAATATTATTTCATTTAGTAATTTTAATATTTTTCCATCAAATATTTTATATTTTATTTCCTTATATTTTTCAATATTTTGTAAAATATTATTAAATGCTATAAATAAATTTTTTAATGAAAAAGTAAAATCATTTAATATTCTTATATTTTCTAATAACCTGAAATAATTGTATCGCATTTCCATATACTGTTGATAATTATTTATATCAAGTTGAAAATATGGACATAAAATTCTGTAATCACAAAACAAACAAAAATCATTTTTCCTTGCTTCAAAATTTGTATCACTTAATATTTTTTTTGAAATTTCTGTTATCTCATTTTTATATTGTTCTATATGTATTTTTAAATATTCTATTTCATATACTTTTTTATGTTTTAGAAAAAATATTTTAACTTTATCTGGTATTATATTACATTTACTTTCTAAATAAATAAGTGATAAAATTATTTGATAATCATTTATTATTTCTGTTTCATTATCAGGAATATTCCCTGTTTTAAAAAAATATAATTCATAATGCTCTCTTACTTTTTCTATAAGCAAATCTATAAAGCCAGAAAAATATATATCATTTAACTTAAATTTAAAATAATAATTTATATATTTAGAAAAGCCATTTAATACAAACATTTCATTAAAATTATCTAATTGCTTTTTTATTTCATATATAATTCTATTATAATTATTGTAATTTATTAAAGTTTGATTAAGTAAATACTTATCTAATTTTTCTGAAATATATATATTAAAATTACTTATATCATTTTTATTTGATAGATAATCACCAATTATTTTATGAACATAATTAAATACTAAAAAATTACAATTCTTTTCTATTTCAGGTCTTTGCAAATTTTCAATATATAAGCAACGAAATTTGAAAGGACAAATTAAATATGTTTTTATTTTTGATGAAGTTAATGGTTCCATCACTATAAAAGACTTATTAAATATTTTTTATCATTCGATGACAAACTTATAAATTTATAAAATTTACTTTTATATAATTGATGATAATATTTATTTATCTTATCTTCAATAAGTAAATAATTTGATTTTGAAAATTTGAGTATGATTATATCTTCACTTTTTATTATATCTATTAATTTATCTTCTATGCATTCGATATTATATTTTTCTATCTTATTTAGTTCTTCTAAAAAAATATTTACTCCCGACGAATTAAAATAATAATAAAAATTTGTCTGTCTAAAAGGATTAATAAATAAGCATTCGTTCTTAATTATTATGTAATCAAATTCAGGTTCATTACAATATGATACTTTTATATTATATAATTTATTTATATATAAATATTTTACAAATTCAATAATCTGTTCTTCATAATAATTAGTAAAAACTATATTTAATTCAAGTTCAATTAAATTAATAATATTAAAAATTTCATTTAAAAAATCAAAATTTTTAAGTGGATAATAAATATAAATTGAATTTAATTTTCCAACAATTCTTTGTTTTATTATTTCTAATAACTCATCTTTATTTTTTAATATTTGTAAATCATTTTGAAGATTTATTATATTCTTCAAATCAGAAAATTTTGTTTCTATATCTTTTAAATAATCTATTGTCTTTTCATTTCCAATATTATTTTTTTGTTGTTTCTGCTGTGGCATTATTTTCATTCTTTTTAATTTTTCATTTTCACTTGTTAACCTCTTTATTTCTTGTTTATATTTTATTATTTCATTTTGATAATTTTTTTCTAACTCATCTATTTTGCTTTTCTCCATTCCTATTATTATTTTTTTTTCTTCTTCAAAATATATCATCTTGCTTTCAAATTCTTTTTCCTTTTCTTTTATGTAATTATTTAATTTTTCATTCTCCCATTTTAAATCATTTATTCTCATACTTTTTATTGTTATTAATATTATTGGAATTAAAATAATTAAAAAAATTGTGAACCATAAATAAAGCATAAAATCCTGTGTGTTAAAAAATTCTATCTCTAATTTTAATGTGCCTTTTTCCAATTGCTGTCTGATATACACGATTGATAAAATTGATATGACTAATGCAATAGAAATGTAAATAATCCAATCGAATAGATTATTTTTTTTCATTATTTATTTAATAAAATTAATTATTGTTTTTGTCAAATATTATTTAAGCATTCCAAAGGTAATTAAACTTTGAACTTTTTTGTCTCTTCTATATGAAAAAAATAATTCATCTTCTTTTGTGCAAATATTAAGATTAAATATATTCTCACTTTTTATATTTAATCTTTCTGCCTCTCTTATAATAATTTTTTTTAGGTCTATATAATATTTCTTCCCAATTTCTTGACTAAATTCTTCATAATTATTAAACTTATTTTTAAATATTAAAAAAACATCTTCATTTACTTCAAAACAATTTTGACATATTCCTGCACCTAATATTATTTTTAGTTTTTCGGTTTTGATATTAAATTTATTTATTAGTATATTTACTGCTTGGTTAAATATATCTTTTACAATACTTCTCCACCCACAATGTAATAATGATAAAATATTATAATCATCATCAAATATGACAACAGGTATGCAATCTGCCGTTCTTATTGATAATGGTATTTCCTTTTTATTTGTTATAAAACCATCAACACCTTTTATTAAATCTTCTTTACTAATAATTCCTTTTTTTTTCTCTGTTATTATTTCTATTTTGTTTGAATGAATTTGTTCGCCACCAATTACTTCATCATAGTTAATATTAAAATATTTAAAAAATATCTCTCTATTCTTTTGGCTTTCTTTTGTATTATAGCCTAAATCAAAATTGTAATTATTTTTATTTTTTCTTGTTGAAAATCCTATTATTATTCTTTCTTCATTTATAAAATTTGGTTTTATATAACTTATTTCATCATTAATATATTTAAAGAATTTATTCATTTTTCTATTATACAAATCTTTTTATTTAAATCAATTTTTATCTTTTTTCCAATTGGCAAAATTATTTTCTTTTCACGATGACCAAAACAATTCCAGAACATTATTGGAAATTTATATTTATCAAATATTTCTAATATTCTCTTTTTTAATGGTATTGTTTCTTTATTTCTTTCTGATGGTTTATAACAACAAATATCTAAAATTAATCCCGAACAATTTTTTAATATATCACTATTTATTATATGTGATAGATACCTATCTATTCTATATGTTTCTTCGCCTTTATCTTCTAAAAATAATATTGTATTTTCTGGTAATTTAATATATTTAGTTCCAAGTAATGTGCTGAATAATGTTAAGCAACCTGCTACAATTTTTCCTCTTATTTCGTTTTTATAATATTTTATTACATTAAATTTTGCTGTCTCTTCTTCTCTAAAAATTATTTCTTTCTCTTTTGTTTTAAATAATAATAATTCAAATGATTGTCTTGTTATTTTTTTTAATGGCTTATGGAAATGTGTTGTGATCATTGGTCCATAATAGCAAATTGGTAAATTTGTCATTGTATAAATTGCTAATAATATTGATGTTACATCACTATATCCCATAAATATTTTTGGATTATTTTTTATCTTATTATAATTTATATATGGTAATAATGGCGCTGAACCATAACCACCTCTCGCAAAAAATATTGCTTTTATTTCTTCATTACTTATAAAATTATTTAAATCATTTAATCGTTCTTCATCTTTACCTGCAAAACATCCATGTTTTTTAAATAAATTCTCGCCTTCGATTAATTCTATTTGGTACTTATTTTCTATTTTATTTTTTATTTCAAAATATTTATTTTTATCAATATAATCTGCCGTAGCACAAACACCTATTTTATCGCCTTTTTCAAGATACATAATTACCTCTCTATTCTTTCTGTTTTCATCTTTGCTTTTATTATTATTATTTTTTCCATAAATTCTTCTGCAAATTTATTTGTCTTTATTTTTATAAAATCTTTTTCAGTTGTTATCATTAATTCATTTTCTTTTGCAGCTAATTTTAAATGTGCTATTTCATCTATATTATAATTCGTATGGTCATCAAAAAATAATTTTTTATTTATGTTAATTTTACATTCTTCTTTAACGAATTCATAAAAAAATTCTGGATTTCCAATCCCACAAAATAAACATATTTTTTTATTTTGTAAATCTTCTATTTTTTTTTCTTCATTTTTAGAATTATATATCTTATCTATTTTATAAATTATTCGTTCATATTCTGCTCGATTATTTATCTTATATAATTTTGTTATGATATTATTTATTTTTTCTTCACTAACATAATTAATTTTATTTAATACAATTTTATCTGCTCTTTTTATGCTTTTTAATGGTTCTCTTAATATACCAACAGGTAAAATTTTTTCTTTAATAATATCTTTCGAAATATCTATTATTAATATATTTTTATCTGCATTAATTCTTTGATAATGAAATGCATCATCTAATATAACATAATAATTTTTAAAGTTCTCATTTAGTATTTTCAGCATTCTTAACCTATTCTTTGCAACTATTACTATTACATCAGGTAAATTTTTCTTTAACATTAATGGTTCATCACCATATTTTTTTACATCATCAAATTTTACTATTTCAAAATCTTTATATTTACTTTTATAACCACTACTTAATATTATTACTTGCTGATTTTGTAAATTTTCTTTTATATAATGTTCGACATATTGTGATTTACCTGTTCCTCCAACACTTATATTTCCTACTAATATTATTTTTAAATTTTTAAATTTTATTTTTTTTAATATTTTTAAATCATATAAAATATTTTTTATTTTTATAAATGATAAATATAAAATTGAAAAAAATAAAAATAGTTGATAATATTTTTTTCTTAATGTTTGCCAAATTTCTATTTTTCTTTTTATTGGAAAATATAGCGATGTCTTCTCTGCTAATTCTAATAATATTTTACTTATATTTTTTTTATTTTCTTCAAATGATAAATTATTATTGTAATATATTGGTTCACTTAATTCTACATACGAGTTTGTATAAGGAATAGGAATAATAAAATTATCCCAATTATTTATAATTATTTTATCTTCAAAATTACCTGCTACTCCAATAATAGGTAAACCTGATTTTTGTGCTAAATAAATTAAACCATCATATATATGATAAATTGGTCCTGATGGTCCATCAGGCGTAATTGCTATATTATATTCATTTATTATTTTTAATATTTCTTTTATAACTTTTATATAACCGCGAGTAGAAGAACCACGAACTGTTAAGTTACCTGATTTTAATACTATTCTTGCTATTATTTCTCCATCAAAATGTTCACTTATTATTACTTTGATCTTTCTGTTTTTTAATACCCATAATGGAATTAATAAATGTCGATGAAAAAATGACAATATATATCTTGGATTTTTTGTTACTACTTCTAAATTTACTATTTGAAATTTTATTGAACGATAAACAAATTTAAGAATTTTCCACGCAATAAAATCAACTAAAAAAAGAATAAATTTTCGCTTTATTTTTGTATCCATTTACCATCTGGCAATTGAATGAATTCACCTTTTTCTGCTAAATCGCGTTTCATTGATCCATATATTTCTGCTACTTTTTTCATATCTTCTGCTTTTAAATTTATGTTAGTTTCTAATATTCGCTTAAATAATATTTCTCTATCTTCATTTTCTTCTTTTACAAGTTCTTTTAAATATATTTGTTTCTTCTCTTCTAATTCTTTTATTTTTTCAGAAAATATTTCTATTTTTCCATTATTATTTTCACCTATTATTCCAAGTTTCTTATAATATTTTATATCATCAGCATTAAATGCCATTCTTTGTAAAGCACGAATTACTTTCTTTTTTTCTTCTGGTATTTCTTCTGTTTTTTTTAGTTTCCCTTCTTCATCTATTGCTCTCACTGATGCAAGTAAATATACATCTTTTGATATTGTTGTAAATTCACCTAATATCTGTTTTTCAAGTGCTGTCCGTTCTTCTACTATTGATACTGTTGCTACTTTTTTCGCACAACTTTGTAAAAAAATAAAAAATAAAAAAATTATAATTATTCTTAAACTATTTTTTTTCATACTTATTTTACCCTTCAATTTTTAATAATTCTTTAATAAAATTAAATTTATTTAATGGAATTCTGTCAATTGTAAAATCATTTATTAATTTTGAATCAAATTTAATAAATATTTGTAAATAACCAGCAAATAAAACCATTTTAAAATAAGTTGGACTTGCAAATCTTAATATTGAATTTATTTTTTTAAAATCATAATTTTTATTTTCAGGGTCTAAAAAATTTAATATTTCTAATATTGTTTCTTTTGTAATATTATCAACTATTATCTCACACATTATATCACTGATATCAATTATTTTATTTTTTGAACTCATTATATTTTCTAATTCCAATTTCATAATTCCAGAAATTTTATTAATACCACGATTTTTTTCATTTTGTGTTAAATATGTCAAATCAATATTGTTGAATCTTATATTTGAAACAATATTTTTCTTTATATAATCAATTCTTAAATTCACTTTTAAATTTCCATCAAATCCATTAAATATAAAATTATTTAGTAAAATAAAATTATTAGTTAATGTTATATTTGAATTGACATCTCTTGTCTCAAATTTATCAAAAACTATTCTTTTAATATATAGATTTCTTTCTGAATTTTCTATTATTTGAATATTTTTAATTTCATTTTTCTTATTAAAAATATTGATTGGTAAATCATTTACATATAAATCTAATTCAAGGTCTTCAACTTTTATTCTGTCATATTCAACATTTATTTTATCAAGATTAATTAATGAATTAATTAACGGTTCTTTATTTATTTCCTGATAAAAATTTATTTTGTTATTTAATTCCCCATTTATTTTTAATTTTTCAATCTTTACTATTTCATTTAATTTTGAAAAATCAAATCTTAAATTACTATTTGTTCGACAATATAATTTTTTTATTATTTCATTTATTTCAATATTTTCTTTTTTTAAATCATTTAATATATCATCATTTATTTCTATTATACTTTCTATATTTAAATTCATAATATTTGCTAAATTATAAGTAATTAAAATTTTAAAATTTTTTAAATCATTTATTTTTCCTGTTAAATTTATATTTCCTTCTGGTATTATTATTTCTGGTAAATTTGTATCTTTATAATTTATCTCCTTTATTATTGAGACAAATTTTATATCCTGTTCATTCTCTATTTTGTTATTATTATAAAATTGTAATTGTTCTAAATTTATTTGATTATTAAAATTAAATTTTTCAATATTTGTATTTATTTCACAAACCTCAAATTTATTTAATATTTTTTTGATTTTTTCTTTTAAATCTTTTATTTCATATTTCTTTTCTATTAATTCTAAAATATCTTTTAATAATGTTCTATTATTCTCCTTTTTTAATTTAACTGAAAATTGTAAATTGGATAAATTTACATTATTATTAAATTTCCCATTTTTTAAATTACCATTACTATTAATATCAAAAATAAAATTATCTTCTATATTAAATGAATCATCAAGATTAATTGATGATGAAAATTTTGAACTTAAATTCAAATCTTCTATTGTAAATAAATTTTCTCGTATTGTTAAATTTGAAATATTTGTTGTAAAATCCTTTATTTCTAAATGCTTTCTTATCATATCAAAAATTATATTCGATTTGCTTATGCTCAATTTCCAATTTAAAAATTTCTGATTATTTTTTATTTCATCAATTTTTATTATTTGTGATAAATTATTAATATTAAAATTATTTTCCTCTAATTTTATTTTTACTACTTCAATTTTTGTATCAAATGTTATATTAAATGAATTATCAAAATCAAAAATATTCTTTTCTTTGCCTCTTAATTGCAAATCTATATTTTTATCCTTTTTATTAATTTTACTCTTCATACTTATATTAAATTCATTTAATCTAATTTTATCAAATTGTAATTTTGTTTTTGTAAATAATGTCAAATTTATTAATTCTGGTTTATAATCAAATTGAGATTGTATATTTATATCATCTATATTCAAATTTTTTTCTTGAAGATTTAGATTTATCTTTTTAATTAGATTTCTTTCTTCTGTATTTATATTTAGCGTTAATCCTTTCTGATTATAAATAACTTCATAAATAAAATTATAATTTTCAATTTCGGTTTTTAAATCTTTTGTTTCGTAATATATTTTTTCAATTCCTATTATTCCTTTTTTAATTATTACATTTATATCCATTAATGGAATTTCCAGTAATTTATTTATATTTAATTCTTCTTCCTTTTTTTCTTCTTTATCTATATAATATATATTTATTCCATCTATAATAAATTCATTTAGAATATAATTCTTTTCTAAAAAACTTCTTATTGAAAAATTTGCATAAATTTTTTTTATAAAAATTTTTTTATTATCATCAAGTTCTAATATTGCATTATTCAAATAAATAGATTTTAAACTAATCTTGATTTTATCAACTGAATAATATTTTATATTTAATTTTTTTATTATTTCATTATTTATTCTTTTTAAAAGAATTGGAAATGAGAAATATACAATTAATATTGAAATGAAAATGAAAAGAAAAATTGATAAACAACCGAACTTTATAATTTTTTTAAATTTCACAGTAGAAGAATTATTCTATTAATTTTTTATAAGATAGAAATCTTTTTAATAATTTTTCGCCTTTTACATTCTTGTAATTATTTAATAGTATCTCATTTAATTTATCAATTCGAGAATTTATTGATGGATGAGTTGAAAAGAATATTGATTTTTTTTCGCCAAGTTGCTTTTTTAAATTTAATAAAAAATCATATAAACCATCTGGTCTATAACCAACTCTTGTTACTATATCAATTGCTATTTTATCTGCTTCATATTCCATTGATTGGTCAAGCCCTTTTTCAAATAATAGTTCATTTACCTGATTCATTATTTTTGAATATTTTGAAATATCTTTATTGGCTATTGTCGCACCTAATGTTGTTAAATTTTCTAAAAATTTCCCGCGCTGTAGTGATTTTAATATATGTTTTTCTGTTATATGTGCAATTTCATGCGCAAGCACTCCAGCAAGTTGTGATTCATCATCAACAATTTTTAATAATCCTTTTGTAATAAAAATATAACCACCTGGTGCTGCAAATGCATTTATTTCTTCTGAATCTAATACAAGAAAATGATATGTTATTTCTGTCCTATCACAATATTTCGCTATTGTCTGACCTACTAAATTTACATACAAATTTATTATTTCATTTTCGTATGGTCCATTAAATCTATTTACTGTTTCAATTGCAAGTGAACCACCTATTGACTTTTCTTCTTCTAATGATATTTCTTGTTTTGATTTTATTACTCCTGCTGTCGCACTAATTATCTTTAAATCTTTCTCTTTTACTCCAATTTTTTTTAATATTGATAATTTATTATCTTTCTCTTCTTTTACTTCTTCTTTCTCTATTGTTTGAATTTGTGATGTATCTTCTGTTACTTCTTCTTTTGTTTCTTCTTTCGATGTTTTTTCTTTTAATGTTTCTTCTAATTTCTTAAAAAAATTTTTTGCTGATAATGTTAAACAAAAAATAATTATTAATAAAAATACTATACTTATTTTCTTCATTATTTATTTCCCTCACTAAATTCACCTAATTTTCCTTCTTTCATAAATTGCATTAATTCATCATCACTTATAATTCTTTGTTCCATTTTTATTATTGCATTTATTGCTTTTTCTGATATCTTTTTCTCTTTTGCATATTCCTTTGAGATTTCATTTAAACCACGAATATTTGCACGAACTGTTCCTTCCCTGCTTGCATAATTATCATTTGCCAGTGTATCTATTATTGTTTTTTTCCCTTTTTCTTCTGGTTTTTTATCTGTTAAATTAAATTCAAAGACCCAACCTTTTGTTTGTTTATCTACTTCAACAAAAACAAATCTTTTCTCTTTTTTTATTATTGATACTTCTGTATTTTTTGGTAATTTTGCAATAACTTTTGACTTTGCATCATTTTTCTCATAGATACTTACATTATCTGTTTTAATGTATTTTTTTATATTTTCTGCTGCATATAAAAAATTTATAAACACTACAAAAAATATTATTATTCTCTTCATCTTTTTTCTCCATCTTTTAAATTATATTATATTCAAAATTTAAAATTTTTTTTAATAAAGTCAATAAAAATTTTTAACTATTTGTATTAGAACTTTTAGATGTTGTCTATATGTGAAATAAAAAAATATATAATTATTACTTTTTCGAATAATTTAAAATGTATCTGAAAAATAATAAATTAATTAAAATAATTATTATCCAAAAAATATATTGCATTTCAATATTATATTTTCTTATATAACTTGGAAAAAAACTTGTTATATTTATTCCTGATAACCAATCAATTTTTTCAATTATTTGATTTTTACCATTTAATCGTTCATTATATTGAAATACTGGAAAACTAATTAGTAAATATGAATTTAATAGTGTTAGGATGAGAAATAAAATAAACAAAATTTTTAAAACAAAATATTTTTCAATATTTTCATAAAGATAAAAAAACAATGGATAAAGCAGAATTATTATAAATAATGAAAATCTAAAAGGCGGAGATATACCACCCCACCAATTATCTGCATAAAATGAAAGAAAAAAAAGATAAACAAAAATAATAATCAAAATAATAATATAATTATTCAATTTTTTAGATAAATAAAAACAACAAATAAAAAAAATCAAAATTGGATTATAAATAATAACACCAAATTCCTGGTCAAATAATAATGCATTTAATGTATAGAAATTATTTAATTTAAAAAAAGATATTTCTTTTCCACCTGTATTTGCTGCAATTGAAAAACTGCCATATATAAGATAATTTAAAAATAAAAAAATAAATAATGGAATAAAAAAACCTAAAAAAAATAGAATTTTGTTTTTTATTTCTTTTATTTTTAAAGATAATATAATTGTTGAAGCAAAAGAAACAATGAGAAATCTAATATTAAAAAGGAGAAGTGAATTTAAGAAAATACTTAAGAAAAAAAATCTTTTATTTATTTTTTTTAAAATTAAGAAAAAGAAAATTAAATAAAAAACAGGAAAAATTTCTGGATAAAATTTTGTAGAATAAATTGTAAAACCTGGTAATAAGATAATTAAAAATAATAAATATCTTTTTTTTATATATTCTTTAAAATAATCAAATAATAATAAAAATCCAAAAGAAAAAAGAAAATTTAAAAATAATAAAACACCAAATCTTTTTGCAATTAAATAAGGTATAAAAAATACTATATAAATTAATACGCTGCTGCAATGTTGTGTTAATAATAGATTTGGTTTATCAATTGAAATTACTGGCAATATGTTTGTATTACAAATAAATTCTCTATATAATACATCATTAACAATATTAAAATCAAAATCATTTATTAATGAATTTAATACTAAATAATATTCAATTTCATCACCACGACAATATTGAAAATATTCGATTATTGAAAAATTTATAAAAATATAAAAAGCAAAAAGAAAAACTAAAATTTTTTTGTATTCAATAATATTATTCTTTTTTAATAAAAAAAATAAATAAATAACTTTTAAAAAAATAAATGCAGTAAAAACAAGTAAATATAAATATTTAACTGCTTTTAATTCGACTCTAAATTCACGAATTGGAAACTTTATTGAGTAATAAAAATATTTAGTTAAAAAAAGAAAAATAAATGGAATAAAAATCACAAATAAAAAATTAAAAAAATTTTCATTATTCAAAAAATTTTTGAGAAAAAAAATATATAAAAAAAAATCAATTATTAAAAATAAATAAATGAAATATAAATATTTATAATTAATTAAATTTGATTTAATTTTATTTAATTGATTGAATGAAAAATATATAGAATAAAAAGTAAATAAAATTATTATTAAACATAAGAAAAATTTTTTACTCATTATTACAATTCTTTTTTAATTGATTTCCAATAAATCTCTCTTATTGAAATATTCTTATTTATTCTAAATTTATAACAATATAAATTCCATACTTTTCGTAATAATGAATATATTTTAGTTAAAGGTAATTTAATTAAAAAGCGAATCAAGTTTTCTAAAAAAATAAATTCAGCACCTATGCCAAATAGTTTATGTAGATTTATTGTCTCTAATTTATCTGCAATATTTAAAATTGTATCTTCGTGAAAACTTCTTGAAATAAATCTTCTATCACCATCAAATAAATTTAATTTTATTGCTAATTCAGTTAATTCCACACCAGGATAAGGCTGATAAATAGTGCACCACGCATAATCAGTTTTACATATTGCATTTAATCGCATTGTTTTTATATCTTTTTCTAATGAGCCACCTGGTATTCCAACTATATTTTGAGTTGCTAATTTTATTTTATATGATTTTATTATTTTACTTGCTTCTATTATTTCTTTATCTTTTAAATTCCTTTTCAAAATCTTATTTCTTACTTCTTCATCTCCTGCTTCTATTCCCATTGAAATTGAATGGCAATTTGATTTTTTTAATAATGAAATTTTATAATCATCAATATAATCAACACGAACATTACAATTATATGGTATTCCAATTTTCGCTGGATATTTTTCTGCAAATTCTTCTAACCATTCTTTATCAATTATAAAAATATCATCAACAAATTGAATAAATTTTATATTTGAATATTTTTGTAATTCTTTTATTTGCTCAATTACATAATCAACACTATGTTTTCTTATTATCTTTCCTTTTCCTCTATACATCTTATTAAATGCATGATTAAAACAATAAGAACAATTAAAAGGACAACCTCTGCCAGTAATAAAATCTTTTTTGTTTGCTAATCTGTAAAATTTGTATTTTGTCAAAAGTTTTCTATCTGGTTGTGGCAATTCATCTAAATTACTTACTAAACTCGTTATATCATTCTTGATAATTTCATTATTTTTTTTAAAATAAAAATTTGGTGTCTGATAAATATCATTCTTATTCTTTAAATTTTCACAAAATTTTATTAATGCTAATTCTCCTTCTCCTCGACAAATTATATCAATATTTTCTTCTTCAATAATTTCAGGGAAAAAAGTGCAATGTGGTCCACCTAATATTGTTATTATATCTTCTTTTATTTTTTTTAGTTCTTTTATTAATTCAAGATAATAAATATCATAACCAGTTGTTACTGTGAAAGCAGCAAAATCTGGCGCATATTCTCTTGTAATTTTTTTATAATCTTCATACTTTGTTAAAACAATATCAACATCAAAATTAAATTTTTTTAATATTGAAGAAAGATATAAAATACCAAGTGGTTCATCATCAAAATCATAAAGATAAAATAAAAATTTATATTTGTCTTTTATTGAAATCATCTTTATTTATATTTATTTATATTTCTGTAAATTTAAAGGAACCCACCATTCTGTTATATCGTATCCAGGTCTTATTTTATAAGTCTTAACATTCTGAAATCTTTTATGAACTGCACCTAATGCTTTTGGACAAAATAAAAATGTATATGGTTGTTCATCATATATTATTCTATGAAATTTTCGATACAATGCATTTCTTTTTTCTTTATCAAATTCTTCGCGTGCTTGCTCGATTATTTTATCTGCTTCTTTATTTGCAAACGAAACAAAATTAGATGAATTTTTTTCATTTGCTAAACTTGAATGCCATAGTTGATATGGATCTGATTCTATTCCCATACTCCAACCAAGTATAACAGCATCAAATTCACGATTATCTATTCTATTTAAAAATGTCGCCCATTCTAATTGTCGTATTATCATTTCTATTCCAACCCTTTTTAAATTCTCTTTTAATATTGTTGCAATTTGTTCTGCAATTCTTGAACCTGAAACAATTAAAAATTCAAAACGAAATTCAACCCCATTTTTATCTAATATACCATTATTATTTGTATCGCGCCAGCCACTTTCTTCTAATAATTTTTTTGCTTTCTCAATATCATATTCTATTGGTTTTAATGTAGAATCATAAGCATCACTGAATACATAAAATGGTCCTGTTGTTAATACTCCATATCCATAATAAATTTCATCTAATATTTGTTGTCTATCTAATAAATGTGTCATTGCCCATCGAACACGCTTGTCATTAAAAAAAATCTTTTTACTATTCCATCCTATAAAATTATAATTCTGTAAAAAATATTCTAACTTAATAAAATTTTCATTAAATGATTTTGATTTAGTTTCCTGTATCCATTGGATTGGTTCTAATCCAGTTAAATCTATATCACCTCTTTTTAACATTTGCAATGTCGCTGTTGAATCTGTTATTATCTTTATTATTATCTTGTTTAAATATTTTTTTTCTCCCCAATAATTTGGATTTTTTTTCAATACTATTTTTTCACCTGTTTTCCATTCTTCAAATATATATGGTCCTGTGCCGATTGGATGTCTGCCTGCTGAATGTTTATTAAAATCTTCCCCATTATCAAATACTTTTTTACATACAATTGGTAAGCCACCTAAAAAATCTAATTGTAAAAAATATTTCTTTTTGCATTTAAAACGAACTGTATAAGTATCTATTTTTTCTGCACTTTCAACATCCTGATAATAATTTCTTAAATGTGGTGCAAATACTTTTGTGTCTTTTATTCTTTCAAATGAATAAATTATATCATCAACTGTGAAATCAATTTCATTATGCCATTTAATTCCTTTCTTTATTACAAAAGTGTATTCCAATTTGTTTTCACTTATATAATATGTATCGGCTAATAATGGCTTTAATTCTAATGTCTCTTTATCCCGTTCTAATAATGATTCCATAATATATGAATTAACTCGTGATTCATAAGCATCTGAGGCAATTATTGGATTTAATGTTTCTGGTTCTGCTGGGAATGATAAAACAATCCAATCACCTTCTACTGCTGCTGAATTAATTTTTTCTGAACCATTACTTAAAATTTTTTTTTCTTCTTTTTTAGCACAACTATAAATTAAAAAAATAATTAATAACAAAGTAAAAATTTTTTTCATAATTTTACACCTGCAATTTTAATTATAAAAATATTTATAAATATTATAACTTTTAAAAACACGACGAACATAATTTTTTGTTTCACTATACGGAATCATCTCAACAAATAAATCAATATCATTATATTTTTCTAAATAATTTTTTATCCATCTTTCTGTTGCATTCATACCAGCATTATATGAAGAAGCTGTTAATAAAATTGCCAATCTATTATTTTGATATAATTCATACCATTTTGAAAATAAATAAAACAATTCATTCACACCATATTTTATATTGATTTCTGGTTCAAATAATAAATTATTATCATTAAACTCTTCACCTAAACGATTTGCTATTATTTTTGCTGTTGCTGGCATTATTTGCATTAAACCCATAGCACCTGCTACTGAAATACATTTGCTCATAAATCTACTTTCTTCTCGCATTATTGCCTGTGGTAATGCAGCATCAAATTGATAACTATTTGCATATTTTGTAATTAAAAATTTATATGCAAGTGGATATTGGAAAAATATATATTTTGAAAAAATTGAAGTATCATTTTTTATTTCTTTTTTTAAAAAATTTTGCGTGAATACTATCATTGCTTTTCCAAAATTTTTATTTAAATAATTTATTGCTGCTATTAATAATTTATCATTTGTATTTTCATTCACAAAATAATAATAATCTTGAAAATCTTTACAATCAAATAAAAAACTAAATAATTCATTCTTTTTACTTAATTCTTCTATCAATGAAATTATTGTATATTCATTAAAATAATTTTCTAAATTAAAAATATTTCGAATTTTTATTTTTGTTTCTTCTGAACTAATTAAATAAGAAGCCCAAAAATAATAATCTTCAATATTTTCTAATTTTAAATTTTCCTGAATATAATATGAATAATTTGATACATCACCAATATTTTTATAGGTTTTTGCAAGCCAGAAATTTAATTTACAAATATCAATATTTTTAATTTTTGATAATTCTTCTAATATTTTTATACATTGCTGATAATTATTCTGTTTATATTCAAAGAAAAAATAATCCCAAATTGTTTTTTCATAATATTCCTGATTATTTTTTTCATAAAATAAATTTAACATTTCATTAATTGTTTCTCTGATTTTTTCAGTATCACTATTAATCTCATAATAATTTATTATCTCTTTATAAGCAGCATAACAATAATATAAATCAGTTTGTAAATTAATTATTTTTTTCATAAATTTTAATAATTTATCACAATCATTTTTTCGTTGTGCTATTATTCCTCTATAAAACAATACTTTTATTAAATTTTCTGTTTTTGGAAAATATTTTTCTATTATTTCAAAATGTTCATCTGCTTTGTTATTATCTTTTTCTGTTCTTAATTTATAATGACTAAACCCAAGTAAATATCTTACTTCTGCTAATTGTTTCGATTTTTTATGTGATTTATAATAATTCAAAACAGGTTGTAAATTTTTTATGGCTTCTTTAAACTCACCTTTATTTAATAATACTTTATTTATTTTTACTTTATCTTCTGCTTTTATATAATGGCTAAATATTTTTTTATTATTGAATATAAATTTAACAGAACTATAAGCAGCATCAGAGTTTGGATAATCTGAAATTATTGTCAACATAATTTTATATGCTTCTTTATATGCTTTTTTTCGTATTTGTAATAATGCTCGTTCATACATTATATCCTGTTTTACTGGCACATTTAAAAATACATCATCATAATATGATGTTGATGTTATATATTCTTTTTCTAAAATACTTAATACTTTTTCTGCTTCCTCAAAATTTTCTAATTCTTTATAATTACTTAATAAATTAAAATAAACTTTTTGATTTAATTGTTTAAAATTTGTATTCGTTAATATTATTTCTAAATAATATTGATTTGATTTAGCATAATCTTTCTTTAAAAAATTTATATCACCTAAATGAAAAAGGATTAAATTTTTTATTATTAAGTTTTTATTTAATAATTCTATTAAAAGGTTTTCACTTTTCTCTAATTCATTATTATTTTTATATGCTAATGCTAATAAAAATTTTTCTTTTTCTGTTAAATTATCACGATTTTTTTCAAGTAATGAAATTGAAAAAATATAATCATTATTATAAAATGCATTACTTGCAATTTGTAAGCGATTATCATTACTATACAATGAACTCATAAAAAAAATGAATATAAATATTATTATTTTTATTATTTTTTTTTTAGTCAACATCTTGTAATTATTCGTTATTATTTTCGAATGATTTTTTGATTGTTTTTATTAATAAATCCATATCATAAGGTTTTTGCAGAAAATCATATATTATATCGCCATAACTTTCATATAATTCAACTATTTTTTTATCTGCTCTATCTAATGAAGTAGATAATATTATTTTTGGAAATAAAGCCTTTTTCTCATCATTTTCTTCTAAATATAAATCATTTAAAACAGATAATAAAATATCACCTGATATAGCTGGCATCATCATATCAAGTATAATAACATCATATTCGTATGGATTTATAGTAGTTATATCAAGCGGAGTATTTAAACAATCTACTTCGAAATTTACTTTTTCAAGATATGTTTTTAATATTTTTGAAAAAAAAACATCGTCATCTATAATAAGAATCTTAATTTTTTTTTTCATATTTTTAATAACTTTTTTTTGCTGCTATTGTTATTGGGTCAAATACCGTATTAAATATTGGTGAATATGATAAATCCATATCTGATATTTCTTTCATTGTCAATCTACCTGTTATTGATGCAGCTAATATATTTGCTCTATAAACTGTACCGCCATAACCTAATAAAAATGCTCCTAATAATCTATTACTTTTTTTATCCCATACATAATTTATATACAAATCATTTTTTCTATTTATATAATCAGGTAAAGAACTCAATTCATAGGTTGCACTTTTTGCTGAAAAATTACTATTTTCTGCTTCATATAATGATAAACCAACACCTGCTATTTCAATATCCATAAATCTTGTGCACCAGCAATTTAACATTCCATTAAAAATAGTATTATTATTTATTAAATTATTTGCAGTGACTGCTGCTTGTTTTCGTGCGGTTGTTGCTAATGGGATGTAAGTTATTTTATTATTGATTAGATTATATGTATTAGTGCAATCACCAACTGCATAAATCATTTCTTCTGATGTCTGTTGTTTTTTATTTGTTTCAATTACAGAATAATTTTTATTTATTTCAAGTCCTGCTTCTTTTGCTAATTCTATTTCTGCTTTTATTCCTGTTGATAAAATTATAATATCACATTCAATATCTTTTTTATTTGTCTTTATTGTTGTTGCTTTTTTATTTATATCATCTCCATCAATTTTTTCAATTAATGTTTCTGTTAAAATTTCTACATTATAGTTTTTTAATAATGTAATTAATTGTTCAGATAAATCATCAGGTAATATTTTTAATAAATTCTTTTTGATTTCAATATATGTTACAGAACATCCCCGTCTTATTAGTGCTTCACCTACTTCAAGACCAATTAAACCAGCACCAATTATTACTGCTTTTTTTACTATGTTATTTTGTAAATAATTATTTATTGCTATTGCATCATTTATTGTTCGTAATGTAAAGATATTTCTAAATTTTGTAATACCTTCTATTGATGGAATAAATGGTTTTGCACCTGTTGCTAAAACTAATTTATCATAATTTTCTTCATATTCTTTATTATTTATTTTATCAATCACAGATACTTTTTTCTGTCTTTTATTTATTTTTATTACTTCTGAATTTGTTCTTACATCAATGCTAAATTTTGTTTTTATTTGTTCTGGTGTGTATAAAATTAATTTTTCAATTGAGTTAATTTCACCTGCTAAAAAATAAGGCATTGCACACGCACTATACGAAATAAATTCATTCTTTTCAAATACAATTATTTTTGTATCTTTTGATAATTTTTTAAAATTAACAGCAGTTGTCATTCCTCCTGCTATTCCACCAACTATAACTACTTTCATAATGTCACCTATTTTAAATAAATTTTTAAAATAATAAAATAGATAAATATTTTTATCAAGTAAATTTTCTGAAAAATTTTTAAAAATTTTGCTTCAATTATTTTAAATGTTTTTTGCCTCACCAAAATTTAAAAATAAAAAAATATTGACTTAATTATAAATAGCAATAATAATAATAGAAATTTTTAGGAGAAATTATGAAAATAAAAATTATTATTTTTTGTTTATTTTTTATTTTTATTGGATGTCAAAAAAAACAGGGGTCAAAAGAAGTAAGTGAAAAAATTATTTCACTTGAAAAAGAATATGCAGAATTAAGAAAACTTGCTATTCGTGAAATGTATAATGGCAATTGGTTAAAGGCAATTGAGAATTTTCAAAAATGTCTTGAACTGAAACCAACTGATGCTGATATACATTTTTATCTTGGTGTTGCTTATGGTAATTTAATTAAATTAGATAAAGCATATTTAGAAAAATCAGAAAATTCATATAAAATTTTTTTATCATTAAAACCAGATGCCGCAGAAGGTTATTATGGGCTTGCTATTTTATATCGTTATGAATATAACGATATTGAAAAAGCATTGGAATATATTAACAAATCAATTGAATGTGATAAAACTTATTTAAAAGCGTATGTTGCAAAAGGAACATTTTGTTATGAAGCAGGTCTTTTAAAAGAAGCAGCAGAAACATATAAAAAAGCACTTGACCTAACTCAAGCAAAAGAAAAAAAAGCATTATATTTAAAGAATTTAAGTAAAATATATTTAAAAATGGGCTATCCAGACGAAGCAGAAAAATATAATAAAATGAGTGAAAAAATATATAAACAAACTCCTGTTAAAGTAAGACGAAAAGGAAAATAAATAAAGATGATAAATGAAATTAAAATAAATAATAAATACTTATATTTTAGACGAACAAAAATAATTGCAACATTAGGTCCTGCTTCTACTAATGAAAAAATATTAAAAAAATTTATTTCGAATAATTTAAATATTTTTCGAATAAATTTTTCTCATAGTGATGCAAAAGAACATTTACAAACAATTGAATTAATCAGACGAATTTCAAATGAGTTAAAAAAATCACCTGCTATTCTTGCTGATTTATGTGGTCCTAAAATTCGTGTTGGTAAATTTAAAAATGGTTTTATTACTCTTAAAAATAATTCTTCTATTTACTTAACTACAAATGATGTAATTGGCGATGATAATATTATTCCAGTTAATTATAAAAACTTAATAAAAGAAATAAAAATAAATGAAAGAATATTACTTAATGATGGAGCATTAGAATTAAAAGTAATAAAAAAATACAAAGATAAAATTGAAGTAAAAGTTATACGAGGTGGAATTTTAAAAGATAAAAAAGGATTAAATTTACCTGAAACAAAATTAAAAATTTCTGCATTAACTGAAAAGGATAAACAGGATGTATTACATTGCATTAATGCTGGTGTTGATTTTATTGCTCTTTCTTTTGTTCGCTCTGCTAATGATGTTTTAGAATTAAAAAATTTATTAAAAGAACATAATTCAGATATACCTGTAATTGCAAAAATAGAAAAACCAGAAGCAGTAACAAATATAGAAGAAATAATAAAAGTATCCGATGGAATAATGATAGCACGTGGTGATTTAGGAGTTGAAATGCCAATTCAAAAAGTTCCAATTATTCAAAATAAAATTATAAAATTAACAAATCAATATTCAAAACCAGTAATAGTTGCAACGCAAATGCTTGAAAGTATGATAGAAAATTCTGCACCAACTCGTGCTGAAGTTACTGATGTTTTTGCTGCTTCTTTATCTGATGTTGATGCTGTTATGTTATCAGGCGAAACTGCTGTTGGTAAATTCCCTTTTGAAACTTTTAAAATGATGGATACAATATTAAGAGAATCAGAAGCATATCAATTTTTTAGTTTTGGTGGTAAATTTAAAAAATCAGGAACAATTAAAAAAAATGAATTACAAAATGCATTAGCAATTGCAACAGCACAATTATCGCGTGATTTATTAGTTAAAGCAATTTTTGTATTAACACGCTCTGGTAATAGTGCACGATTTGTTTCTGCTGATAGACCTGCTGCGCCTATTTTTGCTTTAACACAATCTGATAAAGTTTTAAGAAGATTAAATTTACTCTGGGGTGTCATTCCTATTTTAATTAATAAAGAAATTAAATTTAAAGATTATGTTCTTTATTCTGAAAAAATTATAAAAGATTTAAAATTAGCAAAAAAAGATGATTTTATTTTATTACTATCTGGTTTAATTGATAAAAATGAATTAACTAATTCTATTGTTGTGCATCAAATCAAATAAATTATTACTATTTTTATCACCAGCAACTACAACTGGAAATTTTTTAATATAAAATTTTCTTATTGCTTCTGGTCCTAATTCAGGAAAAGCGATTATTTCATTCTTTATTATTCTTTTTGATAAATATGCACCAGCACCGCCGGTCGCAGTAAAATAATAACATCCATATTTTTTTAATAATTCATAATGTTCTGAACTTCTATTACCTTTTCCTATTGTAGCAATAACTCCATTTTTAAATAATATTTCACAATATCTATCCATTCTTTTACTTGTTGTTGGTCCTGCTGACCCAACTATTTTATCAGGCGGACAATTTGATGGTCCACAATAATATATCACACTATTAATTAAATTGAAGGGCAATTCTTTTTTCTTTTGTAAATATTCAACAATAATTTTATGAGCACTATCACGCGCT
This sequence comes from bacterium, assembly GCA_035405645.1. Taxonomy (GTDB): domain Bacteria; phylum JAGOBX01; class JAGOBX01; order DAONJL01; family DAONJL01; genus DAONJL01. The sequence goes on along the minus strand of DAONJL010000016.1, from coordinate 9,368 downwards.
ACTATTAATTCACCTGTTAATAAAATATATTCACCTATTTTTAAATTTGTGTTTTTTAATTCATTAATAAAAATTTCTTTTTCCATAATATTGAATAAAATAATAATACTAAAAAAGAGAATAAAAAAGCAAACAAATTTGATGATTTATAATTAACAACAAATTTAAGAAAAATCAAAATAATCATAGAAGAAATAATCACAAAAAGAATAATTTTTTTTGAAAATTTAATTTTATCAAAAACAAAAGCAAAAAACAATGGTAAACAAATTGTAGTTGTGTAAATCGTATATGCAAATAATAAATTATCAATAATAAATTTAGAAAAAAATGTTATTAACAACGATAAAAATCCAACAATTAAAATAAATATTCTTGAATAAAAAACTAATTGTTCAGAAGAAAAATTTTTTTGCTTAAAAATAATCTTTAAAATATCATTAACGCAAATAATAGAACAACTTAATAAACATGTATCAGCAGAAGAAATAAGCAATGATAAAAAGCCAAAAATAATAAATATTTTTAAATAAAAATTTTTTATGATATTATTTGTTATTTCATATAAAATCATATCAGTATGCTTGATTGATAAAATATTTGTTTTATAAAATTCAACAATAAAAAAAATTAAAAAAGCAATAAATAAAATAATTATCGCAGATAGAAGAATTGAATATTTAGCAGTCTTTATTGAATTTGCAGAAAAAATTCTTGAATAAATATCAGGTCCAATAATATAAGGAAAACCAACAATTAAAAGCATTTTGATAATATCAAAATAATTAAATTTTTCATTCACAATATTAAATGGAATATTAATTAAATTAGTAAAAAAAATTTTTTTATTAAACGCAAAAACAAAAAGAATAAAATAAGTAAATAAAAAAAAGAAAAATTGGAATATGTCAGTTTTTATAATTGCTTTTTGTCCGCCAAAAAAAGAATATGCAATAAAAATAAACAAGATAATTAAATAAGCAATAAAAATATTTATAGTTGGAAAAAAATAATTTACTAATAATCCCCCAGCCAAAATTTGTGCAGCAATAATAGCAAGCCAACTTAAACAAATGCAAATTGCAGATAAAAACCGCACTTCTGTTCCAAATTTTTCACCTAATAATTCTGGAAGTGTAAAAAATTTTTTTATTTCAATTTTTTTTACAAAGAAAAAACCTAAAATTAAAAGACCAATTGAACCTGATAATAACCACCATATTGCTGGTAAACCTATATTATAAAACTTTCCTGCTATACCAATTCCAGAAGAAGCACCAATTATTGTTGCAACAAGCGAACAGGTTATTGCAAAAATACCATTTTTTCGTTCTGCTACAAAAAATGAATTTATATCTTTTTTCATTTGTTTATAATTAAATATTTTTATTTACTAATTTTTTCATCAATTCAAATTATTTTATTTATTTGTAATTTTACTATATTTATAATAAGCAGCACAAGCACCTTCTGATGAAACCATACAAGCACCTGCTGGATTTTCTGGATTACATATTTTTGCAAATAAAGGACATTCAGTAGGTTTTTTTATGCCTTGTAAAATCAAACCACAAATACAGCCTTTTTCTTTTCTTATATTTTTTTCTTTGGTATAATTTATTTTTATTCTATATTCTTTAAATTCATCTTTTATTTCAAGACCAGAATTTTTTATTTCACCAATTCCACGCCAGATTGAATCACATTTTACAAAATATTTATTTATTAATTCCTGTGCTTTTTTATTGCCTCTATATTTTACAACGCGATTATATGTATTTATTATATCTGCTTTTTTTTCTTTTATCTGTTTTAAAATTATATAAACACTATTTAATATATCAACAGGTTCAAATCCTGTTATAACACAATTCTTATTATATTTTTCTCTTATTATTTTATAAGCATCACTACCAATAATTGTTGAAACATGACCTGGACAAATAAAAGCATCTATTTTATTATTTTTATTTAATAATAAAAATTCCATTGGTTCTATAACTGTCTTGTGTGCTGACATAACAAAAAAATTTTTTATTTTTTCTGTTCTTACAAATTCTAATAGTTGTGCTGTTAGTGGAGTGGTTGTTTCAAAACCAATTGCTAAAAATATTATTTTTTTATCATTATTTTTTTTTGCTATTTCTAAAGCAGAAAAAGGCGAATAAAATATTCGAACATCTGCACCTTTACTCCGTGCAATTTCTAAACTTTCTTTTGTCCCTCTTACTCGTATTATATCACCAAATGTTAAAATAATATTTTCTCTCTCTTGGCTTAATTCTATTGCTTTATCTATATATTCAATTGGCGTAACACAAACTGGACAACCTGGACCAGATAAAAAATTTACTTTCTCTGCTAATAATTTATCTAAACCATATTGTTGAATTGAATGTGTATGACCACCACATATTTCCATTATATTTATTATTTTTTCTGTTTCTATTTTTTCAATTGATTTTAATATATTTTTTACTAACTCTTTCTCTTGAAATGATTTTATATAATCTATTTTTTTCATTGAAAATCACACTCTATATTTACTTATCTCTTCATCACTTAATTTTTCTACTTTTATTTCTTTTATTATTTCGTTATTTTTAATTACAATTATATTTCCTTCATTTTCGCTATTATCAGAATACCTTAAAACAATCCTTGCTGCTAATTTTATTATTTCATCATTAAATAAATCATTATCCAGAATGCCAAGTGAACCAACAACATCTCTGGCTTTTAAAATAGGTAAATTATTTTTTTCTGCATAAGATTTTAAATAAATATTTTCTTTATGATTTCTACCTGATATTAATTTGTATTCATTAGATAATCTAAAATGTCTGCCTTTTTTTAACAAAACAAATTCACTTAAATTTGCATTCAATTTATATTTCAATAAATCTTTAACTTTTTTTGAAAAAGATTCATCAGTTAATAAACATCCACCAGCAGGTGTAGAATAATTTTCAATACCAAATTTTTCTGCTAATTCAAATTGTATTTTTCTTGAACGGCCTTGAATATTACACAATAATTCTCTATTTATCCAACCTTGTTGCTCTGGTATTGTTAGTGGTAAAAATTTAGCTGATAAAGGTCGCACAATCAACCCTTTTAATTCTGCTTTTTTTTCAATTAAATTTAATGATTTCAAAAATTGTGTCATTGGTCTTTGTCCTAATACTTCTCCTGTTACTACAAAATTTGCTTTTTCTTTTTCCATTATTTCTCTGGCTTTTCTTAAAAAAAGTATTTTACAATCAATACAAGGATTAGCACCTGATCCAAAGCCATATACTGGCTTTTTTATTATTTCTAAATATTCTTTACTTATATCAATAAACATAAATTTTACATTTAATTCTTTTGCTAATTCTATCGCATAATGTTTTTGCTTATTATTTGAACTACTTAAAAAAATAGTATGAAATGTAAGTGAAATACATTCTATACCCTGACTATGAATTAGTTTCAATGCTAATAATGAATCAAGACCACCAGAATTTAAACATATTGCTTTCATAATAAAAAATTTTATAATATAAAATAAATATAAAAGTCAATTATTTAACATTTAAAAAAAGTTTGACTTTTCTTTTTATTACATATTATAAATGTTTTATGAATAATTTACTTTTACAAATATTTATTTTATATTTTTCTTTAAGTATGCATGAAAGTGCACATGCTTATTTTGCTTATTTAGCAGGTGATAGAAATGATTATATAAAACAACGAATTTCACTTAATCCCCTTGTTCACATTGACCCAATTGGCACTTTACTTATTCCATTAATAGGAATTTTATTCTCACCTGGTTTTGCTATTTTTGGCTGGGGAAAACCAGTAATAATAAATCCTTATTATTTTAAAAATCGACGATTAGGCGAATTCTTGTGCTCGCTTGCTGGTCCTCTTGCAAATATTATTTTAATCATTGTTTCTATAATATTCGCAAGAATAATAATCTATTTTTTTGGTTATTCACTGCAATTACCATTATTGGTAATTAAACAATTTATCATATTAAACACTATTTTAAGTATCTTTAATTTAATACCAATACCACCACTTGATGGTGGTGGAATATTAAAATTTTTTCTTCCAAATGAAATTTCTATACACTATGAACGCTTACAAGTTTTTGGTATTATTATTTTATTAATTATTATAAACACAAAATTGTTTAATCTGATAATTACCTTACCTATAATCATTTTTTTAAGTTTAGCTAAATTACCTTTATTATGAATAAAAAAATAAATTTTTTAATAAATCTTCAAATTATTGTTTTTATTTGCTTTTCAATCTTTGCATTAAATAATGAGTTAGAAATTACTGGTGATAATGCTACATATTTAATTTTTGCTAAATCATTATTATTAAAACAAAAATTAATTTTTTTAAATGAACCAACAGAACCAATAAGTGGATATAATATTTTTGTTTATCCTCTTATTTTAATTCCATTTATTAATTTTAATATTTCAATCATTAAATCAACATCTATTATTTTTTCTCTTTTATCAGTTTTAATTTTTTATTTACTTTTTAAAAATCGCTTAAATATTTTTTTATTTCTTTCTTCTTTTGCACTATTTGTTTTTAATCCTGTTTTTTTCGATTATTCACATCAAATAATGTCAGAAGCACTTTATCTTTTTTTAACATTATTATTTTTTTATTTTGTGATTAATAATAAATCAATTATTATCATCACATTTTTATTAATAATAATTTATTTTACACGAACTGCTGGTCTTGTCTGTTTTATAAGTTATTTTATTTATTTATTTATCAAACGCCAATTTAAAAAACTAATTATTATAACAATTATCTTTTTAGTTTTTATTTTTAGCATCAGTTCATATTTTAATGCTTCAAAAACAAAAGAAGGTAATTTATATTTTTCAATAATAAAAATGAAAAGTCAATATACACCAGATTCTGGTGTTCGTTCTATTAAAGAAATTTTTTTAGGAATTATAAAAAATTTAATTATTTACATTTTCAAAATTTTTCCTGATACTTTTTTATTTCCTTTCTTTTTTGATATAAAAAAATATTCTTTACTTTTTTTTGTTAAAATTATTTTTGGTTTTATTTTATTTCTTTTATTTATCATAGGTTTTTTAAAAATAGAAAAATTAAATTTTCTTCTAATTAAAATTTATATTATCATAAATTTTATCATGCTTTTAGTCTGGCAAATATCATCAAATAGATATTTAATGCCTTTAATTCCTTTTATAATTATTTTTATCATTTTTGGAATTTATCATCTTATTAAAAATTTTGAAATAAAAAAACTAATAATTCTATTTTTAATTCTTATAAATTTTTTTGGTATTATTTATTTAACATATCTTGAAAATAAAAAATATAAAACAACTGAATGGCGTAATTATTATTCCATGCTTTCTTATATCAAAAAAAACTGTTCTAATAATGAAGTAATAATGACACGAAAACCAACATTAGCTTATTTTTTAGCAGATAAAAAAACAATTGGTTATCCATTAACAAATGATTTTAATCAATACTTAAATGCAATACAAAAAAATAATGTTTCTATTATTGTTCAAGATAATTTAAAAATATCAGGATTAAAAACAGCAGAATTATATCTTATACCATTTATAAATTTTTATAAAGATAAATTAAAAATAATTTTTAAAATAGATGATAATAATATTGTTTATCAAATAAAAAAATAAAGGAGAAATTTATGAAAATGATTTTTACCTTATTTTTATTTATTTGTTTTGTTTTGAATTATTATATTTACTCAGAACCTTATTTAGGAAATATTCCTGTTCAATATGCAAATGCTGGTGCTGAATTTATTTTAGATATGCATAGATTTTATCAACCTGAAAAAGGGTATGAACTTGAATTTGAAAATACAGAAAATTACAAATTATTTTTTGATAAAAAAAGTTTTGAATTAAGAATAAATATTTCTGATGATTTTACTGGCTTGCTAAATATACCTATTAGATTAATATATTCAGATAAAAAAATAATATCAGAAACAATTTTAACCATAATAGTCAAAAAAAGAATAAAGCACAAATTTTTTTATAAATCAGAAAAAAAATTAGAAAAAATTTCAGTTGCTGGCACATTTAATAACTGGAATTCAAATACCAATTTTTTAACTGATGATGATAATGATAATATATATGAATGCTATGTATATTTAGATCCAGGCTTACATTATTATAAATTTGTTATAAATGGTAATGAATGGATAGCTGACCCAGAAAATCCAGAAAAAGAAGTAAGTGGTTTTGGTAATTCTATTTTAAAACTTGGCGAAGAAAATAAAACTAATAATCTATTTATTTATCCAGCAAAAGAAACAGAAAATGAATTTATTATTGAAATATTAAATAATAAACCAAAAATTTTTATTTCAGCAATTTTACAAAAAAATGATTTAATTGGTGGTTCTAAAATTCTCAATTATCAATTAAAGAATAACGAAATAATAATAAATAAAAAAGATACTGAAAATTTTGATTATTTAAGAATCATCATTTCAGATGAAGCAGGAAATGCAAGTAATATTGTAAGAATTATATTAAACAAAAACGAAAAAAATTTTCTCTGGCAGGATGCAATAATGTATTTTGCTTTTACTGATAGATTTTATAATTATAACAAAGAAAATGACGCACCATTAAAAAGTGAAAATTTATTAGAACAAGTAAATTATCAAGGTGGTGATTTTGCTGGCATAACAAAAAAAATAGAAGATGGCTATTTCGAAAAAATTGGTGTTAATGTAATCTGGTTATCACCAGTAAATAAAAATCCTGATACACCTTATCAAGAATATCAAGAGCCATATAGATATTATACTGGTTATCACGGCTATTGGCCTATTTCTCATAAAGAAATCGAACCAAGATTTGGAACAAAAGAAGAATTAAAAAAATTAGTTGAAACAGCACACAATAAAAATATAAAAGTTTTAGTTGACCTTGTATTAAATCATACACATATAGAACATCCATTTTACAAAGAACATCCAGAATGGTATGGAAATATGTATTTACCCGATGGTAGAAGAAATTTAAGATTATGGGATGAACATCCATTTACAACTTGGTTTGAACCTTTCTTACCTTCTTTCGATTTTTCAAAAACTGAATTAGAGCAAGCATTATTAGAAAATACAATTTGGTGGTTAAATGAATTTGATTTTGATGGTTTTAGATTAGATGCAGTTAAACATATTCCGCCATCGTTCTGGTATAAATTTCGAACAGAAATTCGAGAAAAATATGAAAAAATAAAGAATAAAAAAATTTATTTAGTTGGAGAAACATTTATGTCAAGAGAAGGAATAATGAATTTTGTTGGTCCAAATATGCTTGATGGACAATTTGATTTTCCTCTTTATGATATAATTAAAGAAGTCTTTGCATTATCAAATGCTGGTTTTAAAGAATTAGATGCTTCGTTAAGTTCATCAGAAAAAATTTATGGTAAAGATTCATTAATGTCACCTTTAATAGGAAATCACGATAAAGCAAGATTTATGGCTTATGCAGATGGGGATTTACCTGACCCAATGGAACCTGATGAAGAAGAAGTTGGATGGAAAAAACCACCAATTGTTAATGACCCGCAAAATTATAAAAAAATAAAACTTGCTTTTGCTTTCTTATTTTCGCTCGATGGTGTTCCTATGGTTTATTATGGTGATGAATTTGGTTTAACTGGCGCAGGTGACCCTGATAATCGCAGAAAAATGCGGTTTGATGATAATTTAAGTGATTATGAAATTGATGTGCTTGAGTATTTTTCTAAATTAACAAAAATTAGAAACGAAAATCCAGCATTAAGATATGGCGCATGTAGAACAATATATTTGGAAAACGATGTATATGCTTTTATAAAAACTTATTTTGATAATCGTATTGTTGTTATATTTAATAATTCTGATAATGAGAAAGAAATTGAATTAAATGTAAGACCTGAAATAATTTCTAAAAAATTAAAAAATTTAATTACAAAAAAATCAATTGATGTAAATAGCAATGGAATAATAAATATAAATATATCAGCAAAAAGTGCTATATTTTTAAAATAATTTTTATGAACCGAGATAAAAATAAAGAATTATTTTTAAAATTAGTCCAATCTTATTTAAATACTAATTTAGGAATAAAAGCAAATGATTTAACAAAAGATAAAGTAAATAAACTATATAAAATAGTAAAAGAAAAATCAGCAAATAAAATAAATGATATGATTACAAATAATTTAGATGATGGCTGGTCAATAATAACTAAATCAAAACAAGAAATTAATACTTTTACAAAAATCACTGAGATTTACAACAAAATAAATGATAATAATTCATAATATCATAAAGATATATAACATAAATTTTTTAAAAATTTAATGTATTAAAAATTTAGTTTTTGTTTCACATAAATATTTTTATTTTCTTACTTTTTTTCTTAAATCATATTTGCTTTTATTATAAACTTTATAAATTTGTTTTGTTATGTAGTATTCTGTTTATTGCCTCTAAATCAAACACTATTTTTAATCGCTCTGCTACAAAATTAATTTAGTATCTTTAATTTTATAATTTTATTTTTTGATGTTAATCTTTTAACTGAATTTCTCTGTTTACTATTTTCTATCCATTAGCACTTTTTTCCTTCATCATTATATAAACAATTTTATTTCTGATGAGACCAATCTTGAAAATACGACTCTGTTTGCTTTATTCTGTATTTTAGCAATCTAAAAAAAATAATTAAATGCTTGACATTTATTTTTTTTTATAATAATATTATTAACGAGGGACACGAGGAACACATAGATATTGTTTCACTGTAAAAAGTGAAAAATATCTTATGTGTTCTTTTTTTTTACAAGAATTTTTTTCTTTCATTTTATTTTCACTTTTCTTTTCATTATTTCTTTTATTTGTTTTAATTTTTACTTACTATTCACAATACTGCAAAGGGTTATACAATGTCTGGGATATTTTCTGTAATGATTGTAAATATATATTGAAATGTGACTATTAAAATTATTTATTATTAGTATATTATGCAATAAGGCAGCATTAAAAATGAGCCGTGCAGGGATCGAACCTGCGACCCGTAGATTAAGAGTCTACTGCTCTACCAGCTGAGCTAACGGCCCATTTTAAATTTTTCCAAAATATAATTTTTATTTTTTTTTTTGTCAATACTTTTATTAATATAAAGAAGAAAAAAAATAATAGAATTAAGAGATTGAACACATTTTAGAGCACAGCGATTGAAAATAAAGTTTAAATTGCCATATTCAAACAAAACAATACATAAGGTAATAAAGAAAGCAGGAATGGG
>DAONJL010000015.1:0-44909 GCA_035405645.1 bacterium | reverse complement strand
CTACAAAAAAATAATGAGAATTGCCCTCCTTGTTATAATGATATTACCAGAAAAAATGATTGTAAAAAAAGTTGTATAAATAATATTACACCTGATGATATATTAGAAATAATAAATAAAAATTTGTATTAGTTTTTTTTATTTTAAAAATTATAAACTAATTTCACTCATTTCAAATAATATATCTTTTGAAAATTTTTTAAATTTTATTCCTCTGGCTAAAAAATCTGAAACTTCATTCTTTAATTGATTTATAAATATATTTGAGTGTATATGACCAATAGCAATAATAAATTTTCTTTTTAATGTTTTTTCTTTTAGTAAATTTAATCTATGTGTAATATATTCAGTATCCTGAATATTATCAATAAAAAATTCATTTTCAAAATATGGAAATTTTATTTCATTACAAATTTTTTTAATAATTGAATATTCTGATGTTTTACTATCTACAAAAATTATATTGTTTTCTTTACACCATTTTAAAACTATTTTCATTTTCTCATAATTTTCAGTAAATAATGAACCTGTATGATTATTCATACCAATTGCTAATGGAAACAATAATAAATTATTATTAAGAATATTTAAAATTTCTTCTTCTGACATATTAATCCTTAATAATTCTTTTTCATTATTTTTATAATTTTTTGCTTCCATTGGTTGATGAATGAAAATACTAATTTTTTCTTTTTTAATTAATTCATTATAAATTTTTTTTGCTTTTGGCGAACCCGGAATTATTGCTATTGTTAATTCTATATTCAAATTAAGAAGTTCATTTAGATTCTGGTTATACCAACCCGCATCATCAATTATTAAAAAAATAGTTTTATCTAATTTTTCTTTTTCTCTGTATAGATTGATATTATTCACTTTTTTTTCTTGTTTTTGTTCTTTTTCAGTTTTTGTATTATTGTTATGTTCAATTTCTTTTTTGCCTTGTTCTATTAAATAAAATTTTTTTAAAAAATAAAAATTCAAACTAAAAACAATAAAAAGTAAAGATATTAAAAATAAAATATATTTCTTCATTTTTTAATTTTTAAAAAATTATCAATTGAATAAACTTTAATATCATTACAAATGAAATATTTTTTTTCTGAAATTAAATTCTGAATAGATATAATCAAATCATTAAATTTTTGGTGTTTTTTAATTAAGTCCTTTTTAATTATAAAATTATTATAATCAATATTTTTTAATGTTTCGTTTTCTTTTTTATAAAAAAGTGATAGGTTATCTAAACTATTATTTTCATAATGTTTTAAAATTTTGTAGATAAAATTAAACTTAATAAACACAGGCTGTGAAAATAAAAATAACAAATCAAAATTATGTAAATCAAAGAAATTATTTAATTTTTTAACTTCAAAATTGTAAAATATTTTTATAAATTTTTCATCTGCTGAAAAATATGTTACTGCTGGAAAATCAATATCAAAAATAGATTCACAGGCTTTAATCGAATTATCATTAATAGAAATATTATTAAAAAAAACTACTGCAATTAAAGGAAAAATATTTTGCAAATGTGTTATATTAAAATTATAGTAATTTAATTTATCGGGAAAAAACATCTGACATAATGATTATCATTTATTTTTTTTAATTCTGGTTCTGCCTCTAAACATTCTTTTTTTCGATTATAACATCTATTATAAAATCTACAATAATTAATATTATGTTTTATTCGCTCGACTGTGCCTGGTATAACAAATAATTTTTCATTTTTTGGTGTTTTAAGTTGTGGCACACATTTTAATAGACCAATAGTATAAGGGTGCGCAGGATTTTTAAATAATTCATCAACTGTGGTTTTTTCCATAATTTTTCCTGCATACATAATAATAATTTTTGTGCCAATTTCTGAAACAATACCTAAATTATGTGTTATAAAAATAATGCTCATTTTATTTGTGAACATAAGTTCTTTTAATAATTTTATTATTTGCGCCTGTATTGTTACATCAAGTGCTGTTGTTGGTTCATCTGCAATCAAAATATCAGGCTTGCATAAAATGCTCATAGCAATCATTACGCGCTGACATTGTCCTCCACTTAATTGAAAAGGATAAAAATCAATTTTGTTTTTTGCATCTGCAATTCCAACTCTTGTTAATATTTTTTCTATTTCATTTTTTCGTTCTTCTTTTGATAAATCAGTATGTATTTTTAACATTTCATCAAGTTGATTACCAATTGTAAAAACCGGATTTAATGAAGTCATTGGTTCCTGAAATATCATTGAAATTTTATTGCCTCTGATTTTATTTAATTCTTTTTCTGATATATCCAGAATATTAATGTTTTTATAAATAATTTTACCACCAACAATTTCACCAGGTTTATCAATTAGTTTTAATAATGATAATGCTGATACACTTTTTCCACAACCTGACTCGCCTACTATACATAAACATTCTTCTTCATTGAGTTCGTATGAAATATCATCGACAGCAAATAAATTTGTATTATCTTTTAATCTGAAAACAACTTTTAAATTATTTACTGATAAGATAGGTTCTTTCATCTTCCTGTTATCTGATAGGTTTTAATCTTAAATTCATATCAACAATATTTTCAAGTTGAGTATAACTTTTTTTATTTATATATCTTTGAAAATTATTTGCCAGAAATGGATATTTATTTAATTGACCAGATTGTTCTAAAATTTCAATTGTTTTCCAATAATTTTTTAATGCTTCTTTTTCATTATTAAGAACCTCATAAGCAACAGCTAAATTATTAAAAAATTCAGGTTTATAAGATAATTTATCTTTTAGTTTTTCAAAAAAATCAATTGCAATTTTTGCTTTGTTATTTAATAAATAAGCAAGTCCTAAATTATAAATAACATCAATATCATTTTGGTTATTTTTGTAAAGTTCTGTATAATAATTAATTGCCATATCATAATCTCGATTTTTTAAATAAGCAGTAGCAAGATGAAAATTTAAATTATCATACTTTTCTCGTTCATCACTTAAAAGAACTTTTTTATATTCATTTATAGCATTAGGATAATCATCAAATTCATAAAGAAAAAGATGAGCAATATAGTAATGTGCTTTAATAAGGGAATCATCAATTCTAATTGCTGCTTGTAGATGTTTTACTGCTTCTTTAACATTTTTATTTTTAAAATAAATAATACCAATATTAGCATAAGCATTAGCATCAGTTGGCTTTAATTTTAAATATTCTGAATAATATCTTAATGCATACTCATAATTTGATAAATATTCATAAATAGAACCAATATATAAATATAATTCAGATTCACGAGGTTTTAATCTAATACATCTTTCAAAATTATCTCTTGCTTTTATTAATAAACCTTCTTTCTCTTGTTTTGAAATGCCTTCTTCTGTAAAAGCAAGATAAAAATAAGCTCTACCAACATCAAAATAAGCTTCAAAATCCATTGGTGGTTTCTGCTTTAAAGCATCAATATAAGTTTGCATATCAATTACTTTTCTGTACATTTTGTTATCAATATAAATTCTTCGTAATTTTAAATATGGCTCTAAATAATCACTTTTTAATAAATAAGTTTGTGTATATAATTTTATTGCTTCATCTATTTTTCCTTTTTTATATGCAATTTCAGCTTTGTTAAAACTTAACTTATATGAAAATTTATGTTTATTCATATATTGCTGTGCTGCTTCTTCAGCAGCATTTATCTTATCTGTCGCTATATAGTATTTAATTAGATAGTCAAGACCAACTTCACTATTTTTATTGTATGATAATAATTTATCTATATATTTTTTTGCATAAAAAGTATCATTATTTTTAAGAAGAATTTCAATAAAATCACCTATTTCTGCTTCAAAATTAAATCTAAATTTTGATGCTAATTCAAAATTTTTTTCTGCACTTGCAATATCATCTTTTTTTATATAATTTTCTACTTTTTCTAAAAATAAATTATAAATAAAAGGCATAACATAAAAATAATAAATAAGCATTCCTATTACACCAGATACTAAAGCAATTATTATTAATTTTGTTCTTAATGGTATTTCTTTTTTCTTTTTCTTAAATGCATCTAACGCTGTATCAAATGGAACGATATCTTCTTCTTCAGATATTGCTTCGCCTTCTTTTGTAAAATCCCATTCTGAAAATATGTCTTCAACATTTTCAGATTTTTTTGTGAGTGTTTCTTCCTTTTTTTTCCGTGCTTCCTCTGCAGTTTGTTGTAATAAAGAACTTATATCACTAAAATCATCAGCCATTTATTTATCACACCTTTAATTCTTTTCTTCTTTTTTTGCCTTTATTTCTTCCTCATATTTTTTTAATACTTTTTCCTGTATCATATTTCTAACATCATTATTAATAGGATGGACAATATCAATAAATCTAGCGTTATTTAGTTTTTTACTTGGCATTGCTACAAATTTCCCTTTTTTACCTTCGATTATTTTCAATTCATGAATAACAAAACACTTGTCAAAAGTAACTGACGCATAAGCCTTTAATTTTTCCTTATTAAATACAGGCTTAATTTTAATGTCTGTTATTTCCATAAACTACCCCCTGTAATTATATTTAATAACCAATTGGTATTTCTTTTATAATCTTAATTTTTACTCCGCCCCCTTCATTTGTTATTATTTCAAAATCATCGATTGTTGAAAGAGCAGATAAAAGTGTATATATTCCTGTATATTTTTTTTCCTGCTCAATTAAATTTTTTATATCTGTTTTTGTTAAATGTTTGTTTGTTATTTCAATTATAATGCGTCTTCCTTCCATTCTTATATCAACTTCACCTACATAATGTTTTAATGCTAATTCTTCGATTATTTTATCTATTGCTTGAAAATAATAGACACGCGCAAAACTATTTATTTCTTGATTTCTTAAAAATATTTCTACTTTCTTTCGTAATTCTAATACCTTTTTTCTTATTCGTTCTTCTCTTTTCTTTTTTTCTCGCTCTTTTTTAATTTCAAGTAATGGTTCCTGTAGCATATAATACACCTCTCCTTTTCTTCTTCAATTTTTTATCTTTTATAATAATAATAAAAAACTGTCAAGAAAAATAACATATTGAAAAATTAAAAAAATTATTTAAAAACAACAAACATAATAAAGCCAGCCATAATAAAACATGAACCTACAAATTTTAATAATATATTTTTTTCTTTAAAAAATAGCCAGCCTGCTAAAATAGCGAAAAACATACCACCTCTTTTAATTGCTACCACATAGGCAGCATTTATTTTTTCTATTGCTATAAATTGAAAAATTCCAACAAAAAATTCTGAGATTGATATACTTAATAAAAGCCAGAAACAATTTTTATTTATTATATTTTTGAATTTAAATTCTGTAAAAAAAATTAAATAAGGAAAATAAATAATAGAATAAAAAAAATGAAAAAAGAAAAGGTAAACAAAAGGATTTGATTTTATTACACAATATTTGTCAATATTAGCAGAGAAACTCCAGATTATTGCAACAAGTAAAGTATAAAATGCACCTTTGTTTAAAAAGATTTCTTTAAATGGCGAAATTAGATTATTTATAAAACTTTTATTTTTATCAAAATTTAATGATAAAATATAGACGCCAATAGAAATAAATAAAATTCCTGAAATTCCATATATTGATGCTTTTTCATTTAATAAAAAAGGTGAAGTAAAAATCATAAAAATAGGAGTGGTAGCAAGTAAAGGATAAACTATAGAAACATCAGTTAATTTAATTCCTTTTAATAAAAAAGTAAAAGAAATAATATTAAGGAAAATACCAATAAATAAAGGCAAATAAAAATCAGGTAATGGTTTTTGAAAAAAATAAAATTGAAAAGGTAGCATAAAAATAGCATTCGTAATACTTACAAACCATATTATTGTCCCTTCATTTATTTGCGGATTTGAATATGCTCTTTTGCTTATTATTCCATATAATGCAAAAAAGAAAGAACATAAAAATGCTGAGATATAGTAATATTTCATAATTTTGATTATTGCTCTTTTAATTCTACTGGTAATTCTATATTTATAAATGTTCCTTTATTTACAAAACTATTTATTTTCATTATGCCATTATGCTGTTCTATTATACGATTGGCAACTGATAGCCCTATACCAGAACCATCACGCTTTGTAGTAAAATAAATATCAAATACTCTTTTTAAATTATTTTCTGGTATTCCTATTCCTGTATCAATAATATAAATATTAACTTTTTTACCTTTGAGAGATGTTTTTATTATTATTTCACCTTCGCCTTTTTCGTCTACTGCTTCTTCGGCATTTTTTATTAAATTATATAATGCCTGTTTTAATTGCTCTTCATCGCCTATAATAAATATTTCATTATCAGAAGTATCAAAACGTATTTTTATCTTATTATTTATTAATGCTAATTTTGATGTTTCGAGTAAAACTATTTCCTCTAATATTTTATTTATATTTATCTTTTGCAAATTTAATTTTTTACCACGAGCTATATTTAAAAAATTCTCTAATATATTATTTAATCTTGTTACTTCTTTTTTTAGTATTTCTAATTTGTTTATTAACCAATTCTCTTCAAAATTTGCTTTTATTACTTTTTCTTTTATTAAATCAATATTAACCATTAATGAACTCAAGGGATTTCTTATCTCATGTGCAAGTGTACTCGTCATTCTTGTAAAATTTTCCCACTTTTTTTTGGTATTATAAATAAACTCTTTATTTCTCTTTTCTTCTATTACTTTAAAAAGATAAATATTTATTAGTAAGATACTGGATATAACAATAATAATAATAAAGGAAATATTTTTAGAAAATTTAATAATTTCAAAATGAAAAATAAGTAAATAAAATAATAGAATTAAAATAAATACAATTATTTGACTTAATATAAATAAAATGTTTTTTATATTCTTATTTTTTAAATAAGCATAAAATTTTCTTAACATAATTAATAAAATAAAATTTCTTTAATTTTATCGTTTTTTAAAACTTTATGTATTTGTTCTAATATTATATCTTTTAAGTAAACTAAATCATTTACAAGCATTTTATTTTCTGCTTTTATTTTGACTATACCATTTTTTATTGATATTATTTTTGTTTTATCTGATAAATAATTTCCAACTATTTCATTCCAGAATCCATATAACTTTTTTTCTTCATAATTATCTCTTTTTAAATTTCTATTTATATAATGTTCAATTGCCTTTGTAATATGATATTCTTCATTTTGTATTTTTGGCTGAAAATACTCGCAACTTTTCATTTTCAGATAAACAAGATATTTAAAATTAATATTCTCTGGTACTTTAATTTTTGTATTATTTATTTTGTATTCTTTACATTCCAAACATTCAGCAGATGAATTAAAATTGATTTTTTTAAGTGAACAATAATATTTCATTTTACAATGTTTCTTTTTCAAGCATAATTAAACGATAGCATTGTGCTGATATTTTTATTACATAACACATTTCTACTATTCTGGAAATTATTCTGTCTGAAATTGCCAGTTCATCTATTCGTGATAAATCATAATTTGTTGTTATAAATGTTAATTTATTATTTTCATATCGACCATCAATTAATTCATATAATTTTTCTGTTTCCCATTCTGTTCCCCGTTCAGTGCCAAAATCATCTATTAATAAAATGTCGTAATTTATGTATTGTTTTATCAAATCATATTCTATTTCTGATTCTGCTTCATCTGTAAATCTATATGATTTTCTTAATCTGCCAAAAAAATCTGATGATAATTTTAAATATTTTCCTTCATACCCATAATTAAAAATCAGTTCATTTAATATTATTGAGGCTGCTAATGTTTTACCATTACCTTTTGTAGTGCTCCAAAATAATATACCTTTTTGTTTTGGCGTTTCTTCATATTCAATTATATATTTTCTTAAATAATCATTTATATTTACTAATTCTTTTACATACGAACCATTAAAATCTTTTATATTGTAATCTTCAAGAAATTTAAAATAAAATTTTTGTGGTAAGCCAGATTTTATTAATAGTTTGTTTATCTGCTCAACTTTAATTCGATAGTTATAACAAAAACAACGAGTATTAGAATTCTTTTTTTCATCATAAATCATATATGGTTCTTTATTTCCACATTTACATAAATGTTTTACACATTCACAAATTTCTGCTATTTTTATCTCTTTATTTTTTATATAACCTTTATTATTACAAAGTCTACAATTTAATTTATTATTCATAAAAACCATTTTTTTCTTTAAAGAAAAATTTTATTTCACGCGCTGCTGATTTTTCTGAATCAGAACCATGCACACAATTTAATCTGTTATTTGTGCCCCATTCATTTCTGATTGTCCCAACTTGTGCATCTGGCGAATTGGTTTTTCCCATCATTTGTCGCCATTTTTTTATTGCATTTTCGCCTTCTAAAACTATTACAATAATTGGTGTTGTCATCATAAATTTTATTAATGGTTCATAATATGGTTGACCTTTATGTTCACCATAGAATTCTCTTATTTCACTTTCTGTTGGTTGTATCATTTTTAAACCAATTATTTTCAAGCCAGATAAAAGTATTCTGTCAATTATTTTCCCAACTAAATTTTTTTGTATTGCATCAGGTTTTATTATTGCCAGTGTTTTTTCTTTCATATTTCTACCTTTCTTTCTTATTACTTATTATCTTCATTTTTTTCTTCTGTTATTATTCTTGATATAACTGATTTTAATACTTTCATTTTTGCATTGTCATCAATTTTTATTGTAACTGTATTATTATCAATGTTTGTTATTTGTCCATAAATTCCAGCAGATGTTATTACTTTATCACCTTTCTTTAATGTATTTAGCATTTCCTGATGTTGTTTCTGTTGTTTTTTTTGTGGTAAAAAAACGAGTAAGTAAAATATTAAAAATACAATGATTAATGGAAATAACATTGAGATAAGTGAAGCAGCCTGTCCTGGTTGCTGCGCTGATTGTGCAGGTGGTTGTGCCATTGCAAATAATGTGGAAAATAAATAAAACATAATTTATTCCTTCCTTTCAAATATTTTTTTCTTCTGATATATAATTGTTTATAAATTCTTTTTTAAATTCATTAAAATTATTATTTACAATAGATTCACGGATTTTGTCTATTAAATTTTTTAAAAAATATAAATTATGATAAGAATTTAATATTGCAGCAAGTATTTCTTTGCAACGGAATAAATGCCTTAAATATGCTCTTGAATAATTTTTACAGACATAACAATTACAATTTTCATCTAATGGTTTTTCATCAAATTCATATTTTTTGGATTTTATATTTATTTTTCCTGTTGATGTAAAAATAGAACCATTCCTTGCATTTCTTGTTGGCATAACACAATCAAACATATCAATACCAGTTTCAATTGCACTGATTAAATCAAGTGGTTCTCCAACACCCATTAAATAGCGTGGTTTTGATTCTGGTACAAATTCAATTGTATAATTTAGTATTTCATACATTAACTCGCGTGGTTCACCAACACTTAAGCCACCAATTGCATATCCATCAAAATTCAAATCAATAAGTCTTTTTGCATTATCCTGCCGTAATTCTTTATAAAAACCGCCCTGTATTATTCCAAATAAATTTTGCTTTTCTAATTTATGTTCTTTTAAACAACGCTTAGCCCATAGATATGTAATATTCGCTGATTTTTTTGTTTCTTCATAAGTTGCTGGATATTTCAAACATTCATCAAATGCCATTGCTATATCTGAACCAATTATTTCCTGTGTTTGAATTGATAATTCAGGTGTCATAAAAAATTTTTGTCCATTTATATGCGAAGAAAATTCAACACCATCTTCTGTTATTTTTCTTAATTTTGATAAACTATAAATTTGAAATCCACCACTATCTGTTAATATTAATTTTTTCCAGTTTATAAAATTATGAAGTCCTTTAAAATGTCTTAATACTTCTATTCCAGGTCTTAAAAATAGATGATATGTATTTGCTAAAATAATCTTAAAACCTATTTCCTCTATTTGTTCTTTTGTTATTGCTTTTACAGAACCAAGTGTGCCAACAGGCATAAATACGGGTGTTAATAATTCTATATTATTTATTATTAATTTGCATGCTCTTGCTTTTGTTTGACTTTCTTTTTTTTCAATTTGAAATTTTTGTTTCATTTTTTTGTTCTTTATTTTATAAAACAAATTAACGAAGTGATATAAATATTTTTTTTAAAATCTGTCAAGAAAAATTAAATAAATTTTACTTTTAATTTTTTATAAAATTATTTATAATAAGAATTTAATAAAATTTTTTTTATTTTTAAAATATATAGTTCTTGAATATTGTAAGCAATTCCTCAATCTTGATTTTTAATTATATTGTTGGCATTAAATTTATTTGTAGTTAATTTACTAAAAATTATTTAAAACTGAATTTGTGCGTGCCAGACACCTGCTTCATTATTGCAAAATACTAAAATTTTTCCCATTCTTGAACACCAACTTTTGATGTCGTCTGGAAAAGTTGAACAATCAGCATATACATCAAGTACATCGCCTGCTGACATCTTATTTGCTTGAATTGAAACTTTTAATACTGGTTGTGGACATGCAAGACCTTTACAATTAAGAGTAAAATTTGCCATTTTCAAACCACCTTTTAATTTATTTTTTCCTAACTCTTTTATTTGTAAAAAATTTCAATTAAAATTGATAACTTATTTCAACTGTAAAAATATCATTTTTTAATTCATTTGCACCTGATGTATTATCTCGACTTTTCAAATATTCAAATAATAAATTTGTATTTTCGTAAATATTTCTATTTAATCCAATTCCATAATTTTTTACTTTGCGTGTAATATTATTATTTGTCTCATATTTTAAAAATTCATATCTTATACCTGCTGTTAATTTCTCATTAACTTGATAGCCTGCTTCTACATTATATGCCTTAATATTATAATCAGTATTATTTACTTTAATTTCCCCTTTATTTGTTATACCTTCGCCAATAAGAATTAATTTATCAATTGTCAAATTTAATGAAGTAGCTAAACCATTTCCTCTTTTATCTATTGTATCGTTATTTACATCAATACCTATTTCATCTGGTAAATTATCTATTGCTAACATATTGGTTATATATCCTAAATTTATTTTTAGATATTCAGCCTCATAATTTAAACTTAATACTAAATCTTTTGCTACATTATTTTCTTCAGCCATTTCTTTTGGTCCTTTAAATAATGCTATTTCACCAATTATTCCTTCTGCTATTTTATAACTTAACCCAGCAGAAACTTTTTTTGTTTCTCCAATATTTAAAGTAAGTGGATCAGATATTAAGAAAGTTTCAAATACACCAAATGGTAAAACTCTTTTACCAACAATAAAATTTGTTTTTTCATTTACTACTATATCCAATTTTGCTTCATCTACTTTTATCTGGTCATTATCTTCGCCCTGTTCATATAAAAATACTAATGAACTGTTAATCTTTTTATTAAATTCTTTTTCTAAACTTAATTGCGCTGTTGATAATAAAAAATCAGATTCTTTTTTATTTGTTGTGCCATCATTTACTTTTGCTAAATAATAATCAATTTCAATTAAGCCTTTAATATTAAGTAAATTTTCATTTTCAGCAAACAATGATTGAGCAATGAGAATAAATAAAAAAAGAAAAATAAACCAAAAATTTTTCATATATTTTTCCTCCTTAAAAAAATTATTATAAAATTTTATTTTAAAAAAATTTTATTGTCAAGAAAAATTTTTTGAGTTTTAATATTTATTTATGAATACAACTTTTAAAAATGAAAAAAAAGGAACCAATAAATGATTGAACAAATCTATTTTTTGCTTGATTATTTTTTTATTATTTTACATACTATATTAATTATTTTTAATTTATTTGGCTGGTTAGTGCCAAAGTTTAGAATTTATAATTTGTTCTTCATTTTATTAACTTTTGGTTCTTGGATTTTTTTAGGTTTTTGGTATGGTTTTGGTTTTTGTCCTTTAACTGAATGGCATTTTCAGGTTTTAGAAAAATTAGGACAAAAAAATTTACCAGATTCATATATTAAATATATGCTTGATAGATTGATTGGATTGAATTTGAATGAAAAATTTATTAATGTTATTACTTTTTTAGCATTATTAATTGCTTTTATTTTTTCGCTTTATACAAATATTAAATATAAAAAAATAAGGATTTTAAGGATGTTTGATTCTGATGAGAAAAATAGCAATTTGTAATTCTGTTGGTATTGATAAAAATGGCTATTATATAATACATTCACCGAGCCGTTGGTCCTGGGGACAGAAAAATAATAAAAATGCATTTACATATTATCCTTGGGAATTAGCATATTGTAGTTCATTACTTAAACGCGAGACAAATGAAAAAATAAAATTTTTTGATGGCTGTTTAAAAAAATATAATGTTGAAACTTATTTTAATGTTTTAGCAGAATTTAAACCAGATTTTTTAGTAATGGAACCATCAGGCAGAACACTTGAAACAGATAAAGAATTAATGCAAAAAATTAAAAATGAATTTAATACAAAATTAATTGTTTGTGGACCAATAGCAACTGCATTTCCCCAGAATGTAGCACAATGGGCTGATTTTGTTTGTATTGGTGAATATGAATATACTGTTTTAGATATTATTAAAGGCAAAGAGAATATTAGTGGTTTATATCCAAATGGTTTTCGTGATTTAATTGATGTTGATTTATTGCCATTTCCAGAAGATGAAGATGTATCAAGATTTGAATATGCTATACCAGGTGAGCCAAATTGTGAATATCTGGAAATACAGGCTTATGCGAGTCGTGGATGTCCCCTGAAATGTAGTTTTTGTGTGTGCGGTAATTTATATTATAAAAAAGCAAATTGGCGGCCTCGTGCAATAAATTCAATAATTTCTGAAATTAAATATTTAAAAGAAAAATATCCAAAAATGGAAGGAATTTTTTTTGATGAAGAAATACATAATGGCAGCAAAAAATTTATTAAAGATTTATGTAATGCAATAATTGAAAATGGCTTAAATAATTTGAAATTTAATGCAATGTGCTGTTATTACAATTTAGATGAAGAAATAATTGAGTTGATGAAAAAAGCTGGATATTATAAGTTACGAATAGGAATTGAGACAGCAAGTGAAAAAACTGCTGCTGGTATTGGTATGCTAAAAAAGTATGACTTGCTTAAATTAGAAAAAGTTTTAGAAAGCGCCAAAAAAATAGGAATGAAAATTTATGGAACATTTACAATTGGCGCACCAGGTTCAACTTTTGAAGAAGATTTAAAGACAGCAGAATTAGTTGAAAATTTTACAAGTCGTGGACTAATTACTGACGCGCAATTTTCAATAAATACACCACAACCGGGCACGCCATTTTATTGGTGGGCAAAACAAAATGGTTTTTTAATTTCAGAAAATTTTATTGATTATGATGGCGGTAATACAGTGGTTGTTGATAGACCAGATTATCCAGCCAGTAAAGTAAAAGAAGCATTTGATTTGATTTTAAAAAAATATGATGAAGGTTTGGAAAGATTTAGAAGTTCAGAGTTAGTTGAAAAATATTATAATTCTTTAAAAAAGATAAATGTTAATGCTGAAAGATTTTTGTTATTACGCAGTAGTAGAATGTGGCAAATAAATATTTTTATTCAAGCGCTAAAAAAATGTATTGAAAATAAACAGATTGATATAATATGCCAACCAATAATAGAAGAAGAGGTTCGAAAAAATAAAGAAATCAAAAATATTTATTTTTATAATAATGGTTTTTTTTCTTTTGATATTTTTTTAAAAAATAAAGAATTAGTATATTTAAAGAATAAATATGATTACACAATAGTTTTTTGTAATAATACAACAACCTATGGTTATGAAGAAGTAATAAAAATAGCAGAATTTTTAAGTTGGAAGAAAATAATTGTT
Source organism: bacterium (assembly GCA_035405645.1). Lineage (GTDB taxonomy): Bacteria > JAGOBX01 > JAGOBX01 > DAONJL01 > DAONJL01 > DAONJL01. Next base: position 30,968 of record DAONJL010000015.1, on the reverse strand, counting down.
TTAAATAATGGTGAGATAAAAGTCGATGGATAAATGATATTAGATTATTATTTTTAAAAAATAAAAAAAATAATATTGCCAAAAAATTTTTTTTAATATAAAAAGAAAAAATTTATAGAGGTGATAAAAAATGATAAAAGGGAAAAAAATTTCAGAATTAAATGTAGGTGATATTTATACAAAAGAGTTGATATTAACTGAAGAAGCAGTAAAATTATTTGGTGAAGCAACAGGAGATAAAAATCCAATTCATTTTGATGAGAATTATGCAGCAAATACTGGATTTAAAAAGAGAATAGTTCACGGTGTTTTATTACTTGGCGTTATTTCAGGTGTACTTGGAATGGAATTTCCAGGACCAGGTTGCATTGCAAGAGAAATAAAAGCAAAATTTGTTAGACCTGTTTTTATTGGCGATAAAATAAAGATTGAAATAATTATTTCTAAAACAACTCCAAAATTAAATTTAGTAATAATTAATTATAAAATTTATAATTCAGAAAATGAAATAGTAATAAAAGGTGAAGTAGAAATATTAGCACCTATTTAAACAGGTGGAAAAAATGAATAAATTAAAACGATATGAAAAAAAGGTTGAAAAAAATCCTTATTTAATTAATGGTATTTATAAAAGTGATATTGATACATTTTTTAATGAATTAAGTCGTGAAGAGTTAATGATTATGATAAAGCGTGGTTTTATTAGTTGTGGTGGCTACAATTGTTTAAATGTAAAAGAACCATTCATTAGTTATGAACAATATATTTCAAAAGAAAATATAAAAAATTATATTTATAAATGGGAAAATATTCAGTGCCCATTACATTCTTCACAAAATAATAAATGTGATAAATTAAAATTATTAAATAAATATAATTATCCAGCGTGTGAATTTTTAGCACATTATCTTACTGGTGCTTTAATTTATTCAAAAGTTAAATACTGAAATGCGAGTAATAGGTATAGACCCAGGTCTTGAAAGAACTGGTTATGGCATTATCGAAGAAATAAATAATAATTTAAAAGTGCTTGATTATGGTTTAATTAAAACATCAGCAAATAAAAGATTTGAAGAGCGATTGTTATATTTGCATAATGAATTAGAAGAAAAACTAAAAGTATTTAGACCAGATGTTTCTGTGATTGAAGATTTATTTTTTTGCAAAAATATTAAAACTGCTTTTATTGTTGGACAGGCAAGAGGTGTTGTTTTACTTACTTGTGCAAATTATGGCTTAAAATACGAGCATTTTACACCATTACAGGTAAAACAGGCTGTTGTTGGTTATGGTAATGCTGATAAAAATCAGGTTCAGCAAATGATAAAAATTTTATTAAATTTAAAAGAAATACCAAAGCCTGATGATGTTGCTGATGCTCTTGCGCTTGCAATTACTTATTTGAATTCTAAAAAATTTAAGGAGCAAATAAATGATAGCAACGCTGAATGGTAAACTCATACAAAAAGAAATAAATAAAATTATAATTGATGTGAATGGAATTGGCTTTGAAGTTTCAATTCCACTTTCTACTTTTGATAAATTACCAGAATTAAATTCTGAATTGTTTTTATTCATTTATACTTATATTACAGAAAATACAATGGCTTTATATGGTTTTAAAACAATTGAAGAAAAAGAATTTTTTTTAACATTATTACCAATAAATAAAATAGGACCAAAAACAGCAATTTCAATTATGTCTCATTATAATTTTGAAAAATTTAAAAATTTAATATTAACAGAAGATGTAAAGACAATAGCAAAAATACCAGGCATTGGTTTAAAAACAGCTGAAAAGATAATAATAGAACTTCGAGATAAAATAACTAAATTAAATATAAATTATAAAGAGACACTTCAAGTTGATAGCGCTATACAAAATAATATTATTCAGGATGCTGTCGCTGCATTAGTTCAACTTGGTTTTAATTATCGTGATGCATTAATTGCTGTTCAAAAAATAATAAAAGTAAATAAAGAAATAACAATTGAAGAAATAATAAAAACAGCATTAAAGGAATTAAAATAGATTAAAAGCAAAGAAAAAATTAATTAAAGTTTTTTTAGAATTTGTCGATAATAAAAGTGTAAGTAAGTGATAATAAAGTCAAATTAAGGAGGTGTGGGTATGGGCGTTGAACATATTAACAAGATACAATCAATACAGGCAACCCACATTGATAAAAAAGTAGAAAAAAAGGCAACAAGTAGTGAAAATGTAGCAAAAGATAGTGTCTCAATTTCAGAAGCAGCAAAAATGCAGCAAAAGATTGAAAAGATAAAAAAGATAGTAAATGAAACTCCTGATATAAGAAATGAAAAAATTCAAGAAGTTATGGAAAACATAAAAAATGGGACATATCTAACAAGAAAAATTGCTGAAGCAGTTGCTGAAAAATTAGCTGATATTTTGATATAAATAAGGGACTTATAGATAATATTATACCCTTTTATCCAGTAAAGAGCAAAGGATTTTTTAATCCTTTGCTCTTTTTAATTTTTTATACTTTTTTTTTACAAAATTTATGACTCAAAAAATAATTTCAAAATCATTAAAAGAGACAAAAAAAATTGCATTTCGATTAGCCAGTCAAATTAAAAAAGGAGATATTATTTTACTTTATGGTGATTTAGGTTCTGGCAAAACAACTTTTTGTAAATATATTTGTGAATTTTTTAATATTTTTGATGTTAATAGTCCTACCTTTACTCTTTTAAATATTTATGAAAATAATAATACTAAAATTTTTCATTTTGATTTATATCGTATAAAAGATGAAAAAGAGTTATATGATATTGATTATGAAGATTATTTTTATAATGATGGAATTACAATTGTTGAATGGGCTGACAGATTAAACCAATTATTACCAGAAAAAGGAATTAAAATATTTCTAAAATATATTGACAAAAATTCAAGAGAAATTATAATTAATTGAAATGTCTCAATTTTTAAATTTTATATTATTTATTACTATTTGTTTAATAGTTTTTAATTGTGCGCATATTTCACAAGGTTATATTCCACCAAATTATATTGTTATTGAAAATTCAGCAAAGAAAAGTATTTCAAATTTTCTCGAATATAAATTATTTAATCAACAAGATTTAGTTGGAGTTGCTTATATAGAAAAAACAGATACACAATTAAATGAATTTAATTGGCGTTTAAAAAATTATTTGATAGCAAATTTGATAGCAAATAAAATTGCTGTTGTTGAAGGTGATTTTATAAATCAGAACAAATTAAATTACGAAAAAATTTTAGAGAAAAATATAAATAAAGTAATCTTATTTGATATAGATTTAAGTGGAGTAAAATTAGAAAAACATGAAGAACAAAAAACAATGATGACGAAAAATATTTATTATAATAGGATTGCATATACAAAAATATTTTTTTATGTGATTGATCCAAGGACAAGAATAATATTATTTGCTAATAATATTGATGGAACACATATAGATACATTGACAAAAGAGGCAATAAAAAAGATAAATGAACATGATTATACATTTTATGAAAATAAGATAAATATATATAAAGATAAAAAAAAGAAGAAATGAGCGGGTATAGCTCAGTTGGTAGAGCGCGAGCTTCCCAAGCTTGAGGTCGCGGGTTCGAAGCCCGTTGCCCGCTCCAATTTTTATATTATTTTTCAGCATCAAACCGTATTTATTAAATAATTGTTAAGAATTAATTTAAAAGAAAAAGTTATTTTTCTCAAAATGAAATTATAGGCGTGAAAAAATTATTTTGCTAATTTTAATTTAATAAAACCATAAATAGCCATTTTTAACAAGAGCCAGCCATGTTTAAATCTACTGATTTTTGTATCACCATAACTTCGTGCTTTGTAACGAATCGGAATTTCAATTATTTTAAGATTATTTTTAGCAGCACCAAAGAGTAAGTCAAAATCACCAAATGGGTCAAAATCACCAAAATAACTTCGATTGGCTTCTATTTCTTTATAATCTTTTTTAAATAAAACTTTAGTGCCACAAAGTGTATCTTTAATTCGTTGATTTAATAAAAAAGAAAAAATAAGTGCAAAAAATTTATTACCTAAAAAATTTATTGTTCTCATTGCACCTTCTTCCATATTATAAGTTAATCGACTACCATTTATAAATTCACCCTTTCCTTCTTCAAGTGCTTTATAAAATTTTATTAAATCTTCTGGTGTTACAGTTAAATCACTATCAAGAATCATTAATACATCATTTGTTGCCGCAGAAAAACCAAGTCGCACAGCATCTGCTTTTCCTTTCCCTTTTTGTTCTAGTAATTTTATATCTTTATTTCCTTTTTCTTTTTCTATTAGTTCAAGTATTTTTTCTTTTGTTCCATCTGTTGAATTTCCATCAACAAAAATTAATTCAGTGTGCAAACCCATATTTGGTGTGCGATATACTGCACCTTCTATATTTTCTCTTTCATTTTTACAAGGAATTATTACTGATACCGAATATTGATTTAATGGATTGGCAGGTTCATACATTGGTTTTGCTATCATCCAACTGATTAAATTCAATCGGTGGATTATTGGTAAATTTGAAAAAATTTTATTTATTGTTTCTGATAATATTGGAATATAATATGGAAATATACATTCATAACCATATTTAATAATTTCAAAACCATTCAAATATAATAAGTTTTGTATATCTTTATAATTCAACCAATTTTGTGCTGGTAATTTTACTTTTAATTTTAACTCTTCTGCTAACCATAAAATTGGTTCCCATAAATGATTATAATAAATTATTACAATTTTCGTATCCCTATTGCAGTTATCTTTTAAATTTCTAAAAACTTGCCAAATATCTTCTAAATCACCAATTGTATTACAAATTATTATATAATCAAATTTACCTTCAACTTTTTCTTTTTGATAATCACATACATAAAAATCAAATTCTGGATATTTTTCTTTATTATACTTTATAATATTTTCTGCAATATCAATACCTACTCCTAACGAAGGATTTAGATGCTTTAAATAACCTGCAATTCCACAACCAATCTCAAGTATTCTTTTATTTGGTGGTATTAGAAATTTCAATAATTTAATAATGTATTCATAATAATATTTATTTTTTTTGGAATATTCAACAAATTTCTCAACATTATTATTGTAAAAATTTTTTATTATTTCACTATGTGTCTCTTTTTTTGAATCTTCCATTTTTATTCACCTTTTAATAATGTTCTTCAAACCATTGAATCGTCTTTTTTAAACCTTCACGAAAATCTGTCGTTGCTTTCCACCCAAAATATTTATATGCTTTTGTTGTATCAAGGCATCGGCGCGGTTGACCATCTGGTTTTGTTGTATCCCATTCTATTTTACCTTTAAAACCTATTAAACTGCAAATAAGTTGAACTAAATTTTTTATTGAAATTTCCATACCAGAACCAATATTAACTGGTTCAGAACCATCATATTTTAATGTTGCCTGAATTATTGCTTCTGCGCAATCTTCTACATATAAAAATTCTCGTGTTGCATTTCCAGTGCCCCAGACGATTATTTTATCTTCATTTCTTCGTTTTGCTTCTACACATTTTTTTATTAATGCTGGTATTACATGTGAAGTCTCTAAATCAAAATTATCTCGTGGTCCATATAAATTAACTGGCAATAGATAAATTGCATTCATTCCATATTGTTGTCTATATGATTGGCATTGAACTAATAATGCTTTTTTTGCTATACCATAAGGTGCATTCGTTTCTTCTGGATAACCATCCCATAAATTTTCTTCTTTAAAAGGAACAGGTGTAAATTTTGGATAGGCGCAAATTGTTCCAACATTCACATACTTTAATACATTTATTTTTCTCGCTTCTTCTAATAAATGTATGCCCATTGAGATATTATCATAAAAAAATTTTCCCGGATTTAATCTATTAGCTCCAATGCCACCAACTACTGCTGCTAAATGTATAACTATATCAGGTTTATATGTTGCCATTAATTTTTGAACATTTGCTTCTATTCGTAAATCACATTCTTTTGAGCGTGGAATATAAATATCTGCTGGTTGATATGCTTTTAATTTTTCATAAACAAAACTTCCTAAAAAACCAGCACCACCAGTTAATAATATTTTTTTATTTCTTAAGTCAATCATAACTAATTACTCCAGTTAATATTATCTTTTTATAAAAAAATAGTTTAATTGTCAATAATTATTTGACAAAAAAGGTTTTTAAAAATAATATCTTAAAGTATGTTTAAAAAATTTTTTTTATCATTTTTTATTTTTTTAGTTTCTTTTGTTTTAATAAGTATTGGAATAAAATGGGGTTTACCATCATCTAAAAGAAGTAAATTAATAATTGAAAAAAATCAAAGTTCTATAGCATTAGAAAAAATAAAAAATGTTTTAAATGGAGATAATTGGAAATCATCACATCAAACTGCTTATTTTAAAGATGATATAAAATTTTTATTGAATATAATTAGAACATATCAACCTGATGAACAATATATATTAAAAGCACTTGCTTCAATGAAACCAGCAAAATTAAATTTTGACCCTAATTTTTATATATATCCAGCTTTTTTAATTTATCTAACTGGTGTTTTAATTAAAATTTTTCATATTTTTGGTTTAGTTATTTTAATACCTGATATTTATTTTTATTATCTAAATCCTGATGAATTTGCCAGATTGTTTTTAATTGGTCGTTTTATTTGTGCAGCATTTGGTGCCTGCATTTCAATATTAGTATTTTTAATTACTAAAAAAATTTACAATCAGAAAAATATTGTTTTTTTTTCAACTTTATTAATCATTTTTTTACCATTAAATATTTACTGGTCAAAATTTTTATCATCAGATATTCCTGCTGCTTTTTTCTCTTTATTAACCTTATATTTTTGTATTATTTTAATAAATAATAAAGATTTGAAAACTTATATTTTTTGTTGTATTTCTATTGGATTGGCACTCAGTTCTAAATATACTTCATTACCAATTTTTTTCGTTTTTTTTGTTGCTCATCTTTTTAATAATTCCAAAATTCTAAATAAACATTTTATTTTCTCTTGCATTCTAAGCATAATAATTTTTCTATGTATTAATCCATATTTATTATTATCTTTTAAAAAAGTATTTATTGATTTTCAGACTATAAAAAATGTAAAAGAATTTGGCTGGGGCTATAATTCTTTATTTATTCCGCCAATGTTTATAAATATTTTTTCTTCACTTATTTATAATGGTTTAGGTTTATTGTATACTATTCTCGCTGCTTTAACTTTAATTTTATCACCTTTTTTATTCTGGCGATCTAAAGAAAAAATAATTCTCATTATTTATATTTTTATTTATTATTTATTTTATGCCACTTCAAAATATGTTGCTTATCATTATTTATTAATATTTATTCCTGTTTTAAATATTATAATGGTTGATATCATTATTAAATTTACAAAAAAATTTTCTTACTTCATTTTAGCTTTTATATTTATAAGTTTTATTACTTATGATTTTATCTATTTTAACTATTTTTTAAATATTGATACTCGTTATGAAACTGGTTTATGGATAAAAAATAATATTCCAAAATTTTCTACTATTGGTCATTATGATTCCTCTATTGCGTATAATTCTCCGCCAATAAATATTTTTAATTATTATTTACTGAATATAAAATCAAAAGATGAATTATTAAAACAAAAACCAGATTATTTTTTCTTAAGCAATTATATTGTTCGACATTATTTTAGGTTGAAAGATAAAATGAAAATTAATGAATTTGCTTTAATTGATTATTTATTTAATTCAAACGAATATAAAATAATTTATGATAAAAAATATCCACTTCAATTATTTTGTTTTAAATTAAATAAAACTCCAACCATTACTGATGATATGCTTCATTTAAATCCCGAATTTATTATTTTTAAAAGGACTGATTTATCTTTTTAAATATTAAATATCTTGAAATCAAATTTAAAAAATCTTAATAAGAGAAAATAAAGAGAAGCAAAAAATCCTAATAAAATACATAGTTCTAAATATTTATTTAATTGTTCGATATAAGTTTTAAGAAAAAAAATAACAATAAAAACAATTAAATTAATTAATAAAATTTTTAAAAAGTCTGATAGTAAAAATTTTAATCTAAAAAATTTACCCATTTTAAATTTCAAATTTTTCGCTAATAAAAAAAGATTAAATGTAGAGGCAAAAGCAGTACCAAATGTTAATCCAATAAATCGATACTCTTTGTAGGAAAAATATTTTGTCCATAAAAAAATTATAATTATCTTTATTATGATATTTAAAATCAAAGAAATAACAGCAAATTTAACTGGTGTTTTTGTATCCTGATATGCATAATAAATAGAAGAAAAAATTTTAACAGCAGAATAGGAAATTAAACCAGCAGAATAAACAGCAAGTGCACAATATGTTTTATATGTATCATCAGCAGTAAATTTTCCATGTTCAAATAATACTGTAATTATTTCTTTTCCTAATAGCCAGAAACCTGAAATTGATGGTATAATAAATAGCAACATTATTTTTAATGAAGAGATTAATTTTGTATTTAATGTTTCGTATTCTTTTTTTGCTACGAGTTCTGAAGCTAATGGTAAAAGAACAGTTCCTATACTTATTCCAAATAGTGCAAGTGGAAATTGTAATAAACGATTGCTATAATATAAATATGATATACTACCTTTTTCTAAATAAGAACCCAGAATACTATCAACAATTAAATTTAATTGAATAATTGACATTCCAAAAATAGCAGGAATTAAAAGTTTTAGTCCCCTTTTTAAAACTTCTGATTTTATATTTATATAAAAAATATAGTTAAATTTTTTTTTGATTAATGTTGGTAATTGCACAAGAATATGTAAAAATTCACCAATTAAAACAGCATAAGCAGCAACAAATATTTTTTCTTCTATTGTTTTTCCAAAATATGTAGAAAAGCAGCCAATCATTATTATTTGTGTGAGATTATAAAATGATTGCGCAAGCGAAGGCCATAAAAAATGCTTTAATGTATTTAATACGCCCATTATCATTGCAGAAACAGAAACGAAAAATAAAAAAGGAAACATTATTCTTAATAATTTTACTGCTAATGAAGAAATGTTCTTTTTTTCAAAACCAGGTGCAATTATTGTTATAAGTTCTGGGCTAAAAATTATTCCTAATATAGTTATTATTAATGATAGTGTTATAAGAAAAGAAATTAAATTTGATATATTTTTATTTGCTTCTTTGAAATCTTTTTTATTTAATTCTTCTGAATAAATTGGAATAATAGCAGTACTTAATGCGCCTTCTGCAAGTAAGTTTCTAAAAAAATTTGGGATTGTGAAAGCAAGATAAAATGCATCAGTAATATTATTTGCACCAAATATATATGCAAACACTGTATCTCTTAAATAACCTGTTATTCTGCTAATAAATGTTGCGCCACTTACAATTGTAAATGATTTAAATAATTTCATATTATTTTATGCAATGGAAATGGTTATTTAACATTTATTGAAAATGTTTGTGTTGAATATCCTACATTTTTTTCTATTACTTTTATTGTCACATTTACTTCTTTATTTTTAAATTGATTTGTTGGTTTCCAGAAAATTAAGCCATTTGCATCTACTGTCATTCCTTCTGGATAAATTAATAATTGATATGTAATTTCATTATATAATACTGGTTGAACTTTTAGCCAATAAATATAGTATTGTTCAACATAAGCAGTTGTTTTTGGTGTTGATATTATTATTGGTTTTTTGACTGGTTCTAAACTTGTATCTATTATTGTTGTTTCACTTATTATTAAATTATATATCTTTTTATCGTAATTCAACATATAACTTATTGAATCATAACCAATATATAAATTTGTGCCTGTTTCGGTATATGTAATTGGTGAAAAATAATTAAAAACTATGGTATCATAATAAACATAATATTTTCCTGTATATGTTTCTGTTGGTTTCTTTTTAATAAATGTATTATCTTCATAAAAAGTAAATGTTTCTGAATAATTAGTAAATGAATTTATAAATGAAGCTGGTATCTGATAAATCTTATAATTGTAATAATATATTTTTTTATCTAATATCGAAGGTTTTGTTAAACAAATTAAGACATTGAATAAACCAGAATTTAATGGTTCAGGTGACCAGATAATTAATCCTGTATCATAATCAATAAACATATTATTTGGTGATTTAACTAAAAAATATTTATATGATGTATCGCTACTTAATTGAGGTAGATATAATGATTTTTGATATACATAATTACCAAATGCATTCTCTATTTCATTTGCTGGATTTAAATATTCTGATTGAGTAATATAAATATTAAAAGTATCAGAATATAAATATGGTTGAGAATCTTGCGTGAGTGCTATGATTCTGAAATAGTAATTACCTGTATCATTTAAATTTATATTTAGTGAATTGCCATTTATTATTTCTGTTTTATTGATTATAGTAAAATTTTGATTTTTTGAAAATTCAATTTTGTATCTATTTAGTGAACTTGCTTTTTTCCACTCTATCTTAAATTCTGATGTATCTAATATTGTATTTGTATCAGGTTCGATTAATTCAATTTTTTGATAATAACCATTAAGATTTTTATTGTAATATCCTACATCATGTTCTTTTATTAATCCGACGCCTTTTGCAAAATATAAAAATTTCTGTCTATAAAAATTTTCATTTGAGTATTTTACTTTTAATTCTATTTTTAATACATCTGTATACTTTCCAATATATGTTTTTTCTATGATTGTTGAAATAAAATTTCCACCACTATTATTTGTTGAATAAGTAGAACCTTTATAACAAATTTTATCTGTTAGTTTCACTGGTGGTGTATATGTATAAAATGCTTCTGAATGCAATAATAATCCATTTTCATCACAGGTGAATGTTTGATAATTTGTGTAATCCTCTCCTATCATCTGCACTTGTTTTGAATTTAATATTTGTGGTGTCATTAATTTTTGTGTTATATCTTTTGTTATTGTCTGATATTCACCTTGATAATTATATTTATATTCATAATAATTATCCAATATAAAATAATCACTTATATCAAACCGTTCTATATCTGTTGTATAAAATTTTAATTGATATGGTGCTATTTTTTGTCCTGAACTTGTTTTTAATTTTTCATTTATTGAAAATATTAGTTCTTTATTAATTAAAAATTTGTCAACTGCTGAACCTGGCTTAATTGTCAAGACTCTTCCTGCTGTATCCCATTCTACAACTACATTATTACTGCTTATTACAGCATAATTAAACGAAAGAAAATCTTGCCAGTTTATTGTTGTATCCATTTCAGTGCCGAACAATATTTTTACTTCATCATAAGCGAAAAAATCTTTTTGTCCATTATATGGGATCGTAGCAATAACACCATTTAAATTATTAACACCTCTTTTTAATATTGATAAAAATTTTTGATTTGTTTCTAATTCAGTTATTGGTATTTCGTTTTCTATTAAGTTTAATAATATTCTTTTTATCGGAACATTATCTTCATTAAGGATTGAATAATTTAGATTCTCCTTTTTCAAATAATAATTTTTATACTGATTTAAAAAATTTTTATAAATCAAATAATTTAATGTTGAGTTATGGTCAATTAAACAATTATTTATATTGCCATAATTATCACTTTCTGTTAATAAAAATAATCGTATTGTTTTACTGCCTATGCCTTTTTCTACTTTTATTAAATACACATTTTTGCTAATAATATTTTCATCTAAATATAATTTGAAATTTCCATTTGCATCAGTTGTTGTCTCGTATTTTACTCCACCATAATTTACATAAACTTTTGCGCCAACTAATGGAATATTTGTAGTAGAACTGAATGATTTATTGTTTTGATTATTAATTGGTGGTGCTGCTGAAATTAAATTTATAACTGAATTTGGTAAAATTACCTGTCCACTTATATATGTAGTTCGCTCAATCGAACGATTAAAATTATAGGAACCACAATTTATTAAAACTGCTACCAAAAATATTATGCTAAAATAAATTGCAATTAATAAAATTAATTTCTTTCTCATTATCTACTAAAATTTTTTTTCAATTTTTACTTGATTAGGTTCAACATTTAACATTATTGCTTTTTTCTTTTGTTCTAATATATAATGATTATAATCTTTATATACATCAACTAAATTATAAATCCAGCAAATAATTGCAGCTGTTAAAAAAATATTTGATTTCTTTTTGTAATCATCAGTTTTATTTTTATATTCTTCTAACAGGTTATAATTTAATTTATTTAAATCAACAGAATTGTATTTATCATAATAATCATCTGCTTTCATTTTATAATTTATAGACATACCTAATGTGCCTAAACTTAATATTGAGAAAATAATAGTTTTATATTCTTTATCTAAATAATAATGTCCAAGACCTGGTAAAATTGTAGATTTAATAAGAGTTGAAGTTAGTGTAATTTCTTCTTTTTTTGTATCTTCTTTTTCTGGTCTGGCTTTTATTGGCTTTATTTTACCTGCGCCCCATACAATTATTTCATCAGATTTTTTTGAACCATAAAAATAATTTACTGCACCACAATATGGACAATATTGAAATTCTTTATTAAATAATTTTTCACAATTCAAACATTTTATTAATTCAATCTCTTTTTTAATTGACTTTTTTGTTTTTGGTGCACCACAATTTAAACAAAATTGATATTCATCTTTATTTGTTGTTTTACAGACTGGACAAAACCATTCAGCAAAAGCAAAAGTATACAAACTGAAAATAAAAATAACAATTAAAAATTTTTTCAACATTAAATTTGGTTATTTATTATTAAATAATTCTGGAATATGTTTTTTTACTAATTCTTCCATTTCTTCATTTGAAAAATCAGTTGTCCTTTTTGCTTCATATTGTTTCATTATTTCATCATAAATTTTTAAAATGCCTGGATGTCTTTTATTTATTTTTTCCTTTAATTTAAAATATTTATTAATCCAGACTGCAATTCCTGCAACACCTGATTTATCATTTATTAAAACATCAATTGGTCTATTTAATAATTTTGTTGTATCAAAAATATTATATATTTCTTCATTTTTTAAAATGCCATCAGCGTGAATTCCTGCTCTTGTTATATTGAATTCTGAACCAATAAATGGCGCATTTTTTGGTATTTGAACATTTAATTCTTTTTTGTAATATTCTGCTATTTCTGTTATTACTGTTGTATCAATACCATTAAAATCATTTGTAAATGAAATATAATCAATTATTAACCCTTCGATGTTTGTATTTCCTGTTCGTTCGCCAAAACCAAGTAGAGTTCCGTTCGCACCTGCACAACCATATAGCCATGCTGTCGTTGCATTAATTAATCCTTTAAAGAAATCATTATGTCCATGCCATTCTAAATATTCTGATGGCACACCAACTTTTTTATTTAATGAATAAATTATTTTTGGAACTGAACGAGGTAAAGCTGCTTCAACATAAGGCACACCATAGCCCATTGTATCACACGCCCGAATTTTTACTGGTATATTATTTTTTTCTGATAGTTCCATTAATTTTTCTGCAAAAGGCAAAACAAACCCATCAAAATCCGCTCTCGTAATATCTTCAAAATGACAGCGTGGTATTATTCCATTATTTATTGCTTCTTTTACAATACTTAAATAATCTTCAAGTGCTTCAGCTCTTGTCTTTTTTAATTTTAAAAAAATATGATAATCTGATGCTGATGTTAAAATTCCTGTTTCTTTTAATCCCATTTCCTTTACTAACTGTAAATCTGATTTTACTGCTCTTATCCAGCCAGTTATTTCTGGATATTGATAGCCTAATTCTAAACATTTAGTTACTGCTTCTTTGTCTTTTTCACTATATAAAAAAAATTCACTCTGTTTGATTACTCCATTTTTCCCACCTAATTTATGGAGTAATTTAAATAATTCAATTGTTTGCTTTACGGTATATGGTGGTCTCGCTTGCTGACCATCGCGAAAAGTTGTATCAGTTATCCAAAATTTATCTGGTAAATTAGTTGGCACTATTTCATTATCGAATGAAATAACTGGAATTGATGTATATGGAAATATATCGCGAAATAAATTGGGTTCTGTTATTTCTTTTAATTCATATTTTGCATTGTTATAGTTAAGTAAATTATTCTTTCCTTTTTTTAGCATTTTTTTCACCTCTATTTTTTTAAATAAACACGAAGTTTAATTCGAACTGGTTGTTTTGTCTCGCCTTTTTCCCACAACCAGTTTTTCATTACAAATTCTTTCGCTTCTACATCAAGTTTATATAATGGGGACATTTGTTCAATTTCTACTTTCTCTAAATATCCCTGTTCATTTATTATGCCATATAAAACAATGTATGTGCTTATTCCTTTTTTTTCTACCCATTCTGGTGCTGGCATATCTGGATTTTTAAGTATTTTTCTTGTTTTGAATGAACCTGCTATAATTGGTTCATAACTTGATTTTTCATATTTAAATTTATCTAAACTTAATGGTTCATCTTTTATAAATAGTTTTTCATTTTCTTTTCCTTTTATACCTGTTATTGTTTGCAATGAATATAATTCTTCTTTGCCACTATGTTCTGTATAATTATCTGTTGTTTCTTTTATCACTTTTTTTTCAGGTTTTTGCGATTCTGGTTTTTCTTTGATTATTATATCATTAAATAATTCTTCTCTATTTTTTACTATTTCTTCACTTTTAACAGTTTCAACTTCAATTTCCGGTCTTGATATAATTGGAATTATTTTTTTTCGTTCTAATTCTGTTATATCAAATTTTCTCATGCCCTGTATTTCTGCTTCTTTTTTTTTCGCTTCTTCTTGATAGCCTTTTGTTTCTTTTATTGATTTTTCAACTTTCTTATTTTCTTGTTTTTGAAATTTTAATTTGTTTTCTTTTTGAATTGATGATTCTTCTTTTTTTTGCTTTTCTTGATAATTTATCTTTTCATTTCTTATTTCTTTTTTTTCTGAAATTGCTTTTGTAACTTTTTGTGAAATATCTATATTTGAATCTATTATTGGTTTATAAGTAAATAATCTGATTTTTAATTCCTGCAATGAATTTATTATTGGTTCTCGATAAAAGATAAATATGTATAAAAAAATAAAAATATGAATAATTGAAGAGAAAATTAGTGCTTTTATTTTTATTTCGTAATTTTTATAATTTATTGTTTCTAATATTATTTTATTTTCCATAATTTATTTCTCTATTTTAAGTTGTTCTAAATCAATTGGTACTGTGACTAAATTTACTGCTTCACCACCATTTATATGTATTCTATCAATTATATTTATTAATAATCCATAACTTACTTCTTTATCTGCTTTTATTGAAACTACTTTTTCTTCTGACTGCATTAATAAATTTTTTATTTCTTCATCAAAATCACCCAATAAAAGTTCTTTTTCATTTAAAAATAATTTATTATCTTTTGTGATATGACAAAAAATTAATGGTGTTTTATTATTAGTAAAAGTTTCAGCAGCAGGCATATCAATTTTAAAACCTGGCTGCATAATAAATGTTGATGTAAGCATAAAAAAGATAATAAGTAAAAGCACACAATCAATTAACGGTGCCATATCTATTGGTATTTCAAAACTCTTTTTTTCTTTTGTAAATAAATAATTTCTTTTTAACATTTCACTCTTCGTTACTTATTTTATTTCTGCTTTTTGTTATTGAATTAACTAACATAATTGCAGAATTTTCTATATCTAAAATTATTCGTTCCACTTTGTTTTCAAGAAAATTATGGAATATTAATAATGGTATTGCAATGATTAACCCAGCAGCAGTTGTGAGTAATGCTTCTGAAATTCCGCCTGCTAATACTGTTGCATTTACATTGCCACCTAATAATCTTATTTGATTAAATGCTTTTATCATTCCTGTTACTGTTCCTAATAAACCAAGTAATGGTGATATTTTGGCTATTAATAATATTATATTTAAATTCTCTTCTAATTTTGGTATTACCTGTAAGCCAGCTTCTGTTATTTCTTCTTTTATTTTTTCTTTTGGTTCATTGAAATTATTTAAACCAGCAATTAATATTGGTGATAGTATTGTAGGATTCTTTTCGCATATTAAATATGCTTCATCAATATTATTAGATGAGATAGCTATATTTATTTTTCCAATTAATTCTTCTGAGTTTAATTTTATCCTTTTTAAAAATAAATAGCGTTCAAGTATAACAAATAAAGCATAAATAGAACAAAACATTAAAGGCAGCATTAAAAAGCCGCCTTTATTTATAATTGTAATCTTTTTATAAACATAATATAATGCGATAATAATAAATAGTATTATAACTGTAAAAACAATTTTTATTCTTTTCTCTTTCATAAAATTAACTCCAAAAAATTTCCATTTAATTATGCAGCCTCTGTTTTTGAACTTTCTTTTTTTTCTTTTGTTGTTTTTGTTTCAACTGTTTTTTCTTCTTTTTTTGTTGTTTTGTTTTTATAATCTGTTGTATAAAAACCAGTGCCTTTAAATATTATACCAGCACCACCTGTTATTAATCTTATTACTTTATTTGCTTTGCATTCTGGACATTTTTTTACTGGCTTATCAGAAATTTTTTGTAATAATTCAAACTTATGACCACATTTCTGACATTCGTATTCATAAATTGGCATAATATATACCACCTCCACTTTTTGTAATATGTATTTTGATTATAAAAATATATCTTTTAATTATAACATAAAAAAAATTTTAAAGTCAATAATTTTTTTTGACAAAATCGTTTTTTTAAAATATATATATTATATATATATTTATAAATTTATTTTTAATTTTGAGGAAAAAAATGAAATTTTATTTAGAACGAATTTTTCTTATAATTTTTATTTTAAATTTTTCAATTTTTACTCAGACAAACACTATAATTAATATTCAAGCAGTTGGGGATGTTATGCTTGGTTCAACTTATCCAAAACCCGCTTTACCGCCAGATGATGGTAAATATATTTTTGATAATGTAAAAGATTATTTTAAAAATGCTGATGTATTGATAGGAAATTTAGAAGGAACTTTTACAACAATTGAAGAAAGCGTTAAAAAAGGTTTTGATGGGAAAAAAGTATTTGCATTTAAAATGCCTTTACACTATGTGAATTATTTTAAAGAAGCAAATTTTACAGTGTTAAATATTGCTAATAATCATTCACGAGATTTTGGTGAAGATGGTTTAAAAGAAACAATAAAAACACTTATAAAAGCTGATTTAAAATATTGTGGTTTAAAAGACGAAGTAACAATAATAGAAAAAAAGGGCGTAAAAATAGGAATAATAGGTTTTTATTGGACGCCATATTTTAATGATATTTGTGATATAGAAAATTCAAAAAAATTAATTAAACGAGCAAAGGAGCAAGTTGATATTTTAATCGTTACTTTTCACGGTGGTGGTGAAGGTGAGAAATATCTTCACACAAAAGATGAAATGGAATATTTTTACAATGATAAACGCGGTAATGTTGTGAAATTTTCAAAAGCAGCTATTGATAGTGGTGCTGATTTTGTATTTGGGCATGGGCCACATATTCCTCGTGCTATTATTACATATAAGGAAAAAATAATTGCTTTTTCTTTAGGAAATTTTTGCACTTATTCTTATTTCAATTTAAAACCACCTAATAATATTTCTTTAATTTTAGAAGTTTCGTTAGATGGAACTGGAAATTTTGTAAGTGGCAGAATTATTCCAATTATTTTAAAAAATGAAGGTATTCCTTTTTATGATGAAAATAAAGAGGCAATCAAATTAATAAGGCAATTAACAGAAACTGATTTTCCAAAAAACAATATAATAATAACTGATGATGGTGATATAAAGATAAATAAAAATTAAAGAGAATAATTATTTTTTAGCAAATCTAAAATTTCACTATCAGTTTTTATGAAAAAATTTTTTTCCTTTATTTTGCGTTTAATTATTTTAAAGATTTTTTTTAATGCTAATAAAAAAGCAATATGAAATCTAAATTTTAAGTTGAAAAAATCACGAATAAAAAAAACTAAGGACCAGAAAAAATGTGCAAATAAAAATTTTGGTGTTGAAATATTTTTCCAGAAAAAAATATAACTATTCCTTGCAGTAATAAAACTCAATTGTGTGGCATCATACATTGTTTTTATTGTTGCTTGATGTTTATGATACATAATGCATTCTGGCGCATAAAGAACTTTCCAACCCCGTTTTAATGCTCGATAGCAAAGGTCAATATCTTCCCAATAAAGAGGATAATAAATATCATCAAATCCACCTAATTCTAAATACATTGATTTTCTAAATGCAGCAGCACCACCAGTTGCAAATAATGTCATTTCTGTATTTGTTATTGTATCACCTAAATCTTTTAGTTTAAAATGCCCTTTTTCAAGGAGTGCAATTCGTTTACCTGCTAAATATGTTTTTTCATCCCAGAGAAATACTTTTGTGCTAACAGCAAATACATTTTCATCGTTAAAATAATCAACAATTTTATTTAAGACATTATCACCTAATTTAATATCGTTATTTAATGAGATAAGAATAGGGAATTGACAATGTGCCACAGCAAAATTTGAAGCACGCTGATAACCACAATTCTTTGCTGTTTTTTTTATTATTATTTCAGGAAAATTTTCTGATACATATTTTATGCTATCATCAATACTACAATCATCAACAAAAATTATTTCATATTTACCTTTTCTATATTTTTTTGCTTCTGAAATAATATTTGGTAATGCTTCCTGAATATATCCATTTTTAAAACCATTATAATTTGTAATAAAAATACTTATATCCATTTTTATTTTATATTATTCACATAATTTAATAATATCATAAACAATTTCAATAAAACTAATTGGTGTTGGACTGCAAAGTTTTGTTGCATCATAACTAAATATTTTATTATTCTTTACTGCATTTAAATTATTAAATTTTTTCCAGGTTTTTATTTCTTCCTCTGTTTGAACGCCCATATCTATAATTATAATTATATCTGGATTTGTTAATATTATTTGTTCACGAGAGACTGCTTGATAATTTGGAAAATCAGCACCAGCGTTTATAAATCCACTATATTCAATAATACTATGTATAAAACTCTCTTTTGTTGCAATAAATATTGGATTTGCACCTATTTGCACAATCATTTTTAATTGCTTTTTATACTTTTTATTATTTACTTCTAAAAGTTTTTTTTTCGCTTCATCTAATATTTTTTTTGCTTCTTTTTCTTTATTCAAATATTTTGCTACTTCTAAAAATTGTTCACAGATTTCATTAAAATTTTTTGGTTCTTTAAAGACAATTATATTTAGGTTTAATTCTTTTAATTTATTGTATGTCCGTTTATCTAATAATGTTGAAGCAAAAATAATATCAGGTTTTAATTCATAAATTTTTTCTATATTTACATTTATTATATCACCTATTTTTTCTTTTTCTTTTATTTGTTCTGGTCTTGTGCAGTATTTTGTTACTCCAACTAATTTTTCTTCTGATTGTAATAAATATATTTCCTCTGATATATATGGCAATAATGAAATTATTCGCTCAATTTCTTTTTTATTTTTTTCTTCTATTTGTTTATTTGTACAATTGAATAAAAAAAATAAAAAAGCAAAAAATAAAATTTTATTTTTCATCTGGTATAAATAATATATTTGGTTTTTTTGTAATTTTATTTTTTTCTATTAAAACATTAATATTATATAGTTGTCTAATATTTTCGTTTGTTATTGTTTCGTCAGGCAAGCCAATTTTCAAAATTTTTCCTTCTTTTAATAAAATAATTTTATCACAAAATTCTGCTGCTAAATTCAAATTATGAAATGTAATCATAATTGTTAAATTTAATTCATCTCTTAATTTTTTTAAAAGTGATAATATATGTAATTGATGATTTAAATCTAAATGTGCAGTTGATTCATCAAGTAATAATAATTTTGGTTCCTGAACTAATGCTCTTGTGATTGCAGTAAGTTGCTTCTCACCACTGCTTATTTCATTTATTTTTTTATTTTTTAATTTTTTTATTCCAGTTAATTCCATAT
The DNA here is from genome assembly GCA_035405645.1 of bacterium. Classification (GTDB taxonomy): domain Bacteria; phylum JAGOBX01; class JAGOBX01; order DAONJL01; family DAONJL01; genus DAONJL01. The sequence goes on along the minus strand of DAONJL010000015.1, from coordinate 10,837 downwards.
AGTAATTTATTATTTCTAAATCTTTTTTAGTTTCAAAAAATTGAAATTTTTTAAAATGTGGTATTCTACCAAATAAAACATAATCTTCAACTGAAAAAAATTGTGTCTCTATATTTGTTGAAACTACTGATATATTTTTTACAAATTCATTATTTGGTATTTTATATATATTTTGTTCATTAAAAAAAATTTCACCTTTAATTGGTTTTATTATTTTTAATATTGTTTTAAATAATGTAGTTTTTCCTGCACCATTTGGTCCTATTATGCCAATATAATCCTTTTTAAAAATAGAAAAATTTATTTCGCTTATATAAAAATAATTTTCATATCCAGCAGTAACATTTTTTAATTCTAATATTTTTTTCATAAGTTTATTTTCTTTTTTGAAAAAAGATGAATAAAAATAATTCCACCAATAATACCTGTTATTACACCAATTGGCAATTCAGCAGGGCTAATTATAGTTCTTGCAATTAAATCACAGATAATTAAAAAAGCCCCACCTGATAAATAACAGGAAACTAATAATATTTTATAATCATAGCCAATTAACAATCTTAAAAAATGAGGAATAATGAGACCGACAAAACCAATCAAACCAGATATTGAAACTGATAAGCCAATTAAAATTGCTGTTAGAGTAAATAAAATTTTTTTTATCCTTATAATATTTATCCCTAAATTTAGTGCTTCTTCATCGCCTAAACTCAATGCATTTAATGAATTAGAAAAAATAAATGAGATAACAAGACCAATAAATGAAGTTATAAGAATAATATAAATAAAAAAATAATTTGTTTCATTTAATGAACCCATCAACCAATAAATAATATTATTCATATATTGCAATTTACTTATGCTTAATAATAATGTGATAATAGATGACGATAAAAAACTAAAAATAACACCAATAAGTAAAATATTATTTGTATTAAAAAAATTTTTTTTAAAAGCAATAAGGTAAATAATAATAAGCGCAGCCATAGCACCTAAAAAACCAGAAATTGGTAATGTTATAATACTTATTATTTTATCAAATCGAAATAAAATATTTAAACAAACACCTACCCCAGCCCCACCAGCGATTCCTGTTGTATAAGAATCAACTAAGGGATTTCTAAATAATGCTTGCAAAATAACACCAGATAAACTTAAAGTTGCTCCAATTGTAAATGCTAATAGTATTCTTGGTAATCTTATATAAAAGAGTATGGTATATTCTGACAGATAATTTGCAGGTATATTTTTATTAAAAATAAAATAAAAAAAATTTTTATGATTAATTTTAGCCGTACCAAAATAAAATGCAAATAATGAAACTATTATTAAAATAATTATTTGTATCAAAATAATTTTAATATATTTTTTCTTTTTTTCAATCATAAATGATTTGATAGATTAAATTTAACAATAAATAATGTCAAGATTATTTAAAGGTAATATATTAAATATCTTGAAAATAATGCTGTTTTATAAATTAAGAACCGTTTTAAAAATAAAATTGACAATAATAAAAATTTATTTAATATTAAAAAAAATAAAAAGAAAGGAGAAAAATGAATGGAAAGAAATGAGATAATTGAATTATGTAAAAAAGTTCGCGAATCATCATATACAATTGCAAAATTAACAACAAAAGAAAAAAATGAATTATTAAAAAATATTCAGAAAAATTTAATAAATTCAAGAGAAAAAATAATGGCGCAAAATCAGATTGATATAAGCAATGGAGAAAAAAAAGGCTTAAATAAAGCAATGCTGGATAGGTTATTATTAACTGAAAAAAGATTTACTGAAATGGTGAATGGAATAAATGAAATAATAAATTTACCAGACCCTGTTTATGAGATGAGTGATTTTATAAGAAGACCATCAAATATAATTGTTGGTCGAATGCGAGTGCCAATTGGAGTAATTGGTATTATATATGAAGCACGACCAAATGTTACAGTTGATGCTGCTGTATTATGTATAAAAGCAGGAAATAGTGTAATATTACGAGGTGGTAGTGAATCATATAATTCAAATATAGCAATAATAGAAGCAATGAAAAATGCATTAAAAGAAATGAAACTAAATGAATACATTATTTCATATTTAATGACGCCAGCACGAGAAGCAATTGATGTAATGTTAGAACAAGAAGAATATATTGATTTAATAATACCACGCGGTGGCGAAGGATTAATAAGACATGTTGTTGAAAAGTCTAAAATACCAGTTTTGAAACATTATAAAGGCGTTTGTCATATTTATGTTGAGGAAGATTATAATTTTGATGATGCTATTAGAATTATTAGAAATGCAAAATTGCAAAGGCCAGCTGTATGTAATGCAGTTGAAAAAGTGTTGGTTCATAAAAATATAGCAGAAAAATTTTTACCTATATTAAGTGAAAAATTAAAAGAAGTAGAATTAAGAGGTTGCGAGATAAGTTGTAAAATATTACCACAAATAAAAAAAGCAACAGAAGAAGATTGGTATGCTGAATATCTTGATTTAATATTAACAATAAAAGTAGTAAATAATCTTGACGAAGCAATAGCACATATAAACAAGTATAGTTCAAAACATACAGATTCAATACTTACAAATAATTATCAAAAAGGTATGCAATTTTTAAAAGAAGTTGATTCATCAACAGTATTAATAAATGCTTCAACAAGATTTAGTGATGGGGGACAATTTGGATTAGGAGCTGAAATTGGAATTAGCACAGATAAATTACACGCTCGTGGACCAATGGGCTTAAAAGAATTAACAACACAAAAATTTATAGTTTTTGGTAATGGCGAAATAAGAGAATAAAATGAATATAAATTTATATGAAATCAGAAATTTAGATGATTATTTTGGACAGAGAAATCAAATTCGTGCTGCTGAAAAATTTTTAGAATTAGCAAAGCCTAATAAAAATGATAAAATATTGGAAATTGGTTCTGGCACTGGTTTTCTTTATGAATATTTAATTTTTAAAGGTTATGATGTAATAGGTTTAGAAATTGATTTTAATCAAGTCAAAGTAAAAAACAAAAAAAAATTTATTATTGCAAATGCTTTATTTTTGCCTTTTAAAAATAATACATTCAAATTCATTTTTTTAAATGATGTTGTTCATCACATTAAAAATATAAATGATTTATTACAGGAAATAAAAAGAGTTAGTGAAAATGTAATTATGATTGAACCAAATATATTAAATCCATATTCATTTTTATTTGGTTTTAAAAGAGATGAAAATTTACGATTTAGAAATTTAAAAAAATGTTTATTAGAAAATAAATATAAAATAAATAAGATTGATTATTTTTTATTTTTGCCAGCTAATTTATTAATTAAACTTGAGAAATTTTTAGAAAGAACTTTTTTAAAAATTTTTGGTGGTAAAAAAATAATTTGTGCAAGAACTAAAAAATAAAAACTAAATGCCAAAAAGAAATTATTTTTTTTTCGCTATTTTATTCATTTTAATTCTTATTTATTTTTTATTCGCAATCAAGCAAGCTAAAAAGATAGATTTAAGAATAGATGAAATTATCTCAATATTAATAGTAAAATCAATTAATTTTGAAAATTCAATTCCGCATCTGCCTTCAAATAATCATTATATTTTTTATTTATTTCATTTTTATTTAAGCAAAATATTTTCGTATTTTGTTAATGAGGATCAGTTAATTATTAGATTACCAAATATTTTTTTACATTCTATATCATCTATTCTACTTTATTTTTTAATTATAAAATTAACTGCTAACGAGATAAAAAATTTATTGTTTTTTTCCATTGTTATTATTGGTATTTCTATTTTTTTATTTGATTTATCATTTTTTTATTTGTCTATTGATGGTAGATTTTATGAAAGTTATATTTTGTTTTTTATAATTTTTCTTTGGCTTTTTTTTAATAATGTTAAATTTTCTTTTTTAATTATCTATTTAATTTTATCTGGAATTATTATTGGTCCTTTTTTTTGGCTTTTTTTAATATCTTTTTTAATTATCAATTTTTTTTATAATAGAGAATTTTGTTATAAAAAGTTTTTTTTATTAATTAGTATTATCTTTATTTTTCTCTTTCATCTTTTTTTAGCAAGTAATGAAAAATCTATTTATATTATTTTTAATCATTTAAAAAGATTTTTTATTTTAAATAATCCTTTTTATTATTTAAAAAATTTATTTATTTATTTTCCTGTGCTTACGATTTTTTTTATTATTTTTTTTGTCAAATCAAGAAATAAAAAAATATTATTTCAATTATTTTTTCCATTGTTTTTAATCTATTTTTTTCTTTCTTTTACATTTATTAAAAATATTAGATTGTTATACATTATTTCGCCGTTAATTTTATTATTTGTTATTTCTGAATTAGTTTTGTTTGGCAAAAAGAAGATATTATTTTTTTTATTTATTTTTTTGATTTTCTTAACAAATTACATAAAATATAAGACAGAATATTTTTATTTTTTTGACCCAACAAGAATAAATTTTGAAAAATTTAAAAGATTAAATGATAAAGAAATTACAGATATTCTTACAACAAATCCGATTATTTGTTATTATTTTAAACCAGATAAAAATATAACAGTATTTAGAGAAGAATATTATAAAGATTTGATAAATGAAAAAAATATAAATAGATGTTATTATACAGGGAAAATAATAATAACAGGTAAAAATTCTTTTTTAGAATATTTTGAAAATCATTCGAATTTTATCTTTTTTACCTTGCAAAAAGAATTTTTTAATAATAGAATGATTTCAAAAGAATTAAGAGAAATGATTTTAAAAAAAATGAAATATTTATCTGAATTCAGTTCACCAAAATATTTTGTTTTTATTAAAAATTAAAAATAAGAAAATATAATGTAAATTAAAGGAAGCGAAAAAATCAAACTATCAAATCTATCTAAAATTCCGCCGTGACCTGGTAATATTTTTCCACTATCTTTTATATCAGCACTTCGTTTTATTAATGATTCAAATAAATCACCAATTTGCCCAAAAATACCAACAATTAAAGGAATAATAAAAATTTGAAAAAGTGAAAATGAATAGAATTTATTAAAAAACAAATGGAAAAAGAAAGCATAAATAAAAGCAAAAATAAAGCCTGCCAAAAAACCTTCGATACTTTTTTTAGGACTAATTTGTGGTGCTAATTTATGTTTACCAAATTTAATACCAAAAAAATAAGCCGCAGTATCACAAACCCATATATCAGTAAGAAGAAGAAGAAGAAGGGAAAAGCCATAATTAACACGAAATTTATAAAAATAAAAAAAACCAATTGTTGAATAAATAATCATAAAGGTTATAATAGCAGCGGAAAATACAATGTTTTCTTTATTTACTTCAAAAACCATAATGAAAAATAAAAGGCAAAGAATTAGTAAATAAATTTGTTCTGTATTAAAAAAAATAATAATTGCAGCAGAAATAAAAGTGATAACTTTAAGAAAATAATTTATTTGTGGTTTAATAATTTTAAATAGTTCAAAAAGAGCAAGTAATGAAAATATAAGAAGCAAAATTTTAAGATAAATACCAGCAAGATAAATTATAAATAAAAATAAAGGAATAGTAATAGCAGCAGTAATAATTCTAATTTTCATTTAGATTTATACCGCCAAACCTTCTTTCACGATTTTGATAATTGATAATAATATCTAAAAATTCTTCTTTTGAAAAATCAGGCCAGAGAGTATTAGTAACAAAGATTTCAGCATAAGCAATTTGCCAGAGTAAAAAATTACTAATTCTTAATTCACCGCTTGTTCTAATTAGTAAATCTACTGGTGGAAAATTTGCAGTATATAAGAATTTTTCAAATAATTCAGGTGTAATATCACTTGCAGGAATTTTTGCTTCTATTATTTTTTTTACTGCTTCAATTATTTCTAATTGACTACCATAATTAACTGCAAGATTTAAAATAAATTTTTTATTATTTTTTGTTTGTTCTAAAGCATAATGTATTTCTTTTTGCACAAATAACGGTAATTTTGTAATATCACCAATGATGTTTAATTTAATATCATTAGCATTCATTTCATCAATTTCATATTTTAAAAATCTATCAAAAAGGTGCATAAGGATTTTAATTTCGCGTTCTGGTCTTTTCCAATTTTCAGTTGAAAAAGCATAAAGAGTAAGAACTTTTACTTCATTTAATTCAGAACAGATTTCACACATTCTACGAACAGTTTTAATACCTTCATTATGACCAAATACTCTTGGAAGACCTCTTTTTTTGGCCCATCTACCATTACCATCCATAATAATTGCAATGTGTTTTGGTATTGCTTCTTTTTTTTGGAAAATAATTTTTAATTTTTCTTCGAGCATAGAATAATAAAAAAAGGGTTGCGTAATAATAGCAACCCGAATAATAAATAAAAATTTTATTCTTTGGAAATAGCATTAACCGGGCAAACTTCTGCACAAGCACCACAATCAGTACATTTATCAGGGTCAATTTTATAAATATCACCTTCAGAAATTGCTTGAACAGGACATTCAGGTTGACAGGTCCCACAAGCTATACATTCATCAGAAATTTTATGAGCCATTTGCCACCTCCTTATACTTCCATAATACTATCTTCTTTTATTTTTATTATTTCATCAACCTTTTTTATGAATTCATCAGTTATATCTTGAATTTTTTTCTTACCTGTTTTTGCTTCATCTTCTGTAATCTCTTTTTCTTTTTCAAGTTCATCAACCAATTCATTACTTTCGCGCCTGATATTTCTTATTGCTATTTTTGTTTCTTCGCCTTTTGTCTTTACTATTTTTATTAGGTTTTTTCTCGATTCTTCACTTAATGGTGGAAAAATTAATCTTATAATTTTTCCATCATCTTGTGGTGTTATACCAAGCGAAGAAGTTTGTATTGCTTTTTTTATATTTTCTAATTGTGAAGCATCCCAGGGTTTAATAATCATTGTTCTTGGTTCTGGAACACTAATATTTGCCATTTGTGTAATTGGTGTTTTTGTTCCATAATAATCAACTTTAATTGTTTCTAATAATGCAGGTGTTGCTTTTCCTGTTCGGATTGTTATTAATTCTTTTTGAAAATTCTCAATTGATTTATTCATTTTTCGCCTTGTTTCATTTAGAATATCATCAAGCATTTAATCACCTCCTATAATTGAACCAATTTTTTTACCTGATAAAAAATTTATTAAACAATCTTTTTTAAAAATATTTAATACACAAATAGGTAAATTGTTTTCCATACATAATGAAATAGCAGTTAAATCCATTACCTGTAATTTTTTATTTATTGCAGTTTGATAATCAAGATAATCATATTTTTTAGCATCATTAAAAAGCATAGGGTCTTTATCATACACGCCATCTACTTTTGTCGCTTTTATTAAAATATCAGCACTTAATTCTATTGCTCTTAATGCAGCAGTAGTATCAGTAGTAAAAAAAGGATGACCTAAACCACCTGCTAAAATAATAATATAATTCTCTTTTAATAATTTTCGTGCTTCTTTGATTTCATATTCTTTTATAAAAGAACCAATTTTAAAAGAAGAAAATATTTCAACTTTTGAATTAAGAGATTCAAGAAAAGATTTAAAAGCAAGTGCATTTATAGCAGTGGCAAGCATACCCATATAATCACCATAAATTCTATCAAAACCAACTTTTGTACCTTTTAAACCACGAAAAATATTGCCACCACCAATTACTATTGAAATTCCAATTTTCTTTTTTTGTATGTTTATTAAATCTTTACAAAAATTTCCTAATAATTTTTCATCAATTCCATTACTGCTACTCTTTTCACCCGCTAATGCCTCACCACTTATTTTTATTAAAATATTTTTATATTTCATATAAAAATGTAAAAGGCAAAGAGGTTGTAACCTCTTTGCCTGAATAATAATTTACTTTTTTTGTGATGCTTCAATTTGTTTTTTTACTTCTTCAGCAAAATTTTCTTCTTTTTTCTCTATACCTTCACCAACCTGCCAGCGCACAAATCTTCTAATTACAATATTTTCTCCTAATTTTGCTATTAAGTTTGTTAATAAAGTTTTTATTGTTATTGAAGGGTCTTTGACATAATCCTGTTCCATCAAGCATTTTGCTTTATAAAATTCTTTTTCAATTTTACCTTGAACAATATTTTCAATAACATTTGCTGGTTTTCCTGAATTTTTAAATTGTTCTAAATATATTTCTTTTTCTTTTTCAATTATTGCTGCTGGTATATCAGAAGTATTAATAAATTCAGGTGCAGAAGCAGCAATGTGAAGACATAGATTATGCACAAATTCTTTAAATTCAGGATTTCTTGCAACAAAATCAGTTTCAGAATTTACTTCAATTAAAACACCGATTTTATTATTACTATGAATATAAGCATCAACAATACCTTGAGCAGCAATTCTGCTTGACTTTTCTGCTGCTTTTAATAATCCTTTTTTTCTTAAATATTCAATGGATTTTTCTATATCACCATTATTTTCTTGCAATGCTTTTTTGCAGTCCATCATACCAGCGCCAGTTATTTCTCTCAATTTTTTTACATCACTTGCTGAAATTTCCATAATTAGTTCAACTCCTTTTTAATAATTTTCATCATCATCTTCCTCATACTCTTCATTATTTTCATTGTGCTCATCAATGTCATCATTTTCATTTACAGTTGCCTGTGAGTTTTCTGTTTTTGCCTCGGTTTCGGCTTTCTTTGTTTGTTCATAAATTGTTCTACCTTCAATTACAGCTTCAGCAAAAGATTCACAGAATAATTTAATTGCTCTAATTGCATCATCATTACCAGGAATACCAATATCAACTAAATCAGGGTCACAATTTGAATCCATCACACCAATAACTGGAATTTTTAATTTTCTTGCTTCAAAAACAGCAATTTCATCGCGTTTTGGATCAATTAGGAATAAAGCACCAGGCAATTTATCCATATTTGCAATTCCACTTAATAATTTTTCTTTTTTTTGTAACTCTTTTTTTAATTTTGATGCTTCTTTATTTGCTAATTTATCAAAGAAACCTGATGCTGATTTTTTTCTTAAATCTAATAATTTCAATACACTTTTTCTTATTGTTTCGAAATTTGTTAATGTGCCGCCTAACCATCTTTGATTTACATAAGGCATACCACATCTTTTAGCTTGTTCTTCAATTGTTGCTTGTGCTTGTTTTTTCGTGCCAACAAATAATAAGTATTCGCCTTTTGAAGTTAGTTCTGTTGTAAAAGCTAGTGCATTTTTTAAACTACGCATTGTTTGCTGTAAATCTATTATATGTAGATTTTTTCTACTTGTAAAAATATAAGGTTTCATTTTTGGATTCCATTTTCTTGGTTGATGGCCAAAATGAACACCTGCTTCTAATAATTGTTTCATTACAACTTTTACCATCTCTGTTTCACCTCCTTTCCTGATTAACGGTTTTTTTCTACCACTTTTTTCATTTGTGCTACATATATGGTATTAACTTTCGTTTATACCATACACCGTTTGCACATCAAAAAGTGTGAAAATATTAAAATAAATAATAATAATAATATAATTTTAAAAAATAATCAAGAAAAAATTTTAAATTTTTTTTAAATGAGTTTAAAAGTTTTCAATCTTTTTATATTAAAATTCTTCATTGAAAAAATAAGATTTCATTAATAGACCAATAAAATCCATTCCTTTTCTATTTAATATTATTCTTTTGTTGTCTTTTACAAAGAATTTTTTATATTCTCTCTTTATTTTAAAATTTATTTTAAAAAATTTTTTAAATTCTTTTTTTGTAAAACCAAATTTTGTTCTTAATTTCCTGGCTAAAAAATTATCTAATATTTCTTTTTCTGTTAATTTATATTCTTTATATTTACCATTAAAATAATCTTTTAAATTATAAGGATTTTCTCGAATAATGTTTTTTACCTGACTTACAGCAGAACATCCAAGTCCTATATAATCTTTCCATAACCAGAAATCTAAATTGTGTTTGCAATAGTAACCTTTTTTGGCATAATTACTTATTTCATATCTTTCAAATTTATTCTTATTTAATATATATGTTTTATATTTTTCCATTCTTTCAATTTCTTCGCCTTTTTGTACATTCTCTAAATTATTATAATTTTCATATTCATAAATTGCTATATGTTTTATTGGATAACTAAATGCTTTTTTTAAGTCATTTTTAAATATTTTATAGTCAGTAAAAGGTAACTGCTGGATTATATCAAAATTTACATTAGTAAAATATTTGAAAACTATATCTAAATCTTTTTCTTGAAAATTATCATATTTTCTATTTAATTTTTTTAATACATTTTCATAAGCAAATGATTGAATTCCAATACTAATTCGATTTATTCCTATTTTACTTATTTCTTTTATATATTCTTCATTTATATTTCGTGGATTTACTTCCATTGTAATTTCTATTTTGGAATTTATAAATTTTGGATAAATTTTGTTTAAAAAATTTTCTAAAATAATTGTTGGAACTAATGATGGTGTACCTCCACCAAAATAAATAGTATCTATTTTATCTATTTCTCTTGTTTGAAATTCTTTTTTTAATGCAGCAAAATATTCTTTTATTTTTTCATTATCTTTTTTTATTACAAATGATGTGTAATGACAATAATTACAGCGTGATAAGCAAAAAGGAATATGTATATATAGGTTCATATTTTTTAATTATCTTTATTTCATAAATAATTTTCAAGCATTTTTAAAAAATTTTTTTATTCAAATTATTTTTTCAAGATACATTAAATAATATTATTGACAATTTACTGATAATTGCTATAATAAAAATATGGAAACAAAAAATAAA
>DAONJL010000014.1:0-47149 GCA_035405645.1 bacterium | reverse complement strand
CAAATTTATTTTTTAAATCATTAAATTCATTTTTAATTTTTTTATTTTCATTTTCAAGATTTACTGATTTTTCCTTTTCTGATTTTAGATTTTCAGAAAGCGAATCAAAATCACTTTTTAATTTCATTAATTTCTTTTCTGTTTCGTTTAAACTTGAAATTAGTTTTTCATTTTGATTTTTTGTTTCTGTTAATTCTTTTGTTATTGCTGATAATTCACTATTTATTTTTTCTTTTTCAGTTTTAAGTTCATTATATTTTTTATTTAATTCACTTAATATTTTTTCTTTTTCATTGTTTGATTTTGTTAAATCATCTTTTTCTCTTGATAAGGCATTAAATTTAGTTTGTAAATCATTTAAATCATTGTTTACTTTTTCATTATCTTTTTTTAATTGATTTAAATCATTAGATATTTTATTAAATTCTGATTTTAATTTTTCATTTTCTTCTTTTAAATCTTTATCAGTAATAAGTATTTCAGAAATATATCTATCTTTTTTCAAAATATCATTTTTAAGTTTTTCAATTTCAGAATTTTTTGTTTCAAGTTCTTTATTTGTTTTTTCTAATAAACTCTGGTGTTCTTCATTTTTTTTCTTTAATTGTTCTAAATCAATATTAAATTTAGTAAATTTTTCAGAAGCAAATAAATAATTATCTTTATATTCTTTTAATTGTGCTTGTAATAATTGGATATTTTCTTTTAATATTTTTATTTCTTCTTCTTTTTTTTGAATAACAGATTTCAAATTATCAATATTAATATTTTGTGATTCTGCTTTTAATTTTGTGATTTGATTATTTAATAAATCATTTTGTTCTTTTAAATTTTGTATTGATACTTTATATTTTTCAATTTCTATTTGTAATTCAGCAATTTTATTTTCTTTTTCTTTTATAAGTGCTTTAATATTATTGTCAATCAAATCAGTTGATATTTTACTATCTTTTAAATTATTTAGTTCAATTCTTAATTTTTCATTTTCAGATTTTAATTTTATATATTTTTTTTCAATATCTTCAAGAGTATTTAATAATAAGGTATCAGAAGAAGTAGAAGCAAAAGCAGAAAAAGAAAAATAAAAAAATAAAAAAGATAAAAAAATATATTTCATACAACCCCCTTGCTAAAATCTCTTATTGTTTTTTGAAAATAATTTTTGAGATAAAATATATAACAAAGAAATTTGCCAATATATAGATTTTGGCGTTATTAATAATATTAAATTTTTATCCTTATATTTATCTTTAACTTCGACAAGAGTTCTTGATAAATTTAATTTATATCTAATTCGTGGTTCATCATTGAATTCAAATTTAAGGTTATTAAAGAAAAGAACTCTTGCTTCAATCTCATTAATGTTTTTAAATATTTCAAATAAGTTATCATCTTTTTCAATTGTTAAAAGAATGCGAGGCGAAATTGTTACTGTCCCATTATTCTCAATAGTTTGATTTTTAGAATAAGGTACTTCGCCAATTACAGAATAGTTTAATATTGAAAAATTATCAATAAGTGGTGGTGGTGTAGTATCAAATACAATTTGTGTATTTTCAATAATATATTTGAATTCTTCATAAGATAAATTTTTCATAATATCGCTTCCTTTTCTTTTATGGATAAATACCACGACATTTCATAGCCTCAGCAACTCTACTAACAGCAACAATATATGCTGCTAATCTATAAGAAACTTTATATTTATCTTTAATAAGTTGAATATAATTAAACGACGAATTCATAATTTGTTCGAGTTTTGAATTTACTTCATCTTCTGTCCAATAATATTCTTGATTACCCTGAACCCATTCAAAATAAGAAACAGTTACACCACCAGCATTTGCTAAAATATCAGGAATAACAATAATATTTTTATCTTCAAGAATTTTATCAGCCGGTGGTGTTGTAGGACCATTCGCACCTTCAACAACTATTTTTGCTTTTATATTATCAGCGTTTTGTTCAGTAATTTGATTTTCAAGAGCAGCAGGAATAAGTACATCACATTTTAATTCTAATAATTCTTTATTTGTTATATTATCAGCCTCAGAAAAATTTTTTACAAATTTATTTTCTTTAATATAACTTAAAACTTTATCAATATTTAATCCATTAGGATTATAAATACCACCTTTAACATCACTAACAGCAATTATTTTTGCACCTTTTTCGTATAATAATTTAGCAGCAACAGAACCAATATTTCCAAAACCTTGAATAACAATTTTTGTATTTGAAATCTCTTGATTTAATTTTTTTAAAATATTCAAAGTAGTAAACATTACACCACGGCCAGTTGCTTCACGACGACCTAATGAACCACCTAAACTAATAGGTTTGCCAGTGACAACGCCTGGAATAGCAAAGCCGTGATTCATACTATAAGTATCCATAATCCAGCCCATAATTGTTTCATTTGTATTTACATCAGGCGCGGGAACATCTTTTGAAGGACCAATTATAATTGAGATTTCATTAGTAAATCTTCGTGTAATTCTTTCAAGTTCACCAATAGATAATTTTTCAGGTTCACAAACAACTCCACCTTTTGCTCCACCATAAGGAATATTAACAACTGCACATTTCCAGGTCATCCACATAGCAAGTGCGCGAACTTCATCAATTGTTACCTCAGGATGATATCTTATACCACCTTTATAAGGACCGCGAATATCATTATGTTGTACACGATAACCAATAAAAACTTTTAATTTACCATTATCCATTTTAACTGGAATTGAAACAGTTAATTCTCGGCGTGGATATTTTAAATATTCTAATTCACTTTCAGATAGATTAATAATATCTGCAACATTTTCTAATTGTTTAATTGCAGAATACCAGGGATTATCATAATGTGTTTTATAATTTTTTTTAATCATAATTACTCCTTAGAGAATAAATAATTATTTATTAATTATATTTTCAATTAAAAAAATAGTCAATAATAAAATTATATAAAATGAAATATATAAAATTTTATAAGATAAAGAAGCAAAAATTTTTTTTAATTTATATTTTTTAAAAAATATGGTAGGCATTTCCAAACAAATAATATTAAATTATTGACAAAAAAAATAATATAAAATATAATTAAAAAAATTTTATCATAAAATAATTATTGTTTTAAAAAAAATAATGGAACAAAAATTATTATTAATTTTAATCATCATTATAACTTTATCCAATTTAATTTTTTCAGAAGAAAAAATTGATTTAGAAGATCTTACTTTTTTTTCCAATTTTATAAATCTTACAAAAGAGGATAAAAATTTTAAAGCAGAATATGATTTTAATAATGACGGTATAATTGATTATAGTGATTATTCATTATTATTAAATTATTATGGTTCAACAAAAGGTGATAGTAATTACAATGAAAAATATGATATTGTAAAAGAAGAAACAAAAAAAGAGACAGGAATTCAAAAAACAATTAAAGAACTTGAGTCTGTACAACTAAAAATGGAAACAATTTTTTTAAAGCCAGAAAAATATATTGAAATCAAATTAATATTAGAAAAAATAAAAAGTAAAGAAACAAAATTTATTTTTTTTGACAAAGAAAGTATAGTTGTTATTTCAGATGAAAGTGATAAGATACAGGAGTATAAAAGAGTAATTAATTACATAGAAAATAATTCAAAAGTAAAAGCAAAAAAGAAAGAATATTTTTTAGAACGATAAGAATTACCAGATAAAAAAGAAGATTATTTATTATTTGAAGATTGGATAATCTATTCAGGTAATATAGTAAAAAAAGAACGGAGAGAATATGAAATATATAAAAAAACAACAAAATATAAAATTGATGAAGAGACTGAATTAAAAAAATTTGTCGAAAAAATAAATGAAATAATTGGAACAGATTACATAGTTTCCAAAAGTATAGAAGATGAAAAAATTATTGTTAAATCTAAACATTTAATTCCATTAGACATAATACCAGATATTTTTCATTCGATACTTGAACTATATCAATATAATGTAAAAGAAGAAAAAATAACAAATAGTTATGGTTTGCGCCAGAATGAAAATAACGGGAAAGTATATATTTTTTATTATGATGATAAAATAAATGGTTATAAAGAAAATATAAAATTATTAGAAAGCGATGCGTTAAAAATAAAAATACTCGATAATGTAAATATTTGCATAATTTATAGTAAAGATGGAATATTTGAAGAATTAACAAAAAAGTGGGATGAGATAGAAGACACTATTTCAAGAGAATATATAAAGAAATATATTTGTAAATTTAATATATCAGAACAGATAAAAAATATGTTAAATTATATCTTATTAACTGATAAAGTAGGAAATAGAAAAGAGTTAGAAAAAATAAATGATATAAACAAAGATATAAAAATATGTGCTTTAAAATATGATAATTCAGTTTTGATAGGTTCGAGAGAAAATATTATTTCATATTTAGATGATATAATTTATCAATTAGACCAGATAGAAGATGAGAAATATGATTTTACTTATGTTTATCGATTAATTTATAATAAAGCAGAAGAAGCAAGTAAATTTTTAAATGATTTATATGGTAATGAAGTAGATAAGATAAAAATATCATGTTCAAAAAATTCTAATATGATAATATTGAAAACAAAGAATAAGACAAAACTAAATGAAATAGTAAAAGTAATAAGAGATTATGATGTTAAACCATTACAAGTATTAATTAAGGCATTAATAGTAGAAGTGAAGTTAGATGATAGTAATAGATTTGGTTTTGA
This sequence comes from bacterium, assembly GCA_035405645.1. GTDB lineage: Bacteria > JAGOBX01 > JAGOBX01 > DAONJL01 > DAONJL01 > DAONJL01. Next base: position 42,401 of record DAONJL010000014.1, on the reverse strand, counting down.
ATGGAAAATAGGTGATCAGAATCAACAAGGAGGGTTTGAAGCAAATTTACGAAAAACAGATAATACATTAGCAGTGCCATTAAGTGGATTAAGATATTCTTTGTTAAAAGGAAATAAATTTGATTTATTTTTAAATGCAGCGAAAAATAGTTCAATAGTCAATATTTTATCCAAACCACAGATAATGACAAGAAATAATACACCGGCAAAAATAGTAATAGGTAAAGAAATGCCAGTAATAAAATTAACAAGTTTAAGTAAGAATAATAATGATAATTCAACAAATAATAGCAGCAAATTAGATATATCAGATTTATCAAAAGCACAGTCGGTATTAATAAAATATGATTTAACAAGTTCACCAAACATAGAAGCAGAATATAAAGATGTAGGAATTACATTAGAAGTTATACCACAAATAAGTAATAATAAAACAATAATGCTTGATATAAAACAGATTGTAAGTGAAGTAGAATCATTATCATTATTAGATAATCCAGTAATAAAAAAAAGAGAAGCAACAACAAGTGTAATAGTAAATGATAATAACACCGTAGTAATTGGTGGAATGATAAAAAAAGATAAAACAAAAACAACAAAAAAAGTTCCATTATTTAGTAAATTACCATTGTTAGGAAAAGCATTATTTACATCAGAAGAAGAAGAAGAAGTAAATTCTGAATTATTGATATTTATCACGCCAGAAATAATAGATGAAAATATTACAATGAAATCAACAATGGATTTAGAAAATAGTTTAATCCAAAAATAAAAAATTAAAAGATGAACAAAAAAAATGTTCAACTACAAGAAGAAGATAAATTAAATAAAAAAAAGCGACAGCCAAAAATAATAGAAGTAAGAAAAATTGATATTTCTCAAACATTGCCAGATGATAAATCAATTCAACCATTAAAAAAAGTAAAAGTAAAAAAGAATAATCTTTTATATATTTTTTTTATTTCAATTTTTTTAGGTTTAATTTTTTATTTATTTTATGTAGGAATAAAAGAATTATTTACTAAACAACCTGAAAAAAAGGATGAAAATATAATGGAGAAAAATATATTAGCACGATTATTCGAAGAAGAGAAAAAATATCAACCAATTATAAAATATGAAAAAGATGAAATTGATAGTTCAACTGAGATAACAGATAAAATAATACAGGAATTAAAAATGGAAATAAAAAAACAAAAAAATGAAATTTCAACAAAAGAAGAAAATGAAGTTTCAAAAGAAGAAAAAAATAAAGATAAGAATTCTGTAATAAAAAGAGAAAGAAGCATTAATGAAATAAGAAATTTAATAAAAGACGGTGAAGAAGAAGAAGCAATAAGAAGTTTAGAATTATTATATAATAAAAATATTAATAAAGAAATTTTAAGATTATTAGCAGAATTGAATTTTAGAAAAGAAAGATATAATGAAGCAGTAAAGTATTATGAAGAATTATTAAAAATAACAGAAGATAAAGAGTTATATTTTATAATTGGTTTTTGTTATCATAAATTTTTAAATAATAAAAATGTAGCGAGAAATTATTATAAAATCTATATAGAAAAAGAAGGAGATAAAATAGAAGAAGCGAAAAAGTTATTAATGTTAATTGAGTAGTTTATTTTATCGAAACAAATAAGAAGAAGATGTCAGAACATATTAAATGAGAAAATTTTAATTTTAAAAATTTTTTTATATTTATTCATTTATCGATCTATATTCTTTTCCTAAATAAGCGCGTTGAACATCATGATTATTTAATAAATCTTCTGCTGTTCCTTCGATAATAAATTTTCCAGTTGAAAGAACATAACCACGATGAGCAATATTTAATGCTTTTTTTGCATTTTGTTCGATAAGTAAAATAGTAAGTCCAGTTTCATTTAATTCTTTTATTTTTTTAAAAATTTCATTTACAATAACCGGCGCCAGACCAAGCGAAGGTTCATCAAGTAATAATAAATCAGGATTAGCCATAAGAGCACGAGCAAGTGCTAACATTTGTTGCTCACCACCAGAGAGAGTGCCAGCAAGTTGTTTTTCTCGTTTTTTTAATATTGGAAATAATTCATTTAGTTTTTCGATGTTCCTTTTTATATCTGCTTTATTATAGTTTGAATATGCACCAAGTTCTAAATTTTCTTTAACAGTTAAAGTAGAAAATATATGCCTTCCTTCTGGCACTAATGCGCAACCTAATTTTACTATTTCTTCTGTATTAAATTTATTTAACAATTTATTCTTATAAATAATTTCACCTTTAAATGGTTTTATTAAACCAACAATAGTTTTAACTAATGTAGATTTACCTGCGCCATTAGCACCAATAATTGTAATTATTTCTTTCTCTTTAATATGTAAAGAAATGCCTTTCAAAACTTTTAAATTGCCATAACCAGTTTCAAGATTAAGTATTTTAAGCATTTTCTTCACCTAAATAAATTTTTATTACTTCTGGATTTTTCTGTATTTTTTCTGGAATATCTTCGGCAATTTTTTGACCAGAATTTAAAACAACAATTTCATTTGAAATTTTCATAACCAATGCCATATCATGTTCAACTAATAAAATTGTAGTTTTATTATTATTAATTTGTTTAATTATTTCTGCTAATTCCAATGTTTCATAAATATTTAAACCTGCTGCTGGTTCATCGAGTAATAATAATTCTGGTTCAGATGAATAAGCTCTTGCTAATTCAATAATTCTTTGTTGACCAAAAGGTAAATTAGAAACATTTTCATTTGCAACTTTTGTTAAATTAAATTTTTCTAAAATTTCAAAAGATTTCTTTTTTATTTTTTTTTCTTCAATTAGGGAATTTGGAAATTTAAACATAGAAGCAATAAAACCTGATTTACCGGATAAATGGAGCCCAGTCATAATATTTTCGAGAACAGTCATATTAGAAAATAATTTAATATTTTGAAAAGTTCTTATTATTTTCTTTTTTGCAATCTGAAATGGTTTTAATTTATTTATCTTTTGATTTTTAAAAATTATTTCACCATCATCAGATTTATAAAAGCCAGATATAAGATTAAATAAAGTTGTTTTACCCGCACCATTTGGTCCAATAATAGATTTGATAATTCCTTCTCTTACTACAAATGAAACATTATTTACAGCAATTAAACCACCGAATGATTTTGTTAAATTTTTTATTTCTAATAAATTATTCATATTTTTTTCTTAATTTAAAAATATTAAATAAACCTTCAGAAGAAAAAAGCATCATAGCAACTAATATAGCCCCAAAAATTAAATCATCAAAAGAGCCAAAATAACCGCGTAAAGATAAAAATTGTAAAATGATACCCATAAACATAACGCCATAAAAATTTGCCATACCACCAACAGCAACAATAGCAACATATTTTACTGATTTCATTATACTTGCTTCTGCTGGTGAAATACCACCATTAAAATGAGTTAAAAGACAACCAGCAATTGCAGCAATAATTGCACTAATAACAAAAACATATAATTTATATCTGGCAGTATTTATTCCCAAAGCTTCTGCTGCATCTTCACTTGTATGAATTGCTCTTAAAGCACGACCTATTCTTGAATTAATAAGATTATAAAGAAGAATTAAAATAATAGAAAGAATAACAATAGCGATATAATAATTTTGCACTCTTAATTTACTACTACCAGAAATAGCAAGATTAGCAAATAATTTGAATTCAGGTAAATCATAAATTCCATCAGCACATCCGAAAATTTGTGTGCCTAAAACAATTCGATAAATAATAATTCCAACACCAAGTGTAGCCATAGCTAAATAATGACCTTTTAATTTTAAAACAGGAATACCAATTAAAAAAGCAATAATAGCAGAAAAAATAATAGCAAAACAAAAAGCAGCAAAAGGAGTAATAGTTAAAATTTTTTCACCAAACATATCTTCGCGAAATGCAGCAGCATTAAGTTTAATTAAGAAAAGGATAAATTTATTATTTTGCTGGAAATAAGGCATTAAATTTAAAGTAGTTAAAACAGCAGAAGTATAACCACCAATAGCGAAAAAACCAGCCTGTCCTAAAGAAATTTGACCAGCATAACCCATTAAAAGGCAAAGACCAAGTATGCAAATTGTATAATATATAGACATAATAATTTGAGTTAAATAAAATTCGATTCCATATTTTGTAAGTATTTTTTGTAGTGCAATAACGATTATAAAAATGAAAATCAAAAATATAATTTTCTTTACCACTTAAAATTCCTTTAATGATTGTAATTCTTTTTTTCCTAAAAATCCAGATGGCTTACAAATAAGAATAATAAGTAAAATAATTGTTGCAATTGCTTCTTTATAAGCAAGTGGTAGAAAAAGAATGCTAAAAGATTCAATGATACCGAGAAAAATACCGGCAATAATAGCACCATTATTATTTCCCAGACCACCAAGAATAGCAACAGTAAAGCCTTTAATGGCAATTGGAGTTCCACAATTATATTGAACCTGTGATAAAGGAGTGATAACACAACCAGCAAAAGCACCAATACCACTACTAATAATAAAAGAAAGAGAAATAATATTTTTAGTATTTATACCACATAGTCTTGCAACTTCTTTATTTACAGCACATGCGCGCATTGCTTTACCAATAAGTGAATATTTAAAAAATAAATTGAGAATAATAATAATAAATATAGAAGAACCTAAAACCCATAAAACTTGTGGCGAAATATAAGCATTAAAAATTTTAATGGTTGTATCAAGTGAACCAGTAAAATAAGGGAGAGTTTTAACTTTTTCGTCCCAGATATGTAAAGCAAGTTCTTGAATGATTATAGATAAGCCGATTGTGATAATAATCATTTTTAAAACTGTTGGTTTATGTAATGTTCTTATAAATAATAAATCAATAAGAAAACCAATAAGCATCGTAGTAAAAACAGCGCAAATTATTGCTAATGCTAAAGGCATAAATTTAAGATAAGAAACAGTGGTCATTGCACCGAGCATAAGAAATTCGCCCTGTGCAAAATTTATTATACCAGTTGAATTATAAATTATATTAAAACCAATTGCAACAATAATATATGTACTTCCATTTGTTAAGCCAGATAAAAAATATTGAAAATAATATGAAAAATCCATCTTTTTTTGAATAATAAAAAAGGGGTATTTTTGAATACCCCTTTTTATAAATTGAAAAAAATTTTTTTAAATTAATCTTTATAAATTGTGAATTTATCATTTTTAACAATAAGCATTTCAAAAGCATCTTTTTGAAGTCCATTATGGTCAGTAGGTGAAAGATTAAATATTCCACCAGTTCCAACAAAATCTTTTATTGTTTCAATTTTTTCTCTTATTTTATATTTATCTACTGAACCAGATTTTTCTATAGCAGTAACTAAAATCATTAATGCATCCCAGGCATGCCCGCCAAATGTGCTTGCATCTTCTTTAAATTGTGCCTCATATTGTTTTTTGTATTCAAGCAATACTTTTTTTTGTTTATTTGAATCAGGTAATAAATCAGCAACTAATAATCTACCACAAGGGAAAATTATTCCTTCTGCGGCTCCTTCTGCTGCTTTTACATAATTAATGTTTCCAAAACCATGACTGTAAAATAATGGAATATTAATTTTTAATTGTTTCATATTTTGTGGTATAATTGATTGTGCTGGTTCTATTGACCAATTAATTATTCCTTGAGCACCACTTGCTTTTATTTTGTTTAATAAATCATTAAAATCTCTTGCATTTTTATCATAAGTTTCACTTAATACAATTGTCAAATTATGTTTAGGTGCTAACTCTTCAATCTGTTTTTTACCAGCATCGCCAAACCCTGTATTACTTGCTATTACTGCTATTTTTGAAATACCTTTTTTCTTCATTACTTCAAAAATTCTAATTACTGCGTCGTTATCTTTTTGTGGTGTTTTAAAAACCCATTTTGCTAATGGGTCAACAATTACTTCTGCTGCTGCACAGGAAATTAATATTACTTCTGCATCATCACATAATTTTTTAATTTTCATAGTTTCGCCACTTGTTGATGGACCTATTATTGCAATTACTTTTTCTTCTTCAATTAATTATTTTGCAAATGAAAATGCTTTTGCTGGGTCACCTGCCGAATCTTTAATAATTATTTCGATTTTTTCGCCTTTAATTCCACCTTTTGCATTTATCTGGTCAACTAACATTTTAACTGTATTTGCTTCAGGTCTTCCTAAAAATGCTGCTGGACCTGTAATGGAAAAAATCGCACCAATTTTAATTGCACCTAAAATTGGTAAAATGGTAAATGCCATAATTAAACATAAAATTAAGATTATTTTGTTTGGCATTTTTACACCTCCTTTAAAAATAAATATTTACTCTTTATATAAAAACTGGGGATCCAGGATTCGAACCTGGACAAATGGAGTCAGAGTCCATCGGGCTACCGTTACCCAAATCCCCAAGCATAATTTTTTTTTAGCATAATTATTTTATTGAAATAAATTTTATATTTAATAATTATTCTTAAATATATTAATTTTTTATTTAAGTCAAGTTTTTTTTGAATTTTTAAATATTTTGGTCATTTATCAATTTTTTTAATTATTCCTTCGATTTTTTCAGGTTTTAAAAATTCGTTATAATATTTTTTTGCTTCTTCTTTTGTTTGAAAATATCCAATATAAACTTTCCATTTATTTTTTTCATTTTTTATAAATGCCTTAAAATTTTTTTCTTTTAAAAATTTATAATAATTTTCAGCATTTTCCCGGCTTTTAAAACTACCAGTTTGAATAATATAATTTTGATTAACTATTTCAATATTATTTTTTTCTTCTTGTTTTTTTATTACTGATAAATCATTTTCTTCTATTATTTCATTTTCAAAATATGGTTTTCTATCTAAATTTTGTTTTGAACTAATAGTTAATCTATTATTTATAAATTCTATTTTTTCTTTTATTTTCTCTGAATCTGTTATTTCATTAAAATTATTTAATATAAAATTATAACATTGTTTTGCTGCTTCATATTTCCCTATTTTTAAATAGCACTCTGCTATTTGTTTATATATATAATATTGATTTTCATTTGGTTCGAAAATTAATAATACAGAATTATAATAAAATAAAGCATTATCAAATTGTTGTTGTGAAAAATAAATGTCAGCTAATAATGTAATTGCATTTGCTAAAAATATTTTATTGTATTGTTCAGTATTTATATATTTTTTCAGATTTTCTTCTGCTTCTTTATAATTATTAAATTTGAAATTTATTAGTCCTAACCAGAATAATGATTCAAATTTTTCTGAAATATCTTTTGCTTTTTTTTGTGTTTTTTCAAATGCTTCTTTTGCTTTTGAAAATTCGTTTATTGAATAATAATATAAACCAAGTTCATAATAATTTTGATTATTTATTAATGAGAATATCAAATCAGAATTTAATTCAACAAGAGAATATAAATAATTAAAGATAAAAAAGATAAATAAGAAAAAAATAAAAATTGTTTTCATTTAATCAATTCCAAAAAATTCTTTAATTTTTTGTAATAATAAAGTTTGTTGTTTTTTCCCATATTTTTGAGTATATTCAGAAATTGCAATTTCAGGTAAAATAGAGAAACCAAAATCAATTTTTAATCTGTGCCAATAATCAATAAACCAAATATATAAATCACTTAAAGTTTTATCAGGAAAATATTTTTCAATCTTTTCTTGCTTTGATAATTTAATAATAGGTAAATAAACATTATCATACCAGCTGAGCACAGCTTCTGAATAAGGAACTTCAATACCGCGTTTTTCACTCAAAAAATATTTATGTCCATCAATATGATTTAATAAAATTTCATAATTACCAATAATAGAACAATTTATATCAGCATCCTTTCTATATTCTTTTAATTTTGTTTTATTATAAAAATAATCTTTTTCATATTCAAGAATTTTTGCTTTTAACTCTTCAATTGAATTAAAAGAAAAATCTAATTTTAATTCAATTACTTCTGCATCAATAAATTCAATTCCTTTTTCACGGGCAACTGAAACACGGTGATTTCCATCTTTTACAAAATAATAATCATTGATTTTATATAAACTAACTGGTGGTAGTTGAATATCTTTATAATATGCCGAATCAATACTTTCCCATCTATCGCGTGTATGAGAATGTTTTGGTAGAAATAAATTATCAAAATCTTTATATCTGCCTTCACTGCCAATTATATTTTTTATTGGAACAGACTGAATACCTTTATAACTTTGTGATTTTGGTTTTATTATATTGTTGATTTCTTCAAAAGAATAAAGTGAATTTGGTTTATTGGTAATAAACGAAAAAATTGAATTCAAATATTGTTTTAATCTTGCTTTTTCGAAATCTGCTTTTGTTTTAAATTCCATTTAATATTTTTTCTCCTTTATTTTATTTCTAATACATAATATTCATAGGCATTTATTATGGTAGTCTTTTTATATTGCTTTATTCTATTTTGATTTTTATCATATAAATGAATGTGTCCATGAATATGATATTTAGGCATATATTTGTCAAGAAATTTTGTATATGCTTTAAAGCCAGAATGATAGTAATCAGTAGAAGCATCATTTTTATCTAATGGTGGTGAATGTGAGATAAGAATATCAATATATCTTTTTTGAAAGATTTTATTTATCCATAATTTTGGTAGCATTTTATAAATACAAAATTGTTGTCCCATTTCTGTTGTTTCAAATTCTGCTTCAATTCCTAATTTTTTACAATTGCTTAATCCACCGATTATTATGCCATTAAAATTAATTATTTTACCTGTGATATTTTTTGTATCAAACTTATCAAAAACACTTTTTTGTTTTGATAATTTTTCTGGTTCGTGATTGCCCATTACATAATATAATGGCTTATTTAATGTGCTCATAATAAATTCATAATAATGAAAAGGTAAATCACCACAGGATAAAATTAAGTCAATATCATTAAATCTTTTAACTAAATTATTTGAGTAAATAATTTCTGATATTTTATCACTTATACATAAAATTTTCATATTTTTATTTCATCAGTCGTTTCATAAGTTTTATCTCTTTTTATTTTCTCTTTTTTAAATTCACATTTATTAGTAAATAAAACAAGAAAAAGAATCAAAAATAAGTAAATAATAATTCCTTTTAAAATTGGATTAAAAATTTTTTCTTTTGAAGAATAATTTTCTTCAAATAAATTCTCTGATTTTTTGTTTTTTAAAAATTTATTTAATAGATTATTTAGTAAAGATTTAATGCTTGGGTCAAAAATAAATTTATTTTGACAAATTGGACAGGTTATTAGTAATTTGCCTTTATTTATTGGAATTCGTAATTTTTGTGAACAAAAAGGGCATTTGATATTTATTTTCATTATTTATAAATTAAATAAATTACAAATTGAGCAAAAAGATTGCGAAAGCGATTAACTAAAAATTGATTAAAGCGTTTATCTAAATTTATTGGAATTTCTTTTAATACTTTTATATTTTTTTCCATACAATAAATTCTAAAATCTTTTATTGTTATTAAATGAATATTTGGAGTATTATACCATTCAAAAGGAAGAATTTTTGATTTTGGCATTCTGCCTTTTAATAATAAATAGAGCCGTATTTTCCAGTTGCCAAAATTTGGAAAAGAAACAATCACTTTTTTACCAACTCTTAAAGTTTCGTTTAGAACTAATTCTGGTTTTAATAATTCTTGTAAAGTATAACTTAATATTACATAATCAAATGATTTGTCAGGATAATCTTTTAAACCTTCATTTATATCACCCTGATAAACAGAAAGCCCTTTTTCAAGCGATTCTACAACACCTGTTGTTGAAATTTCCACACCTCTTACTAAACAATTTTTTTCTTTTTTTAAACGATATAATAATTCACCATCACCACAGCCCAAATCAAGTACTTTTGAATTGAATTCAACAAGATTTAAAATAACATCATAATCAAGACGAAAAATTTCATTTTCATTTTTCTTCATTTTCGTATGCCTTAAAAAAACTTTTTATTAATATTTTCATTTTTTCAAATTCGAGTAAAAAAGCATCATGCCCATATAAGGATTGTATTTCGCTATAACTAACTTCTTTATTACAATATCTTAATGCTCTGACTATCTCTTTTGATTCAGAAGAAGGAAATAACCAATCAGTAGAAAAAGAAATAACTAAAAATGCAGCTTGAACATTAGCAAAAGCATTTTCAAGAGAACCATATTCTGCTGCTAAATCAAAATAATCCATTGCTTTTGTTATATATAAATAACTATTAGCATCAAAGCGTTTGATAAATGTCGAACCTTGATGATGTAAATAACTTTCAACCTGAAATTCAGTTAGAAAGTCAAAGCCGAGTTGACTTCGATTTTGTAATCTTCTTGCAAATTTTATATCCATTATATCATCACTTAAATATGTTATATGTCCAATCATTCTTGCTAAAGATAATCCTTTATCCGGTTTTTTATCACTATCATAATAATTACCATTATTCCAATTTGGGTCCATCATTATTGCCTGTCGTCCAACTTCATTAAATGCTATGCCCTGTGCTGATAAACTACTTGTAGTTGCTATTGGTATTGCTAATTTTACCATATCAGGATAACTAATTGCCCATTCCAATACTTGCATTCCACCGATTGAACCACCAGTTACACAAAATATTTTTTTTATGCCTAACTTGTCTAATAAAATTTTTTGGACATTCACCATATCTTTAATTGTTATTATTGGAAATGTTAAGCCATAAGGCTTATTTGTTTTTGGATTTATAGAAGATGGTCCTGTGGTGCCATTGCAACTACCTAAAAAATTTGAACAAATAACACAATATTTATTTGTATCAAATGATTTATCAGGTCCTATCATTCCATCCCACCAACCAGGCTTTTTATCATTTGGTGTATGATAACCTGCTGCGTGTGCATCACCTGATAATGCATGGCAAATTAATATTACATTTGTTTTTTCTTCATTTAATTTACCATACATTTCATATGCTATTCTTATTTTTTCCAGTGTTTTACCTGATACTAATGTTATTGGTTCTGTTACTTCTATATATTCTGTTTTTACAATTCCTATACTTTTTTTATTATCTTTTATTTTTATTTCATTTGATTCATAATCTGACATATCTTCATCACTACGATTTTTCTATGTTTTCAACTGGTTTATTTTCAGTGTTTTTTTCTGCAGTAGAATTTTTTGATTCTGATTTTAATGCTTTTATTGTTTTATTCCGTTTTATTATTCCTATTATTCCAGCAAGATATAAGAAAATAAAACCAACCGCTCCAATTGTAAATAAAATTAAATTATCTAATTTGATATAAGGATATTTAATATAATCACCATATTTATATATTATTTTTGTGAACAATGGATGTGTTATGAAAAAGAATGCTATAAATAAAATTAACATAAAAAAAATAAATAATTTTCCTAACATTTCCTTTCTCCTTCTTTATTATTTTTTTAAAATTTTACTTATAAAAAATTAGTTGTCAATATTTTTTGAAAATATAAAAATAAAAATGTGGAAAACACTATACGCTCCAATTTTCACGCATATTCTCATAAATGCAAATTTTATTTGTTAAATAAATATGTCATTTGCAATTTTATTTCTTTTTAAATGCCTTTATGCATATAATAAAACCAATAATAAAAAGTAGAATACTAATGAATTGAGAAATGGAAAAAATATTTAAGATAAATGAACCACGGTCATCTCCACGATAAAATTCTATAACAAAACGCCATAATGAATATAATATAAGATATGCTGAACTAATAATTCCTGATTTAGTTATTTTTTTTGCAAGTATTAATAAAATAAAAAATAAAAAGATTAAAAAGAATAATTCTAATAATTGTGTTGGTATAACTGGTAATGAAGAAACATAATCAGGCGTAATTAAATTTTTATTCAGTTGTTCAATATAAGCAGGCGAGTTAACAGGAAATTTAACACCAAGCCATTTTATGGTAGTTATTTTTCCAAAACAGCAACCATAAGAAAAGCAACCCAATCTTCCAAAAGCATGTGCTAATGGAATTTGTGGTGCAATTAAATCACAGATTTTTAATAACTCTATTTTTTTGAATTTTGAATAAATGATTACAGTTAAAAAACCACCAATAAACCCACCATAAAAAACAATACCACCTTTGTGAACATATAATATTTCAATTAAATTATCTTTAAATTGTTCCCAGTTAACAGCGACAAATAATAATCTTGCACAAATAATACCAGATAAAATCACATAAAAGCCAAGGTCAAAGATAACATCTTTTTTTATGTTATATTTTTTTGCACGATATGCTGTCAGATATACCGCAACTAAAAAGCCGATCGCAACTAAAAAACCATAAGTGTATATTGTTATTTCTTTATTTAATATTGGCAATGTAAATTGAAATAATATTGGATGCATAATTTACTTTATTATTTTACTGCTTTATATTTGTCAATAGAAAATTTTCATTTTTGAAAAAAATTTAATTCATTTTAATTAAAAAATTTTTTTAAAATTTAGGACTTGACAAATAAAAAAATTGTAATATAATATTATGAGAGTAAAAAAAAGAAAAAATTTATAAAATAAAAATTTAAAAAGAAAGGGGGGAAGCAAGATGAAAAAAAATGAAAAAGGTTTTACTTTAATTGAATTGTTAGTTGTTATTACGATTATTGGCATACTTGCCTCAACTGCAATACCGAAGTTAATGTCAGCAATTGACAGAGCCAGAGAAACAAAGTGCAGAACAATAATTGAAAGTATTAAGAGTGCATTACAAATGTATAGTATGGATTCTTCAAGTGCTTCTTATGTTAATGGTACAAGTTTAGCAACATTAGCACCACAATATATTGCAGCAATACCAACAGGTCCTTATGGTAATATTCTTTATAATTCAAATGGTCAGGTATTTTCAATTGGTTGTTACTATAATGGCAAAACAACAATTTCAGGTCAGGCACCACCATATTGGTTAGTTTATCGCTCAAATAATGATACTCTTGCAATAGTTAGTGGTTCAGCTAATCCATTTTAAAGAAAGAATTATTTTTAAAAACAGGTTATATTTTTTGCGCAAAATATAACCTGTTTTTTTTATATCTTAAAAATGATAAATATTTTTTATACTGAAAATTGGAATGAATATGAGTTATTGGATGTTAGTTCGGGCGAGCGTCTTGAACGATGGAATGATTACATAATAATTAGACCAGATCCACAAATAATATGGCAAAATAATCAAAAAAATAAATTATGGCAAAATCCTGATTGTAAATATATACGAAATAATAAAGGTGGTGGTAATTGGGAATTTTATAAAAAAATTCCTGAACATTGGCAAATAAAATATAATAATTTAAAATTTAAAATTAAATTAACTGGCTTCAAACATTTAGGCTTATTTCCAGAACAGGCAACAAATTGGGATTGGATAAATGAAAAAATAAAAAATTCCCAACGAACTATAAAAGTATTAAATTTATTTGCTTATACTGGTGCTGCTTCACTTGTTGCTGCAGCGGCAAATGCTGAAGTTATTCATATTGATTCATCAAAAGGCGCTGTTCAATGGGCTAAAGAAAATATGTATTTATCCGGTCTTCAAAATAAAAAAATTCGATTTATTGTTGATGATGTAATTAAATTTGTTAAGAGAGAAATTAGGCGCGGTAATAAATATGATGGTATAATTCTTGACCCGCCTGTTTTTGGCCGCGGTCCAAAAGGCGAAGTTTGGAAATTAGAAAAAGAATTATTTAATTTACTTGAAATGCTTTATATGTTATTATCTAATGATCCTTTATTTTTTTTAATAAATATTTATACAAGTGGAATTTCAGCAATTTCACTTTTTAATACTTTGCAATTAACAATAAATAAAAAAAATAATTGCAAAATAATAATTGGTGAAGTATGCTTGAAAACAAAAACACAGGGATTATTATTACCATGTGGAATTGTCGGACGGTGTGAATATGGAGAATATTAGAGAAAATGTTAACATTACAACTTTTTTTGATTATAAATCTGAGGTGAATAAAAATACTAAAATTATAATATGTGGAATACCACTTGATATTTCAGCTTCTTTTAAAAGTGGTTGTAAATTTGGCCCTGATATTTTGCGGATTGTTTCTAAAACAGTTGAATCTTTTTCACCTTATTTCAAAATTGATATTGCTGATTTTCCAGTTGCTGATATTGGTAATATGAAATTATCATTTGATAGTTATTCTTTTTTAAGAGATATAGAAGAATCTGTTTTTAAAATTTTAATAAATAAATATATACCAATTTTTATTGGTGGGGAACATACTGTTACTTTACCAATTATAAATGTATTTAAAAAATTTTTTGATGATTTTGTTATCATTCAATTTGATGCCCATCTTGATTTGCGTGAAGAATATCAAAATGATAAATATTCTCACGCTTGTGTTATGCGTAGAATTTTTGATGAATTAAATTTTAAAAATATTATTCAAATTGGTTGTCGCGCTTATACAAAAAATGAATTGGATTATGCTAATTCAAATACTAATTTTTTCTTTGATATTAAAGAAAATATTGGAAAAATATTAGATATAATTAAAGATAAAAATGTTTATTTGTCTATTGATGTAGATTATTTTGACCCTGCTTTTATTCCAGAAGTTGGTACACCTGAACCAAATGGTTTTGCTTATTCTGATTTTTTATTTTTTTTAGATGAAATAAATAAATTACAAAAACAAAGTAAAACTAAAATAATTGGTTCTGATGTTGTTGAACTATCACCTACTGGTATTATCTATAATAATTCTTCTGTTTTCGTTGCTAATTTAATTCGTGATTTATTAATTGTTCTTTATAACATTTATTAAAATTGTAATAAAATTTTATCTATATTTTTCTTAAAAGTAACTCTCTTTTCTAACATAAATAATAATGATAGATTATTCTTTACTTATTTTTTTATAAATAACCATATCAGTAAATAAAAATTATTCTTTTCAGAAATGATGTTAATATAAATTTTTTGTAATAAGTTCTTCCTTTTTACTTATTATATTTTTAACTTTGCTATTTTTGCTGTTCCATCATCTGCTTGTTCTTTTCCAATTTTTATAAAATTTTTACTTGACATTAATATTTTAAATTTAATAGAATAAAATATTATTATGTTAAAAAGCATAATAAGTTATTTGAAATGGTTAAAAAGACTATTAGTTGAACATCCATTTATTAGAATGAAAATTCTTGATATAATCGCCCTATTGATTTTTTTATTAATTATAATTTTGATTTTTACGAATAAAATGCCATTAGTAAAATTTTTACAGGATTTATAATTTATGGGACATGATATCACTAATGAAGTATTAAATGATTTAAAAGAGATCGAGAAAGAAGAAGAAGTAATAAAAGAAGCTGCTGCCACAATCGAGAAAGATTTATCACAAAAATATAAAATAATAAAAGGAAAATTTAAAAGTAAAAAGATAATTGCATTTGGTGCTTTTGTCGCTGTATTTGATTCTGAAAATTATAACTTATCTAAATTTAATTTACAGGTTGCACTTCGCCCTCATTTTTATGATGAATTTAATCCTGATGATGAATGGTATATTTATGATAGTAAACTAATTGCATATTCTTTAAAAGTAAAAGACTTAAATGCAGCAGTAACAAATGGATTAAGACAGGTATTAAAAGCAACATTTGATAACAGAGATTTTATAAAAGATATAATTAAAAATTTTAATAATAATGAATTTAATGATTTAAATAATAGATTACGAGAAAAAATACTTGATGTTATTTCTGATACTGCACTTGAAACGGATTTTTTTTATGATTCAGTTAAATCACTTGAAATTCCAACAGGTGTGTTTGGTGAAGAACCAAAAGAGGAAGAACAAAAAACAACAGCACTATATGATTATTCAGCAGAAGATAAAGATAGAATATTTATAAAAATGGATATAATACACGACCCGGTGAATGGTACGCAAATGAAAGATTTAGAAAGAGGCATGCGTGTATATGCAAAAAATTTAGTTAAAGAAGAAATTGAGAAATATAATTTACAAAAAACTTCTTCATATAAAAATGGAGAATATTGTCCAATATTTGTTGGATTGCGAAAAACTGCAACAACTGATGAAACTGGCGAATGGGAAGCTGTTTTTAATTTTGGTGATGGTAAATATGGGAAAGTTATGGTTTATCCTATTGTGAAAGTTAAAGTATTTGAAGAAGAAACAATGCTTATTGAAAATGTTTTAAAAGAAGAAAAAACTGGAATTGTTGATATAAATGAATCTTTAAAAATGTATGCTATTTTTATCGGCATTTTAATTTTGTTTAGCATTGTTATCTGGTGGTATTATAATTATGGTATTTTATTAACTTTGAAGAAATAATGAATAATTCATTTTCTACCTTAATAAATGATTTCCTGTTGTATTTAAAAATAGAAAAAAATTTAAGTCAAAATACAATAGTATCTTATGAGCATGATTTAATTCAATTCAATGAATATTTAAAAAAATATTTTCAAAAAAATGAAATTGAGTTAAATGATTTAAAAAATCTAAAAATAGAAATAATATTGAAATTTTTTGAAAATTTAAGAAATGAATTAAAAGAAAAAGAGAGTTCAATAGCACGAAAATTATCGGCAATAAAAGCGTTTTTTAAATTTCTTAGTTTAGAAAATTTAATAGATGAAAATTATACATTTTTAATTTTAACACCTCATTTCAATCGAAAATTACCTGTTTATTTAAGTCCTTATGAAGTTGAATTATTATTAAATGCACCTGATACAAATAAACTTGAAGGTATTCGTGATAAAGCAATTTTAGAGTTATTATATGCTACTGGTTTGCGTGTTAGCGAATTGATTAATTTAAAAATCAATGATATAAATTTTGAGGAAAAATTGTTACTTGTAAAAGGAAAAGGAAGTAAATATCGATGGGTGCCATTTAGTGATACTGCTAAAAATTGGCTTTTATTATATTATCAGAATGTTCGGCATAAATTAAATAAAACTGCTCTTGCTGATGATACTTTTTTTTTGAATAGTAAGGGCGAAAAATTTACAAGACAGGGAATAAATTATTTACTCGATTATTATTCAAAAAAAATTGGACTTCAAAAAAAGATTTCGCCGCATAAATTACGTCATAGTTTTGCTACGCATTTACTTTTAAATGGTTCTGATATTCGTTTTGTTCAAGAACTTCTTGGTCATTCAAATATTTCAACAACACAAATTTATACTTATGTAACTAATTTAAAATTGCGTGAAGAATTTCATAAATATCATCCGCATGGCTAAATTTATTTTATGAAAAAAAATGGTTTGACTCTTATTGAAGTTATTATTTCTATTTTGGTTATTTCAATTATTATTTCTTCGATTTATCTTTTTTTTGAAAGAGGAATTGATTTATTAAATATTACTGATTCTAAACTCTGGTATAATAAAAATGTTTATAATTTATTTAATCTTATCAAATATCATTTTTATTATTCTTCATCAGATATTTACTGTGATACAAATCATCTTTATTTTTTTTCTTATTTAAATAACGATACAACATTATTTAATGTAAGATATTTTTTTAATGGTGATACTTTATATGTATATAATAGCAAAAATAATGATACAGCGCAATTAACTGATTTTGATGATGTTAAATTTAATTTAATTAGTCCAGATACAAATTTTTTTGATACTACTTTAATTGTATCTATAATTTATAAAAATAAAAATTATCAATCTAATTTTTTTTCGATAAATGATTAAAAAAAATTTCGATAAAGGTTTTGTGATTATTATTGTTTTATTTATATTATTAATCCTATCATCAATAATAATTGCTTATTTAAAATCAGCCTCTATTTCTTATAAAACTACACAAAATACCGATGCTTATAGCAAAGCCAAATATCTTTCTTTATCAGGTTTGGAATATACAAAATATTTATTAAATAAGAATTTAATAAATGGTGATACAGAAATTGTTAAATATATTTATACATTATCAAGTGATACTTATGGTTATTTCAAAATTAAGATAAATTCTGATACTTTAATTATTGTTGGTTCTTATAAAAATTATTTTGATACTATTGTAAGTAATATAAATTATATTTCATTAAATCCACATTATATTCTTCTTGCTGATTCTGGTATAAATTTATTTGATACTGGTTCAATTCATAATGGTATTATTCATTCAAATGCTTTTATTAATACATCATCATTTATTGTAAATGATTCTGTAAGTATTTCAGCAGTTGCAAATGGTGCTTCAAAAGTTTCAATGCCAATTGTTTATTTTGACAGTATGTTAACTTTTATAAATACTTATGGAAAAGTATATTCAGGTGATACTGCTTTTATTGATTCTAACTCTTATACTGGTTTATATTATATTCGTGGGAATGTTACAATTGGCGGTCCTTTATGGTGGGATCAAAACTGGAATTATAGACGAGGAATAGTTTTTCGCAAACCTGTTGGTTATGCAGCACTTGATTATAGTCAACATCATTATTATATAAATATAAATTTTCTTACTGACTTTCCTGTTCCAATTGATAATATTGATTTAAATAGCATTCGTTTATTGCGGAATAATACACAAACATATAAAGGTGATTTATTACCTTATCAAATAATTTCTTCTGCAAATAATAATGGAGTAAATGGAATTGATTTTATTCAATTATTAGTTGTAATTCATCCAGATGATTTGAATGATGTTTCTGAAACAGAGGTTGTATATTATTTATATTTTGATACACTTGATAATGGCGTTAAAACAGCAATTGCATTTAATGACCAGATTGATGTAGATGGTGGACCACGTATTACTACTTATGATATATTTAATAATCAAATATATCGTGCAAGATTTGATAATAATGGCGGTTGGTTAAATCAAATAAGAAATTATTTAGGAACTGATGATGGTGATTTGCTTCTTGCTTTGATATTAGATTATAATCCGTGGCGCGAAGATTATAATACTGCTGGTGCTGCAACTAATGTAATTCTGGATGGTAATTTACTTAGTATTGTAACAACTACAAAAACAATAAATCAAGGTGGTAGAATAATAAATATTAATCGCACATATTATTTTTATCCTCGCTATTTTATTGTTAATCTATCCTTCAGACAAACAGCAGGTGGATTAATTCAATATCCAACATTAAGATTTTTTCATACAAATCGATTTAATAATTCGTGGATAGTTGATAGCACAGGTGCAAGTGCCTTTATAGATGGTAATGGTAATGAGGAAGGGTTACGACGAAATGTAAATATAAATTGGTACAGTATTTTCAAAAATTCAAATGCTTATAGTATGTGTGTTTTATCAGCTTCACCAGCGAATAATTGGGTAGAATATTATGATAATGCACCATCACCACCGCTCGACCATTATGGCGCAGTTGGTGCTGGTTATGAAAATATTAACCTTGGCACAACTTATAATATGAGTTATGCATATAAATTTCATCCAGGACAAATTAATTTTAATTTTACTTTGAGTGATTATAATATTTTTACAAATAATTTGCTTATCAGTTATAAACCTGATGGTGGAACAAATATTTTAGGAACTGTTGTAGCAGATAGTATAATTAGAATTTCAGGAACAAATAAAAATAATATTATTTCTTTATATGATACAATGCCAGTTTTATTAAGTAAAAATAGAATTAATGGTAATATTAATTCAGCGACTAATTTAGATGTCATATCAGGGCTTGTTTATTCAAAAAGAAGATTTTCTTATGAGAGTTTATTTTTGACTGGTTCTATTATTAGTGATAGTATGATTTCAACGCAAAAAAATATAAATCTTAATTTTTTTAATAATTCGTTTTATTGGGATAGCAATGCAATAAATTTTATTGATTTAAAATTTATTAATAAAACTTTGCAGCAGAGTATACAATATATTAGAGAAGGTTATTGATTAAATATCAACGAACTCAATATCATTTTTAAATTTTTTTAATAAATAAGGAATACCTAATTCTTTTCTTATTTTCAATAAAATCTTTTTATATTTAATTGCAAATGCAATTGGATGTGTTAGTTTGTCTTTTTTTCTGGCTATTAAAATTCCTTTTTTTGTTTTTTGTATTGACTGTTTAAATTTTAAAAAAACATCGTAATCTGGAAATTTACTTAAAAAAGATACTATAAAAAATTTTTCAAAATTTGATATTGCTGTTAGACCTGCTTTAATTGAAGAAATAAATGGTTGTTCGATTTTTTCATTATTAACAAATCTAATATCAGAATAATTTATTTTATTACAAATAAATTTTGTATTCGTTGAATATACAAATATTACGCTTGAAAATATATCTTCCTTTAATAATAATTTATTGTAGTTTTTAAAAAAATTTCTGGCATCTTTTTCTTCTTTTAATTTTGCACCAACTATTAATAACACACAATTATTTTTGTTATTTTTATAATCAACTTCTTCATTTATATTTTTTAGTATTGCAATAGGTTCGTCATTTTTTGTTATTATAAATTTCTTATTTTCTTTTTTTATTTGTTCAGCATATTTTAATAAATTATTCCTTATTTTTGTGATATTTATTACTTCAACCATTTTTTAAATTTCTTCTTTTTTTATTATTCGAAAATTTATTGTTTTTTTCTTTAATTGCTTTTTCACTTCTTTAATTATAAATGAATAAATAGATTGGAAGTTTGATTTATTTGTTTTTATTAATTTATATGAACCATTATTTTTCAATTCCCAATGTCTTATTTTTTTACTTAATTGAATTTTTAAAATTTTATTTAAAAATTTTTTTGATTTATCATGTTTTATTGGAAATAATATTTCGACACGCTTATCTAAATTCCGTTCCATCCAATCAGCACTTGATAAATAATATTCGGGCGAACCAGCATTATAAAAATAATAAATTCTGCTATGTTCCAAAAATTCACCAACTATACTTTTAACTTTAATATTCTTACTTATTTTAATTAAATTTGGTCGTAATACACAAATTCCTCGAACAATTAAATCAATTTTAACACCAGCCAGAGAAGCAGCATAAAGTGCCTGCACTATTTCTTTATCACATAATGAATTCATTTTTGCTATTATTCTTGCTTTTAATCCTTTTTTTGCATTTTCTGTTTCTCGTTCGATTAATGATAAAAATTTTTTTCTTAAATTTAATGGTGCTATTGCAATATTTGTTAATGTATGTGGATAAGAGAAGCCAGTTAGGAAATTAAATAATTCTGATACTTCTTCGCCTAATCGTTCATCGCAGGTTAAATAACTTAAATCAGTATATAATCGGGCTGTCCTTTCATTATAATTTCCAGTTCCTAAATGAATATATTTTTTTGTGCCTGATGGCTCTTTACGGATTATCATTAATGCTTTTGAGTGTATCTTATAACCAGCCAGTCCATAAATAATATGTGCACCTGCATCTTCTAATTTTTTCGCCCACTCAATATTTCTTTTTTCATCAAATCGTGCTTTTAATTCGAAAACCACTGTTACAAATTTCCCTTTTTCTGCTGCTTTTATTAATGCTTTTATTATTTGTGAGTCATCTGCCGTTCGATAAAGTAATTGTTTTATTGCTACTACATTTTCATCTTCTGCTGCTTTGTTTAATAAATCAATTATTGGGTCAAATGAATGATATGGATGATATAATAAATAATCTTTTTCAGAAATTACATCAAATATATTTTTTTCTTTGAAATCTGATTTTATTATTGACTCACGAACTGGAAATTTCAAATCACTTTGTTCAATTTTTTTATATAATTCAAATAAATCATTCAAATTTAATATTCCTTTAATTTGATATATTTCATCTTTTTTTAAATTGCTTTTTTCTGTTAATATTTTTAATATATGTTCTGGTAAGCCTGCTTCATATTCAAACTTAATTATTGAACGCTTATGCATTCTTTTAATTATTGTTTCAATTTCTTTTAATAAATCAATTGCAGCATCTTCATCAATAAAAAAATCAGCATCACGAGTAATTTTAATTACATTTGCTGATATTACTTTCGAACCTTTATAAATCTTATTTAAAAATAATTTTATTATATTTTCTATTGGTATAAATTTATTTTTATCAAGAATATTTAAAAATCTACCTTTTATTTTTGAAGGAATTTGAATAAAAGAGAGTTCAACATTTTCTATAATTTCAGTTATTTCCTTTTCAGGTTCTAATTCAACGACCAGGTATAAAGCACCAGTAATTAAATTTGGAAATGGATGTGTTGCTGCTATTGAAATAGGCGTTAGTATTGGTAATATTTCTCGTTCAAAATATACATTTAATTCTTCTTTATAATTTTCTAGAATTTTTATATCAGTTATAATTTCAATCCCTGATTTTTTTAATTCTGTTAATATTTCATTAAAAACATTATATTGGTTTTCCAACATTTCTTTTGTTCGTTTTCTTATTCCCTTTAATTGTTCAGCAGGTGATTTCATATCAATTGAAGTACCGGGCGTATCTAATTCTTTTTGTTTCTTTAATCCTGCTACACGCACCATAAAAAATTCTTCTAAATTTGATGTAACGATAGATAAAAATTTAACTCGCTCTAATAATGGATTTTCTTTATTTATTGCTTCATAAAGGACACGATTATTAAATTCCAGCCAACTCCATTCTCTATTAAGATAATATTCAGGTTTATTTAATTTTTTTTTCTTTTCTTTCTCCATAATTAGATTGCCTCAATTTTTACTTTTAAACCAAAAAAATTTTCAAATAAGTTTGCTTTACTTTTTACATTTGTTTTTAATACATCCAGATATTCTATTAAATTATTTTTCATTTTTAATTTAATTCTCAATACACCATTTTCTAATGATAAAAAAATATCTTCAACAATTTGTGTGTTTTCTCTATCAAGTGCATCAGCAATTCGTAAAATACCTGCTAATTGTGAAACTAATAATCTTTGTTTTGTTGATAGTGACATATATTGTTTATGACTTTTTTTTGGTATTGCTTTTCTGTGATAGCGTGCTATTAAAGCAATAATTTTCATTTCTTCTGAATCTAAACCAAGTATTTCAGATGAACAAATAATAATTTCAGAAAATTTATGATGATTTTTTGAATTTACAAAATAACCAATATCATGCAATAATGCTGAAATTTCTAAATATAATTCTGCATTTGGTTGAAATATGTAATGTTCCTTTAAATAATTATATATTTTTAATGCAAAATTTTTTATATGTAATGAGTGTGTCATATCAATTTTATAGCGGCAGCCTAATGATATTGCACTTGATATAATATTTTCTCTTAATTCTTTTTGTTCTTCAATTGTTATTTCTTTTATAAATGTTAATTTATTTAATAGAGCACTTGAAAATGATATTTCAGGTAATAAAATAAATTTTGGTGTTATGTAATTTAATAATGTATCAAGCATTAAAAAAGCAATTTTTGTTGTATTCGCTATTATATCTGTTAATTGATATTGTTCTTTCAAATTTTCTTTATTTGATTCAATTATTTCATTATTTATTTCTTTAATTTGTGAATAATTAAATAAATATATTTTTTCTTTTAATGGATTTACTTTCTTTTTGGATAAGATATTTATTATATCATCATTTAAAACTATTATTTTATCTATCTTTATTATTTGTGGAAAATTTTTTAATATATTTAAAAAGCGTTGAACACTATATTTTACTGATAATGCCATTGTTTTTTTTATTTCACTATTCTTTTTTAACAATCTTAAAGTGCCAATATTATGTGTTTCAGTAAATAGAATTTTTCCTTTTGATTGAATTACAAGCATTGTTGAACCCGCACCAATTGAAATAATCAAAATATTATCTTTTTTAAAACCATATTTATTTTTAAATTCTTGTTTTAAGCCATCATATAATATTTTTATTTCTTCTATTTGTTCTATTAGTTTTATTCTTATTCCAGTTTCATTATATATTCTTTCTAATAATGTTTCTGAATTACTTGCCTCTCTTAATCCACTTGTTGCATAGGCTTTATAATGTTCTATTTTATATGCTTCTATCATTTCTTTAAATTTTTTTAATGCATTAATTAATTCCTGAATTGTTGAATTTGTTACAATTCCTTTATTAAAAGTATCCTGACCAATTGCAATTGGCACTACAAGATTTTCAATAGTTTTTATCTTTTCTTTTCCTTGTAATTCACCAATTTGCATTTTAACAGAATGAGAACCAATATCTATAACCGCTAAACTTTTAAAAATATTTTGTATCATAATAAATTATTATTTTGAAATATCATTAAAAATAAGTCAAGTAAATGATAAGTTATATTTATCTTTTAGGGACCAGAATCTATTGGCACAAGATTATGATAATTTTAAAATGGAATAAATAAAAGATTAAATAATTTGAAAAACAGCAAATATTTCATCGCCATAATAATTTATTTTTTTAAAGTTGTATTTATTTATTGTTGGAAAAAGAATTTTTTTATTTGAGACTTTCAACATTTTTTTTATAATATTTTTTATTAAATTAAAAATAATTGTTCGTTTCCAAAAATTTAATGAAAAAAAATCTATTAATGATGTATTTATATAAATTTTTTTGAAATTATTTTTTTCAAAAAATTTAATAATATTTTCACAATTAAAATAAATTAAATGATATTTATTATAGCCAATCCAGAAATAAGGATTTAATTTACGCAAAATACTATTAAAATTCGGTGTTTCGAGTATTATTATACCATTTGTATTTAGTAAATTTTTAATTTTTTTTAAAAATAAATCAGGTGAATTCAAATGTTCAATCACATCAAGAGCAATAATAACATCAAATTTTTTAGAAGAATTATTAACAAAAAAATTATCATCATAAACAATTAAATTTTTCTCATTACAAATTTTTCGTGCTTTTTCTGATATTTCAATGCCAATTACTTCATAATTATTTTTTTTTAATATTTCTAATAGTTCACCAGTTGAACAACCAATTTCTAAAATTGATTTTTTTCCTGCTAAAAAATTTTTTATTAATGAAAATTTATACTCTGCTTTTTCTTTTAAAAAATTTTGCGGAAAAGATTTTTCTCTTAAATAATAATCTTCATCATAATCTAATTTTTTTGTCTTAAATTCAGATTGAAAAGCAAAGCCACACTTATAACATTGATAAATAATTAGTTCTATATCTTCTATTTTTATTTTTTGCAAATATTTAATATCACAATTAGAACATATGAGGCAACTATCCATTTTTTATTTTTGTGGCTGTTTCATAAATTATATTAAATAAATCTTCAAGATAATTAATATCAATGCTTGAAAATGTTACTCTAATGTCAGATTTAGAAATTGCAATTACTCCAACACCATTTTCTAATAATTTTGTTCGCAATATTTCTGAATCAATTTTTTTATTTAATTTTAAGCAAAGGAAATAACCAGAGTTAAAATTGTATGCTTCAAAAACTTCATTATATTTTGGATTTGATAATATTTCACGAACTTTTTCATATCTTGCTTTTAAGATATTGTATTTTGTTTGTTTTTCTTCTTTATATGTTGCTTCATTCATTGCCTTTAGTAAAATTGACTGTGATAAATTAGAACAATTTGAAATTGCACTTCTAATAATTCCAGTTACTTTTTTCTCAAATACATTATAAATCTTATCAGTTGCAAGTGGTTGATATAAACCAAGAGTAATAAATCCCAGACGAAAACCCCATACATAATCCTCTTTTGTTGGCGCATCTAATTTTATTGTAAATACATTTTCACCAATTTCCATCAATTCAGAAAACATAGATTCTTTTTTAATATCCTGTTCATAAAATAAACCAAAATATGCTTCATCTAAAATAATTAAAAAATTTTTTTCTTTTTCAGCATTAGCATATTTTTTTATGATGTTTAATAATTCATTTGCTTCTTGATTTGTTAATGAATAACCACATGGATTATTTGGAAAATTTAATAATATTATTATCTTATTTTTTTTCTTAATTATATTATTAATTATTTTCTCAAAGCCTTCTAAATTAAATCTATTTTGTGAATTATAAAATTTAAAAGTTTTTATAGTTGCCTGATATTTTGTTTCAAACATTAAGTTATAATTTTCCCACATCATATCTGGACTAATTATAATATCATTTTTATTAAAAAATAAATCAGCAGTAATTGATAAGCCGTGAGTAATACCACTTGTGACAATAGGAAGAGAAAATTTTTTATTTGATAAAGAAGGATTTTTTTCAATCATTAATTTTTTCCATTGTTCTCTTAATTGTTGTTTACCTGCTGCTGGTGCATAAGGCAAATATTCATTTACACTAATTTCAGGAATAAATTTTGAAACGCTCTGTAATGACATTGCTTTATTATTTTCATTTGCTATTCCAATGGTTGCATTATATTTTTTTGCTAATTTTTGTGCTTCTGCTGATTGATGTAGAATTCCTTTTGGAAAATAAATTCGTTTTCCAAAATCAGATAAAATTTCAAAAAGTTGAGAATACTCATTTTTTAAGATATTATTTAATTCTTCTGCTATTTCATTAATTTTTAGTGCCATTTATAATTCCTCCATTTTTAATAAAATTTTTAATTTTTTATAAGAATTTTTTTTATTTGTCAATATTTAAAATTTTTGATTTAACAGATGATTTAGAAAATGTTTTGAAGATTAAAATTTTTTTAAAAGTTATTCATCATCTTTAAAGCGATTTTTTATTCGTTCTTTTATATTTTTTATTTTTTTTTTTATTATTTGTTTTCTTAATTCTTTTAATTCTTTTATTTTATCTTTTTGATTTTTTTCTATTTCATTAATTTCCTGATTTATTTTATTTTCGCTTTCTTCATTTTGACCTTCAGATTTGATTTTTAATAATTCTAATTTTAATTTAATTTTTTTCTTCTGGGCTTTTAATATTTCTCTTCTTAATTTGAATATTTCTAATCTATCCTTTTTAAATTCAGTTATTTTTTCTCTAATAAATTCTCGTAATTTAGTTATTCTTAAACTTTCACCTGTTTGTAAAATATGTTTTTCATCAGGTTTTTCAATATTTGATATTTCCACTTCACCAGTAAATACATCTATTTCACCATCTTCATTTTCATTATAATTTGTAATGAATTCAGTTCCACGAACACCTACCACCGCAACAGGCGTTGATAATTTAAATTCTTTTTGAATTATCTCATTTTTATTAACCAAACATTTTATCATTCCTTTATCTAATTTTACCTCAATATGTTTTTTATTTTTTTCTTCTAAATATTTCTCTAATTTTATTTTTGTATTTTCTTCAATTGAAATTTCACTTTTATCATCTAAAACTATATTAACAAAAGAATTATCTGAAGTAACAATAATATCTTTTTCATCAACCTGCATTTCATCAATTGCTTTTATTTTTTGACCTGATGGTTTTATGATTTCAACATCGCCTTCAATTAAATCGATATGATGAGCAAATAGATAAATATTAAAAATAAAAATAAAAATAAAATAAAAAATTTTTTTCATAAATTTTTTATTAAGAATTCTTCTGTTATTTTACTACTGCTATTTATTTTTTTTTGAGTAAATAAAAATTTTTTTACATATTTACCCAGTAAATCTGTTTCAATATTTACTTCATCATTAATTTTTAGATATTTTAAATTTGTTTCCTGTAAAGTAAGTGGAATTAAAGATACAGAAAAATAATTATCATTTATATCAGCAATAGTAAGTGAAACACCATTTATAGCAATAGAACCTTTATATACAATGTATTCCATAATTGATTGAGGAGCAGAAATTTTTAAATTGTAATTGCCCTCTGTTTTTTCTATATCGATAATTTTTCCAATGCCATCAATATGACCAGAAACAAAATGACCAGATATTCTTGTATTAGGTAATAAAGCACGCTCTAAATTAACGAATTTTAATAATGACATATTTTTAAATGTAGTCTTATTTATTGTTTCAAGCATTATATTTGTAGCAAAAGAAGAAGAAGAGAATGATTTAACAGATAAGCAAACACCATTAACAGCAATACTTTCCCCAACTTGAATATTGTTAAGGATTTTATGGCATTTTATAGAAATAGAAAATAAATTATTTGATACTCTTTCAAAATATTCTATTTCACCAATTTCATTAATAATACCTGTGAACATAATTAAAAATTAAATAAATTAAAAGATAGAATATGTGAAGCACCTAATGTTTTATGCGTTTTATAAGAATAATCAAACTGAAAAGAAACAAATTTAACACCAATACCTGCACTAAAAGCATCAGTTTCATCATCATATCCAGTCCGTAAATCAAGAAAATTTTTAATTAGGTATTCAAAACCAATATGATGCATAAAATCACTGTTTTCATAAGAAAAGCCATAATAACAATTTAAGTTTTCAAATAAAATTAGATTACTTCCAAATTCTGCTCTTAATGGAAATTTTTCAGTTTTAGAATTTAATTTAATTGAAGGTGGAAGAATATTTTTAAGAGTAGAACCAAAATGTAAATTTTTAGATAAAGAAAATTTAAGACCAAGGTCAGCACCAAAGCCTGTGCCTTTATATGTATCAATTTTTTGATTAACAATTTTGAAATTTAAACCTGCTGAAAGATTTTCAGATAATTTTTTTGAGTAAGCAGATAAAAAAGCAATATCACGGGCAGAAAAATCACCTTGAATTAAACCAGTATTTGTAACTTTTTTCATTTCATCAGCAGATTCGTAAATTAAACCAAAACCAAAAATATCATTATAAATATTGGAAGCAAAAAATAGAGTATGATATTGAATGCCATTAACATTAGCAAATGGTTTACTTAACATAAAAGAAAGATTTTGACCAGATAAATTAGAAAGAAGCGCAGGATTCCAGAAAACAGAAGAAGCATCAAAATTATTAATAAAACCTGTTTTACCTAAAGCAATTGCACGCGCGCTTGCCCCATTATTTAAAAAGTCGCCTGCATATTTATCAGACGCAAAAATAAAAGTATAAAAACTAAAAATAAAAACAATAAAAAGAAAAAAATTTTTCTTCATAAAAAACCACCTAATAATTTTTAAAAATTATATCATATAAAAACAACAAAAGTCAATTCAAAGAAAAAATTTTATTTGTAGATAGGTAATTCAATAGTAAATTGAGCCCCACCAGAATCAGCATTATTAGCATAAATATTTCCATTAAAAGATTTTATAATATCATAACAAATAGTAAGACCAAGTCCTACACCTTCACCAACTTCTTTTGTTGTGAAAAAAGGTTCGAATATTTTATTAATAATAGTTTCATCAAAGCCAGTACCAGTATCACGAAAAATAATATAATTTTTTTGTTCTTTATTTTCAGTAATTATTTCAATTATTTTAGTTTTAGAGTTTTTCATAGCATCGCGAGCATTTAAAGCTAAATTGGTAATTACCTGTGTCATAAGATTATTATTACCAGGTGAATATAATTCGTTTTCTGATAAATTTAAATTTATTTTTATTTCTTCTTTTTCAAAAAGTTTATTTATTAATAATAAAGCTTCTTGTATTGTTTTATTTAAAGCCATTTTTTCATTGACTTCAAATGATGGCTTTCTTGATAAATTTTTTAAAGAAGAAATAATCGTATCTGCTTTTTTAATTTCTTTATTTATTATTGTAATTGCTTCATTTATTGAATCTGAATTTATAGAATATTTATTTAATTCATCATTTAAAATTTTAACAAAAAAATTAATACCAGCAAGAGGTTGACTTAATTCGTGTGCAATACCGGCAGCGAGAGTTCCTAAAGAAATAAGTTTTTCATTTTGAATAATTTTTAATTGCATATTTTTATAATCAGTAATATCACGGAAATTCAAATATAAAGAAATTTCTTTTTCTAAATCCATCATCATTCCAAAAGCATTAAAATATTTTACTGTATTAACAGATGAGATTAATTTTATATCAGATATAATGTTTAAACCATTCTTTTTAATTTCATTAATAAAGTCATAAAATATATTATTTTTTTCAATTGGCAGGAGTTCAGTTATTTTTTTATTTTGTAATTGCGCCCGGCGATTTTTAAAAAAGTGTGAAGCACTTAAATTTATATCAATTATTGATAAATCATCTGGATTTAAATATAAAATTAAATCAAGAGAATTCCAGAATAATAATTTATTTTTTTTATCTAATAAATCGAAATTCTCTTTTATTTTTGTTTTTTCTGTTTCATCAACAATAATTAAAATTAAATTTTTTTTATTTGGTTTAATAAAAATATTAAAATAGTAATTAGAATTATTTTGTTTTGTTTCAAAGAGAAATTGATAATTATTATTAGCAAGATTTTTTTTCAATTCTTTAATTAAATTATCGTTTAATTTATTGTTGTTTTCTAAGACATTTAACGAATGATTTTTTTTTAGTATTTTAAATTGTTTTGAAGATATATAATATATATAGATTGGCGAATTATCGAATAATTGAATTATTTTATTCATTACAGATAATTTATATTTAATTCATTTTCAAGTTTTATAATTGCTTCATTAACAGGTGAATATTTTTTTGAAAGATAGACAATCATATGTGGAAAATTTTTATTCAAATTTTTAATAAAATCCAAAAGCTCATCAGGAGCATTTAAAGCATAGAAAAAATTAAGATTTATATTAAATATATTTTCAATAATTTTTTTTGTATTTTCATTTTCAATAAAATCATTGAGATTTTTTAAATCATCAAGAGTCAAATCATTATAAAAATAAATCACAAATAAATCTTTAGTAATTTCGATTTTAATATTAGGTGATAATTTTAATTCTTTTTTTATCAATTCTTTTTCAGTTTTCTTTAAAGTTTTTTGTTTGATTTTTATTTGGATTCTTTCAATAAAAGGTTTCGTTATTTCTTTTTTCCCTAAAAAATTTAAAGCCATTATTGCAGCCAATCTTATTTCATTATCTTCTTTTTCATTTTTTAAGATTTGTAATAGTTCTTCATATATAATTGGGTCACCAATTCTACCAAGAACAAAAATAATTTTTTCTTTTAAATTTTTATCAGCAGTATTTAATAAATTTAATAATAATGGAATAACACGCTTATCTTTTAGTTTTCCTAATTTTAATACAGCATTTTCCCGCAAAGTATTATCAGTGTTTTTATCATAAATAATATTAATTAATTTTAGAATTTCATCAGATAAATTTTGGTCACCAATTTTTTCTAATGTTTCAGGTTGTAATGAAAGTTCCTGTATCACTCTTTCAAGACAATTATATAACTGTTCAATATCAAAAGGTTTGGTAAGAAAATCACTTGCACCAAATAAAAATGCTTCACGACAATTTTCAATATTTCCATGACCTGTTATAATTATTACTTTCGATTTATTTTGAATTTTTTTAATTTCTTTTAAAAGTTTTATACCATCAACACCAGGCATTTTAATATCAAGAATATAAATATCAATTGGAATTTCATTTAATAATGATAATACTTTTTTCCCGTCATCAGTTTCAATGATATTTGTATAACCTTTATTATTTAATAATTTTTTTAAGCCTTTTCTAATTATTTCTTCATCATCAGCAATTAAAATTTTTACTTCCTCTTTATTCATAATAAAATTATTCTATTTATAAAAATTAAAATAGTCAATTATTTTTTAATTTTTTAAAAAAATTTTTAATGTTGGTAAAGCATTACCATAAAAATCAAACAAAGTTAAATTTTCCCAATCAGAAGAAAAAGAATTACAACTAATAGCATCAGCAGAAAAATAAAATAAACCTTTTACATTAGATATATTTTTTATGATTTTAAATAATTGTTCTATAAATTTTAATTGCCCTGCTGGCGACGCTGGATAATTATTTAATAATTGTGTGGTTTCACCAATAATATTATGTTTATTATCAAACCAATCTAATGTCCAGGGATATGCTGTTTCAACAATAATTATTTCTTTATTAATTTTTTTACTGATTATTTTGAGGCTGTTTTCTAATTGTTCAAGGGTCCCATGCCACCACGGATAATATGATAAACCAATTAAATCAAAAGGGACATTTTCATTAATTAGATTTTCATAAAACCAGATAGTTTTATTATAATTAGTACTACAGGAAATATGAATTAATATTTTTACTTTTTTTAATTGCTCTTGAGTTAAATTATTATGAATAGCAAAAATTGCTTGTTTCAATAAATTCATAAAATTTGTAAAATTGTTAATTCTACCATAATCCCATAAAAAACCATTTTCAATTTCATTACCAATTTGAATAATATCAGGCAAAATATTATTTTCCTTAAAAGAATTAATTATTTCTTGAGTATAATTAAATACTTCAAATTCAATTTCATTAAATGATTTATTTTGCCATAATGCTGGAATAGTTTGTTTAGACGGGTCAGCCCAATCATCAGAATAATGAATTGCTAATAATAATTTCAAATTTTTTGATTTAATTATTTTAGCAATTTTAATCGTATGTTCTAAATTACAATAATTATTCTTTGGGGAATGCCATAATCTTAATCTGATATAATTTATACCATTGTTTTTATAAATATCAAAAATATTTTTTTCTTCATTATTTTCTTTAAATACTGCACCTTTCTCTAAAAGTTCATCCACATAAGAAGCATCAATTCCTTTAATTAAATTATCTGAAAAAATAATTGATTTAAAAATGAGAAAAAATAATAAGAGTTTTATTATCATTTATATTATTAAATATTTAAGACATATAAGTAAAGGAAAAAATTTATAATTGTTACAAAGGTGTAGAAAAAGAAATATTAAAAAAAGCAATTATTCATAAACATTATTAAACATTCTTATAAGAAAATCATTTATTGTTAAACCAATACTATCTGATGTTTTTTTATTTAAGACATTAACAGTTCCCATTGGAGTTTCAACAGGCAAATCAACAATTGATTTATTATTTAGAATTATATTCTGTACAAGGCTGCCAGCCTGTGAACCAATTGTTTTATAATCAGGCGCAACGGCAAATAAGACACCAAATAATTCAACTAATTTTTCAGTTACAGTAATAGTAAATAATTTTTCTTTATTACAATTTTCTATTAATTCAGAAAATTGTTTTCTATCCTGTGTTAAAATAGGGTCAGCAATAAACCAGAAAGCATTTATATTTTGTTTTAGAAGATTTTTAAAAGCACTTTTAATTTTTGAAGGTGAAGAAATATTTTCTGTAATTAAAATTAAATTATTATTCTCACATTCTTTGGTTATTTCCTTAACTATTTCCATAGAATTTTTTTCATTATAAATAATACCAATTTTTTTAATATCAGGAGCAAGCATTTTAAAAAGAGTTAAAGTAATATTAGGTGGAATTTCAAATTCAATACCTGTTACATTTTTTTGTTTTAAAGAAGGATAATTTTTCCAGTTTAAAACATAAGAAAAAATAATAGGAATATCTTTAATTTCAGAAGCAATCATATCACTTGCTCTTGCACCAAGTGTAAAAATTAATTTTATATTTTTATCATTTTTAATCTGTTCAATAATTTCTTTTGCAATATTATCATCACCTTTCATATCATAAATTTCAATTTCATTTTTAATACCAGCCATTAAAATTGATTCTTTAAAACCATCGATAGCAACATCATAAGTAGCAAGAGAAGCACTTTTAACTACTGCGATTTTTTCAGCACTAAATAAAGCAGCAGTAAAACAAAAAAGTCCTATTAAAATTAATATATTTTTTTTCATACAAACCTCCGCATTATTTTTTAAATTCGACCCATTTATCATAATTTAAAAGTTGTAAAATTTTTTTACCATCATCAGAATTATGCATATTTAAAAATAATTTTTTTATTTCTGTTGATATTTTTGCATCGCTATTGTTTTTTAATTCTATTAAAACTATTTCAGGAATTTCTTTTGATTCTTTCAAAACTTTTATATCACTTAACATTGCAGCCTGCGTCTTTTTGGTTTCACTATATGTCTTATCACTGATAATACCAATTTGCACTTGATTAAATTTTAATGCTAATAAACTATCCATATCTTTTTTTGTCCATATAAAAGTTATTTTTTTTAAATCTACTTTATCCTGAAATAAGAACTCATTTAAAAAATCAACACTTTGGAGACCTAATGAAGTTGTTGCTGCTTTACCTTCTAAATTTGCTATATCTTTAATTGATGAATTTGATTTTATTAAAATTAATTTTTTATAGAAAACATTTGAATTAACCATTGGAGTTAATATGCCTTCTAAACCCAAAGGATTAAAAGATTTGTCTTTTAATAATAATAAATAATTCCAGTATGGCAAAATAATAAAAGCAGGATTTCTTTTTAATGCTTCATTAACAAGTGTTTCAATATTAACAAATGGTTGAATTTTAAAATCAGGGATATTTCCTTTAAAATAATTTGTAAAGTTAGTAACTAATAAAGCAAAATTTTCAATATTGGAGTCTGGATTATAAAAGAAAATAGAAGCAGGTTCATTTGCGTATAAAATTTGGAATAAAAATAAAACTATGATTAATAAAATTATTTTTTTACCTTTATTCATTTAATTTTCCTCCTTAACTTTTTTTATTATTTTATTTTCTAATGATTTTAGACAATTGTCAATAAAAAAATCTTTACAAATATATTTTTTTATTATAGAAATTTTTAATTATGATTGAAATTAAAAAATATATCTGTTTTAAATTGAACGAACAATTATTTGGAATACCAATAGAACAAATAAAAGAAGTAGTTAGTAATTTAGAAATAACACCAGTAATTCATACACCAGACTATATAAAAGGTGTAATAAATTTACGCGGAGAAATAGTTGTTGTTTTCGATTTTAAATCATTATTTTTATTAAAGAAAAATAATTCATTGAGTGAAAAAATTATAATTGTATATTATGATAATAAGACATTTGGCATAATAATTGACGAAATGATTGGTATTTATTCTTCTGATGAAAATTTAAGTAATACATTACCACCAACTTTATCAGAGGAAGTAAAAAACTATTTTAGTGGTGTGTTAATTTATCAAAAAAAACCTGTTACAATAATAAATATACCAAATATATTAAATTCAGAAGCAGTAAAAAGGTTTGAATAAAAGATGGTAAGTGAAAATTATATAAATGAAATAAAAGATTTATTAAAAACAATAAAAAAAGGTGAAAAATATCAAATACCAAAAAATAAAGAAGAATTTAATTCTATATTTTTATATTGTATTGAAACAATAATTGGAATGTTATATATAAAAGATTATAATGAATTAGGTGATTTAATATTAAACCTTATAAAATATTTTCAAAATGAAAATAATTACAAAGAAGAAAAATTAAAAATATTTACAGAATTTTTTAATGATT
This sequence comes from bacterium, assembly GCA_035405645.1. Lineage (GTDB taxonomy): Bacteria > JAGOBX01 > JAGOBX01 > DAONJL01 > DAONJL01 > DAONJL01. The sequence continues at coordinate 6,903 of DAONJL010000014.1, read as the reverse complement.
TTGAAAAAGTATTGGAAACAAAATTTTCAGAAGAACAAATAAGAATCCAAATAATAAAATACAAAGATACTTTTCAAAAGAAAGAAGAAGTAAAAGGCAAAGAAGAAACAAAAAAAATAGAGCAATATGAGGAGATAGAAATAAAAGAATGGGATAGAGCAGCAAATGAGAATTTATTAGGTGATTTTATAGAAGAGACAAAAGAAATAATTGATAATTTAGAAAAGAGTTTTATAAATCTTGAAAATGATGCAGAAAATATGGAAGTATTAAATTCTATATTTCGCGCAATGCATACATTAAAAGGAAATTCAGCAGCAATAGATTTACAGGTTTTAAATACATTAGCACATAAATCTGAAAATATACTTGATAAAGTTCGCATGCAAGAATTGAAAATTGATTCAAATATTTTCGATATTTTATTTGAATGTGTGGATTATATTAAACGGATATTAAATAAGATTATAGAAAAAGAAAATCCAAATATTGATATTTCGCTAATAGTAAAAAAATTAAATTCAATACTTGAAAAGAAACCAATAGAAGTAGAAGAAGCAGAAGCAAAAATTGAGACCAAAAAAGAAATATTAGAAAAAAAAGAGAGTGCTGAACCAAAAGCAGGTAAAAAAGAGGTCGAGCAATTAACAACATCAATAAGAGTAAATATAAAAAAATTAGATACAATAATGAATTTAGTTGGAGAAATTATTATTGATAAAATCAGATTTAATAAAGACATAATGAAATTTTATGAATTAAGTGAGATGTTAAAAATAATATTAAATGAATTAGAAATAAACAAAGAAGAATATATACATACTATAAATCGAATAAAAAATGAAGATATATCAAGACATATAAAAGATATGAATAAAACAGGTTCATTATTTAAAATACAAAAAATAATAAATGAACAATTAGAAAAAATTGATGCATTAAATATAAAAAGTATTTCAATGTATAATGAAAAATTAAAATCATTTGAGGAAATATTTAATGATAATTTACAGCAGGCAATGTATTTAGATGAGCACTTAAATTTAATAATAAAAGAATTACGCGAGAGTGTAATGCAATTACGATTAGTTCCAATAGCACAATTATTTGATAAAATGCCAAGAATTATTCGTGATAATGCCAAATTATTAAAAAAGAAAATAAAATTAGAAATTATAGGAAGTGAAGTAGAACTTGATAAAACAGTGATAGAAAAATTAAATGACCCATTTGTCCATATATTAAGAAATTCAGCAGACCATGGAATAGAGACACCAGAGGAAAGAATAAAAAAAGGAAAACCAGAAGAAGGAATAGTAAGAATAAAAGCTGAACATAAAAATAATCAAGCAATAATAACAATAGAAGATGATGGCAAAGGAATAGACCCTGAAAAAATAAAAGAAAGTGCTATTAAAAAAAATATTATAACACCAGAACAAGCAAAGAATATGAGTGATGAAGAAGCAATAGAATTAATATTTTTACCTGGCTTTTCAAGTGCAGAAAAAGTAACAGAAATTTCAGGTCGTGGTGTTGGAATGGATGTAGTATTAACAAATATAAAACAATTAAATGGTTCAATAAAGGTTACATCAGAAATTGATAAAGGAACAATAATGAAAATAATTTTACCATTAACTATTTCATTAATAAATGTTCAAATAGTAGAAATTTCCAAAAGATTATTTGCTATTCCATTGACATTTATAAAAGAGACAATAACATTAGAAAAGAATGAGATAAAGGAGATAGGTTCATCAACAGTAATGAAATTAAGAGGTGAAATAATACCAGTTATTAGATTAAGTAAAATACTTGAAATAAATAACATAGAAGATAATAATGAAAGATATATAGTAAATATAATTGAGATGTCTGATAAAAAAATTGGATTAATAATAGATAAAATAATTGGTCATCAGGAAATAGTAATTAAATCATTAGGAAATATATTAAAAAATATTAAGCATATAAGTGGAGCAACAATATTAGGCGAAGGAACAGTTATTTTTATATTAGATATAATGGGAATATTTAATACAGCGAAATCAATTACAGAACGCTCAAAAAATTTAGGTGTAGCGTAATATGTTTTCAAAAAAAGTATTAGTAATATCTCCTAATAAGACGATAAGTGAATATATAGAAACTTTAGCAACAGAAATAAAAGAAAACACCAAATTTTTATTAAATACTGAAGATATAACTTCAGTGATTGACAATTTTCAACCTGATATTATTTTTATGTATATTAATTTAAAAAATAAAGAAAATGAAGATATTTATACAATTATCAGAAAAAAATCAAGATATACTAACATACCAATTTTATTCTATTCATTTAATTCTATTCCAACTGATATAATGGAAATGGATAATTCAATCAGTTATATAAGATTGCCAACAACAAATGAACAATTAATAATGGAATTTGAAAAATTATTATTTAATAAGAAATTTATCTTAATAGTAGATGATAGTAAAACAATACATACACAATTAAGACAAATTTTAATGGAAAATAATTTTAATGTAATTGAAGCATATAATGGAAAAGAAGCACTTGAAATACTTGAAAGAAAAAAACCTGATTTAATTTTAAGTGATATAGAAATGCCAGAGATGGATGGCTATGAATTTTGTAAGCGAGTAAAAACAAATCCAAAAACTGAAAATATTCCATTCGTTATATTATCTTCATTAACAGGTGGTTTAAATATTGATAGAGGTTTTGATGCAGGTGCTAATGATTATCTCACAAAACCAATAGATAATGAAGAGTTGATAAGTAGAATAAATGCATTAATAACAGAGACAACACATTATACACGAGAGAAAGTATTGGTTGTAGATGATAGTAAGACAATAAGAAATATAATGATTCAGGGTTTTGAGCAACAAGGTTTTCGTGTTTTTTATGCAGTTAATGGAAAAGATGGATTAGAAAAAGCAAGAGAAATAGAACCTGATATAATAACCACCGATTATGATATGCCGATAATGAATGGTTGGGATTTTTGTCAGGCATTAAGAAAAGATAAGAAATTAAAAGATATACCAGTAATAATGTTGACCTCGCGTGATAGTAAATCAGATAAAGCAAAAAGTGCAGGAACAGGTGTAAAAGCCTATCTTACAAAACCATTTACTATTGATAAATTAATAGTAATTGTTGAACGATTATTAGCAGAAAAGAAGATGCAAAAAGAGCGAGAAATACTTAAATTTTATGTTTCTGATGCAGCACTTGAAGATGCCAAATTACGCTCAAAGGATAAAGAACTTATGTATCAAATGCGTGCAAAAGAAGCTTATGTTACTGTTATGTTTACTGATTTAGCAGGCTTTACTACAACCTGTGAAAAATTACCCGCCCAGGAATTATTATCATTATTAAATGAATATTTTGATATAATGTGTCAAATATTAAAAAATCATAATGCTATAATTGATAAATTTATTGGTGATGCAATTATGGCTATTTTTGGTAATCCAAAAGAAGGGCAATTAGACGCTGTTAAAGCAGGTATAAATATGTTGAATGCATTAAAAGAATTTAATGAGACACAGACTAATAAATTAAATATGCGAATTGGTGTTAATTCTGGAAATTTGTATATGGGTGATTTAGGAAGTAAATATTATCGTCGTGATTTTACGGTTATTGGTGATAATGTTAATTTAGCTTCACGATTAGAAGGCGTTGGAAAAGTGTATGGTATTAATTTTGTGATCAGTGCCTCGACAAGAGACGGAATAAATTCTGATGAAATTGTTTTTCGAAAATTAGATAAGATAAAAGTAAAAGGTAAGAATGAACCAGTAGTTATTTATGAAGTGGTTGGCTATAAAAAAGATGTTGATGTAAATTTAATTATAGAATTTGAAAAGGGACTTGATGCATATTTTAATCAGGATTGGAATACTGCAATAAAAATATTTCAAAATATATTAAAAAATAAAAATGATGGACCATCAGCAGTATATTTAGAGCGCTGTAAATATTATAAAAAAAAGCCACCTGGTGCAGGGTGGGATGGCGTTTATACTATGACTTCCAAATAAATTCTTTTTTATGAAAATTTTTTTAATTTTTGTGTTTATATTTATTTTATTTTTTTGTTGTTCTGGTCAAAAAGATAAAAAATTAGTAAATAAAAATATTTTAACTGTTTCAATACCACCACAAAAATATTTAGTAGAAAGAATTGTGGGCAATGATTATTTAATAAATGTTTTAATACCAGAAAATTTTAATCCACATATTTTTGAACCTTCATTAAAACAAATAAAAGATTTATCAAATTCAGAATTTTATTTTATAGTTGGAACTTTACCAATTGAAAAAAATTTAATTGAACGAATAAAAAAAATAAATCCAGATTTAAAAATAATTAATACATCAAAAAATATTAATTTTATAAAAGGTGAAGAGCATCATCATAAAGATGAACAACATAATCAAAGTGAAGAAGAAGAAGAAGTTGAACCACATATCTGGTTATCACCGCAATGCGTAAAAATAATGCTGGAAAATATTTATAATTCACTTTTAGAAATAAATAGAGATGCAGAAGAAAAATATAAAAAAAATTATTTATTATTTTTAAGTGAAATAAATGAATTAGAAAATCGGATAAAAAAAATATCAGAAGAGAAGAAGAATAAGAAATTTGTAATATATCATCCTAATCTAACATATTTTGCTGAACATTATAAATTTGAACAAATATCAATAGAATATGAAGGAAAAGAGCCAGAAATATTTAAACTAAAAGAAATAATTGATATTGCCAGAAGAGAAGAAATAAAAATAATATTTGTGCAAATTCAATTTCCAAAAGAACGTGCAAAATCAATTGCCAATGAAATAAAAGGCAATGTAATTGAATTTAATCCACTTGAATATGATTGGTTAAAAAATATGAATTTAATTGTAGATGTTTTTGATAAGTATTTAAAATGAAAACAATAATAGAATTAAAAAATATTGATGTTGGTTATAGCGATAATATTGTATTAAAAGATGTAAATTTAAAAATATATGAGAATGATTTTTTGGGGATAATAGGTGCTAATGGAAGTGGTAAAACCACATTAATAAAATTGATACTTGGTTTAATTAAGCCATTTAAAGGTGAAATCAAATTTTATATTGATATTAATTTTGGTTATGTTCCACAATTAAATATGTTTGACAGAAAATTTCCTATTTCTGTCCTTGATGTTGTTCTTTCTGGTTTGATTAGAAAAAAAAGAATTTTTAAGAAATGGGCAAAAGAAGATATTGAAAAAGCTGAAAATTTACTTAATAAATTTAACATATTAAATTTAAGAAATAAACCAATAGGTGAATTATCAGGCGGCCAATTACAGCGTGTTTTAATATGTCGTGCTTTAATATCAAATTGCAATGTTTTAATTTTAGATGAACCTGATACTTATATAGATAAAGAATTTGAATTTACTATTTATGAGATAATGAAAGAATTAAATAAAACCACAGCAATTATTCTTGTTTCACATGACATTGGAATAATACCAATTTATATTAAAAATATTGCGTGTATAAATAAAACACTTTTTTATCATAGTTCAAATGAAATTAGTGACAAAATAATTTCAGAAGCATATAAATGTCCGGTTGATTTAATAGCTCATGGCAAATTTCCACATAGAATTTTAAAAGAACATATTCATTAATCAAAATAGTATGTTAGAATTATTAAATTATCAATTTTTTATAAATGCATTAATAGCGACAATATTAACATCATTTTCTTGTGGTATAATTGGTTCTTATATTGTTGCTAAAAGATTAGTATTTATCAGTGGCGGTATAGCTCATTCTTGTTTAGCTGGTATTGGTTTTGGTTTATTAGTTGGCATTAATCCTTTATTTTCAGTAATGATTTATGCTTTGTTAATTAGTTTTTTATTAAATTATTTTCCAGATAAAATTAATATTCGTGAAGATTCTTTTATAGGAATTTTATGGGCTTTTGGTATGGCACTTGGTGTATTTTTTGTTTCTCTTAAAACTGGTTATTCACAGGATTTAATGACTTATTTGTTTGGCAATATTTTAATTATTTCACGATTTGAATTATTAACTATGCTCATCCTTGATATTGTAATTATTTTATTTTTTGTTTTTTTTTATAATGAAATTTTATATATATCCTATGATGAACAATATGCTCGAATCCAAAAATTGCCTGTTAATTTAATAAAATTACTTTTATTTTTATTATGCACTTTTACTATTGTTATTAATTTACGAGTGGTAGGTAATTTTCTTATTATTGCTTTATTAACTATTCCACAAGCAACTGCAAATATTTTTACTAATAATTTTAAAAGGATTATTTTACTTTCAATTTTGTTTTGTTTTTTATCTTGTTTTTTAGGACTTTATCTTTCTTATTTATTTGAAATACCATCAGGTGCCTCGATTATTTTTTCTGCTTTTTTGTATTTTTTAATTTGTTTTATAATTCAAAAAATTATTCTTATTTTTTCAAAATAAAATTAGTTTAACGAATAAGATATAATGGCGGAGAGAGTGGGATTCGAACCCACGGTTCTCAAAAATGAGAACAACGGATTTCGAGTCCGCCGCTTTCGACCACTCAGCCATCTCTCCTTTCTTTTATTTGCTTTGTTTAATTTATCTATAAAATAAAGTCAAGTAATATAGTTAATTAAATATAAATTAATATTTTTGCAGTAGTATAAAATTGATAGACTTATAAAATTTTTACTTTCACCAAAAATTATTTTTTTCTATTTAAAAGTTATTAGATTACTTGGTAAAAAAATACTCCAAATTTTCTTTTAAATTTTAATTATCTTTTTACATTCAGGACCAACAAAGATTAATCCAAATTTATGTATTTG
>DAONJL010000013.1:0-49425 GCA_035405645.1 bacterium | reverse complement strand
CCCTGTGGACAGGATAGACTATACTCAACAGCCATAGCACCTGCATTTTCTAATTTTTTTGTATTATTCTGCCATCCTTTTTTGTCGCTTTCATCATTGCCTGTAACAGGACCACCTGTGCCACCTATTGTTAATCTATCTGGAAATTCTTTAATTAATTTTTCTATTTCAGAACATACTCTATCAAGTGGATGACCTGATACATTATCACAATTTGCATAAGTTTTATCATTGAATGCAAACATATATTCTGCTGGAATGTGAATTGGTACATTGTCAAAAGCTGTCTTCATTACGCCACCAGACCAACCTGCTAAATATGCTTTTTTCATTTGTTCAAGACCATCTGATGGTGGTGCTGCTGATAATAAAAATGGTGTTGTAATTTTTCTTCCAAAAAAATCTGTTTCTAATGAAATTGGTATTTCATTATAACCTTTAATAATAACAAAACTTTTTTTATTATCTTCAATTACAGGCTGAAAATGTTTTGTTAAATATTCATCAACAAAATAAGCAATATTTTTTCCTGATGCTATTGCTTCTACTACTGTTGTTGGTCCATTTAAAAAATCACCTGCATAATAAATTTTTGGGTTATCAATTTTTTCAAATGCTCGTTTATTTCCTATTGCTATAATTACTTTTGTTATATCATTTCTTTTTACTTCTGATTTTTCTATTTCAATAATATTATTTAAACTAAATTTGCCTTCTTCTTTTAAATCAACTTTCTTTGTTTTTATACCACTTATTTTTCCATCACTTTTCATGATTTCAATTAATTTTGTTCTTCCTTCTACCACTACTCCACTATGAATTAATTCTTTCATTTCTTTTGCTGTTAATGGCATTTCACTTAATTTTTCCAATGAAAACATATAAACTTTTTTAGCGCCTTTTTTTAAAGCAGTTAAAGCACAATCAGTTGCTGTCGCCCCGCCACCAACTATTGCTACACATTCATCTTTTACATTATATTTATCTACTTCTTTTAAATAATCAGTTCCATATATTGCTAATTTCTCATTTTTTATACCTAATTTAATTGGTTCTTGGAGACCTGCTGCTATTATTATTGCATTAAAATTTTTTTCTAATAGTGTATTTATATCTTTTATTTTTTTATTTAAATGAACTTTTATTTTACCTAATGATAAAGCGAAATTTATATCGCGTTCTAAAACATATTTTGGCAGTCTAAAATCTGGAATTAAATTACAAGCACCACCTAATTTATCTGATTGCTCAAAAATATGGATATAATAACCGAGTGAAGCAAGTGTTGCGGCAGCTGCAATACCAGCAGGTCCACCACCTACAATTGCTATTTCACCATTTTCAGCTTTTGTTTTTTTAAAAATTGGAACAGCATTTAATTTATATGCTTTTTCTATTATTGTTGATTGAATATCAGGTATATTTACAGATGCGTCAAATTCGCGTCTTGCACAGCCACTCATACAATGTCTATCAGGGCAAACCATACCACATACACCACCAAGTGGATTCATTCGATAAATTAATGCAGCTGCGCGTTTAAAATCAGATTTTTCAAAACATTCTATTGCTTTTATAAAATCCATTGGCGAACAATTAGCAGGACATTTTGCTGTGCAACCTTTTTCTTCACAATATTCACACTTTTTAATTTCATTTTTTAATTGAGCATCAGTAAAGAAAAAACCATTTTCTTTTAACATACTTATTTTCACCTCATACTAAATTTTTATTTATGAAATATCAGCACCATCACTGATTTCATTATTTTCAACTGTTAATAAAGTCAATTTACCATTTTTTTTTGCTGCTAATAACATACCATTCGATTCAAGACCAAATAATTTTGCTTTTTGTAAATTTGTTACAACTACAATTGTTTTCCCTATTAAATCTTCTGGTTTATAATATTCTGCTATACCAGCAATTATCTGTCTTTTTTCTTCGCCAATTTTTATTTGTAATCTAATTAATTTATTTGAATTTTTTACATTTTCAGCTTCAAGTATTTTTGCTGTTTTTAATTTTATTTTTTTAAAATCATCTATTGTAATTATGTTTTCTGTTTCTTGTTTTTCATCTTGTTTTGGAATATCACCTGTTAATTTTTGAATCTGCTTTTCTATTTGTTTATCTTCAATTTTATTAAATATTATTTTTATTTCACCTATCTCTTTATTTTCTTCAATAAAATTTTTATCAATATCATCCCAATTTTGGTCTTGAATTTTTCCTTCATATTTTAGCATTTTCCAGATTTTTTGTGCTGCAAATGGCATTATTGGATTCATTAATAATGCTAATGCTTTAACTAATTGTGCACATACATATATTGTGGTTTTGCATTGATTAATATTTTCTTTTAATGTTCGCCACGGTTCAGAGTCATTAAAATATTTATTTGCTGATTTTGCTAATTTGAAAAAAGTTTGTGTTGCATCTTTTATACAATATCTTTCAAAATATTCTGTCATCTGTTCTTTTGTGAGTTTTATCTCATTTAATATTTCTTTATCTCGTGCTGAAAATTCATATTTTTCAGGTATTTTTCCATTAAAGTATTTTTTTATAAATACTAATGTTCTATTCACAAAATTACCAATTACATCAGCTAGTTCACTATTATTTCTTAATTGAAAATCTTCCCAGGTAAAATCAGTATCACGAGTTTCTGGTGCATTTATAGCAAGAGTATATCTTAAAGAATCAGCTGAGAATTCTTCTAAAAATTCATGAACCCAAATAGCCCAATTTCTACTTGTAGAAATTTTTTTGCTTGAAATATTTAAAAATTCATTCGCTGGTATATCGGTTGGTAAATTATAACCACCATACGCTAATAATGTAATAGGCCAAACAACAGCGTGAAAAACTATATTATCTTTACCAATAAAATGAATGAGTTCACATTCTGGATTTTGCCAGTATTCTTTCCATAAATCTGGTTTACCTTTTTTTCTTGCCCATTCTTTTGTTGATGAAATATAACCTATTGGTGCTTCAAACCATACATAAATAACTTTATCTTCATAACCAGGAATAGGAACTTTTATGCCCCAGTTTATATCTCTTGTAACTGCTCGTTCTGTCAAACCTTCTTTAAACCAGCCGTTACAATAATTTGTAACATTTTCTTTCCAATATTTTTTTGAACAAATATATTCTTCAATTTGTTTTTGAAAAATATCCATTTTTAAAAATAAATGTTTTGTCTCTTTTAATACAGGTGTTGAACCACATACCTTGCATTTTGGTTCTATTAATACTTCAGGATTAAGCCATTTTCCACAATTTTCACATTGGTCACCACGTGCACCTTCTTTTTTACAATATGGACAAATACCTTCTACATATCTATCAGCAAGAAATCTTTTACATTTTTCACAGTAAAATTGTGTTATTGTTTTTTCTTTTAAATAACCTTTTTCATAAATTTTTAAGAAAAAGTCCTGTGATGTTTTATGATGAATTTCTAATGAAGTTCTTGAAAAATTATCAAATTCAATACCTAATTTTAAAAATGCTTCTTTAATTATTTTATGGTATTTATCTACTATTTGTTGGGGTGTAACATTTTCTTTTTCTGCTGTTATTGTAATTGGCACGCCGTGTTCATCTGTTCCGCAAATATAAACAACATCGCGTTTTTTCATTTTACAAAAACGGACAAAAATATCAGCAGGTAAATATGCACCTGCTATATGACCAATATGAATTGGTCCATTAGCATAAGGTAAGGCACTTGTCACTAAAATTTTTTTTCGTTCTTTTTTCATTTTTTTCACCAAATAACTTATAGATTTAATTATTTTATTTTATTTTTAATAAAAAGTCAATTGAAAATTTTTAGATAATTACTTATTACATTCAAATTATCTTATACTTGACAAATAAATTTATTACGAATTATATTTAATCTTTATGAATTATTTAATAATTTTTATTCATATATTTATTTTATATTTAATTGGTTCTTTTCCAACTGCTTATATTGTTGGAAAATTAGTTAAGAATATTGATATAAGAAATTATGGAAGTGGCAATGTAGGCGCAACAAATGTATTCAGGACATTAGGTAAAAAATATGGAATTTTTGTTTTAATCATTGATATTTTAAAAGGTTTTTTACCACTATTATTTATAAAAAATTTTTCATCATTTTCTAAAAACGATTATTTTTTAATTTTATGTGGATGTGCTCTTGTTGCTGGACATATATGGACAATTTTTCTTTCTTTTAAAGGTGGTAAAGGAGTGGCGACTGCAACAGGTGTTTTTTTAGCTCTTGTGCCTTATGCTGTTTTAATTTGTTTTTTTATTTTTGTGCTCGTTGTTTTTTTAACACATTATATTTCTGCTGGTTCTATTATTGCTGCTTTTTTACTTCCTTTTTTTGTTTTAATTTTTTATTCAGAAAAAAAAATTTTTTTATTACTTGCAATTTTAATTTCTGTATTTGTAATTTATAAACATAAATCAAATATCATAAGAATAATAAAAAAAGAGGAGCATAAATTTTTTTAAAATGAAAATTTTAGTTATAGGTTGTGGCGCATGGGGAAAAACAATTATAAAGTTACTTCTTGAAAATAAAACAAATTTTATATATGTCTATGATATAAATATTGAGCAAATAAAAAATATAGAAAAAAAGAATAAAAATAAGATTGTAATTTTACAATCATTATCAGAAATATTAAATTTATCATTTGATTTGATTCTTCTTATTATTCCTTTTAAATTTTTAAGAGAGACAATAATACAAATTAAGCCATTTTATAAAGAACAAATAGTAGTAAATTTATCAAAAGGTATAGAACATAAATATTTTTTAACTGGTTCTATGATTGTAGAAAATATATTAAAAACAGATAAAATTGTAAGTTTAACAGGACCGACACATACAGAAGAAGTAGAAAAGAAAATACCGTCTGCAGTAGTTGCAGCATCAAAGAATATAAATTATGCAAAACAGATACAAAGATTATTTAATAGAGATTATTTTCGTGTTTATACAACAACAGATATAATAGGAGCAGAGTTAGGTGGTGCTGTAAAAAATGTAATTGCGCTTGCAGCAGGAATATCAGATGGTCTTGGATTTGGCACAAATACAAAAGCAGCATTATTAACACGAGGAATTTACGAGATAGTTAAATTATCAAAAATTTTTAATTGTCAAATCCAAACTTTTTATGGTTTATCAGGCATTGGTGATTTAATGACTACAGCATTTAGTAAGTATAGTAGAAATCGTAATTTTGGTGAACTTATTGGTAAAGGATATTCTGTTGATGATGCATTAAAAAAAATAAAGCAGGTTGTAGAAGGGTATTACACAGTAAAAACAATAAAACAGATTTCACAAAAATATAAAATTGAATTTCCAATTTCAAATGAAGTTTATAAAATATTATATGAAAATAAAGAACCATATATTTCAGTTAAAGCATTAATGACAAGAAAATTAAAAAATGAAATTTAATTTTTATAATAAAATTTTTTTTCTCTTATTTTTCCTTTTTTTTAATTCATTCCTTTTTGCTTATAAATTTTATTATTACGAGGGCATAAAAGAATTAGAAAAAAATAATATAAATAGCGCAATTGAATTACTTAAAAAATTTATTCAAAATACAAATGAACCAGAAGAATTAAAAAAAGGATATTATAATCTTTTAAAATGCTATTATCTATTAAATGATAGAAAAAATTTTAATATTGAAAAAAAGAAGATAGAAAAGATTTTTATAAACGACAAAAATTTTTTGATTAAAATAAATAGTTTTTATAATGAGAATGAACAGAGTGTTTTAACTGATAGTGAATATATATTTATTCCAAAAATATTTATAAAACAAAAGCAGAATATTTATTCTGATTCAATTTTTTTTATTGAACCAAAAAAAGAGATAATAATAAAACCAGATTATAAAAGTGCTGGTTTGGAAGCATTAAAAAATAAAAAATATTATTTAGCATTAAATTATTTTCTTGAATACAAAAAAAATTTTTTAGATGATACTGAAATAAATTATTTTATATCACTGACATATTTTTATTTGAATAATTTTAAAGAAGCAGAAAAATATTTAAATGAATATCTTGAATATTTTAAAAACAATACAAATGCTAATTTATTATTAGCAAAAATATATATAAATACTGAAAGAATAATAGAAGCAGAAGAAATATTAAAAAAAGAAAATAATAATAGTGAAGCAGAAACACTATTAAAAAAAATAAAAAATTTTGAAATAAAAAAAGAAGAGAAAAAAGAAGATGATGATTGGCTTAAAGAATTAGAAAAACCAATAAAATATTATGATGTAGAAATAACTGATATAAATCAGTATAAAAGATTTGATATTGCCCCGCCTGCTGAAAAAAGTCCGTTTGATTATTCTTTTTTACCTTCTTTATCTGTAAAAAATAATCAAGAAAAAAATAAAAATATTAATAAATATTCAATTAATTTTTCAGGCTTAATTCAAAGAACACTTGAAATTGAAGAAGAAGAAAAAGAAAAATTATTAGCAAGAATAAATAATTATTTAAAAAATCAATTATCAGAAAAATATATTTACAGATATACAATTTATAATCCAGAAAATATAAATGAAAAAAAAGAATTAGATTTGTTAACTGAAAATATTTTGAATAATAATAATTTATATATAAATGTAGATTATTGTTATGTTTTGATTAGTATTTATTATGAAGAACCGAAAAAATATTTAATTAAATTAATTAAAAATTTAAACATAAGTGATATTATAAATTCGATTGAAATTGGTGATTATTTAATAGATAAAGTTACAAATAAAAATATAGTTGTAAATGAAGAATATGTAGTAAAACCAAATGATGAAATAAATATATATTTACAGAAGTTTGAAATAAGTGGAAGAGTTCAAAATAGTGGAAAATATCTATTAAAAAAAGGAATGAAAATTAAAGATGCGCTAAAAATTGCAAAACCAAAAAAGAGTAAATATAAAATTATTGTATATAGAAATAATAAAAAATATAAAAACATAAATGAAGAAGAATATATAAAAAATAGTGATAAAATAAAGATAAAGAGAAAGTTATTTTTTTAAATGGACACAAGAGTTCGACCAGCAACAAATAAAATTGTCAAGGCATTATTTGATATAATAAGAAATTATGAATTAAATGGTAATTTATTTTTAGACTTATTTTCAGGCACAGGCAGAATTTGTTTTGAAGCAGAAAAAGAAAATTTTGAAGTAATTGGAACAGAAATAAATAAAAAACAATACAATTTAATATTAAAAAAAATAAAAGAAAAAAATTCAAAAATAAAAATTGTAAATATGGATGCAATAAAATTTTTAGAATACAATGATAAAAAATTTGATATTATCTACATTGACCCACCGTATAAAAGAATTGATTTATATTTAAAAAGTTTAGAAGAAATAAAGAAAAAAAAATTATTAAATAAAGAAGGGTTATTAATAATAGAAAAATCAAAATATGAAAAGTTTGAAAAAAAGTTAAATTGTAAAATATATAAAAAATATAGTTATGGAGATACTGAACTTCTTTTAATTAAAGAAATTTAATCAGTATATTTATCAATTTGATATTTAGCAATAAGCAAAATAGTATCATCATAATTTTTTTGAATAAAATTAAAAATTTTCCATCCAACAAAAGATAAAATTTTTTTAATAAAAATTTTTATTCCTTTACGAGTATAACCTGGATTACCTGGTCTATTTAAAATAATTTTAAAATTATGACGCATAAATAAATATTGTAAAGTTTCAGGTGTATAATGGAATAAATGTTCGACAAGATTTAAACTTTTTAAACCACGAATTTTTTGTAATAAGGAATTGACATTAGGAGTTTCAATAAAAATCAAGCCATCATCTTTTAAAAAATTTTTTAGTTTTTTTATATCATTACAAGGGTCATTTAGATGTTCTATTGTATGCCAGAGCGTAATAACATCAAATTTATCAGTGATTTGATTTAATTGGTTATAATGTAAAATATTTAATTGAAAATTTTCTTGTGCATAATTTATAGCAAAATCAGAAAATTCAATACCATATATTTTCCAATGAGGAAAAATCTTTTTAATAAAATTTAAGAAATAGCCAACACCACAACCAAAATCTAATAAAGCAATATTTTTTTTATTTTTTAAAAATTTAGAAACTAATTTCAACCGCCATAAATCAGTCTTTTTTTTAACATTAGTATATTCAAACCAATGTTTGAAATAAGATTTTGAATAATAAGTTTTAAGAAAATTTTTATCAGGTTGGGGATAAGTAAATAAAAGATTACAATTTTCACATTTATAGAGATTTAAATTATCTTTTGACAAAACAATTTTACATATATTATTATTACAATTATTACAATTAAGTTCTGTGTTCATTTAAATAATTATACTAATATTAGAAAAATTTTTCAAGTAATTTAATAAAATGAAATTAATAAAATTTTTAACAAATGCAGGAATAGGTTCAAGAAGAGAATGTGAAAAAATAATAAAGCAAGGATTAATAACAGTAAACGGAAAAATAATAAGTGATTATAGTTATGATATTGATGAGAGAAAAGATTCTGTAAAATATAAAAATAAAAGATTAAAAATAAATGAGAAAATTTATATTGCATTAAATAAACCAAAAGGATTTATATGTTCAAAATCAGATGAAAAAAATAGGCAATTAATAATAGATTTAATAAAAGAAAAAAAAGAAAATTTATTTCCAGTCGGTAGATTAGATTATAATTCAGAAGGATTAATTTTTTTAACAAATGATGGTGATTTTGCACAACAAATATTACATCCAAGAAATAAAGTAAAAAAAGTTTATTTAGTTAAAGTTCATACAAAAGAAAATTTAAAAGAAAAAATAAATAATTTATCAAAAGGGATCAGAATAGAAAAACAATTAGTAAAACCAGAAAAAGTTTTAATAAAGCAAATAAAAGGAAAAAATGCCTGGATAGAAATAACAATTTATTCAGGACAAAATAGAATAATCAGGAAATTATGTGAAAAAAATAGGTTATTTGTTAGTAAATTAATAAGAACACAAATTGGAAAATATAAACTTACAAATTTTAAAAAAGGATATTATGAATATATTAAACCTGAAATGGTAATTTAATTATGTATGATAAAAATTATCTACTTGAAATAATCTCACAAACAAAAAGAATATTGAAGAATAATTATAATAAAGACGATTTAATTTATATTAATTTTTTTGAAAAAGAAGAGAATAAAAAAGAAGTAAAAAAAAGTGAAATAAAAATAATTACAGGCGAAGAAAATGAAGAAAAAGAAAAGAAAGAAAAATTAATAAAAGAATTAAGAGAAAAATATAAAAAATGTAAAAATTGTATATTAAGCAAAACGCGGAAAAATGTAGTATTTGATAAAGGTTCAGCAGAAAGTAAAATAATGATAATAACATCACCACCAGATGAGATAGAAGATGAAAACGGAATAATATTTTCAGGCGAGGATAAAGAATTATTTAATAATATGATGAAAGCAATTGGATTGGACGCTAATAAATTATATATAACAAGTATAGTGAAATGTCATTCAAAAGAACATAAATTATTAACAGAAAAAGAAATATTTGAATGTATGAAAATATTAGAGGAACAAATAGAAATAATAAAACCAAAATATATACTAATATTTGGAAATACAGCAGCACAATATTTTTTAAAAAAATATAAAACAGGTATAACACAATTACGAGGGATAATAGAAAAACGAAATGATTATTATGTAATGGCAACATTGCATCCAAAAGCAATAATGAAAAAACCATCAGAAAAAAGATTGGTGTGGGAAGATTTAAAAAAGTTTAGAGATTTAATAAATGGAAAATTATCAGAATAATTCCAATCAATATTATGCACTTGTGGTAATTTTTTCATTAAAAATAAATGAACCATATTATTATTCAATAACTTCAAAATCAGAAAAATTTATAGGTTGCAGAGTTATTGTCGAAGTTAAAACAAGATTATATATCGGGTTCATAATAAAAATTATAGACGAAATCAATGATAATAAAATAAATAAAAAAAAAATAAAACCAATAGTTGAAATATTAGATACTGAAAAACCATTTCTAAATAATGAATTAATAAATCTTGGTTTATGGATGTCTCAATATTATTTTACTCCATTAGGGATTGTATTTAATTCATTATTAATTGGTGGAATAAATTTTAAACTAATAAAATTATATAAGATAATAAATCAGGAAGAGTTAGAAAAAAGTATAAATAAAAAAATAGAAAAAAAAATTTATCTAACAAAAGAAATAAAAAAACTAATAAAAAATGAGAAAAAATTAAAAGAGATAATTAATAAAGGTATAATTAAAATCGACTATAAATTAAAAATTCCAAAAATAACAAATAAGTATTTTGAGATAAAACTAAAAAATCCAAAATTAGTCAAAACAGAAAAACAAAAAAAATTTGTAAATTGGTTAACAGAAAATAAAAATAGAATAATAACAGTAGAAATAGCAAAAAAAGAGTTTCATACAACAACAGCATTTATAAAAAATTTAATTAAAAATGATATAATAATTTTAGAAGAATTTTCAAAAGAAAAAGTTTATTATGAGGAAAAAAAAGATTTTGGAAAAGAAGAAATAAAATTTACAGAAGAACAAGAATATGCATTTGAAACAATAAAAAAATCAATAGAAAAAAATGAATATCAATCATATTTGTTATTTGGAGTAACAGCAAGTGGAAAAACAGAAATATATGTTCGTTTAATAAAAGAAGTAATAAGAAAAAATAAAAAAGCAATATTATTAGTTCCTGAAATAATTCTTACACCGCAAACATTACATTATTTATGTAATTATTTTAAAAAAGAACGAATAGCAATATTACATAGTAAAATAAGCAATAAAGAGAGAATATATTATTGGGAAAAAATCAAAAATGGAGAAATAGATATAGTAATTGGTGTTCGTTCGGCTATTTTTGTTCCATTAGAAAATATTGGAATAATAATAGTTGATGAAGAGCATGAGAGCACATATAAGAATCAAGAAATGCCAACATATAATGCACGGGATATAGCAGTAATGCGAGCAAAAAATAATAATGGAGTAGCAGTGCTTGGTTCAGCCACACCATCAATTGAATCTTATTACAATGCAATCACAGGAAAATACAAATTATTAAAATTAAAGCATAGAGTATTTAATCAATTAATGCCAGAAATCTCAATTATAGATTTAAGTAAGAAAACAAAATTTGAAATAGAAAAAGTATTTTCTTATGAATTATTAGAATTAATGAAAGAAGTTTTAAAAAAGGATAAACAGGTATTATTATTTTTAAATAGACGAGGCTATTCCAATTTTGTAATGTGTCCAAAATGTAAATATATTTTTAAATGTATAAATTGTGATATAAGTTTAACATATCATAAAACAACAGAACAATTAGTTTGTCATTATTGTAATTATTCAATCCAAAAGGCAGAGGTATGTCCAAATTGTAAAAATGAAAATTTATTTAATATAGGTAGTGGCACGGAAAAAATCGAAAGATATATAAAAGAAAAATTTTATAACAAAAATATATTAAGAGTTGACCTTGATACAATGCAGTATAAAAATGCATATGAAGAATTATATAAAAAATTAAAGAAAAAAGAAGTGGATATAGTAATAGGAACACAGATAATAACGAAAGGACATAATTTTCCTGATATAGCGCTTGTAGGAATTTTAAATGCAGATATTTCATTAAATATACCAGATTATAAAAGTAGTGAACGAACATTTGAATTAATAATGCAGACATCAGGAAGGACAGGGAGGACAAAAGAAGAAGCAGGTAAAGTAATAATACAAACATTTAATCCAGAACATTATTCAATAGAAAGTGTATTAAATTATGATTATGATAAATTTTATAATACAGAACTTGAAATAAGAAAGAATTTTAAATATCCACCATTTGTAAAGTTAATGTTAATTGAATTTAAAGGGCGAAATGCCGAAAGAGTAAAAAGTGAGATAACAAAATTAAAAAAGAAAATAACAGAATCAAAGATAAAAGATAAGGTAATTATATTAGGTCCTGCAAAATCAGTTATATATAAAATAAGTAATAATTATTATTATCGAATGTTAATAAAAACAGATGAAATAAAATATTTAAGAATGATATATAAAAATTTTATTGCACCAGCAAAGTATTATTCAAAGATAAGAATAGAGATATAAAAATTTTTAATCTCCACCAGCATCAAATTCATATAAGCAATAATCTGTATTTATTGGGTCGGTTTTGCCAGCATCACAATCTGCATTAGAAAAAGTTCCTAAAAATCCTTCTGAGACAGAACGAGCCGGCTCACCAGTCCAATCTGCTTTAATAATATTTTCTATTTTTTCATATTTTTTAAGAAGGGGTTTTTTGTATTTCTTTTTCATTTTCATATTTATATTATATAATGTTTTTTTATAATGTCAAGATATAAAGCCTGTAATGTGCATCTGAATTCTGAAGGAATAAAAATGCTATTATTTTCAGCATAGAATAAACCAATACATTTTGAGTTACAATATTTTAATAAATTACAATTAACACATTTTTTAAAATTTTTTAATTTTAATTTTCTTAATTGGTTTAATTCATCTGAATTTTTCCATAAATTTATGAGACCGTATTTAAAGATATTTCCAAAAGATTTTCTAAAAGCATTACAGGATAGTAATTCACCATTTGCAGTAATACACATTTTTGTAATACCTGCATTACAAATATTTGTATTTAAATATTTTTTAAGATGACGATTTGATTTTAAAGATTTTATTATTTCTTCTTTTGTATAATTTGAATATAGTCTTAATTGATATTTAATTAAATCATCAAAAGAAACTCTTAAATTTTGATAATCTAAATTACCATCATCACGAGGAAAAATAGTAAAATCAAATTTATGAAACACATTAAATTTTTTCCCTAATTTTTCTAAATTTTCTATATCATCATAATTAAGTTTTGAAATTAAACTTTTTAAAATAATTTTAAAACCTGCATTTTTGCATTTCTCTATGTTATTTATAACTTTTTTAAAAAAATTTTTTTGTTGTGTAACTTTTCGATAAATTTTTTCATTACTACCATATAGGCTTATTTGCATAGAGGAAAAAAATTTTGTTGGTTTTAATTTTTTAATTAACTCATTTGTAATGTTTGTGCCATTAGTTTGGATGCTGAAAAAGAATTTTTCTTTAATTGTCAAATCAATAATATCTAAAAAATCAGGATTTATTGTAGGTTCACCACCAGTAAAGAAAACTCTATATGTTCCTAATTTTTTTAATTCATTTAAAATAAATTTATATTCATCAATTGAAATAAATTTTTTACCTTTTACTCTATTGCAGTGAACACAGGATAAATTACAATCTTCTGTTAATTCAATAATAACTTCATAAGGTAAACAATTAGCAAAATATTTTTTTATTATTTCTCTATTAGATAATTTTTTCATATTTTAAAAATAAATTCATATTTTGATTTATCTTCATCAGTGATATTAAAATCATAAATATTAAGCCAGCAATGGCCATTAAGATTATCTTCATTTTTATTTATTCCAAAAAACAAATTAATATTTTGAGAATAAAATTTTTTAAGAATAATAAAAGCAAGTGAATTAATTAACAAGCAACTTTGTTCTTTATAAATTTTATTCATTACAAATTTAGAACAATTATAAACCAGTAATGGTGATAAAAATTTTAATTTAAATAAAAAGCTGATTTTTTTCAGGTAATTTATTAAATAATTTTTTTTAAGTTTGTATAAAGAAATAATTTTTCTGCTAAAAAATAAAGCCAGAAAAAGAATAAAAACAAATAAAATTTTTCTAAAAAAATTTTTCATTTTTCTATTTGACAAATTATACTTTTTATTTTCAAATATTACAATAGAAAAAAATTATTAGCGGGAGGCAAAATAATGAGAGTAGAAAATTTATTAGTTTCAACAATTGAACAAAATACAGGCATCAGTAGAAATGATATTAGAAATACAAGTGAAGTAAATCAGAATTTAGCACTCGATGCTGCAACAGCAGATATAACAAAGTCAACAGAAAATTCATTAATAATAGAAAGTGGAAAAGATTTAATTAGAGGCAAAAATTTCGAAGCATATTTATAATTTTTTATATTGATAAATATTTTTAATTAGATTTTCAAGGATAATTGAATTAGTTTCAAAGAGGGAGGATTTTAATTTTTCAATTTTTTGTAAGGAAAAATAATTATTTTGTTTTATAACATTTTCAATTGTTTTTCGTATTTCTTGATTATTATTCGAGATATATAATTCCAATAATTTGATTAGCGCAGTATCATTCTCAAAATTACCAATACAATAAATTGATTCTTGTTGAATTATTAAATTAGGATGATTTAAAAAATTTAATATTTTTTCAAAAGCGAGATTGGTTTTATATTTTCTAAGACCATAAATAGCATTTTGAATTATTAACTCATCAGTATCATCAAGAGAATTTAATAAAGGTAAAATTAAAATTTTATCATTTTTATTTGCTAATAAAGTAATAACTTTTTCTTTTATTTTATTATTTGTGTTATAAGATAGCCCAATTAAAAAATTAAGAGTTTTTATATTATTTATTTTATTCAATATATCGATTAATAGTAATTTTAAATTTTCGTTTTTTTCTTCGTTATAAATATCAATTAAATAGTCAATATCATCATCTGAAAATTTGTCTTTAAGATAATTTAAACATAATTCTTTTAAATAACTATTTTTTTCAAGTTCAATAAATAATTTTAATAATGTCTTAATATTTTCAGTTTGAGATTTATTTAAGTTAATTCCTTTTAATAATTCAATAAAAGAAATTATATTTCGTTCTCTGATTAAATCATTATTAAATTTTTCAAAAAAAATAATTTCACAAAGTTTTTCAATATTTTTAGAATTCTTAATAAAAATTTTTTTAATTAAAAAAGTAATTTGATTATTTTTAAAATCAATTGAATTTAATAATTGCAGTAAATTATTTTCATTAAGTTCAAATTTATAAAGTTCTTCAAGATAATTTATTTTAGAATTATCATCAATATTTTGTAATGATGATAAAATTTGTTCTGGTGATAAAATTAAATTTTCTTCTGCAAATAAAAAAATAAAAAATAAAAAAAAGAAAAAACTAAAAAATATCTTTAACTTCATCTTTATATAATTTTTTTATTTCATTTATATATTTATTGTAAATAGCAGTTCTTTTAATTTTCAGAGTTGGTGTTAACAGTGCATCATCAATTGTAAATTCTTTTGACAACAATTTAAAATTCCGTATTTTTTCAACTTGATTTAATTCTTTATTTACTTGTTTAATTATTTTTTTATAAATATTTATAATATTTTTGTTAATTAATAAATCTTCAATTGATTGATAAATTATGCTATTTTCAAGAGTAAATAATTTTAGAAAATCGAAATTAGGAACAATTAAAAGAACAGGATATTTATATTTATCACCAATTAAACAAACTTGCGAAATTTCCTTAAAATTAAGGAATTTCATTTCAATATCAGCAGGCGAGATATTGTAACCAGTAGAAGTAATAATTATATCTTTTTTTCGACCAATAATATAAATATAACCATCATCATCGATTTTTACAATATCACCAGTATGAAGCCAATTATCAGAATCAATGATTTCTTTAGTTGCAATTTCATTATTAAAATAACCTTTCATAACAATTGGAGCATGGATTAATAATTCATTATCATCTGCTAACTTTATTTCAATGTCAGGTAAAGGTTTTCCAACAGAACCTAATTTAATATTATTTTCATAATTTACAGAAACGACAGGGGAGCATTCAGTTAAGCCATAACCTTCAAAAATTTTTAAACCAATTCCCCAGAAAAATTTTATAATATCAGAGTTAAGTGGTGCACCACCGGAAATGAAATATTTTATGTTTCCACCAACAGCATTATAAATTTTTTTATAAACTAAAAATTTTAAAAATAAAAAAATTATTTTTTTAAAAAATGGTAAAGGTTTATAATTAATAAAATAATCAGAAATATTATTAGCAAATTTTATAGCATTTATCAAAATAGTTTTTTGAATAAAATTAGAATTATTAACTTTCTCAAAAAATTTTTTATAAAATTTTTCAAATAATCTGGGGACACTAATAACAATATCAGGTTTAACTTCTTTAATATTATTTATTACTTCGAGTGGTTTTTGACAGATTGCAATTGTAGCACCAGAGTAAATAGAAAAATAATAAGTTGTTGTTCGTTCAAAAGAATGACTCAATGGTAAAAAAGATAAAAAGAGGAAATCAGATGGAATAAAAAAACGGTGTGAACATCTTTTAATATCTTCAACAATATTTTTATGAGTCAGCATAGCACCTTTAGGTAGACCACCAGAACCAGAAGTGAAAATTAAAGTTATAACATTATTTTCATTTATGGATTTTAATGTCTCAAAAATTTTTTCATTATTACCTTTTTCTTTACCTAATTCATAAACATCATTAAAACTCAATATTTTTTTATTTGATTTATATTCATCTTTATAATCAAAAATAATAAAATAATTAATCAAAGAATAAATATCAGGAATTCTTAAAACTTTTAATAATTGATGATTATTTGATAATATGATAAATTTAGGTTTGGCATTATTAATTACATATTCTAATTCAGAAGAAGAAGCATTATCGTAATAAGCGGCATTTATAGCATTGCAAAAAAGAATAGCCATATCAGAGATTAACCATTCTAAACGATTTTCTGAAATGATAGTAATAATATCATTTTTTTCAATTCCTAATAATTGAAGCCCTTTGGCAAAATTAAGAGCGGAATTATAAAAATCAAAATAAGAAAGTTCCAGCCATTCATTATTTTTATTTTGATATTTGATGAAAGTTTTATTTTTATATTTTTCAACTCTATTTAAAAAGATATTAACAATATTATTTTCAATTTTTTCAATCATTATAAAAATAATAAAAAATAAAAAAAGAAATAAATCAAGAAATAAATTCTTGACATAAAAAAATAATATTATAAAATATGTTAAAATTAAAAAAATGGTGGCGTAGCCAAGAGGTCAGGCAGCGGTCTGCAAAACCGTTATACGTGGGTTCAATTCCCACCGCCACCTCCAATTGATTAAAAAATCAATCAAAAAAAATTAATAAAGAATAGATTTTTTTCTTGACTATTTATAAAAAAAATTTAAAATTAAAAAAAAATATTTATAAAAGGGAAATTTTACAATAATATTAAAGAAAGGATTGAAGAAAATGGTAGAATTTAAAGTAGGCGATAAAGTTATCTATCCTTTAAAAGGAATAGGAGAAGTAATTGAAATAAAAGAAGATATGATTCTGGACAATAATTTAAAAATGTATAAAATTTTATTAAAAGAAATGGAAGTTTATGTTCCAATAAATGAAGTTGAATCACTTGGAATCCGACTACCGCTGACGAAAGAAGAATTAGAAAAAGTATTTCATTTTATAGAGATACCAGATACAGGATATAATAAAGATTGGATAAAGCGACTTGAAGAGAATAAAAAGAAATCATTAAGTGGCGACCCATATCAAGTAGCAGAAGTAATAAAAGTAAGCACGATATTAGCCCACAAAGAAAGTTTAAATAAATATGAAAAAGAATTATTAACAGAATGCAAGAAATATTTTATAGAAGAAATTTCATACATATTAAATTGTAGTAAAGAATTAGCAAAATTCAAATTTGAAAAACCATTAAAAAAATTAATAGAAAACTATAAGAATTTACAGAACATATTAGCAAATGCAAAAAAATTATATGCAAAAGAAAAATATTTTCAGGCAATAAATGATTTACTAAAAGTAGTTGAGCAGGACAAAAATAATATAGAAGCAATAGTTTATATTGCAGATTGTTATAACAAACTTGAGAATAAAGAAAAAGCAGAAGAATATTTTGAAATGGCACGAAAAATAGATGAAAATGATTGGTTATATAATTTAAAATATGGATATTACATATTTAATAAAAATAAAAATGAGGCACTTGAATATTTTAAAAAAGCATCAGTTGATTTAAATGACCCAAAAGAGAAAAAAGATTTGTATGTATTCTTAAAAAATAATTATGAAGAATAGTTATGTTTTAATAATTTTTTTGGTAGTATATTTTCCAATACAAATTTTAAGTAATAACATTGATGAAGATTTTGAAAGAGCATTAAATACATTTAAAAGTAATGATTTCAAAGAAGCAATTAAATTATTCAGTGAAATAAGAAAGAAATATGAAAATTCAGATAGTTATAAATATAGTAGTTCATTATATTATCTTGCAAAAGCCTATGAAAATGCTGGATTTGTAACTGATGCAATAAAAATTTACAAAGATTTTATAAACTTATATCCAAACTCACCATTTATAAGTGTAGCAAAATATCAATATAAAAAATTAACAGAAGAAGAAATAAAACCAGAAAAGAAAAAAATAAATATAGAAGAAATTAAGAGTGATACAACAATAAAAAAGTTACCATTAGTAGATGAAGATATTCAATTTATAAGTTCGGAAGATAAAGTTCCATCGACCAGTCAAATAGATACTGATTTTTTTATTACAAAACCAAAATTAACATATAAAACATATATAGTTCAGAAGAACGAAACATTATGGGATATAGCGAAAAAAGTTTATGGCGATGGTGCGAAATATCATCGTATAGTTGAATTAAATAATTTACAAAATTTAATATCAATATCCGAAGGCGATACAATAATAATTGATGAACAAATTCAAGTAGAGGAACCAAAGAAATTAGATGAAGTAGAAAACATAAGATTAATACCAAAAGAAGTAAGAATAAGAGAAGATGATATAAAGGAAAGTGAAGATTATTTAAAAATTGCTGATTTTCAATTTAGTAAAAATAATTATAAAGAAGCAATACAGAATTATTTAAAATATCTGGAAAAGACATCATATCAAGAAGGGGATTATAAAAAGGCATTATATAATGTAGCAGTATCAAGTCATTTTATAAATGATATAGCAAATGCAATAAAGTATTATAAAAAATATATTGAACTCTATCCAGATGGCGAGAAATTAAAAGAAGCAAATTTTAATTTAGGCAAAATATATTATGAAGTATTAAAAAATTATGGAAATGCAAAATATTATTTTTCAAAAGTATTAACTTTTTTACCCGAAGATGAATTAAATAGTATATCAGCAAATTATTTAAAAATGATAAGTAAAACAAAAGCAGAAGATTTAATGTTAAAACCAGAAGAGAAAATAAGTGAAGCTGAAATAGAAAGTAAGACAAAAGAATTAGAAAAAATAAGTGAGAAAGAATTTTCGTTACGAGAAGAAATGGAATTACATAATAAATATTCAGAAGAGTATAATTTTCAACCAAAGAAAAATATAGAAGAGGCAATATTAAAAACAGCGGAAATAATGCAGGATATTAAGATGATTCCAGAGCGTGCGCCGAAATTAGAAGAAGAAAAAAAGATACCTGATATAAATTCAAGAGTATTATTAAAACCAATGTATAGTGAAAAAAAGAGTCCAAAACAAATGCAATTTGAAGAAAAACTATATAATTATGATGCAACATATTTTAATAAAAAAGGATACGAATACAAATTAAAAGGAATGTATGATGAAGCAATAAAAGAATATCAGAAGGCAATAGAATATTTTCCAAATAATCCACTTGCTTATAATAATTTAGCATATTTATATGCAGAATTAGGGACAAAATTAAATGAAGCAGAAAATCTTGTATATAAAGCAATTAATCTTGATTTACAGCATAAAGCAAAATATTATCATACTTTAGGTTGGATTTATTTTCAACAAGGTGAAATAATTAAGGCAAAAGAATATATAGAGAAATCAGTATTTTATGAAGAAGATTCACAAATAAAAAGATACCATTTAGGTTTGGTTTATAAACAATTAAAATTATTTGATAAAGCATATAATCAATTTGAGCGAGCAGTTATTATTGAACCAAATAGTGAAATTGCATTTAAAGCAAAACTTGAATTAAGATTATTAGAATAAAATAATAAAGGAGAGCAGTAATGAAACAAAATTTTTTTGTAATTTTATTATTAGTTATTTTTATTTCTATTTTATATTCACAAAATATAAATGAACAAAATAGCAGAACTCATTATAAATTGGGCATTTCATATTTTGAAAAGAAAGATTACAGAAATGCAATAGTTTCATTTGAAGAAGCAATAAAATTCGACCCATCAAATGCAAATGCTTATTATAGTTTAGGCACAGTATATTTAGCAATTGGTAATTATGTTGAAGCAATAAAAAATTTAGAATTATCAATTCAATATAATCCCAATATAGCAGATGCATTTTATAATTTAGGAATTTGTTATTATAAAACACGGCAATATAACAAAGCAGTAAATGCTTTTAAAAGTGCAATTGCATTAAATCAAAATGATATTGATTATCATATTAATTTAGGTGTAGTATATCGAATATTAGGAAAATATCCAGAAGCAATAGTAGAATATCAAAAAGCACTATTATTAAATCCAACATCAATTCCAGCATTATTAAATTTAGGTGTAGCATATAAATTAAATGGAGAGATAGATAAAGCAATAGAACAATATAATAAAGTTTTAAAGATAGATGAAAATAATAAAGAAGCATTATATAATTTATCAATTATAAAACGAGATTATGATTTACAAAGAAGAAGTGAGTTAGCAGTATATTCGCCAGAAAAAAGTGAGACAACCAAATTACAACCATTACCAGAAGCATCAATGCCAGAAACAGCAATAACAAAAACACAAGAAAAAAAAGAAGAAACACCATATACAGAACAAACAAAACAAAGTATGAGTTCTGTTTATTATTCAACTCAGGAAAGTTTTATAAATTTAAAAGATGAATTTAATTTTACAAGGAAAATTGTAGAAGAATTAAAATCAGATATGCAAAAACTAAAAGATGATTATTCAAAATTTAAAGAAGGAATTTTACAGAGAATCGATGAATTAAGAAAATCAGCAGCAGATGAAATAAAGAACATCTCAACAAAAGCGGATAAAACAATAAAAGAGCAACAAGAGCAATATTTATTATCATTAGAAGAATTTAGAAAAGAAATGGAAGATGTAAAGAAAGCAAAAAAGATGAATGAATTAGAATTAAAAAATACTGAATTAAATAAAGAAGTGGCACAATTAAGTTTAAAATTAGTTGAAGTAAAAAAGAATAATAGAGCATTAGAAGAAAAATTAAATGCCGAAAAAAAGACATTTGAACTTGAAAGTGTAAAAGCATTAAAAGAAGAATTAAGAACAATAAATTCAGAATTAGGAAAAATAAAAGAAGAATTAAATAAACCAAAAACATCTTATGATATGAGCAGTAGATATCAAAGTGATTATTATTCAACTATTTATCCATCATATCAATCAAGTTATTATGAGACACCAAGATATGAAGAACAAAGAGATTATTCAGTTTTACAATCAATATTAAGTCAACCATCATATTTTGAGACACCACGAACAACAGGAACAACTCCACAATATACTCCGAGTGTAAGTTCAGCAAGTTCATTAGCAGGAAAGATAAATATAAATACAGCATCTTTATCTGATTTAACAAGATTACCAAATATAACAGAATATAAGGCACAAAATATAATCTGGTATAGAGAGAATATTGAAAAATTTAAAACAGGTGATGATATAATTAAAGTGCCGGGAATCACATTAGAAGACTATAATGCATTAAAAGATGTAATAAGTGTTTTTTAATTAAATATTTATGAATAAATATCCCACCACAGTTTGTTCAGTTTATTTTTTACAAAGAATAAAAAATTAGATAAATGAAAAAGAATAAAGATATTATCATAATTATTCTTTTTATCATAGTATTTACTACTATTTATATTTATCATTACAAAATAAATTTAAAAAAAGAAATAGCAAAAAAGATTAGTGTTTCTTCAATAATCGAAAAAAAAAGTGATACAGAGATATTAGAAGTAAAAGAGGGAGAAATAAAACCAGCCAAAAAAGAAATAATAAAAAAGAAAGAGAAGAAAAAAATTAAAGAAGAGGAAATTATAGAGGAAGAGAGAATTCCAGAAGAAGGAAAAGAAAAAGTTGAAGAAAAGATTGAAGAGAAAGTAGAAAAAGAACAAAAAACAGAAGAAAAAGTTGTAGAAAAAGGAGAAGAAAAAATTGAAGAAGAACAAAAGGAAGAAGAAAAAGAATATATAGAAAAAGAAGAAGAAAAAGAGCAGATACCTGAAATAACAAAAATACAAGCAGAGCGAATAATAATAAAACAATCAGAACTTAATTTACCAGAATTTATAAATCCATTTTATGAAAACATATTAATTGAATTAT
Organism: bacterium; assembly: GCA_035405645.1. Classification (GTDB taxonomy): domain Bacteria; phylum JAGOBX01; class JAGOBX01; order DAONJL01; family DAONJL01; genus DAONJL01. The sequence continues at coordinate 26,896 of DAONJL010000013.1, read as the reverse complement.
TAATTAAGATTAATCCAGAAGGCAAAGTGGAAAAGATAAATTTTATAAAAAGTTCGAAAATAATTTCATTAGATAAAGCAGTTTATAATTTTGTCTCAAAATTAATATTTAATAAAGATACTGAAATTGCATATAAATTATTAAAAATAAATATTAAATATGATTAAGAAATTTTTTATTATTTGGTTATTTATAAATTGTTCAATATTATTTTCAGCAGAGCAATTTTATAAAAATTTATTTTCCATATCCGAAAGAGAAGAATATATACAGAATATTCAGGAATTTATAAAACCAATTCCACAAAATTCTTTTTTTTATGAAGATAATTATTTACTCGAAATAAAAATATTATTTGAGAATGGCGAATATGAAAAATTAGTAAAAAAGATAGAAACAGAAAAAATAAATTTAACAAAACCAATTATTCTTGATTTAATAAATTATTTAACAGCAATATCATATTATAAAATAAATAATTTTAATAGTGCTTTAAAATATATAGAAAAAATAAGTATTGACAACTATTTAAAATATGGTGCAATGATAATTTTTTATTTTACTAAAAATGATTTGAATAAAACAGAAGAATACATAAAACTATTTAATAGTCTGAAATATAATGAAAGATATATTGAACTTTATACAAATATAAATTTTATAGATTTAATTTTATCATATAAAAAAAATGAATTTATAAAATGTCTAAAAAAATATGATGAGTATAAGAAATATTTTTATAATAATGAAGAATTAATTTTAAATGCATTTAAAATATTTTATCAATCAAGTTTGAAATTAAATAAAAGCACAGAACTTTTAAAAGAATGTTATACACTAACAAAATTATTAAAATTTGATTCAATTAAATATTTCGAAGCATATATTTATATACGATTAGCAAATTATGAAAAAGCAGAAAAAATTTTAAAAGAATTAATAATAAAAGTAGAAAAAGAAAAAAAAGATATTGAATTTTTAAATATCTTATATTATCGATTAGCAGAAATAAATTTTTTAAAAGCAAGATATAATGAATGCATAAATAATTTGAATAAAATAATAAATGAAAATGAAAACTTACGAAATTATAAATATGCATTATCAGGTTATACATATTATAAAATTAATAAACCAGACCTTGCTGTTTCATTATTTGAAAAGATTAACAATACAAAAAATAATTATTATTATCATAAATATTTAGTTGATAAAACATTAATTTTATTTGAAAAAAATAAATTTGAAGAAGTAATAAATTCATTTAATAAATTAATAAGCGAAAAAATAAATGAAGAATTATTAGAAAAAAATATTTATTACTATTTTTATTCATTAAATAAAACAAATCAACCAGATAAGGTAATAGAATTTTACAAAAAAAATAAAATGTTAAAATATGATGATTATGCAATTTATGAAATAAGTAATGCATATGCAGAAACAGGTCAAAATAATAAAGCAATAAATTTATTAAAAAAATTATTTATTAATTTAAATGATGATAAATTTCGTGATTTAATAAACGAAAGAATAGGAGATTATTATTTTGAACAAAATGATTTTATGAATTCATTAAAATATTATGATAAATCAGATGAACAAAGAGTATTATTAAAAAAGATAAATATATACTATATAACTGAACAAAATAATCTGGCATTAAATATAATAGATAGATATATTTCAGAAATAAAAGATGAAACAATTATAAGCAAAATAAAATCATATAAATATTTAATTTTGTTAAAAAATAAAAAATATAAAGAAGCAGAAAAGATAATAAATGAATTATTAGAAAAAAAATATGATTCAACATTTTTTTATAATATTTTTTATTTATATTTTCAAGAGAATCGAATTGATGATTTTAGTGAAAAATTTTTTCTTTATAAGAAAAAATTATTAAATGATAAAAATAATTATTTGAAGATTTTAAAACTATATACAGAGTTATTAATAAAAAATATGAAATATGAGGAAGCAATAAATTTTCTGGAAGAATTGAAAAAGTATGAAGAAAAAGATATTTATCGAATAAATCTTAATATAGCGAATTGTTATAAAGAATTAAGATATTTTAATAAAGCAAAAGAAATATTTGAAGAACTATTAAATACAAAAAATATAAGTGAAGAACAAAGAGAAGAAATAAATTATAATTTAGCAATGATTTATTTTAAAAAGAATGAAATATATAAAAGTTATGAATATTTAAAAAACATAAAAAAATATTTGATACCAGAAAAATATTTGTTAATGGGTGACATAAATTATAACACGCGAAATTATGAAACAGCGAGACAATTCTATGAGAAAATTATAACAGAATTTAACGATTCAAATATAACAGATTTAGCACAATATAGAATGATTATATTAAATATTAGAAATAAAAAATATTCTATTGCAGAAAAAAATATGTTATTGTTTATTGAAAATTTCAAATCATCAATTTATTATGAGAAAACATTATTATTATTAAGTTTTTATTATTATTCAAATAAAGAATATGAAAAAGCACTAAAATATATACAACAAATAAAAATAGATGAAAATAATTTTGATATTTTAAATTTATTAAAAGATATATATTATCAACAAGGCGATTTTAAAAATAGTTTAAAAATTTGTAATACATTATTAAGAAAAATAGATGAATTTTATAAACCAATTATTTTACTTGAAAAAGGAAAGATCTTATTATTAAATGGTGAATTTCAAAAAAGCATTGAAATATTTAATGATTTAATTAATAAAGACTTATCAAATAAAGAAACATATAATTATTATTTAGCAAATAACTATTTATTTTTAAATGATTATAAAAAAGCAGAAAAATATTTTAAAGAGTTAACAAAGAGAGAAGACGAAAAATATAAATTATTAGAAAAAGAAATAGAATATAAAATTTACAATAAAGCAATAGAAATAGAATATGATGAAAAGTTATTTAATGAACTTGATTATTTAGAAAAAATAAGATATAAATATTTATTATTAGAGAAATATAAAAAAGAAAAAAATCATAAAAATGCAGAAAAAATAAAAAATGAATTAATAAAAATAGATAAAGAAAATTTATATAAAATAAAATAATATGAAAACAATATTAGTAGTCGAAGATTCAAAAGCCTTACAACAAATATTAAATCTTCAATTAACAAATAGTGGCTATAAAGTAATACAGGCATATAATGGGATAGAAGCATTAAAGCAATTAACACATAATGAAGTTGATTTGATTTTATCAGATGTAATGATGCCAGAAATGGATGGTTTTGAATTTTGCAAGAGAGTGAAGATGAATGAAAAATATAAAAATATTCCATTTATAATATTAACCGCAAAAGCATATTTAGAATCAAAATTAGAAGGATTAAATTATGGGGCAGATAGATATATATATAAGCCATATAATTTTAATGATTTATTAAATACAATACAAGAATTATTAGAGCAAAAAGGAAGATTTCAACTCAAAGTTAAAGGAAAAAATCAATATGAATTTAATATTAAGAATAGTTTAGTATTTATTGATGAATTGAATAATATTATAAAAGAGATTTGTTGGAGCAATCAAGATTTTATATCAGAAGTAGATTCATTAATTTTTACAATAAATATAATCAAGAAAAAATTAATTCAACCAATAATAAATAATATGGATATATCATTTGCATTTGCATATAATAATGAGAAATATGTATTGAAAATAGAGGGATTTGAGAAAAATTATTTAAAAGATAAAATAAAAGAAATAAAAGAGATACAGAATTTTATACCAACAATAAAAATAAATAGCGAATGGAATAAAATATTATTAATAAAAAAATATAAAGAAGAAGAATTTAATCCAGTTGAAGATGAATTATTTACAATAACAGAAACATTGACAACAATAGAAAACCAATTAAAAACAATATCAGGTGGAGTAGTAAAAAAGAGTGAAGAAATAAAAAAAGAAGAAGAAAAAAAAGAAGAAGAAAAAAAAGAACCAATTGATGCAAAATATAATTTTAAAATATTAGAAGGAAAATTAATATTTGAATATTCACCACCAAAAAATAAAGGAAAAGAAATAAATATAGAAGAAATAGAAGAATATTGTAAAAAGAATCATTTTGTAAAGGTAAGTTTTCAGATAATAAAAAACATACTAAAAGAAAATAAAGAAGAACGAACAATAGTTGGATATAATCAATATGATAAAGAAAAAGATGCCTGGGTAGAAGTAGATGTATCAGATAAATTTAATGCTTATATAGAATTAAAACCACCAAAAGATAAAGATGGCAAAAAACTTAATTTTGATTATGTATATGAAGTATTGCAATTATATAATTTAAATCAGATAAAAATAAAACCAATACAGGATGCAATAAAAAATAAAGAATATAATAAAAAGATATTAGTAGCCGAAGGAATAAAACCTACTGCAGGTGCAGATGCAGAAATAAAATATTCATTATTAAAAGAGAATGAAGAAGTATATGTTGCAAGAGGACAATTAATATTTTATAAAACATTACCGCAAATAGGAAAATCAGGTGTTGATATTTTTAATTATGTAGTTCCACCATTAAAAGGAAAAGATATAAATATAAAATTTGGACAAAATATTTTTAGTGATGCAAAAGAATTAAGATTTTTTGCAGGCTGCAATGGAATATTAAAATTTAAAGATAATTATGTTTCATTAACGCCGTGTTCTGAAAAAGAAAAAATTTATAAATATGAAAATACCTATAAATTTGTTGAAATAGAATTATTAGATTTATCAAAATCAGAAATATATGCATCTGAAATGTTATCAATAAAAGAATCAAATTTAAGTAGTTTATTAATTAAAAAAAATGATAAGAAAAAAATAAGGGTAATAGAATCATTAAAAATATTTAAAGGAGAGACGATCGAAAAAATAAAAGAAAAAGCATTAGAATATTTTAATATAAATGATGAGAATTTACTTGTAGTAAAAATATTAGAAAAAGGAGTAGGCGGATTATTTGGCATAGGCAAAAAAGATTATATAGCAGAAGTATATTATAATTTTGAAAAAATAGATAAAGAAAAAATAAGTAAATTTATGATAATAATAGATAATAAGAAAGCAAACTTAAAAATATTAAAGAATAAATATAATGGATTATTAGAAAAATATTCGCAAACGAGTGATGAGCAAAAAGAAGAAAAAGAAAAAATCAAAGGTGAATTAAAATATCTAAAAGAAGAGATAATAAAAATAATAAAAGAGGTAACAGAAATACAAAAACAAATAGAAGGTCAAGAAGCAGAAGAAGTATGCACGATATAGAAGTAAAAATAAAAGAAAACATAAAAAAAATAAAAGAAAAAATAAAAGAAAGATGTATAAAATGTGGCAGAGCGCCAGAAGAAATAACTATTATAGGAGTAACAAAAACTGTTGATGTAGAAACAGCAAAAATATTATTAGAAAATGGAATAAATAATCTTGGTGAAAATCGAGTTCAAGAATTTTTAAAAAAATATGAAGAAATAGGTAAAAACGCAATCTGGCATTTAATAGGTCATTTACAATCGAATAAAATAAAATACATAGTTGGAAAAACATATTTAATACATTCAATTGATTCATTTGAATTATTAAAAAAAATCAATGAAAAATCAAAAGAAAAAAATTTGATAACAGATGTATTAATAGAAGTAAATATGTCAGGTGAAGAAACAAAATATGGTTTAAAAGAAGAAAATGAAATATTAAAATTATTTGAGGGAAGTATAAATTTATTAAATATAAGAATATGTGGATTAATGACAATGGCACCATTTACTAATAATGAAAAAGAAATAAGGATACCATTTCAAAAAACATATAAATTATTTGAAAAAATAAAAGAAAAATTTAATTTAAAAAATTTCAAATATCTATCCTATGGAATGAGTAATGATTATTTAATAGCAATAGAAGAAGGCGCAAATATATTACGAATAGGAACAGCATTTTTTAATTAATAAAATTTCCTATCAAAAAAACGAAAGGAAAATAAGATGAATTCATATATAGAGATATATAATGCTTATGAGCATAATTTAAAAAATATAAATATTAAAATACCACGAGATAAATTAATAATAATAACAGGATTAAGTGGTTCAGGAAAAAGCACACTTGCATTTGATACAATATATGCAGAGGGCCAACGAAGATATATAGAATCATTATCGAGTTATGCACGCCAATTTTTAGGACAAATGAATAAACCAAAAGTAGAGAAAATAACAGGATTATCACCAGCAATAGCAATAGACCAGGGCGCAATAAGTAAAAATCCTCGTTCAACAGTTGGCACAATAACAGAAATATATGATTATTTAAGAATATTATTTGCAAGAGTTGGAACACAGCGTTGTTATCAATGCGGCGAAAAAATAACAGCATTACCAATAGATAAAATAATAGAGATAATATATAAATTACCAGAAGAAACGAAATTAGAAATATTAGCACCAGTAGTTAGAAGTAAAAAAGGCGAATTTAAAGATTTATTTGAAGAATTAATAGAAAAAGGATTTACCAGGGCAAAAATTGATGGAGAAGAAGTATCATTATATGATAAGCCAAAACTAAGTAAAACAATAAAGCATAATATATCCGTAATAATAGATAAATTAAAACTCAAAAAAGAAGCAAGGACGCGAATAGTAAATTCAGTAGAAATAGCATTAAATATAGGACAAGGGCTTTTCATATTAAAAATAAATGATAAAGAAGAAAAATTATTTTCAGAAAAAAATATATGTATAAATTGTGGAATAAGTAGCCAACCACTTGAACCAAGAATATTTTCATTTAATAATCCTTATGGTGCTTGTCCAGCGTGTAAAGGATTGGGCTATAAATTAGAATTTAATATAGATTTAATTATACCAGATAAAAGTTTAAGTTTAAGAGAAGGGGCAATAAAATATTTAAAAAATATAGATTCATTTTCATTTTGGGAAATAGATGCATTAGCAAAAGAATATAATTTTTCACTTGATACACCATTTAAAGATTTACCAGAAGAAATAATTGATTTAATTTTATATGGTTCAGGAGGTAAAAAATTTTTAAGTAAATATTCTGGAAAAAATTTTTTATTAGAAATGGAAAAGGAATGGGAAGGAATAATACCAAAGTTAAGAAGACGATATTTACAAACAACATCACAAAGTATGAGAGAATGGTATGAAAGTTTTATGAGTGCGACAGCATGTAATGAATGTAAAGGAATGCGATTACGAAAAGAAAGTATAGCAGTGACACTTGATACAGATGAAAATATAAAAGGAAAAAATATAATTGAGATATCGAGAATGAGTATAAAAGAATTATCAAATTATTTTAAGAATATAAATTTTACAGGAGAAAAAAAAATAATAGCAGAACCAATAATAAAAGAGATAAATAACAGGTTAAAATTTTTAATAAATGTAGGACTTGATTATTTAACAATAGAGCGAGAAGCAAGGACATTATCAGGCGGAGAAGCACAACGAATTAGATTAGCAACACAATTAGGTTCGCAATTAATGGGAGTTTTATATGTTCTAGATGAGCCGAGTATTGGTTTACATCAAAAAGATAATGAAAAACTAATTAGGACATTAAAAGAATTAAAAGAATTAGGAAATACAGTAATAGTAGTTGAACATGATGAGAATACAATTCGAGCAGCAGATTTTATAATTGATTTAGGACCAGGCGCAGGTGCAAATGGTGGATATGTTGTAGCAAGTGGCACATTAAATGAAATATTAAAATCAAAAGAATCGCTAACAGCAAAATATTTAAATGGTGAGCATTTTATTGAAATACCAGAAAAAAAGCGAGAACCGAAAGAATTTTTAGAAATAATTGGAGCAGCAGAAAATAATTTAAAAAATATAAATGTAAAAATTCCATTAGGAGTATTAACAGTAGTTACAGGTGTTTCAGGTTCTGGTAAAAGTTCATTAATTTATGATGTATTATATAATGCAATGTTAAGACTTATCTATAAAAATAAAACAATAAGAGCAGGTAAATACAAAGAAATAAGAAATTATCATTTAATAGATAAAGTAATAAATATTGACCAAACACCAATAGGCCGGACACCACGTTCAAATCCTGCAACATATACAGGGGTATTTAATTATATTCGTGATGTATTTGCCCAGACAAAAGATGCACAATATCGTGGTTTTAAAAAGAGTAGATTTAGTTTCAATGTAAAAGGTGGAAGATGTGAAGAATGTCAGGGGGCAGGAGTAAAATTAATTGAAATGCATTTTTTACCTGATGTATTTGTAACCTGTGAAGTATGTAAAGGTAGACGATTTAATAGTGAAACACTTGAAGTAAAATATAAAGGAAAAAATATATATGATGTATTGGAGATGAATGTAGAAGAAGCATATTTATTATTTGAAAAAATACCACCAATAAAAAGGAAATTACAATTATTAAAAGATGTTGGATTAGATTATATAAAACTTGGACAGTCAGCAACAACATTAAGCGGCGGCGAAGCGCAAAGAATAAAATTATCAACAGAATTATCAAAAACAGATACAGGCAGGACATTATATTTATTAGATGAACCAACAACAGGTTTACATTTTGCAGATACAAAGAAACTAATTGAGGTATTACAACGATTAGTTGATAAAGGAAATACAGTAATAGTAATAGAGCATAATTTAGATGTAATAAAAGTAGCAGATTGGATAATAGATTTAGGACCTGAAGGTGGAGATGAAGGTGGAGAAGTTATTTTTAATGGCAGAGTAGATGATATTTTAAAATGTTCAAAATCTTACACAGGGCAATTCTTAAAAAAATATTTATCATCATAATTCATTTTATTTTTTTGTAAATCTATCAAATATGAATTTTAATAATTGATTTTTAAGTGATGATGGAAAATTTATAAATTGACCTCTGTAAGTAAATAAATTAACTTTTATAGAATCACAACTTAATATTTTTGTTTTAATTTTTTCAAATGATAAATCATTTATTTGAAGTAAAATAATTTCATTTAAAGGTATTTCTTCTGATAAATTAAATTTTAAACCACCCTCACCAATATCATCAGTAGTGCCAGTTAAAACTTTATCACGCCAGAAAACTGTTATTTTTGTAGTTGCTTTTGCCCGCCAACTTTTTCTTTTTTGCAATGATTCATTTTTGTTCTCTTTTGAAATATTCATAATAACCTCCATTCAATTATAAATGGAATTTTTTTATTTCATTATTTAAATGAGAAACAGAGACCATTAAATCATTAGCAATTAAAACTAAATTATGTGAGGATGAAGAACTCTTTTGTAAAATATCAGAAATATAATCATTGCTTTTTAGAACTTGTTCTGAAAAGTTTACCTGGTCATTTATTAAAAGAGATATTTGTTTAATTGCTGTAGTTACAATCGAAATCATTTTATCAATATTTAAAAAAGATTGTTTAAAGTTTTCTATTAATTTAGTTCCATCTTCAACTAATGATTTACTATTTATCATTGATTTTAATGAAACATCAATTTCATTTTGAATTTTTTCAACAATCTCATTTATTTCAATTGCATTTTTTCCGCTTTTATCAGCAAGAGAGCGGACTTCATCAGCGACAACGGCAAAACCTTTACCAAATTCACCTGCTCTTGCAGCTTCAATTGCTGCATTTAATGCTAATAAATTTGTTTGTTCGCTTATCTCAGTTATTGTATTTATAATTTTTGTTATTTCTCTTGAACGTTCGCTTAAAATCTGAATAAAATTATAAGTTTCATTAACAGAAGTATTTATTTCAGATAAATTCTTAACCATAATAAAAATATTATTTTTACTAATTTCAGAAGTATTTAAAGTATCATTAGAATTTTTTTCGATTTCATTAATATTACTATTTATTTTGTTGATTGATTCTATAAGCATATTTATTAAATTTTGATTCTCTTTGATTTTTATTGATTGTTCTTTTAATTCATCTTCCATTTTCATTGACGAAGCTAAAACATCATCAGAAATTTTTTCAATATTTAACGATAAATTTTTTAAAAGCAAAATTAAATTTTTATATGTATTTATCATTTTTTTAAAACTGCTCGAAAGTTCACCAGCACTTAATTCATCTTTAATTGAAATAGTTAAATCATTATTAGAAATTGTTTGAGCAATATTAACAAAATATCTTAAATTATTTTTTAGTTTTTCAATACTTTGACCAACTACACCATTAGAAATTTTCTCATCAAGTTTTTTATTAAAAATATTATCATTTGCAAGTAATTCAATTTGTTGTGCCATTTCTCTTAAATTATCTCTCATTCTTTTAATAGTATTACCAAGAACTCCATCAGAAATTTCTTTTTTTAATTCAGGATTATATAAATCATCATTAGCAACTAATTCAGCTTGATTTGCAATTGTTTTTAATTTTTCTCTTAACTTTTTAAAAATTGAACCTAAAGTACCATTACTAATTTCTTTATTTAATTCAGGATTATATAAATCATCATTTGCAATAATTTCAGCCTGTTTTGCAAGTTCTCTTAATTTTTTTTGCATATTGAAAAAAGCCGAACCCAGAATACCATCAGTAATTTGTGTTTCGAGTTCTTTATTATATAAATCATCATTTGCAATATTTATTGCCTGTTTTGCTAAACTTCGTAAATTATCCCTTAATTTAATAAAAGTAGAACCTAACACACCAGTACTGATTTGTTTATCAAGTTGTTTATTATACAAATCATCATTTGAAATAATAGTAGCTTGTTTTGATAATTCAATTAAATTATTACGCATTTTAAAAAATGCTGAACCCAGAATACCAGTGCTAAGTTGAATATTTAATTCAGGATTATATAAATCATCATTAGCAATAATTTCAGCCTGTCTTGCTAACTTCTTCAGAAAATCGCGCATTTTACTAAATGCAGAACAAAGTGTGCCTTTTTCAATAAAAACATCGAGTTCTTTATTATATAAATCATCGTTAGCAATAATTTCAGCCTGTCTTGCTAAACTTCGTAAATTTTCAATCATTTTAACATAAGAATAAGTCAGTACTGAAGCACTTTCATTTAAATTAATTTCTTGATTATAAGTTTCAATATAAAATGATTTTAATTCCTCATCTAATAATAATTGTTTTTTATTTTTTTCTAAAAATTCATTTATTTCAGCAGCAAACAAATTATCTTCACTGATAAGTTTTGTTATTGTGGCAAATTCTTTTAATTTCAAAATCATTAATGAAAATGATTCTGCTAAATCACCTTTATATTTTTCATTTAATATTTCATTATTTAAATCATCGTTAGCGATTGCCTCAGCCTGCAATGATAATTTATTTAAAGAAATAATCATATTATTAAAAACATCGGCTAAAAGTCCAATTTCATCATTTGATTTTATATTTAATTGTTTTTGATTTAAATCGCCATCAGCAATTTTTTGAGCAATTTCAATTACTTTTTTTAATGGTTTTGAAATATTTTTTTCAATAATAAAATAATAAAAAAAAGAACCAATAAACATAATAGAAAAGGCAGAAATTCCTATAAGAAGAGCGATATTATAAATTAATTGATTTATATTTTTGGTTGTAAATTTAATAATAACAGTTCCTATTTTTTCTTGCTCTGAAAACATAGGAACAGCAATAACATAATTATTATTTTTATCAGGTAATAATTTTAAATCTGTAAGTTGTAATATTTCTTTTTGTTCTTTTGTTTCATTAAATGTTTTTTCAATATTTTCTTTTTCTGTTGAAGCAAGACAAAAACCATTTACATCATATAATGAGATACTTTCCACATCATTATCATTCTCTTTTGTTTTTAAAAAATTTTGTGAAATTTTATCAATTTCAAAAACGATTAATTGTTGTTTACTTGTATTAGCTAAATTATTACTTACTAATAATGCTTTACTTATGTTCATTGATAATAGTTTTTGACGGGATTTAGTAATACTAATGCTTAATAATAAAATAATACAAATAAAAAGAATAATAAAAAAATAAAAAATAATTTTTTTACTTAAATTTTTTTTAAAATGGAATTTTTTCTTCCCTAATTTTTCCATGATTTTTCCTCACCATTAAATATATATTTTTATAAAAAAAATTTATATAAAAATTTTAGAAATAAAAATTGTAATTTTTTTAAATTTTATGAGATAAACTAAAGTAAAAATTATAAATAAAAAATTTATATCCGACAAGCCTTTTACAAAATTCTCACTATAAATTTTAATTAGACCAATATAATTTTAGGAATCAGTAAGTTTATAAATTAAAAAATACTGATTTCCCCAAAAATACTGCTGTATTTCCTAATTCTTCTTCTATTCTTAATAATTGGTTATATTTACAAATTCTATCAGTTCTTGAAGTAGAACCAGTTTTAATTTGCCCAGCATTAACAGCAACAACTAAATCAGCAATTACACTATCCTCAGTTTCACCCGAACGATGAGAAATAACAGAAGTATAACTTGCTCTTGTAGCCATTGAAATTGTATCTAATGTTTCTGTTACAGTTCCAATTTGATTTAATTTAATTAAAATAGAATTAGCAACACCTAATTCAATTCCTTTCTTTAAGAATTTAGTATTAGTAACAAATAGGTCATCACCAACAAGTTGAATTTTTTTACCTAATTTTTCAGTTAATAATTTCCAGCCATCCCAATCATTTTCGCCCATACCATCTTCTAAAGAAATAATTGGATATTTATTAACTAAATTTACATAAAAATCAACCATTTGTTCTGAAGTTAAAATATCTTTTGTAGATTTCCAGAATTTATAACCTTTTTTCCCATCTTTTTCTGCTTCACTCCATAATTCACTTGCAGCCGGGTCAAGAGCAATTCCTATTTGTTTGCCAGGTTCATAACCTGCTTTTTCTATTGCTTCAACAATTACTTGTAAAGGTTCTTCATTAGATTTTAAACTTGGAGCAAAGCCACCTTCATCACCAACAGCAGTATTATAACCTTTTGATTTTAAAACTGATTTTAAAGTATGAAAAACTTCAGCAGACCATCTTAATGCTTCTCTAAAAGAATCAGCACCAATCGGCATAATCATAAATTCCTGTAAATCAACAGTATTATCAGCGTGTTTGCCACCATTTATAATATTTAACATTGGCACAGGTAAAACTTTAGCATTTGCACCACCAATATATTTATATAAAGGTAAATCAGAAAATTGTGCAGCTGCTTTTGCTATTGCTAATGAAACACCTAAAATAGCATTTGCACCCAATTTTTCTTTATTTGGTGTGCCATCCAATTCTATAAGTAGTTTATCAATTTCAACTTGTTCACGAACATCAAGCCCAATTATTTCATCTGCTATAGTTTCATTTACATTTTCAACTGCTTTCAAAACACCTTTACCTAAATATCTTTTTTTGTCACCATCGCGTAATTCAACTGCTTCATTTTCTCCTGTTGATGCACCTGATGGAACTGCTGCGCGTCCTATAATTCCGCTTTCTGTTATTACATCAACTTCAATTGTAGGATTTCCTCTTGAATCTAAAATTTCTCGTGCAATTACTTGTTCTATATATGGCATAAAAAAAAACCTCCTTTTAAAATTTTTTTTAATATTAATAAATTTATAATTTAAAAGTCAAGATTTATTTTTTTAATATTTTTAAAAAAATTTTTATCAAATATAAAATAATTAACTGAATAATAAAAAGTATTTATTATTCATTATTTTCACATAAATTTGATAAAAATTTAATTACATCTTTTTGCGTTACAATACCAATAATTCTTTTTTCTTCTTTATTATTAAGAACAGCCAGAACGCTTGTTTCATACATATTAAAAAATTTTAATGCAGTTTCCAGACGATAATATTCATATAATGGAGGTATATAATAATCTATTAATGCTTCACTTAATTTTTCATCAAATTTTTTTTCTTTTATTTTTTTATTTATTATATTTTTTTTAATTAAGCCAATATAGTGATTATTATCATCAATAACAGGAAAAGAGTAATAGTTATATTTATTAATAATTTCAGTAATATCTTTTATTTTTAAATTAGCATTTAGAACAACAACAGATGAAGTCATAACTTGAGAAATTTCAATTGATTTTAAATCAATTGTTTTGAAGTTAATATTATAACCCTGTGTTTTTAATAATAAATCATAAATTGAACCATTAAAAAAATATTTAGAAATGAAATAACTAATAAAATTAGAAATCATAAGCGGTAAGATAATTTCGTAATTATGTGTCATTTCAAATACGAGAAAAATTGAGGTTATAGGTGTTTTCATAATACCGGCAAAAAAAGCACCCATACCAATAATAACATAACAACCATGAAGTGAAGAAAAGTGCGGAAAAAAATGGTTAAAAAAAGCAGCATTTAATCCGCCAATACATGCACCTATAAAAATAGTTGGAGCAAGAATACCACCAGATATTCCAGCATAATTACAAATAAGAATCATTAAAAATTTATAAATGAAAATATACAATAATAATTTACTTGAAATTTTATTTGTCATAATATCTTCAATTTGTTTATATAATGCAGTTGCAGGACCTACATTTTTAATTTCTTTTTCTTTACTCTGGTTATTTTGAAATTTTTTAGGTAAAATTAAACTTAAATTTTTAACATCATATTTTTCGCCTTCTAATGAAATATTTTTTGGTTTATAATTGAAGCCAGTAATATCAGAAGAAAAAAATAAAGCAGAGAAGCCAATTATCATGCCACAAAAAGGTGGTAAGATAAGTGAAGAATATTTATTTTTCCAGAAAGAAAAAATAGTTAATAAAAACTTTAGAAAAAAGATAAATAAAAAAGAAAGGAAGCCAGCACAGATACCTAAAATGATATAAAATAAAAAGTCTAAAGGTTGATAGAAATAAAAAATTTGAACATCAAAAATTGGATTAGCACCAAGAAATAATCGTTGAATAAAAGCAGCTAAGACACAGGAAATAATTGTAATACCTAAAATTTTAGAGGAAAATATACCAATTAATTCTTCGAGAGCAAACATAAGACCAGTAATTGGAGTATTAAATGCAGCAGCCATTCCGCCAGCAGTTCCGCTTATTACTAAATTTTTAATATTCATTCGTTTAACATAAAATAATTTACCAACCCAACTACCAAGAGCAGCGCACATAAATAAAATAGGACCTTCTGGACCAACTGCTAAACCAGAACCAATACATAATAAAGCAGTAAAAAATTTACCAATAATTTCTTTTTCCTCTATTTTTCCATAGTTATAATATAATGATCTTTTTAATTGAATAACACCGCCGCCTTTTGATAATGGGAAAAATAAAAAGATTAATAATCCAGAAAGAAAAGAAAATAAGATAGGGTAAATTAAAAAATGTAAATTATGTGGTAAAATAAAAAATTTATTGAAGAATATTAAATCTTCAAAAGAGTGAATAGTTAATTTAAAAATAACAGTTAAAAAACCTGATAAAAGACCGATAATAATGATAATAATTGGTAATAACTTTTCTTCATTTAAAAAATTTTTTTTGAAAATATTTTCCAGTTTTAGAACTTTTTTCATTTTGCAGATTTGAAAGAATACATTTCATTTAAGAGTTCGAGAGTTTTTTTTGCTTCATCAGGCTCAATTCTTTCTATACCAAAACCTGCGTGCACTAAAATATAATCATTTATTTTTACATCTTCTAATAAACTAATACATACTTCTCGTTCTACATCATTTAATTCAGCAATTGCAATATCATTACTTTTTATTTTTTTTATTTTCATTGGTATAGCAAGACACATATTTTTTCACCTCAATAATAATTAATATTAAAAAAATAAAACACAGAAAAACAAAAGTCAAGCCAGATAGAGTTAAAAAAAAGTAAAAATTTGTTGGAGTAAATTTTAAAATAATTTTATGTTCACCTTTTTTAATTGGAAAAGAAATAAATAAATAATTACCTGAAAAATGATTTATTTTTTTACCATTATCATACACTTGCCAGCCAGGATAATTTATTACACTTAATAAAAGCAAACAATCCTGTGTTGCTGAAAAATTAAATGAAATTAAATTATTTGAAAAATTTAATAAATTGAAATTTAATGAATTATTAGTAATTGAAAAATTATAATTATTAAAATTATAATCAGTTTCTAAAAATAAGGTATTTTCTAATTTATAAAAATCAATATTAAAAAAATTATCAAAATTTATTTTTTCAAATTTATCATAAATTTTCCAGAAACCAAATCTATTTTGATTTTCAATGATTCGAATATTATCTTTATTAAAAACAAAATTATTTGACCAGATTTTATTTTCAAAATCAATAATATATTTTACATTTAAAAACTTAAATAAAATATGTTCATAATCAGGAAAATAAAATCTTATATTTTCAGAAAGTCCTTTTTCGCGCTCAATAAAAGATAAGTAATTTGCATATTTATTGTAAATTAAAGGTTCATATCCTTTTATAGAACTAATTCCTAAAGAATGATAACATGCAAGGTGTTCCATTTTTGATAAACTTAATATTCTCTCTGTTTTATAAGTATTTTGAACTAAAAATTTATAGCCATCATTTATATATTTTTTCATATCATCAACTTGAAAAAATGTGATTGAAAAACTAACTAATTCAAAATAAATCAAAAATAGCAGGAAATAAAGTTTATATTGTTTTGAAATTTTTAATGATAAAATAACAGTAAAAAAAGAGATAATAAAGATGAGTTTAATAATAGAAAATTGAATAGTAGAAGTTAATATATTAAATCGTTTTGCAAATTCAAAAAAATTAATTTTTTTATTTAACAAGAAATTTTCAAAAATATAATAATTACTTGATTTAATGATAAATAAGCAAATTAAAGAAATGGAAAAGAAAACTATTAAATATAATAAAAACTTATAATTAAATTTAAGTGATTTTTCAAAAAAATAATTTATACCAGCAGCAGTAAGAACAATATTAGCAATATGAAAAATAGCCATAAATCTTACAGGCCAGCGGAAAAGTTTAAAACCAGGAACGAAATAATAGAATAATTTGTAAACAGGTGTATATTTACCAAAAGCAATAAATAAAGCAATAATAAATAAGAATTTAAAAGGAAAAAATTTTTTATCACGAACTTTTAAAAAACAGATTAAAACAAAAAAAAGAGAAATAAAACCAATAAAAAATCTATAATCTTCAAAGCCAGTTAATTTTCGCCAGACAGCATTGCGCCAGTATGTTCCTTCTTTACAATTACCGAAAAAATTTGGTGCAATAATTTGGACAATATGTAAAGGTTCGAGAGAAAAATAAGTATTAAACTTATAATTAATATCAGTTATTCTTGCTGAATTTTTTGTTAATTCAAAAGTTGCAGATAATTGTGGTAAAATTAAAATAATAATTAAAACAAGCGATAAAGAAAGTAATAAAAAAAATTTTTTATAATTATTGATTCTTTTAAAATTAAAAAGCAGAAGAATAAAAATAGTAAATAAGAAATAAAAAAATATTTGCGGATGACCAGCAAGAAACATAAATGAAACAATAAAAATAAAAAAAATAAAAAATTTAAAAGAGATATTTTCAATAATATAAATAAACGAATAAATTCCAAGTGGCAACAAAAAATAAAGTTCTAATAAAGTGAGATGACCATAATTAAAATGAGTTACGACAAATCCATTAAAAATAAAGATAAATGCTGAAATGACAGAAATGAAAATATTTTTAATATAAAAATTAATTAAAAGAAAAGCGCCGATGTAACCTAAAATAAAGTGAATAATAATAATAAGATTTAAAGCAAATTCTGTATTAGTGAGAATAATAATATAGTTTATAGGATATAACAAACCATTTTGAATAGCAGCAAACCACGGATAACCAGAAAACAAAAATGGATTCCATAATGGAAAATCATTTGCTAAAATAGATTTACGAGTAAAATCAAAATTATAAAAGAAGAATTGAATTAAATCAGAACCAGCCCATACTTTTTTGAATGTAAATAACCTATATAATGGCAATAAAATTAATATGAGAATAAGTAAAATAAAAAAAATTTTTTTCATCATAAAAATTATAAAAATTTATTCTTGTAATAAAATACTTTAATGATTTATTATTTACAAGAAAAATTATTTTTTTAAAAATTTTATAAGGAGAAAAATATGAAAAAATTAATTGTATTATTTATGTTAGTTTCAATAAATTATTTATTTGCGTTTACAAAATTAAATATTGTTGGTTCTTTTAATAATTGGGATTTATATGATAAAACAAAGGAATTAATACAGGTTGAAAAAGAGTTGTGGGAATTAGAAACATATTTTGAGAAAGGCGAATACAAATTCAAATTTGTAATGGATAATAGTTGGTCAGAACATAGAGGAATAGATGAAAAAGGCAAATTAATTCAACCTGGTTCTGATATAAATCTAAAAATACCTGTTTCTGGTTTTTATAAGATTTCAGTTGATTTTAAGAAAAATGAATGGTTAATAGAAAAAATAGATTATGATAAAATTATTGCAAAAATAAACCCTGATAATTTTTATTTAGTTAATCAACCAATAAAAATATTTGCAAAAATATCAAATAAAAAAGATGATAAAAAAACATATAAATTTCAATGGACGCAAAAAGAAAATTCTGATGTTAAATTATCTAATTTTCCAATAATTAATAATGAGCCACAAATAGAATTTATAATTCTTAAAAAAGGGAGTTACATATTTTATCTTGAAATTTTTGATGAAGATAAAAAAATCACTGCAACTTCTTTTCAAATAAATGTAAAAGAATCATATCAAATAAAAACAGATTTAACGAATGAAATAAAAATTTTGCCAGAAATTGAAAATAACATATTTATAAATAATATAAAGATAGATGGAGAAAATAATTTTATATTTTATTTATTTAAAAATTTTAATTTTGAATTACCTTATGGTAGTGATGCGAAAGAAAGTTTACAGGTAAATGATGAAGTAGAAATAAATATAAGAGAAAATGGTGAGAAAATTATTTTTAATGATACAGGTGTTTTTGAATTTATATATAATGAAAATACTAAAAATTTAAAAATCAAAAAATTAGAAAATTATTATCATTTTATTTTTGAACCAGATAATTATACAGAATTAAAAAATATTGAGATAAATAAAGTTGCAATATCTGGTGATTTTAATAATTTTGATAAAACAAAAAATGAATTAACAAAAAATAAAAATTTTTTTGAAACAATAATTAAATTAGAGGAAGGTTATTATAATTATCAATATTTGATAAATGATGAAATTTTTATTCCATCAGAAAAAGAGAAATTAAAAATATTTGTTGGCGAAAAAATTGAAGAGGGCAAAAAAGATGGAATAAATTATAGAGCAATAAAACACAAACCAAATCAAAATAAATATTTAAAAATCTATACAAAAAATTTTTTAGAGATAATATTACGAACAAAAAAAGATGATGTGCAAAATATTTATTTATTTTATAAAACAACACAAAAGAGTGATAATTTTCAAAAAATAAAAATGAAAAAAAAATACGAGAAAAATGGGTTTGATTATTATAATGCTTATCTAAAAATTTCAGATGAAGATAAAATCATAAATTATTATTTTCAATTAGAGGATGGGAATCAGAAAATATATTTTACCAAAAAAGGTATAAAAGAAAAAGATATTAAAGATGAGAAATTATTATTTTCAAAAAGAAATGAGTTAAGTATAGTAACGCCAGATTGGGCAAAAAATGTTATATGGTATCAAATAATGGTAGATAGATTTAGAAACGGCGATAAAACAAATGACCCAGAAAATACATTGCCGTGGCGTTGGGATTGGTTTAAACCATATACAGAAAAAGAGAAAAAAAATTTTTATGGAGCAGGTGGAGTATGGGAACGATATTTTGGTGGCGATTTACAGGGACTAATTGAAAAATTAGATTATTTACAGGATTTAGGAGTTACAGCAATTTATCTTAATCCAATGTTTGAAGCAAATAGTCATCACAAATATAATACGACAGATTATAGACATATAGACGATAATTTTGGTTTTAAAGACGATATAAAGGAAGTTGAACATATTGAGACAATAGATTCAAAAACATGGCAATGGACAAAAACAGATAATTTATTTTTAGATTTTTTAAAAATAGCAAAAGATAAAGGATTTAAAATAATTTTAGATGGAGTATTTAATCATTCTGGCACAGAATTTTGGGCTTTTAAAGATATAGTAAAAAACAGAGAAAAATCACAATTTAAAGATTGGTATGTAATTAAAGATTGGAATGCAAAACCAGAAGAAACCGAAGGTGCGGGTTTTTTATATGAAGGTTGGTGTGGCTTTTTATCTTTACCTGATTATGCTGTTGTAGATAATGATTTAAATGTTGGTATAAGAAATCACATATATGATATAACAGTGCGATGGTTAAATCCAACAGGAAATTTAGAAGATGGGATAGATGGTTGGCGGCTTGATGTACCAGAATGGATAGTAAAAAATTTTTGGACTAATTGGCGAAAAGTAGTAAAATCAGTAAATCCAAATGCTTATATAGTTGGTGAAATTTGGGGAGTTGTGCCAGATTGGTTAAATGGTGGCGAATTTGATGCAATAATGAATTATGAATGGAATAAAATATTATGCAAATATTTTTATCCAGGCGGTAAAACAAAAGCAATAAAAACAACTGAATTTATAAATGAATTATTAACATTATTAGAATCATATTCTTATGAAGTAAATTTTGTTTTACAAAATTTATTAAGCAGTCATGATATAGATAGAATAGTTTCAGCGATATATAATCGCGCAGGTTGGAAACAGGGGAGAATTCAGGATGATAATCCAGATTATAATTCTTTTTTACCTGATGAAAAATCGTATGAAATAATGAAGTTAATTATTGTATTTCAAATGTTATATGCTGGTGCGCCAATGATTTATTATGGTGATGAAGTTGGTATGTATGGTGCTGACGACCCGGCTAATCGAATGGCAATGTGGTGGGAAGATTTAATGCCGTATGATAATCTAGATTTTAAAATCAGATATGATTTACTCGAACATTACAAATATTTTATTGCAATGCGAAATACATTTCCTGTTTTTAGATGTGGTGCTATAAATTTTTTGTTTGCTGATGATGAAAAGAATATACTTGTATTTGAAAGAACAGACGGCGAAAGTTATTCAATAATTATTTTAAATAATTCATCAGAAAAGCAATCAATAGAATTTCAATTACCTGATTATTATGCTGATTTTCAATTAGTTGACATTTCAAAAAAAGAAAATGTAAATTTTATAAATGGAAAAATTAGCGGTTTAAATTCAGTAAGAAAACTTTTATCAATAAAAAAAGAAGCAGAAACTGTTTTATTAAAAGATAGAAAATTAAAAATAGATTTATCTGAATTTGGTTGGTGTGTTTTGATTAATAGATGATTTAAAAATAATTGACAGAATGTCTATAATTTTATAAATAATAAAATATAGAGTATGTTAATTTGTTGAAAGTAAAATTAAGAATTATTAAAAGGTAAGATATGGGACGCTCAACAGTTCATTATACAGATAACGAGACAAATAATATCTTAAAACGATTGCATAATAAATTAAGGCCAGCAGGGACTCCTGTTCAGAGGGTAGAATATATTATTGAACTTCTTTTACTCCGTATATTTGAGATAAAAGTCAGACAAGATGAAAATTTTGAGCCATTGAGAAAGATTTTTGCAGGCGATAATGATAAATATCTTTTTTCATATTTACAGAGACTAACAGGTGAGCAGATAAAATCCCATCTAAATAAAGAAATATTTCCCTTTTATGCCAGGATCCTTACGAGTGCAAGAAAGGTTTTTAAAAATAATCTACAACAAAAAGTTCAAGATAATCTTATTTTGATAGAAGAAGTATTTAGAAATTCAAGTTTTACAACTAATGTTCAAAGTGGAAATATGTCTGAGATTATTGGTTTGATTTCAGAGATAGATGAAAACACAATTTTAAAAACAGATATTTTAGGTGATGCAATTGAATCTGCGCTTTCTGAGACAGGTGGAACTCAGGATATAGGACTTTATAGAACTCCAGAACATATAAGACAGATGATGGTTGCAATTACAAATCCAACATTTGATGATATAATTTATGACCCCGCGTGTGGAACAGGTGGATTTCTCTTTGATGCCTATCATTATTGTATTGAAAAGGTTACAAAAGATGGTGAATGGCCTTCACCAAAATGTCCTCCTTCACATCCTGAATTAAATGAATATTTTAAAAAATTTTTTGCAAAATTTAATGAAGAGATGCCAGATAAAGATAAAGCAATTAAATTTTACAGGGAAAGTGTAAGTGGAACTGAATATCTTGGAATGATAAGAAAGATGGCAGCAATAAATCTATATATAAGAGGAATTAATCCTGGAAACATTATTCAGGGTGATTCTTTACATCTTTTTAATCCGGAGATCGATTCTAACTCAAAGACTCTTATCTTAAGTAATCCTCCATTTGGTGCTGAGAGAGACCAGCCTGCATATCCGAATGTATGGAAGGAATATGCAAAAGAGAGCGAAACAACAATTTTATTTGTAAAACTAATGTTTGATCTGCTTAAAAAAGGTGGAAGGTGTGCTGTTGTTGTATCAGAAGGATTTCTAACATGGGATAAGGCATCAGCAAGAGCGATGAGAAAGATTCTTCTTGAAGAGGCAAATTTAAAAGCAATTATAAGTTTGCCTCAGGGTGTATTCGTAAGCAAACAGGGTCAGGGAGCAAAGACATCAATTTTATATTTTGAGAAAGGAAGTCCAACAAAATGGGTCTGGTATTATAAAATTGAAAATGATGGTTTTACAATGGGAGTAAATAGAAAACCAATAGATGGTTGCCAGATACCTGAGATTATAGAAACATTTCATAAATATGTTAAATATGATAAAATTCCACCTGAGAAAAAGAATAGTTTTTTAATTCCAGTTGAATGGATAAAGACACTTGATCCAAGAATTAAAGAAAGAATAAGAAAAACAACAGAAGAAAAGATAATTATAAAAAGAAATCAGGAAAAAGAGAAACTTGAAAAAAAACTACAGGAGAAAAAATCAAAAGGAAAAATAACCGAAAGAGATTATCGGAAAAAACTAAAAGAATTTGATTTAATAATTCAGAGTAAAATTCAGAATGAAACATCAAAAGAGATAGAAAAAGCATATCTTTATTCGTTTAATTTTCAAACATATAAAAGTGATTTAACTGATGAGCAGATAAAAGAGTGGAAAGAAGTTTTAAAAGATATTACACCTGAAAACAAAAAGGACATAGATAAAAAATATGAAATATTAAAAACTGCTGATGAAGATACTGTATTAAAACTTCTTGCAGGTTTTAATCCGCAAAATTCTCTTGTGATGGATATTGCAAGAGAAGTATTGAATAAATTTTCACAGGGAAATGAAAAGATAAAAAAATTGCAGGAGATTTTGCAAAAGGGACAGAGGTATCCAAAAGTAAAGTTAGAAAAGGTACTCATTCCAAAATACGAGAAAATTAAAAAAGATGATTATAATAGTGATTATGACATAATTGAAAAAATAGAATTTTCGAAAGGTATGATTTATTTTAGAGAAGAAAAAAGCACAGGAATGGATTTATATAAGGGAGCCAGCGGAGATTTAATAACATCAAAAATAAATCTTTATCAGGGGGCTCTTGCTATAGCACCAAAAGAATTAGTCTGTTCAACACATTATCAGGTCTATCAAATTAAAGCAAATGAAATTGAGCCAAAATATTTATTTTATATATTAAGGTCAAAACAATTTTTACAGCCAATTGCAGAAGAAAGGAGTAAAGGGATAAAAAATGAACAGGGTCCTGAATTTTTATTGAATTATAAAATCCCCCTTCCTCCGCTTGAAATCCAGAGAGAGATTGTAGAAAAAATTGAAAAACAAAAATCAATCATTGAAGGCGCAGAAAAGATTTTAGAGTCGTGGGAAGTGGAAGTTGATATTCTTTTTGCAAAGTATCAGAAAAAGAGATTAGGAGACTATATAGAAGAAGTATCAGAAAAAAATAAGAGTGGAATGAATATTCCCGTATTCCTTATTTCTAAAAATAAAGGAATGATTCGGTCTGAAACATATTTTGCAGACAGAAAAATAAAAAAAATTTATAGTGATGACTTGAGAAATTATAAAATTATTAGGAAAAATCAATTTGCCTATTCTGGAATACATGCGAATGAAGGATCTATCGGATATCTAGATGACTATGAAATAGGTTTGCTAAGTCCGATATACAGAGTCTTTAATATCGATTTAAGGTATATTATTCCTAAGTATTTAGATGTGGTTCTGAAATCAAAATATGCCTTAGATTACTATAACAAAAATACGGTTGGTGCTATTGATAGGAGAGTTAATTTAGATTTTGAATATTTCTGTGAATATAAAATCCCCCTTCCTCCTCTTGAAATCCAGCAAAAAATAGTAGAGGAACTTGACAGAGAAATGGAAGCACTTGAAAAAGTAAAACTTCTCAAAGAAAAAGCAGAAAAGAGGATTGAGGAGATATTAAATGAGGTATGGGGAGAGGAAAAAAATTAAATTATGAAACTTCAATCATTTCAAAACATCGTCATCTACAAAACCAGAGAAGGTCCTGAGTTAAAGGTAAAACTTGAGAAAGAAACATTGTGGCTTACACTTAATCAAATCGCATATCTTTTTGATGTTCAAAAAGCAGAGATATCTAAACAGATTAAAAATATATTTAATTCTGGAAAACTTAATGAAAATGCAACTGCTTTCAAAATGGAAACAGTTAAAAAAGAAGGCAATAGAGAAGAAAAAATATTATGATTAATCTTATAACCAATTTATTAAAGGATTAACTATGAGAACTATCAAATGTAGTATTGAGTTAAATATTAAATTTGAAAATGGAATAACTTTATGAAAAATCAAAAGAGAATCGTTAAAAAACAAAATTTAAAAAATTATATATACCTTATTGATTCTATTGGAACTCTTCTGGAGTCAGCAAGAAAACAGGTTGCAAGAACTATAAACAATATACTTGTTCAAACATACTGGGAAATTGGGAAAAGAATTGTTGAATATGAACAAAAAGGTGGAGAAAAAGCAGAATATGGTTCAGAACTTTTATTAAGATTATCCAAAGATTTAAATTTAAAATATGGGAAGGGATTTAGTAAAAGCAATGTATATTTAATGAGATTATTATATCTAAAATATCAAAAATTCCAGACACTGTCTGGAAAATTATCATGGAGCCACTATGTTGAACTTTTGAGCATTAGCGATGATCTGGCAAGGTCTTTTTATGAAAAACAATGTATCAATGAAAACTGGTCAGTAAGAGAGTTAAGAAGACAGATAAATTCTATGCTTTTTGAAAGGATTGCATTAAGTAAGGATAAAAAAGGAGTTTTTAATCTTTCTAAAAAAGGACAACAGATAACAATTGAAGAAGATATTATTAAAGATCCTTATGTTCTTGAATTTTTAGGTATTCCGGAAGATTATAGATATTCTGAAAAAGAATTAGAACAGAAAATAATTGATAATCTTCAAATGTTTTTACTTGAATTGGGCAAAGGTTTTGCTTTTGTTAAGCGTCAATATCGGATTACTCTTGATAACAATCATTTTTATGTTGATTTAGTTTTTTATCATACAATTTTAAAATGTTATGTTTTGATTGATTTAAAATCTAGCAAAATCACTCATCAAGATATTGGACAGATGAATATGTATCTTAACTATTTCAACAAAGAGGTAAGAAGCGAAAATGATAATCCTGCATTAGGAATAGTTCTTGGTACTGAAAAAGATAATATTCTTGTTGAATATGCTCTTGGTGGAATTACTAATAAATTATTTATTTCCAGATATAAACTATACTTACCAGAAAAGAAAGAATTGAGTGAAAGATTAAAATATTTGCTTGAGAAAAATAAAAATAATGATTAAAATTTAAAAGGTATTTTATTATGAATATTAACGAAGCAACATCAACAGATTTAAAGGTTATAAACGAACTCCAGAAGTTGGGCTGGAAAGTTGGAGATACACTTTTATATCAGCCACAATATAAACTTACAGAGGAGCAACAAAAAGAATTCATCAGTATTAAAAGTATTAAACCTGATATTGTTTTACAGGATTTACAGGGAAATATTCTGGCTGTTTTTGAAAATAAACTTGAAGATGAGAAAAAAGCATTAAATAAATTAAGAACACTTTACTGGAAAGTTCTTAAACCAAGATTTCTATACGCCTGTTCTTCAGAAAGAATTCTTTTTTATGATACTGCATGGCGTGGGCTTGAAGCAGGTGAGTTTAGAAGAGTTGATGGTTTTATGAGTATGGATGAAATGCTATTAAAAATTGAACAGGAAAAACAGAAAAATATTAATAGAGAAATAGTAATTGATAAAAATATTATTGGAGGTTATGACCCAGCAGCAGGCAAAGATAGATATTTTCAAACAGAATGTGTTAAAACACTTATTGATAAATATAAAGAAGGAAAACAAAAGATGCTTGTCCATTTGGCAACAGGACTTGGCAAAACAAGAATTGCTGTGGCATTGGTTAAAGCATTGTTAGAACATAATCTTGTAAAAAGAGTCCTTTTTGTTGTTGATAGAGTTTTACTTGCAAAACAGGCAACGGATGAAGGATTTAGTTTAATAAGTAAAGATTTTCCTGTTGCATGGATTCGCGCTTCAAATTATAGCGGAACTTCCACCAAAAAAATAGAAATAAAACAATGTTAAAATCAATAAAAA
>DAONJL010000012.1:0-56963 GCA_035405645.1 bacterium | reverse complement strand
ATTGGTATTACTGCTGATGATGCTTCTTTCTTTATTAGAAATTTTAATGAAGCAACAAACATTTCAAATATAACAATGTTTTTAAATCTTGCAAATGACCCAACTGTAGAAAGATTAATGACACCGCGTATTGCATTAACATTTGCTGAATTTCTTGCTTTTCAACTTAATTATAATGTTCTTGTTATTATCACTGATATAACAAATTATTGTGAAGCATTAAGAGAAATTTCCATTTTAAGAAATGAAATACCAGGTAGAAAAGCATATCCTGGTTATCTTTACTCTGATTTAGCATCATTATATGAACGAGCGGGAATTATAAAAAATAGTAAAGGCAGTATTACACAATTACCTATTTTAACTATGCCAAATGATGATATAACACATCCTATTCCTGATTTAACTGGTTTTATTACAGAAGGACAAATTGTATTAAATAGAGAATTGCATTTAAAAGGTATTTATCCACCAATAAATGTTTTGACTTCATTATCAAGATTAATGAAAGATGGCATTGGTAAAGGATTTACTCGTGATGACCATTCTCATCTTGCTTCTCAATTATTTGCTTTATATTCAAAAGTTCAGGAAATACGAGAATTAGCATCAGTTATTGGCGAAGATGAATTAACTTTACTCGACCATAAATATCTTGAATTTGGTTATGCTTTTGAAAATAATTTTATTAATCAATCTTTTACAGAAAACAGAAATATAATTGAAACATTAAATAAAGGTTGGGAATGCATTAAAATAATGCCAGAAGAAGAATTACATAGATTAACAGAAGAAGAAATAAAAATGTATTATAAAAAATAATATGGCAAAAAAAAATATTGAACCAACAAAAAATAATTTGTTAATATTAAAACAACGACTTAAATTTGCTCAAAACGGTCTTTCTTTACTTAAACAAAAAAGAGATATTTTAATAAATGAATTAATTATAATTTCTCATAATGTAAAGAAAATTGAAGATATTTTTTTAGATAAACTTTTTATTGCTTATGAATCATTAAAAAAAACAATAGCAAATTCAGATGATTTAAATTTTGATTCATTATTTAATTCATTGAATATTCAATCAGAATTAAAATTTGAGCATAGAAAAATAATGGGATTAAATATACCTGTTATTAAATATAAATATTCTTCTGATTTTCCTTTTTATGGTTTTTATAACTTACCTTTTTCTATTGATGATACAATTTTAAAATTTCAATCAATGCTTGATGATTTAAGTAAATACATTGAAGCAACTTATGCTGTAATAAAAATTTGTAATGAATTAAAAAAGACAATTAAACGAGTAAATGCACTGGAAAAAATCGTAATACCAGAACTTGAAAATAATATTAAATATATTAATTTTTCACTTGAAGAACAAGACCGTTCAAAATATATTGTTCAAAAAATTGTTAAAAATAAAATATTAAAAAAATTTATTGACACATAATGATTTTTTATTTCAAATAATAATAGAATGAATATAAAAAATGTTTTAATTTGTTTAGATGGCACTGAAAATTCTTTTAAAGCATTTAATTATGCTTTAAATCTTTTTGAAAAATTTAATAACATAAATTTTTTTGTGATTTATGTTGTTGATGTTGCTACTTTATTACATTTATTAAAAGTTAAAGTAATAATTCAAAGCGAATATGAACAATTAGAAAAAGATTTAGAAAATGATGGTAAGAAATATTTAAAACTCGCAGAAGATATTGCTTTAAAAATAAATAAAAAAATAAATACAATTATAGCAAAAGGAAATGTTGTTGAAGAAGTTAAAAAAGCAATTAATGAAAATAATATTGATTTAGTAGTAATAGGTAAATTACAGGCAATATTATCATGAAAAGATATTATTTATGATATTGGTGATAGAATTTGCCGTGAAGTGCCTGTGCCTGTTATTATAGTTAATTAAGGTATGATATGGTGATTTAAATGAAAGGAATAAACTTAAATAAAAATTTAATTATGATTGTTGATGATAGTAAATTTGCTCGTGAAGCATATTCAATGGAATTAGAAAAAAAAGGATATAATGTAATTACTGCTCCTGATGCTGAAACTGCATTTGCTATTGCTAAAAAAGAAAAACCTATGTATATTTTCTGTGATTTTCATATGGAAGGTTTAAATGGTCTTGACCTCTGTAAAATGATTAGAGAAGATGATGAATTAAAAGATGCTATTTTTGTGATTATTACTGATAAAGAAGTTACAGAACAGCAACAAGCAATTGATTTTCATGACCTGCCAGATTCCTGGATAAACAAACATATCGGAATTGATGAATTTATTGCTACAATGGAAAAATGGATTAAAATGAGTAGAAAAGTATGAAATTTTTTCACTTTATTTTTTTGTTTTTATTTATTATTTTTTTTTCTAAATTAAATTCTTTAACTTTATATAAAAATTGGGATTTTTATTTTAGAATTTCAGGTTCTTATACAAAAATAAATGTTGATAATGATAATACCAATCCTTCATTCACTGGTATTTATAATAATGATGATTTATCAAGTTGGTTAATTGGTTCTAAATTTGTAGTTGAAAAATTTATTAACAAAAAAAATTACTGGCGTAATACATTGTCAACTAAATTTGGTAAAACTAATAATAAAATAAATACTGATGAATTTGATTTTGAATCATTATATAAATTTAGATTTAAAAGAATTGATGCTTATTTGTCTGGTGAAATTTATACTATTATGAACAAATTTTGTGAACCAAATATTATTAAATCTGCTGCTGGTGCTTCTAAATCTTTTATCGAAAATAATTTAACCTCTTTTTCAAGTAGATTTGGTTGTTATTATAAAAAAAGATTTAATCCAGAATCAAATGGACAATCTGGAATTGAATTAATAACTGAATTTCAAAAAAGAATTTATACATTTAATAAATTTGAATCAAAAGCAGAATTATATTCAGAATTTGACGATATTGAACATTTATTTTTTAAATGGGATAATATATTTTTTTCTAAAATTAGTGATGCTTTTGGTATTGAATTTAACTGGCTTTTGTATTTTGAATCAAAGCCAAAAAAATATTTGCCCTTTATTAGTTATAATCATTTTTCTGATAAACAAACAATTTCTATTAGTATAGTTTATGAATTAAAATAGTATAATGGCAAATTATGTTTTTATTTCGGATATTCATCTTAATTATAATTTCCCTGAAAAAATAAATAATTTTGGTAATTTTCTTATCTCATTAAATAATAAAATTAATACTTTATTTATTTTAGGTGATTTATTTGATTTCTGGTTTGAACATCCTCTTTTTAAATTATCTGAAAAGTATCAATTATTAAAATCATATATTTCAAAATTATCATATAAAATTATTTTTGTTCCCGGTAATCGTGATTTCTTTATTGGTTCTGATTTTTCTTCTTTAACTAATTTTAATATTATTCATCAGGATTATTATTTAGTAAATCTATTTAATAAAAATATTTTACTTACACATGGCGACTTGCTTTGTTCTAATGATTTTCGCTATCTTCTTTATAGAAAATTTATCAGAAATAAAACAGTAATAAGTATTTTAAAATATCTTCCTGCTTTTTTAATTTTATCTATTATTAAAAGATTACATACAATTAGTATTATTGAAAAAAAAATTAAAAACAAAAAAATACAAAAGTATAATGAAAAATTTATATTAGAAAAAATAAAAAGTTATAATGCTGATTATTTAATTGCTGGACATATTCATGAATTATTTATAAAAAAAATAAATAACAAAATTATTGGAAGCTGTGGTAATTGGTCTGAGAAAAAAGGAACATATATTCTTTTAACTGAAGATAATATTGAAATAAAAGAAATAAAATTTTAAAAGGAAAATAATATGAATGAAAATCTTATTTTTTATAAGTGTTCTAATTGCCTTTTTTCAAATTTACTTTTTACTAATTTATTTATTGCCAAATATGATGAGAAACAAAAAGATTTTATTACTATTTTTACTAATCAAAATTTTTTAGAAGAATTAAATTACAATAAAGATTTTTATTTAAACAATTTCCTATTACCTGAAATTTTATGGGCTAATATTAATGAAAGAAAAATTTTTATTGAAAATATTTTGAAAAAAAAATTAATTAAAGATTATGTAATTCAACTTAAAAAAAATGAAAATGAGCAAATATATTTTGGAATAGCAGCAAATACACTTTCTAATGAAGAAGGAATTTTTGTTTATGGTATCTGTTCGAACATAAATGCAAGAATAAAATTATATAAGGAATTAGAAAATAAAACATTCGAATTAATTCGTGCTAATGACATAATTACTTCAATGGCTAATACAATAGTTCACGAAATATCAAACTTTACAATGCCGATTTTAAATTATTGTGAAACCTATTTTATAAAAATTTATAAGGATTTATACACAAAAGAAGATTTACTAAAAATGCTAAAAGGTATTATGCAATGTGCAGAAGAAATTTTAAAATTTAATAAAAGATATAGTGAACTTATAAAAGATGAAAATCGTGGGGGCATCGATAATTATGAAGAATTTGATATAAAAGATTTATTATTAGATGTTCTTGCTTTTTTAGAAGATAAGATTAAAGAAAAAAAATTATTAATTTTGAATAAAGTTGATAACTTAATTGTTTTTGCTATTAAGGAAGATATAAAAATTGTATTATTAAATTTAATTGGCAATGCAATAAAATATTCGAGATTAGAATCACAAATTATTATTGAATCAAATATAATTAGCGAAAACAAGATAAAATTAGAATTTATAAATGAAGGAAATTTACCACCAAATAAACTTGATATTATTTTTGAACCATATATTCGTGATATAAATGTTTTACATATTCCGGGCGAAGGGCTTGGTTTATCTATTTGTAAAAATATTATAAAAAAACATTTTCAAGAAATTGGTGCATATAATAAAGACGATAAACATTTATCTTTTTATTTTACTCTTGAATATCATCAAAAAACAAAATAATATTTTATAAAAGTTAAAAAAGGAAAATAATAAAATGTTTGAAAATATTATTGAAGTTGATGTAAAAGATTTGATAGAGCATCATTCAGAACTTGGTAAAATATTTGCCGCAAAAAATATAAATGAAAATGGTGTTTTCTATTCTATTGAAAATCAGGAAATAACAATTGAATTTTTAAATAAACTAAATGAAAAAAACATTCATAGAATAAAAATATTTAATTCTGAAAAAATACAAAATACATTAGCAAAATATCATCCTGAAAAATATACAAATAAATATTTAGATAGAAGAGTACAGAAAATTCATTTATCTGAATTTATCCCAAATTTAATTTTACACGAAGATATATATACAACTGAAAATGAAATAATAGCAAAAAAATGGCAGAAAATTACTCCCTTACTTATTGATACTTTAAAAAAATCTAATTTAGTAAATGATCATTTTGAAGTATTTATACCAGATAAATTATTATCAAATTTTTTATATGAACAAAACGAAAATGAAGCAGAAAAATCTTTAAAAAAAATTTTAATTGTTGATGATGAAATTTTTATTTTAGATAGTTTAAAAGATGGCTTAGAATTATATGGTTTTAAAGTTTTTACATTAAATAAATCAAAAGAAATAATAAAAACATTAAGGTTAGTTAAACCTGATTTAGTTATACTTGATATAAATATGCCAGAATTAAATGGATTTGAAGTTCTTGCAGAAAAAAATAAGTTTGCATATTTAAAAGAAATACCAGTAATAATGTTAACAGCAAGACGACTAAAACAGGATGTAATTGATTCTATAAAATTAGGTGCTATTGATTATGTTGTTAAACCAGTTAAAACTTCTGAATTAGTAAAAAAAATCGCAAAAATATTAAATATAAATATTAATGAAAATTTATTAAGTGAAAAAAATATAACTTCATCAGAAATTGATGAATTATTAAAAAAATTATGAAAACAATAAATTTAAAATTTGGTCAATCAAATATAACAATAAATATACCAGATAAAAATTTTAATGGAATTATTGAACCTGATAATACTTCATCTATCTTACAAAATGATGTTTATAATTCTGATAATAATTTAATTATACAAAATGAAATAAATGATTGGGATAAATATAAAGAAATTTTAAATAATAAAAAAATACTTATATTAACAGAAGATGATACAAGGAATGTCCCACATATTTATTTATTCTCAAATGTTATAAAAAAAATATTAAATATTTCTCAACCTCAATTTATAAAAGTAATTATTGCAACAGGGTCACATAATCCTCAAAGTACTGGCAATCTAAAATTAAAAAATGAATATGAAGAAATATTAGAAAAAGAAAAATTTAAAAATTATAAAATTATTATCCATAATTGTTTTAATTCACAATTTACATATTATGGAAAAACAGCATATAATAATGATATTTATCTTAATTCAGAAATTGATGATACTGAAACATTTATAATTTTAAGTGATGTAAAAGTTCACTATTTTGCTGGTTATTCTAATTTTGTTAAATATTTTGTTCCTGGATGTGCTGCTTTTAAAACAATTGAAAAGAATCATAGTTTAGCACTTGATGAATTTTCTACATTTGCAAGACATCCACTTCATTATGATAAAAGTAGACAAAATAATAAATTAGCAAATGATATGTATGAAGCATATAAATTAGCCACCAAAAATAAAAATGTTATTCTTATTTCCTGTGTATCATTAGATAAAAAAATTATTTACATAAAATCTGGAAAGCCAGAAGAAATAATGCCAGATTGTTTTAAATTTGTTGATAATCATTTTATAAAAAAAATAATGCCAGTAAATAGAATAATAATTTGTCCTGGTGGTTTTCCAGAAGATGAAAGTTTATATAATGCACAGCGTAGTTTAGAACTCACAAAAGAAGGTATAGCAGAAAATGCAGAAATATTATTTATTGCTGCTTGTGAAAATGGAATTGCACCAAACGAAGAAGCAATGAAAAATTTCTTTTATAAATTGCAAGATGACCTTGATAATGTTTTAAATTTAATTGAAAATGATTATCATCTTTATGAGCATAAAGCATATAAATTTGCTAAATTATTAAAAAATACAAAAATATATATGTATTCAAAATTAGATGCTGAATTATTAAAATCAATTCATCTAATTCCTGTTAATGAACCACAAACAATTGTAAATAATTGGATAAAAAACGATAGTGATATTAAAATAACAATATTTAATTATGCTAATAAATTAAGCATTATAAAAAAATAATGAAAAAATTCTTTTTTATAATTATCATATTTTTTTTATCTGTTATTCTTTTATTAAATATTCTGATAAAATTCTTATCGCTTTATTTACTAAATTCATTTTTAGCAGAACAGCAGTATAAAAAATATAATATTAATTTTTCTTTTAAAGATTTAAGTTCATCTTTATTTGAACCTTTTAAATTATTAAATATTAAGATAAAAAACAATGAAAACCTTTTACTTATAGATGAAATCAAAATTAATGTAAATTTAAAAAATTTAATAACACATAATTTTAATGAAATAATAACATCAGTAATAATAAAAAATCCACATCTTGAAATAAATAATTATCAAACTTTTAAAAAACTATTAGATAAATTATTATTAGAGGAAAAATCTAAAAAAAATTTATTTGATTTTGTTTCAAAAATTTATATTGAAAATGGAACAATAAGATTTGATTATTACAGATTAACTTTATTAACAACAACTAATATATCAGCAATTTTACAAAAAGATAATTTTAAATTTAGAATAAAAAAATCAAATGTATATTTTAATGAAGAATTTATTCTTTTACTAAAAAATTATAATTTGCAATTAAAAGATGAAATACAATCTTTTTTAATTAGCACAAAATTTATATCATTAAATTATCTTGATTGTAATTTTATAAATAATTCTTTTTCTATTTCTGCTGAATATAATAGTGGTCGAATACTATTGAATGGTAAATTGAATAATCAAATTAAATGTGAATTAATAAATATTCCTATTTATTATAATATTTATTCGTGTAATATCTCATCTGAAGCAACTTATTATTTTTCAGAGAAACAACTTACAAGCAAAATTTCTTTAAAAAACATTTTCATCAGTTTTTTACCTTTACCTAATTTTGATATAAATCTAATTTATAAAAATAATAATTTTAATGTTGATATTTATTCTGATTATGGCAAACATAATTTTAATATTTCATATTTTGATACTCTACCTGTTTTTCATATTATTGGTAGAAAAGTAAATTTAGATTTTTTAAAAAAAGATATTTCTGGCTTTCTTGATTATTCTCTGGATTTAGATTTATTTAGAAAAGATGTTATCATAAATTTTATTGTTTCTGCAAAACAGATTAAATATTCTGATTATTCAATAAATACTGATTTTTTATTAAATATAAAAAATAATTCATTTTCATTTAAAACAAAAAAATTATTAGTAAATAATCAACAATATAAGATAAATTTTTCTGGTCAATTAAATAATAAAGTTTATTATTTAAATAATGTCTCTCTTAATGATTATTTTATAAAAAATTTGACTTTATCTTATGATGATACTTCTGTATATTTCAATAATTTTTTGATTAAACAATATGATTTTTTATATATAAACGAGTTAATATATAACTATAAAAAATATTCTGCATTTATTGATTTTAATTTGTATAATAAAAACAATCTAAAATTAAATATTCTATATCAAGGAAAAAATGATGTAAATATAATTTATCTTAATGAAAATTTACGAAATATTTTTAATAATGATGTTCAATTTAATGTTAAATATGATA
Source organism: bacterium (assembly GCA_035405645.1). Lineage (GTDB taxonomy): Bacteria > JAGOBX01 > JAGOBX01 > DAONJL01 > DAONJL01 > DAONJL01. The sequence continues at coordinate 48,125 of DAONJL010000012.1, read as the reverse complement.
ATGGACTAATTATAATAAAATCAATATTTTCACCATTTGATTTTTTGATAAATTATAATTTATCTAAAAATGATGTTTTTCTAAAAATAAATGAAAATCAATTATTTATAAATTTTTTAACAAAAATATATGATAAAAAATCATTTGGCAAAGTTGAAGTAAATTTAGAAAAACAAACAAATAAGTTTAATTTAAGTTCAAAAATTCTTTTAACAAATATAAATGATATAAATGTATTTCGAGTTAATATTAAGACAGAAAATGAAAAAATAAAAATTGATGAAGGTATATTAAATTATCAGAATTCAGTTTTATTTTTTTCTGGTAATTATGACTTAATTAAAGATACTTTAAAAATTGGTTTAAATCTCAATCAATTCGTTTATAAAGGAAATACTATAACAAGTAATTTAACTTTATTATTAACACATTTTAACAATTTTAATTTTTCATCATTAATTGATTGCGAATATTTAAAATTTAATAACTTTGAAATTGATAAACTAAAATTTTCTCTTGATTATAATAATGAAAAAAAAATAATGAAATTAACACCAATTGAAAAAGCAAAATACACTCTGAATGGAAAAATAATTTTAAGTGATTTATATGATATTGATTGTAATATATATAATTACGATACAGAAATAATAAAATGCGAAGGCGAAGTTGATTTTACCAATCAGAAATTAAATCTTAAATTATTTAATAATAAAAATAATATCTCTCTTTTGCCTTTATATTTACCAATTATAAAAAGCACAGCAGGAACAGGAAATATAAATTTATTTATAAAAGGAAAATTTAATAAACCTGAAATTTTAGGCATTATAAATTTCAACAATGTTGGATTAAAATTTAATAATTATATTAATGAAATACAAAATCTAAAAGGAGAAATAATATTTCAAGAAGACTCAATAGTAATAAATAAATTAACAGGCAAAGTAAATGATAATGGAATTTTAAATATAAATGGCAGTGGCACAAATATAAAAAATGTAAAAATAAAATTTACTGCAAATAATATAAAAATTAATTATGATAAATATAAAGTAAATACAGAAGCAAATATAAATGGTGAATTAATATTAACTGATACAATGCCGTATTTATATGCAAATGTTGAAATGTTTAATGGTTCTCTTACTTATCCACCTATTTATACATCAAAATCAAATGGCAAAAAAGAAAAAAGTTATTTTGATAAAATTTATCTAAATATAAAATTAATTACAAAACATAATTTTGCATATACACATCAATGGGCAAAAATTTTTTTTAATGATAATTCATATTTATTAATTAAAGGGCAAACTAATAATTTCTTATATTCTGGTTATTTAACTGCTTTTGTTGGTGATGTTTATTATCTAAACAGAAAATTTACAATACAGGAAGCATCATTAAAATTTATTGAAGGTGATTACATACCAATTTTAAATGCTTATGCAAAAACAAATATAAATGATGTAGTGATTGAATTAAGATATAATGGTGCACTTGAAGATAAAATTGAACCACAAATAACTTCGCCTACAAATCCTGATTTATCATTTAATGAATTAATACAAATAATTCAAATAGGAACCCAATCAACAACAAAAACTAAAACTAAAACATTTCCATCAGAAAATACAACAACATTTTTTGAAAGACAGGAAACAAATATTAAAAGTATTGTTTCTTTATTTAATATAAACTTATTAAATAGATTTATTAATCCAATAAAATCAAATATAGAAGAACAATTTGATGTAAACATTGATTTTAATGCACCTTTATTTGAGAATATCGCTTCAAGAGCAATAAATTATGATAATTATAAAAACTATAATAATTATTTATTTGAAAATACATCATTTGCAATTGGTAAATTTCTTTCAAAAAGGTTATATGTTAATTATAAAGGAATATTCCAGAGTTATGAAAATTCAATAGTTAAAGAAACATATCTTTATTTAAAATCAGAATTTGAAGCAAAGTATTATATAAATAAACGCGCAACACTTCAGTATATTTATAAGCCTGAATTAGAAGTTCCACAAATAAAACCTGAACATTTCATTATGTTTCAATATTCAATAAGATTTAAATAATTAAATAAATAAAACAATTTTATTAATTAAAAATTCTTATTTTAAAAATATACCATTAATTTTTTTTATTCAGAAAATATCGCGGGCATGGTATACCCCTTTGCAGCATTACGAATAGTAAGTAAAAAGAAATAAAAACAAATAAAAGAAATAATGAAAAGAAAAGCGAAAAAGAAATGAAAAAAAATAGTTGTAAAAAATTAAAGGAACACATAAAATATTTTTCAAAAAGTTATAAAGGAGAAAAATATCTATGTGTTCCTCTTCTTGTCTTTATAATTATTATGATATGATATAAAATAAAAATCAAGTATTTAATTATTGATTAAACGGGAAGTTTACATTAAATTTATTGACTATAAATTTGTTATTTGGTATCTTTGTAAAATATGTTTATAAAAAATAAAGAATATCTATTTATTTTTTTTACTCATTTTGTTTTTAGTTTATTTCTCTTTTTTTTCTTAAATTTTGAATATGCTGAGAATTGGAATTTTTTCTGGCAAAATATAAATGAAAAACATCTTTTATTTTCTAATAATGGTCTTAAAAATATATGGTTAATGCATTCTCAACCACCTTTGCATAATTTTTATTATGCAATTATATTAAATCTTTTTTATCCAAATCAACAAATTGCTTATAAAATTATTCAAGCAATAATTGGTGCTTTATTAGTTACTAATTTTTTCTTTATAATAAATTATTTAATCAAATTAAAATCATTTAAAATAATTTTAAAACTAATGATTTTTTTTAATCCAGCTATATTTCTTTATGAACACTATTATTTATATACATTAAATACTGGATTTTTGATTTCTTTAATGTTTGTTCTTTTAATTTTATTTATTGAAAAAAAACAAAATAAATATTTTCTGCTTTTTATTTTTGTTGTGAATATTTTGATTTTATATCGCTCTACATTTCATTTAATTTTTTTAATAATCGTTTTTTTATATTCAATATATATTTTTAAAATATCGAAAAAAACCTTAATAATTTCAATATTAATTTCCTTTATTAGTGTTGGCTGGTATTTAAAAAACTATTTTTATTATAATTTTTTTGGTTCAAGTTCATGGCTTGGTTTAAATTTATATAAATTCATAACAACGAATTTTACTAAAGCAAAAGCAAATAAGGTTAAAGAAAAAATATTTATACCAGAATTTTTTTTATATACAAATCATTTTTATACTGAATTAAATACTTATAGAAAATTTGGTTTTAATAAGAATTCAAAATATGAATTTTTAAATGAAAATAATTGGCATAATATTAATGTGATTGAAATATCAAAAGCACATAAAGAATTAGCGATTAAAATTATCAAAAATTTTCCGATTTATTATATTTCAAATGTTATAGAAGCATATAAAATTTTTTCAATGCCTTCTTTTACTTATCCTCATCTTGAAAATAACAAAAAAAAGTTTTCTTTCTTTGTTAATTGTTATAATAATATTTTTTATTTTGATAATTTTTTTATAAAAAAATTTATTAATCAAAATATTTATTTTTTTAATCTATTTATTTTTCCAATAATAATTATTATTTATCTTATGAGATATTTAAAAAAACAGTTCACTCAAAATAAAGAAATTATCCTATTTTTAATTATAACAATTATTTATTATTCAATAATAAATTTTTTGCTTGAAGTTGGTGAAAATAATAGATTTAGATTTGGAATTGAAATGATAATAATTATAATTATCTTCAATTTTCTGGAAAATTGTAAGAATAATAAAAATTTCAATATATAATTTTTCTTTACTCTTCTAAAATTTTCTCTTTATTTTTTTTCTTGATTTTTTTTATATTTATTTTTAAAATTTTATTATGAATTTATTTTTGCCACTTTTTTTATTTTTTTTAATTAACTTTAATTTATTTGCTGTTGAAAAAAAAACAACAAATGAAAAAATATTAAATAAAGAAAAAGAAGTAAAATTATTAGAACAAGAAATAAAAATACAAAAAGAAAAATTAGGATTACAAAAATCAGAACAACAAATAAAACAATTACAACAAGAAATAAAAGAAAAAGAGAAAAGAATAAATGAACTCGAATTAGAAATAAATAATTTAAAAGATGGAATAAATAAAAAACCACAAAACAAATCAACTACAATAAATGAATCAGATGAAATAATTCAATTAAATTTTGACCTTGAAAATTTGCGAAAAGAATTAAAAACAAAAAATGAAACTTTAACAAATAAAATCAAAGAATTAAATGATTTAAAGGAAAAATATGATGAAATTAAGAAAGAAAATAATGAGCAAAAAAAGATAATTGATAAAAATAAAGAAGAAATAAATAAATTAAAACAACAAATAAATGAATATCAAAATGAATTAAAAGAAGAAAAGAAAAATAGAAATGCAGAATTAGAAAAATTAAATAAAATAAAAGATGAATTATCAAAAGACAAAAATCTTATTACATCTTATGAAAATAAAATAAATGAACAAACTAAAAAAATCGAATTATTAACCAAACAAATAACTGATTTACAAAATTCGATTAACAATAAAGAAAAAGAATTATCTTTAAAAAATGAAGAAATAAATAATTTTAAGAAAGAAATAAATGGATTAGTTCAGGAAAATTTAAAAATTAAAGAAGAAAATGAAGTTCAAAAAAAAGAAATAAAAAATTTACAAACAATAATTGAAAATAAAGAAAAACAAATATCAAATTTAGAAATTGAATTAAATAATATTAAATTAATTATTGTCTCATTAAATACAGAAAAAAATGAAAGAGAAAAACTAATAAATACCTTAAATGAACGAATAAAACAATTTGAAAAACAATTAAATTATTTTAATACAATTGAATATGAAAAATGTTTAACAGCAGGACAAAATTATTATAATGAAGATAATATAAATAAAGCAATATCAGAATTTGAAAAAGCAAAAGAATATGAACCAGAAAATAGAGATGATGCAAATTATAATCTTGCTGTTATTTACTATGAATTAAAAAAATATAACGATGCCTTAAAAGAAATAAATGAAGCAATAAAAAAAATCCCTTCAAATATAAACAATAAAATATTGAAATGCTATATACTAATTAAATCAGGAAAATATAGCGAATTAAAAAATTTTATAAATAATTTATCAGAAGAAGAAAAACAGAATAAACGAATAAAAAAGATAATTGAAAATTATTTATAATAAATTGTAATAATTGGTGATAGTATGAGTGAAACAAAATTAAAATATGGAATAAATGATAAACCAAAATTTGGTATTGCAATATTACTTGGTATCAACATGTATTAACTTTATTTGGCGCGACAACTCTTGTTCCACTTATTTTAGGCCCTGCTATATTTGGTAAAGAAAATACATTAGAAATAAGTAATTTTGTAAGTAATGTTTATCTTGGAATGGGATTGGCAACAATATTACAATTAACAATAGGTTCAAAATTACCTATTGTGCAAGGCTCAAGTTTTTCTTTCTTAACACCTATTTTTGCAATTATAACAATAATAACATCACAGCAAGGTTCATCTTATACAATAATGCAAACATTTGCAGGTGCACTAATTGTTGGGGGCTTAATTGAAACAATAATAGGTTATAGTGGATTGGTTGGAATACTAAAAAAATTTATTACACCAGTTGTTATTGGACCAACTATAATGTTAATTGGATTTAGTTTATTTGATGTAGCAGTTTCTTTAAATGCGGCAAAATACTGGCCTATTTCATTATTAGTTGTTGCTGGTATTTTTATTTTTTCATTATTAGTTAAAGGAAAAATAAATTTATTTCCTGTTTTATTTTCAATAATTTTAGTATATTTACTTTGTCTAATTCTTTCATTAACAGGTAAATTTACATCAGAACATCCTGCTTATATTTCACTTCAAAAAGTTGCACAATCTAATTGGTTCCATTTACCAGGAATTTTTCCTTATGGAGCACCAATATTTAAATTAAGTGCTATTTTTGCACTACTTGCTGCTTTTCTTGCCTCAATTTTAGAATCAATTGGTGATTATCATTCTGTCTCTTTTGCAGCAGGTTTAGAAGCACCATCAGAAAAAACAATAAACAAAGGGATAGGTGCAGAAGGGCTTGGTTGTATTATAAATGGAATTGTTGGTGGCACAGGCACTACAAGTTATACTGAAAATATTGGTCTTATAAATATAACAAAAGTAGCATCAAGATATGTGGTTTTTATTGGTGCTTTTGTTCTTATAATTTTATCGTGTTTTGCTAAATTAGGTGCTATTATTGCCACTATGCCAGCACCTATTATTGGTGGAGCATATATATCATTATTTGGTGTAATTGGTGCATTAGGAATTCAAACTGTTGCTAAATGCGATTTAACCTCACAAAGAAATCTTATGATTATTGGTTTTATATTTTTAATTGGTTTGGGCGTTGGTAAATGGATGCCTGAATTTTATAAAACAAACCCATATTATTTTGGTAATAGTGCTATTGCTAAATTAATATGGGATCAACACCTATGGCTGTAGGCGCGATTGCTGGTCTTATTTTAGATAATATTCTGCCTGGCACACCAGAAGAAAGAGGAATAGTAAAAAAATAATTTTTGAGATGATAAAATCTAATTCCTTAATAATTCCAATATTTTAGAATGTATTAAACCATTCGAAGCCAATATTTCTTTTTTAAAAATATAGTTTTGTGTATTATTAAAATCAGAAACAATTCCATTTGCTTCTTCAACTATTATTACCCCAGCAGCAATGTCCCAGATATTCAAATTTAATTCCCAGAACGCATCAAATCTACCTGCTGCTGTATAACATAAATCAAGAGCAGCAGAACCAATTCTTCTTAAACATCTAACAACAGGTAAAATTCTTATAACATTTTCTAAATTATTTTTTTTTAAATTGCTTCGTAAACAAGCAAAACCTGTTGCTACAAGTGAATTTATTAATTCATTTGTTTTTGAAACGAAAATTCTTTTATTATTCAAATAAGCGCCTTTGCCTTTTTCTGCTAAAAACATTTCATCTAAAATAGGATTATAAACTCCACCAGTAATGATTTTTCCTTTTTCAGAATATGCAATTGAAATTGAGAAATATGGAATATTGTGAATAAAATTGTTTGTGCCATCAATTGGGTCAATAATAAAACATTTTTCATTTAAAAAAAATTCTATGTTAGTTGGATTATATTCTTCACTAATTATTTTTATATCATCACAACATTTTTGATTTATTCGATTTATTATTATTTTCTCAATTTCCATATCAATTGTTGTTACTATATCTTTTGGTGTTTTAAAACGGAGTTGGTCTTCACTTTTTAATATAAAACGCTTTTTTAAAATTTCACCACTTTCTAATAATAACTCTTTTATAAAATGTTTCATATTATTCTTTATGTGCACCTGTGCCTGTTATTTTTATTCCACTCTTTTTTTTGTAATCAATTAATAATTCTGAAAGTTCCTGAACTTCTTTTAAAATCGTCTTATAATCACTATAAATAAATTCATAATCTTCTTTAAGTATTTTACCATTTGCAATAACAGTTTTTACTTCACTACCATCAGCAGCCCAGATTAAATTTTCCATTAAATTATCTAATCGAGTTGGAATCAAATTTGGTCTTGTTAAATCAATTAAAATAATATCAGCATCTTTACCTGCTTCAAGAGAACCACAATTTAAGCCTAAAAATTCTGCTGGTTCAATTGTAATCTTTTGTAGTAATAATTCAGCAGGTAAAATAGCAGCATCTTTATGAAATCCTTTTTGATATTGTGCAGCACATTTTGCAGCAGAAATAATATTTTGATTATCAGCACTACCAGAACCATCAGTTGATATAACAAAAGGAATACCTAATTCTAAAAACCTTTTAATTGGTGGCATACCAGAACCAAGGATGGTATTTGCTAATGGATTATGCACTATTTTTACACCTGTTCGTTTTAATATTTGTAAATCATTTTCTGTCGTATTTACCTGATGTGCTAATATCGTTTTTTCATCAAGAAAATTTATACTATCAAAATATTCAACTGGCGTCATTTTATAAGTTTCAATAAACCATTGCGTTGTTTTTGGTTCTTCTGAACTATGAATATGAATTAGAGTATTGTGTTCCTTTGCCCAATTTTTTAATAGTTTTAATAATTCAGGACCATTAGAAAAACATTGGTCAGGACCTGGAATAATCCATGTGCGAGGTGCATCTGAAAATTTTTTTATATATTCATCAAGCCGTTTAATTGCTATTTCTGGTGGTATGTCTAAAATTCGTTTATCATAATTTCTATCCTGACTACCAACTGCAATGAACATTTTAGTGTACATTATTTTGTTTGCTTCTACTATTTCCTCAACTCGATATTTATTATGATTACAATGATGAACTAATGAAGAAGTTATACCATAATAAATATCATCTATTCGTGCTTTTAAATAAGTAATAAAATTCGGCGATTTGCCAAATCGTTTAGTTAATTGTTTTCTTTTTTCATTAAGAAAGCCAGTAAATACATTAACTGCTTCATCAAGCCAGACAGTTAAAGGGCAATCTTTTGCAATACCAATAATAGGTGATTCATGATCATGCCCATGTGCTTTGACAAACCCTGGCATAAGGCAAGCATTATTCTGAATTAAATCATTTATCGTAAAATTTTTTTTCTTTTTAGAACCAATAACATATAATTCATTACCATATTTTTTTAAAATTGCCTCGCCTTTTTTATTTGTATATTTGCCGACTTCAATTATTTTATCATTTTCTGTTAAAACATAACCATCTTCAATTCTTGTTTTTAAACCAAGTTTTCTTGAAAATGGTAACATAAATTTACTACGAATAAATAAATATTTTTTTTTCATAATTATCACCTTTTAAAATAATTATTCTTCCAATAGTTGTTCAATTTCAGTTAATTCTTTTATTACAAATTCTTTTATATTCTTTTGTGAATCAAAATTTTTTAATTTTTGTTTTGCACCTTCAATAGTATATTTTTCTTCAAATAAAAGATATTTAATTTTATTTAATAAATCAATATCTTGCTGAGAATACTTTTTTGGTTCTGTTTTTTTATATGCTGGTAAATCAAATTCTTTTTCTATAAATTTAATTAATTCTGGTTTTAAATTTACAATAGAACTGATTTCATCAATAGTGAATAAATCATTCATTTGAAGAAGATATTTCTCCTTGAACAAGCAATTCTAAAATTTCACTCTTTTTTAATTTGATAGATTCATTATCTAATGTTCGAACAATTTTATAATTATCTTTAACTAAATCAACTTTTTTTGGACTTTCTAAAATATCACCATTCATTGATTTAATTATTGTTACTTTTGGTAAAAACATATAGTTAGAATTCAAATGAGTAACAATTCCAATTTCACCATTATTTAATTGAACTATTGTTGAAACAGGATACATTGTTAACATCTGGAAAAATTTATCAACAAGTTCAGATGAATATATATTTTTTCTCGATAATAAAACTAATTCTTTTAATGCTAAAGGTGGTGTTTTAACTTCTTTTTTGTAATGTCTTTTTTTTATCATTGAAATATAACTATCAATAATTCCAATAATTTTTGCAAACAAACTAATTTTTTCACTATCTAAACCATAAGGATAACCACTACCATCTTCGCGTTCATGATGTTCTCGAATTGCTCTGCATACTCGCGGTGATAAACCAATTTTGTCTGCATACTCACTCGAAATTAATGGATGTTTATGAATTTCAGCAATGATTAATGACTTGTTTTTATTTTTTGTTAATATTGGTATTTTTTCATTTATTTCAATCAAACTAAAATCAGATAAATAAGCACTATAACCTAACTCAACTAAATCTTTAATATCAAGATTCAAATATCTACCAAACTTTATTGCAAGGTCACATAAATCTTTGCCATGATTTAACACTTCTTTATAATCAGTTTCATATAAAGAATCTATTAAAATTAATGCTTCTTCATCTTTTTCAAATAATTTAATTATTTTTTTTATCAATTTTTCTCGTTCTTCATAAGGTATTTTTCTCACAATTGATTCTTTTAATTCTTCTTCAATTACCTTACTATCCTCCATAATTTTTTTTCTTATTTCTACATCTTCTTTGAATTCTAAATCCTGTAATAATACTCTACTTTCTTCTTTTATTTTTTTCTTTTTGGTTTCAAGTTCACGCTCATAACTTTTTTCTATTCTCTCATAAGTTTGAAATAATAATTCCGATGCTTTATTTTGTATTATGCGAACAGACTTAACACCGCGTGCTTTAAATGCTGCAATATCTTCAACAGATAAAACTTTTCTCACATCATCGCCAAATATTGGATTACCATTTGCGTCTGATAAAGGACCAATTGCGGTTAAACCTGGCTTTATATGTTCTATTGGAATTATTCTAAAATTTTCTACTCGCTTTGTGCGGATATATACTGCCTGAACATTATTTTCAATTAATTGGTCAATTAATAATTTATCTAATATTCTACCTTTTTCTAATATTACTTTTCCATTAACAATCACATCTTTCCCGATTATATCACCATTTTTTAGATTATTTACTTTTTCAATTTTTATTTCTTCATTTTCCATAAAAATAATCTCTTTTCTTTTTTATTTTTATGAATTTATTATCTTCTCTATTGCTTCAATTGTTGGTTCGAGTGAAATTGGTTGATTCGCTTTATCTGTTAAAATTTCTTTATATTTTTTTTGATGATAATTTATTTTTAATTGCGAAAATTTTAAACCATGAGCAGTTGAAATAATTACAACTAAATCCTCTTTTTTAATTATATTTTTTGCACGCAATTTTTTATAGCCGGCAACTGCTGTTCCAGAATTTGGACATATACTAATGCCACATTTATCAACTTCTACCATTGCATCCATCAATTCCTGTTCGCTCACCTGTTCAACTACTCCATTAGTCCATTTCAAAACACTAACTGCTTTTTTAAAACTTACTGGTTCACCTATTCGTATTGCTGATGCAAATGTTTCTTTTGCTTTTACTGGTTCAAGCTCTGCCCAATTATTTTTATAACTATTATATAATGGATTTGCATTTTCTATTTGAATACCTGCTAATCTTGGAATTTTTGTTATTATTCCTAATTCATAAAATTCTTTTAATGCTTTTCCTAATGCACTAATATTACCTGCATTACCAACTGGCACAACTACCCAATCAGGAACATTCCATTCTAATTGCTGAATTAATTCAAACATTATTGCTTTCTGACCTTCGATGCGAAATGAATTCATTGAGTTTAATAAATAAATATCATTTCTTTTACATAACTCCTTTACAAGTTTCATACATCCATCAAAATCAGTTTTTAAAGCAAGTGTAAGAGCTCCATAAGAAATTGGTTGTGATAATTGTTCAAATGATACTTTATTTTCTGGCATTAATACAATGCCTTTCATATTTGAATTAGCTGCATAAGCAGCCATAGCAGCAGAAGTATCACCAGTTGAAGCACAGGCAACTGCTTTAACACCTAAAAAATTTGCCCATGACACGCCTGCTGTCATTCCTCTATCTTTAAATGATAATGTCGGATTTTCTCCTTCTAATTTTATATGCAAATATTTTGCATCATATAATTCATTTAATTTTTTTGAATATGCTAAATTTGTATCACCTTCATATAATGAAATAATTTTATCAAAAGGTAAGTCTGGTAGAATAAGTTCAAAAAAACGCCACACACCAGAACCAAAAGGAAATTTTTGTGAACCAAGACGCTTATCAAATATATCACGCCAATCTTTTGCGCGATGTATTTTTAATAAATCAAGATTATGTGAAACTTCTAATAAATCACCACATTTCTCACACGAATAAATTATTCTTTTTGCATCATATTCTGCATTACAATTTATACATTTTAATTTTATATGTTTTATTTCACTCATTTTTATCTTTCTCTTCTTTTAATAATTTACCAAGACCAGTTAATTTTGATGCTGTCTTTTGAACTGCTTTTATATTTTCTGCCTGTATTGCTTCATATATTTCTTTTCTATGAACAGGTATTGCTTTTGGAGCTTTTATACCTAATTTTACCTGTTCACCGTGTATATCAACGATGAAAACCTCTATATTATCACCTATCATTATACTTTCATTTCTTTTTCTGGTTAATACTAACATCTTTATCCTTGCCCTTTTAATTCATTCATTTCTTTTAATATATAATGTCTAACTGTATATTCTTCAACAAGTGAAATTGCTTGAACGCCTTCTTTTGTTTTAGGATTTATTACTATTGGTCCCTGTAAATTTGCTGTCATTAACTCTAAATTTTCTGGAACAACAACTATTGCATAACTTATTAATTCATCAACTGATTTAACAGAAAGCGTATTCAAAACTTCATTATCAACTTTCAATCTATAATTCTTTTTAAATACTTCTGGTCGAATTATTACAAATGCTAAATTTGGTTCTTCTACACATTGAAGCCAGGCAAACGGTTCTTCTTCTGGTATCATCATTATTATATATTTCGTATATTTAGGAAAACCAAATATACCTGTTTTTATCTTTATTATATCTTTTGGGTCAATTTCAACTTCACCAAATGCTTTTGTTAATATTTTCATACTTTTGCCCCGACTCTAAAATTTTCATTTAATTTTTCAATATAAAATATTATAAATTTTTTATAAAGTCAATGATTATTTTAATATTTTCAAAATTACTTTATTTTTTGCAAAAATAAAAAATAATAAATATATTGACATTTCCAAAATTAGTAATATAATAAAATATAATGGAAGAGTGTGAAGGATAAAGGAATAATAATAAGGAATAAATAATTATATGGAGGTTGGTTAATGCCTTCCATACTACCTGCTGGCGATGCGGTTTATACTTATACTTATTTAATTGAATTAAATAAAATATTCTATGAATACGAAATAAAAGGACGAGTAGAAAAGCCAGCACCAAAAAATATTACAAAACCACGAACTCGTGAAGAAGTAAAATTATTATTACATAAACAATTAACAGTTTTAAATAAAACTTTATTTTTATTCGAGGATGTTAATAAATATTTAGATACTTCAGAAAGTGAATTAGATAATTTATATAATGATTTGCAAGAATTAAATGAAATTTATTTGAATTACAATTCATTAACTGATGAAGAAGCAAAAAAAGAATTAGAAAAAAAATTTGAGCTGCAAAAAAAGAAAATAATAAAATTATTTATAGAAAGTAATTATGATGATGTACCAGTTTTTAAATTTGAAAAAATAGAAGAAAAACAAGAAAAAGAAAAAAATAAGTTGATAATAAAAAAGCGTGAATTTAAAAAAACATTTACTCCAAAATTAAATAAATTTATCGAAGAAGGTAAACGAGTAGTTTTTACTGGCTTAACTGATGAACCCTTTTTTAGATTACCAATTCCAGCAGAAATAAGTTATAAAGAAAAAGATATATTAGCATTAAAATTATCTGAGCAGGAAAAAGTTGGTAAATTCATAAATGAATTAAATGAAGTTTATTTGAATCATATTGAATATATTAAAGGCTATAATGAAAAAATAATAACATTAAAAAGAAATATTAATAAATCCATTGAAGATATTAATTTTACAAGAAAAGAATTGGAGAATATCAAAGAAGCAGAAAATATCGAAGAAGTAAAATCATCAATTACATATAATAATTTTTTTCCAGTCGTAGAAAAAGGAATGCTATATAATTTTATAGCATAAAAAAGGAGGTGGAGAAAAATGGAACAATTAGAAACAATAGCAAGTTATTATGGTGGCAAGTATAAAATTCCAATTAATGAAAGTGTAAAAGAAGTAAGTAAAGCAAACAAAAATTTAAGCCGTGAACCAGCTGTGACCCCACCACCGCAAACAAAAGGGAATGCAAAAATAATTGAAACTGCTAAAGGTTTATCAGTTGGAAAAAATTTACAGGCTTACTCTTAAAATTTTGTTTTTATTATTTTACATTATTTTTTTCATAAAAGAAAAGATAATACTATAAAATTACAATAATCAAAATTATTCTTTACATTAAAAAATATTTTTCTATAATTTTAATAAATGATTTCTGAAACTCTAAAATATTTTTTTATTTTTATTATTTCTCTTCCAATTCTTTTTTTATTTATTTTTCCTGATTTAATCTTTAATAAAGATTATCATCTCAATTTAATTATTTATCTTTGTTCTATTCTCATTATTTTAATTATTTTTTATAAAAAAAAATTGATTATTTATTTAAACTTTTTTTTACCGTGTATTATTTTATTTTTACTTATCCATTCTTTTTTATTTTCAAAATTTATAAATGATACAATAGAAGAATTATACAAAATAATTATTATGTATCTTGTTTTTTTATTGGCAATCAAAATCAAAAAAAATTTTTTATACTTTTTATTAATCATTATTTTTTTAATTACTTCTTTTGAAGGAATTTATCAATATTTAATTGGTTTTAACGATGCAACAGAAATATTATCAAAATCAAAATTAGAATTAATGTTATTAAAAAAATATGCTGAAAAAAAAAATGATGAAGCAACTCTCAAATATATAAATAGTAAAATGAAAGAAATTGAAAGTGCATTAGTTCGATTAAAATCAAATAGAATATTTTCAAATTTTATTTTAGCAAATGCTTATGGTGGCTATTTGATTTTAATGATTCCATTTTTTCATTTACTTTTCTACAAAAACAAAATAAATATTATTTTATTGATTATAGGTATTATTCTTTTGTTTCTTACTGGCTCTCTTTCTGCGATTTTATCATTGACAATTGCTTATTTATTATTTTATCCAGCGAAAATAAAGAAAATAATTTTTGTAATAATCTTTCTTATTTTATTTTCTGGACTCTTGTATATTAGAAATTGGAATTTTGTAAAATTATCAATTAAACACCATTTTTATAATAATATTATTTCTTATAATATTTTTCGTGATTTTATTTTTTCGGGTGTTGGATTTGGTAATTATAAAAATTATTATGAAAAATATTTTATTGAAGGTGCTAATGAAGTTAAGTATGCTCATAATTTTTATTTACAAATTTTAGTTGAAACAGGTATTATTGGTTTTTCTATTTTTTGCATTTTATTTTTTTATTATTTGAAATTTCTTTTGAAAAATAAAAATAAAGAAAATATATTTATTTTAATTGCGATTTTTACTTTTTTATTACATAATATTTTTGATATGAGTTTTTATATTATTTCTGTTTCTATTATCTTTGTGATAATGAATAGATTGTATTTTTATGAAACATAAAATTCTTATTTTTATTCTCATAATTGTTTTTATTTTTGGTTTTTTTTATTACAGACATAAACAAAAAGAAAATATTAATATTTCAAATTTTAATTATGTTTCTGAAAAATTAAAATCAGATAATATTATTTATTTCTCTGAAAATACATTAGCATTTTTCAATAATGTTCAATTATGTGATAATTTCAATATTTTTAAAAAAACATATTTTTATAAAAAATTTGTTGATTTAAAAATAAATAAACTCTTTTCAAAAAAAATCAAAGTCAATGTATCAAATGAAAATTTTTTGAAATACATTGAAACTGAAATAAATTTAGATAATATTATAAATCTTTTAGGCAATAATATTACTATTGGTTTTAATGAATATTCAGAAAAAAAGGTATCTTTTTTAATTATTTTTAATATTTATCAACAAGGTGCTTTTTTTGAAAAATTATTTGAATTTCTCGAAGAAGAAAAAATTGTTAAAAATTTAAAATACTCTGTAAATGGCTTAACAATAAAAATAATTCAATTTAATGAAAAATTCTTATTTTTTGATTCTCTTTATTTTCTTACTAATAATGAAAAAACATTTTTATCATCAAGTAAAAATTGGATTGAAGATATTGCAAATAATAAATTTAACAAAAAAGATTCATTAGTTGCAAATGAAAATTTTTTTAATTTATTTAAGTTAATTAAGATGGAAAATTTTTATTCATTTTTTTATGTTGATATAAATAAACTAATAAATAAATACTTTAAAAAAGATGATACTAATATAAACACATTAGAATATTATGAAACATTTTTACAATTTTTAATTGTAAGTAATTTTTCAACATCTGAAAGTTATATACATTACAATCCAGAATCAAAAAAATATGCGATAAATTCGTATATTGAAGAAGGTGATACAATTCCTTCTTTAAAATTTGTTCCATCAAATATTTTATTATCTTATACACTTAATGGTTTTAATATAAAAAAATATATACCAATCTTATATCAACAAATTGCTGATTTTACAAATAATAAAGAAAATTATGAAAATTATATAAAGAGAAAAAATAAAGAACTGAAAATAGATTTAGAGAATGATATTATAAATCTACTTAATACAGAATTAAATTTAACATTTTATAAATTTAAAAAACGAAATGAAAATCCTTATCCATCATTTTTTATTTTATTAAAAATATTTGAACCTGAAAAATTTTATAATAATTTTACTATGCTTTTAAAAAACATTATAAATGTTTATGAATATAATTTAGAAATTCGTGATGGTAAAATAAAAAATAAAAAATATAAATATCTATTTACTGAAAATCCATTTATAACTGATTTCAATCCAGCATATTGTATAAGTGATGATTATTTAATTATTGCTTCTGATAAAAATACGCTTGAAGATATAATAAAAACAAGTGAAAATATAATACCATCATTTTTATCAAATAAAATTTGTGAAGAAATAAAATTAAAAGAAAATAAATTAAATCTATTTTTTTATTTTAATGGTGAACAAAGTATAGAAGTAATAAAAAATTTATCAAGATATTATTTAAAACCAGAAATAAATAAAAAAAGAATATTAGATACTGATAATTTTTATAATTATATTGATCCACTTTTTGATTTGCTTAATTCAATAAAAGGAATTACAATGTATTCAAAAAAAGAAGAAAATAAATATATAAAAACAATAGCACAATTAAAAGTGGAGGACATAAAAAAATGAGAATCGGTGATAAAATTAAAGCATTAAGATTAACACAGGGTAATATCACAAAAGAAAAATTAGCATTAGCACTTGAAATTTCAGAAGATAAATTAACTGCTTATGAAAAAAATTTAACAAGACCACCACATCATATAATTGTAAAATTAGCAGAATTTTTTAATGTGCCATCAGAATTCTTTTTTGAAGATGATAAAGAAGAATATAATGAAAATACAAAAGAAGAAATATTCAAAAAGCCAGAAGAATTTCAAGAAATAAATATAGCGAAAATGACCATATCAACGAAAAACAAAAAAATAATTAAGGAAGAAGAAAAAGAAGAAAAAATTTTACCAAAATCAATTCCTTCAAATAAAGAAACAAATTTATCGCAAAAAGAAACAATTGATAAAGAAAGTTCAAATATGATTGAAACATATTTTAAAATTTTTCATAATGATTTAATAAATATAAAAACCTTATTAAATAAATTAATTGAAATCGAATCAAATAAACCACAATTAACAAATATAACAGAAATAGAACGAACAAAAGATATAAATATAGCAAATAAATTATTAAAGAGTGGCTATGTTTTATTAGAATTATTTAAAGATGATAAAGGTCAATTGGGATTTACATTAGGGAAGAAGTAATTATGTTTGGCATTCTTGGTGGTTCTTTTAATCCTGTTCATTTTGGTCATCTAACTTGTGCTGAATTAGCATTAGAAAAATTAAAATTACAAAAAGTATTATTTATACCAGCATATATTTCTCCATTTAAAATTTATAATAAAGAAATTTATGTAGAACCTGAAAAAAGGCTGAAAATGCTCGAATTTATTTTAACTGACAAATATGAAATAATTGATTTTGAAATCAGACAACACGAAATTTCTTATACAATAAATACTTTAAAATATTTATATAATCATTTTAACTTAAACGAAAAAGAAAGATCTTTTTATTTAATTATTGGTTCTGATAATTTTCTTGCATTTAATAATTGGTATAAATATAATGAAATTTTAAATCTTGTAAAATTAGCAGTAATAGAGCGTGAAGGTTATCCAATAAAAAATTCTATAATAACAGATTTTGAATATTTAGGTAAATCAAAATTTAATATTTCAAGTTCACAATTAAGAGAGATGATAAAAGAAAAAAAAGATTGTTCTGAATTTATTCCAGAAAGGGTGTGGAAATTTATACTGGATGAAAAACTTTATCAATGAATTAAAAAATTCAAAATGGTGGAAAAATTTACCAGATAAAAGAAAACAACATACTGAATATGTAGTTGAGGCTGCGATAAAATACAATAAAGAATTTAATTTGAATTTAGAAAAAGAAGAAATAATAAAAGCAGCATATTTACACGATATAGGAAAATCAATAAAAAAAGATGATTATAAAAAATTTATTAAAGAGAATAAAATAAAGATAAAAAAATCAGAAAAGAAAAGTTTATCTTTCTGGCATGCACCAATTAGTGAATTTATCAGTAAAAAATATTTTAAAATTAAGAATAAAAATATTTTAAAAGCAATACGATATCATACAACAGCAAAAGCAAATATGCCACTATTAAGTAAATTAATTTATTTTTCAGATTTTATGGCATTGGATAGAAATTTAACATTACATCAAGAAATAAATAATAATTTGAATAAAGGATTAAATAAATTGTTATATATAATATTAACAGAAAAAATAAAATATCTTTTAACAACTAATAGTTATATTCATCCAAATATAATTAAATTTAGAAATAAGATAATAGAAGAAATAAATAAATAGAAAGCGAGAAAATAATGGAAATAAAAAATAATGAAAAATTAATATCAATCATAATACCAGTTTTTAATGAAGAGAAAACATTAAATCAAATAATTAATAAAGTGGAGAAAGTTCCACTAAAAAAAGAAATTATTGTTGTTGATGATGGTTCGACAGATAATAGCAGAAAAATAATATTAGAATTAGAAAAACAAGGCAGAATAAAAGCTGTATTCTCAGAAAAAAATCAAGGTAAAGGAAGTGCAATAAAATTAGGTATTAAAAATGCCAGTGGCGATATAATGATTATTCAGGATGCTGATTTAGAATATGACCCAATGGAAATACCAATAGTAGTAGAGCCGATAATAAAAGAGGAAACAGATGTTTGTTATGGTTCACGAATATTAAAAAAAGAAAATAATTGGTCAACAATATTTTTTTATATTGGTGGTAGATTTGTCAGTTTGATTACTTCAATTTTATTTTTTAAAAAAGTAACTGATGAACCAACCTGTTATAAGGCATTTAAAAGTTCATTAGTAAAAAATTTAGAGTTAGAAAGTAATGGTTTTGAATTAGAACCAGAATTAACAGCAAAATTATTTAGATTAGGTTGTCGATATAAAGAAGTGCCAATTAGTTATTATTCAAGAAAACCAATAGAAGGGAAAAAATTAAAAGGTATTGATGGTTTAAAAGCAGTCTGGACATTATTAAAATGGCGATTCTTACCAATAAAAAAATAAGTCAAATTTATATGAGTTTTTAATAATTTTTTTCAGTAATTTTCCATAAAATTATTGACAAAAATATTTAAAAATTTTATTCTAATTATTTAATAATTAAAAAGAGAAAAAATACTTATTTATGAAGAAAGATAATATTTATTTTTTGATAATTTTTATTATTCTAATACTTTCTTGTTCAAAGAAAGAAGAACATCTTTTTATTATTTTTGATAATGCTAATAATTTAAAAATAGGTGATAAGATAAAATTAAATGAAAAAATAATTGGTGAAATAAAAGAATTAACAATAGTAAATAATCAGATAAAAATAAGGGCAAAAATAAATAAAGATATTAAAATAATGAGAAATTCACAATTTATTGCTGTGATTGAAGATAAAAATAAATCATATATAAAAATCATTCCACCAGCAGTAAATGGTAAATACTTAAATAGTGGTGAAATTGTGTTTGGTGTTAATGAAATTAATGAAGATTTCAAATTATAATTTTTTATATTATGAGATTTATTAATAAAAAAATTTTATTTATTCTGTTTGGTGTTTTTATATTTTTCTTTTTATTTGCCCAAAATGAATCTGATGTAAATTATTATTTGAATCGTGCTGAAAGTTATAGACGAGAAAATAAATTAAATCTTGCTATTGGTGAATATTTAAAACTAATTGCTAAATATCCTCATAATGAAGAAGTTCATCTTAAATTAAGTGATTTATATTTTGAGCAAAAAAATTATGAAAGTGCAATTGATGAACTTAATTATGTTCTAACCAAAACAAATAATCAATCATTAAAAATTAGAGTATTAGAAAAATTAGGAGATCTTTATTTTTTAATAAATAATTCCAGAGAAGGAATAAAAAAATACGAAGAAGTATTAAAAAGAGATAATAATAATACAAGTGTTTTATATAAAGTTGGTTTATATTATTTAAATACAAATGAAAAATATAAAGCCTACGAATATTTAAAAAAATTAAAAGATAGAAGTAGTCAAACAGAACACTTAATAAAATTTGGTGATATTTGTTTTGAATTAAATAAGATTTCAGAAGCAGAAGATATTTATGAAATATTAACAAGAAGAGGAAATATACCATCAATAATTTATAAAAGATTAGGAAAAATATATTATGATAAAAATAACTATAAAGGTGCAATACAAAATTTTAAAAATTATTTAAGAACTGATAAATATAATAAAGAGATTTTATTGTTACTTGCTGATTGTTATGAAAGGATAAATGATTATAACAATGTAATTGATGTTTATGACGATTTAATAAAAATTGAACCGAGAAATGCAAAATATTATTATTACATTGGCCAAAATTATTTTAAGTTGAAAAAATTTGACAATGCTGTTAAATATCATTCAAAAGCATTAGAATATGATAAAGAGGATACATCTATTTATTGGGGATTTGTTGATTCTTTAATTGAAAATTCTGAAGTAGAAAGAGCAATAAAATTATTAGAAGAATTTTCAAATAAATTTCCAGCAGAATTAAATATCCAGATCAGATTAGCAAAAATACAAGCAAAAACAGGAAAAATTGAGGAAGCAATAAATACATATAATTCAATATTAGCAAAAAATAAAAATAATGAAGAAGCAATAAATAATTTTACAGAATTATTAAAAAGTTTAGCACAAAAATCACTTGAAAAAAATGATAATCAACTTGCTATTTCTTATTACAACAAAATAATAGAATTATTTCCATATAATTTTGAAGCATATTTTGAGTTAGGTAAATTGTATTTTAAACTTAATAATTATCAGATGGCTATTTTCTTTTTAGAAAAAGGAAAAGCAATAAAACAAGAAGAAATTTCATTAATTAAATTATTAGGAATTTCATATTACAATAATAATAATTTTGAAAATGCTGTTGTAGAGTTAGAAAATTATTTGCATTCAAATCCAAAAGATGAAGAAGTATTAAGAATACTTGCAGATATTTACTTTAAGATGAAAGATTATTTGAATGCAATAAAAAAATTTGAAGCAATAAATGAAATTAAATCAGATGAAAAAATATTATACAATCTTGGTCTATTATATGAAAAAATAGATGATTATCAAACAGCAATAAAATATTACAACAATATTCTTGCTAAAAATAAGGAACAAAAAAGTTTATATTTTACATTAGGTAATCTGTATTCAAAATTAGGACAATCGAAAGAAGCACTTAATTGCTATTTAAAATTAGTGGATGTTACGCCAAAAGATGCAAATTTATTTTATCAAATTGGAAAATTATATTTTATCTTAAATGATTTTAAAAATGCACTACCTCATTTAGAAAAAACAAAATTATTAAATTTAAAAGATGATAGATTATCTTTTATGCTTGGTTGTATTTACAATATAAATAAAGAATATGAAAAAAGTATAAAAGAATTAGAAGCACTATTTAATAATAATCCTGAGTTTAATTATCAAAATTATTTTATTAAAGATATTATGTTTGATAATTATAAAAACTATGGTATTCAACTCTTCAAATTAAATGATAGGAAAAATTCAGAAGAATATATAAAAAAGGCATTTTTATTAAGGAATTATGATGATGAAATTTTTCAATATTTAGCTGAATTCTCATTAGATAAAAAAGAGTATGAAAAAGGATTAGCATATTCTTTTTTAGGTTTTAATATAAATCCAGAAAATAAAATAATAATCAAAAATTTTGCTGAATTAAATTTTTTAAAAAATAATTTTTATGATGCTATAACTTTTTATAATTTATATTTTTCAAAAATTAAATTTTCTGAAAACGACAATAATTTATTAAATAATCTTGCAATTGCTTATGAAAAAATAAATAATTTAAAAGAAGCAATAAATATATATAAAAAGTTATTATCTATAAAAGAAACAGAACATATCTTATATAAGATTTCGAAAATTTACTATGATTTGAATGATTATTCAAGTTCATTATCTTATCTTAAAAAAATATTAAATAAAAATTCAAATCATATACAAGCACTTGATTTATCAATATCAATTTATTTATCACAAAAAAATTATAAAGAAGCATTGCAAAATATTAAAACAATATTAAACAATGATGTAAATAAAAACTATTACAAATATTATGCAGGAGTATGTGAATTTAATTTAAAGAATTATGAGAATACAATAAATATATTTAATTCAATCAAAAACTATGAAGAAAAAGCAAATGATATAAAATTTTATCTTGCCACTTCTTATTACAAAACAAATGATTATAAAAATGCTATAAAATTTTATGATGAAATTAAAGATATAAAAAATTATGATGTATTAAATGAATTAATAAATTCATATATACAATTATCACAAAAAGAAAATAAATTAGAAAATTTATTATCTGCTTATTCACTTGATAATAAAAATTTAGATGTAATTTATAATCTAGCAAATGAATATAAAAAACAAAATGATATAAAGAATGCAATTACATATTTTTTAAAAATAGATGAACAAAAAGAGAATTACAAAGATGTTTCATTATTATTGGGCGAATTATATGAAAAAGAAAAAGATTTACAAAAAGCAGTTTTTTATTATCAGAAATATTCTGTATTAAATGATGATTACAATATTTTAATAAAAGTTGCTGATTTTTCTGAAAAATTAAATGATATTGATAATGCCTTAAAATACTATATTTCAGCAATTAATAAGAAAAAAGATGAATTAAATCTTTACTTAAAAATAAGTGATTTATATTTAAAAAAGAATGATAAACAAAATTCAATAAATTACTTAAAACAATATATTTCTAAAAAATCAGATGATGCAAAAAATTTATATAAATTAGCATTATTATTATATGAAGAAAAAGAATATAATCAATCAATAAGATATTTAAACGAAATAATAAAAATAAAAAAAGAATTTGAAGATGCATATTATTATTTAGGTGAAATTTATTATTTAACTGAAAAATATTCAAATAGTTTCGAAAATTATATTAAATGTAATAATTATTTAAAAACAAAAGAAAATATCTGGAATAATCTTTCGACAATAATTACAAAAGTAAAAAAATTCAATAATGAGACAGAAGATTTATTTGAAGCTGGAAATAAATATTTTCAAAATAATTCAAGCATAATTTATACTCTTGGCTTAATTAAATTTAATCTAAAAAAATATTTTGAAGCAGAAAAATATTTTGAAACAATAGCAAATGAAAGTGATGTAAAAGAATATTTAATTAAGATTTATAAAATAGCAGGTGAAGATTTTTATAAACAAGCAAAATATGTTGATTCAATAAATTACAATAATAAGTTATTAAAATTAGATGAAAATGATTCAGCAGCATTTATTTATATTGTTAAATCACTTTTTGCATTAAATAAATTTGATGAAGTTATTTCATATATTGATGTAATTGAAAAGAAAAAATATTTAAATAATGCTTTATCAATTATTTTTGCTAATGTCTATTTTGTAAAAAAAGATTATCAAAATGCTAAAAAATATTTTTCTAATGTTTCAATTGATGAATTAAAAAATGAAGATTTATACAAATATCTTTTTTCACTTGTTGAAACAAATGAATATAAATTTGCACTTGAAAATTTAAAAAATCTAAAAATTGATAATTTACAAAAAGCAGAATTATCAGAAAAAATCTATCAATTTTTTAATGATAATGAAAATCTAATAAAAAATTATAAAATCAAAATTAAATATCTTGATGAAGCGGCAGCAATTGAAAATAAGTATCAGTTAATTACTTTGCTTTATAAAAAAAATGAATGGAAAGAAATAATAGAATATGGTAAATCTATTTTTGGAGAAAAGAAATTAAATGAAACACAAAAGAAATATTTAGCATTTTATTTAGGAAAATCCTTTATAAAAACAAAACAAGAAAAAGAAGCATTAAGTTATTACAGATATTTAATACCGCCAATAGAAGAATTGAAAAACGAAATTTATTTAGATTATGCAAATCTTTTATATAATGCAAAAGAAAATATTTTAGCAGTAAAATATTATGAAGAATACAACAATATAAATAAGGATGCAAATATTCAAAAAAGAATCTCTGAATTGTCAGAAAATATAGCAGACGATTATTTTGATAAAAAGAAAAATAAAGAAGCAAAAGAATATTATGAAAAAGCAATAAAATATGGCAATGATAAAATTAATGTTTTATATAATTTAGCGTTAATCTATTTTGCTGAAAATAATATTGATGAAGCATTAAATTATTTCTTGAATGTTTATAATAAAAATAACAATTATAAAGATGTTCAAAATTATATTTATCAAATTTATTTATCAAAAAATAACAAAGAAGAAGCGATAAAATATTTAGTTGAATATGCAGAAAACAAAAAGGAAGCAGATTTATATAAGAAAACAGCATATTTATATAAAGAATTAAATAAATCTAATGAAGCAATAAACTATTTTAAGAAATACTTAAAAAATAAAGAAGATAATAAGATTTATTTAGAATTAGGATATTTATACAAAACAATAAATGAATATAAATCAGCATATAATGCTTTTAAGGAATATTTGAATACAAATAAAAATGATTTAAAAATAAAAGCAGAACTAATAAATCTTGCAATACAATTAAATCAATATACACAGGCAATTTATGAATGTGAAGATTATATAAAAATAAAACCAAATTCACAGGATATTTTATTTCAATTATCTTCATTATATGAAATAGTAAGAAATTATACAAAGGCGATTGAGTATTTACAAAAAGCAATAAATTATGGATTTAATCGTGATGATATAAATTTAATATCTGGCAGATTAAATTATTTTAAAAATGATTATTCTGTTGCAAAAGATTATTTATTAAAATATTTGAATCAAAACAATAAATTTCCAGAAGGCCGATACTATTATTTTCTTGGCAATATTTATTTCAATGAACAAGATTATAGCAATGCAATAAAATATTATGAATTAGCAAATTATCCAGAAGAAAGTGAAAAATTAATATATTCATTAGCATGCTCATATTATAAAACAAAAGAATATGATAAATCACTAACAACTTTTCAAAAAATATCAGAAAAATCAAAATTATATATAGCAGCATTAAAAAGCATAATAAATATTTATGAAATAAAAGAAGATTATAAAAATGCATTTAATAATTCATTAAAATTATTACAATATGAAGATAAATCAGAAAATAATGAAAAAACAGGAGATTTTGCATATAAATTAAATGATTATAAAAATGCAGAATTTTATTATTTGAAAATATTAAAAGAAAGAAAAAGTCCGAATATATCATTAAAATTAGGAAATGTTTATTATCAAATAAATAATTCTGATTCAGCATTAATATATTATCTTGAAGCATTTAAAGGAAATAAAGAAAATATTGAATTAGCAAATAGAATAGGAAAAATATATCTTGATAAAGGCGATACAATAAATGCTATAACATATTTTCAAGAAGGAATATTACAAAAACCATCTGATTATAAAGTTTATTTATATTTAGCAGAATTATGGAAATCAATAAATAATCCAGTTCAAGCAATTGCAAATTATAAAAAATATTTAGAAAATGATAGTTCAAATATTTCATTATACAAAACAATTGGAGATGAATATTTTTCAATAAGAAGATATGATAGAGCAATAGAGAATTATTTAATATATTTAAAAACAGGTCAGGTAGATGAAAATATTTATTACAATCTTGCTTATTCTTATAAAAATAATGATGAAATTGATAATGCAATTAATTATTTGAATAAAGCAATTACATTAAATAAAAACCACAAAAATTCATATCAATTATTAGCAACAATTTATTATGAACTTGGGGAAAAAGCATATAATCAAAAACAATATGATAATGCAATAAATAATTTTATAAAATCAAATCAAAATGAAGCAAATTATGAACATTCAAATTTTTATTTAGCAAAAATTTATTTTGGTAAAAATGACTTAAATAAAGCAAAAGAATATATTGAAGAGTATTTGAAAAAATCAAATTATGAATTAAGTGCTTTATTATTTGCTGCTGATATTTATACAAAATTAAATGATTTAAATAATGCAGAAAAATATTATTTAATTGCCCTAAATAATAGTGATAAATTACCAACAGCAGCAGAAAAAGCAACAGAATTCTTTTATGAATTTAAAAAAGATTATCCAAAAGTAATTTCAATAATTAAAGAAAAATTTGAAATAGATAAATTACAATCAAGAAAAATCTTATTATATTTAGCAAATAGTTATTATTTTACAAATAACAATCAGGAAGCAATTAATATTTATAATTATATGCTTAAATTAGATTTGACAATACCAGATAATTCGATTCTATATTTTGCAAATTCTTATTTTAATCTAAATAATTATTCATTAGCAGAAAAATATTATTTACAACTTATAGAGAAAAAAATTGAGCAACCAATAATATATAAAAATCTTGGTTATATAAACTTTAAAAAAGAAAATTATAAAAATGTAATTGCAAACTATGAAAATTATTTAAAAACAGAAAAAGGTAATTATGAAGTTTATTATAATCTTGCATATGCTTATTACAAAAGTGCTGATTATCCAAATTCAGCAAAATATTTTAAACTTGCAATTGATTTTGAACCATCAAATTCTTCATTGATTTATCTATATGCATTAACTGAATATTACAATAAACAATATGATAATTCACTTAATTTATTATTAAAAGCTGAACAATCAGGCAAAGATGATTTCTGGTTATTTTATTATCTTGCAAGAATATATTATGATGTAAAATTAGATTATACAAATTCAATAAAATATTTTGAACGAACACTAAAATTTGATTTAACAAATGAAATGAAGAAAAAAATATATGAAAATCTTATTGTTGCATTATTCAATAAAAATGACTCTACAAAATTAATTGATTATTCTGATAAATTATTAGAATTAGAAAAAACAAATTTTTATGGCTTATTTTACAAAGCATATACATATTATAAAACAGAAAAATTTGAGCAAGCATATAATATTTTTAAAGAAATTAAAGAAGTAGAAAAAAATGAGAAATTTAATTATTATTTATTTGCAGGTAAATTGCTTAATAAATTAAATAAAACAGACGAAGCAATAAAATACTTATTAAATGGTCTGGATATATTAAATAATAGTTTTGAATGTTTAAATGAAATAGCATATTCATTTTATATAAAAGAAGATTATCATTTAACAAAAAAATATCTTGATTTATCGTTATCATTTAATGAACAGAATTTTGAAGCATATAAATTATATGGTATAATAAAAAATAACATAGAAAAAAATTATAAAGAAGCAATAAGTTATTTTGAAAAAGCAAAAAAGATAAATAATAATGAAGATATAAATTATTTAATATCAGAAGCAAGATATAATCTTGGACAATATGATAAGAGTTCTGAAATATTAACAAATTTAATAAAGCAGGGAATAAAAATAACATCAATAAAAATTAAAAGTTATAAATTATTAATTAAACAATACATTGAACTTGGATTATATAGTGAAGCACTAAAATATTTTGAAACATTAAGTGAAAATGAAATTGATGAACAATTAAATTATTATAAAGGTATAATTTATTATTATTTAAAAGATTATCAGAATGCAGAAAAAATTTTAAGAAAGTTTAACACAGTTACACAAAATCCAGATTATTTGAATTTATATGGAATTATTCAATTTAAACTAAACAAAGTAAATGAAGCAATAAACACAATGACAAAATTAGTTGAAAAAGAAAGAAAAGAAAAATATTTATTAAACATAGCAAAAATATACTTGTATAATTCAAATATAGAGCGAGCAAGTGAAATATATAATGAAATAATTAAAGGAAATGAAAATAATTTTGAAGCATATTATAATTTAGGATTATTATATAAAGATAAAGACAAAACCAAATCACGAAAATATTTTGAAAAAGCGTATGTATTAACAAATGATATAGAAAAAAGGACAGAATTAAAATATTTAATGCAAGAATAAAAATCAAATCAAAAATATAATCCCAGAAAAAATGGAGGAAAAAAGTGCTAAAAAAAATTAAAGAAGGTTTATCAAAAACAAGAAATAGTATTTTATCAGGTTTAAAGACATTACTTTCATTTAATAAAGAAATAAGTGAAGAATTTATTGATGAATTAGAAACATTATTAATAACAGCAGATATAGGAGTAAATACAGTAACTAAAATAATTGATAAATTACGAACAGCACATAAAAAAGGCGAAATAAAAATAGAAAAAAAAGAGGATTTATTTAATTTTGTTGAAAATGAGATAAGAACAATTTTTTCGGATGTAAATAATATAAAATTAAATTTAGAACCAAAACCAGCAGTAATACTTGTATTAGGCGTAAATGGTTCAGGTAAGACAACTACAATAGGCAAATTAGCAAATAAATTTAAAGAAGAAGGGAAAAAAGTAATAGTAGCAGCAGCAGATACATTTAGAGCAGCAGCAATAGAACAATTAGAAGTATGGGCAAAAAGAGCAAATGTTCAACTGATAAAACAGATGGCAAATTCTGATCCATCAGCAGTTGTATATGATGCAATAAATTCTGCAATAGCAAAAAAAATTGATATTGTTATTATTGATACAGCAGGTAGATTACACACAAAATCAAATTTAATTGAAGAATTAAAAAAAATAAAAAAAGTTATAGAAAAAATATTACCACATCCAATAAACGAAATTTTACTTGTATTTGATGCAACAACAGGACAAAATGCAATAAATCAAGCAAAAATATTTAATGAAGCAATAGGCATTACAGGAATAGTATTAACAAAAATAGATGGCACAGCAAAAGGTGGCATAATAATACCAATAAAACAAGAATTAAATATACCAGTGAAATTAGTTGGCACAGGTGAAAAAATCGATGATTTAGATGAATTTAATATTGATGAATATGTAAAATCATTATTTGAAGATTAGCAGAATAAAGATTTGTAATTAAAAAAATCAAAGTATATTTAAATAAATTAAATTTTTTTTATTATTTTTTCTTTTAATAAATCTTCTAAAAACTCATTAAAGTCATCTTCAAATTTTTTTTCATTTTTTATTTCGTATTCTTCCTTTATTTTCTCTTTAATTTTTTCAATTGATAAATTATTTGCTAAACCTTCAAAAATTATTTGTCCACTATCAGAGGTAGAATAAAAACTACCAGTTTTCATATTAAGCAAAACAATTTCACCATCAATTTTTCTAATAACTAAATCTTTATTTAATTTATATTGATTTTTCATAAACTAACTAAATAATCATTTATAATTTTTGCTGCATATTCATTTGGACTTTTATTCTCACCATTCTGTAATAGACTCTTTATCTTTTTTAATTCAGATTTAATTCTATAATATTCGTTTTCATTTTTCAATAATTTAAATGCATCTTCAGCAATTTTTTCAGGAATTAAATTATTCTGTAAATATTCTGGCACAACAGTTTTATTCAATACAATATTAACCAACGAAATATTTTTAATGTTTATCAAATATTTAGCAAGTAAAGCAGATAAAAAATTTACCTTATAAAAAACAAACATTGGAATTTCAAATAAAGCAGTTTCCAGAGTTGCAGTGCCACTTGTAACTAAAGCAAAATAAGAGCGTGATAAAATTTCATAAATATTACCAGTGTAATATTCAATAAAATTGGGCAACATATCTTTAAAACTATTTTCTATTTCAGTATTTTGAAAAGATACTAAAAATTTAAAATTTTTATCAAATTTATGATATAATAATTTTGAAACCTCAATTTGAATAGGTAAAATTTTTTTTATCTCCTGCATTCGTGAACCAGGTAAAATTGCTATATAATCTTTTTTTAATTCTTTACACTGATAATTATTAAATACATCTAATAAAGGATGACCAATAAAATAAACTTCATTAAAATTTTCTTTTTTATATATTTCTTCTTCAAATCTGAAAATAACTAATAATTTTTTACAAAACTTAATCAGTTTATAAATTCGAGAATAATGCCACGCCCAGATTTGAGGACAAATATAATAAATAACAGGAAGATCATTATTAAAACAAAATTGAGCGAGCCGTAAATTTAAGCCAGGATAATCAACTAAAATGACAAGTGAATAATTATTATTTCTTATAAAATTTTTAATCTTGTTTTCAATTGAAATTATTTTTCTTAAATTTTTAAAAATTTCAAAAAAACCCATAAAATTCATTTCTTTAATATCAAATAATTTATTTATTTTATTTTTTTCAGTATGTTCACCACAAACGGCATCAATCTGCAAATCAGGATTTTGCTTTAATAAATTTTTGATAAGATTAGATAAATGTAAGTCACCAGAAGTTTCACCACATATTGCTAAAACTTTTTTCATAAGTTATAATTTATATATTCCTTTTTGATAATTTATTCTTACTTTCAGAGTATCAATAATCATATTTAACGAATCAGAAAACATTTTAACTTTTGATGATTTTGAATTTATCCAGACAACAGGAATTTCAACAATTTTATAGCCAATTTTTTCTGCTAAAAAAATTATTTCTGCATCAAAAGCAAATCCTTTAATCTGTGATAAATTAAATAATTTTAATGCAACATCTTTTTTAAAAACTTTAAAACCGCATTGTGTATCTTTAAAACCAGTATTTAATATTAAATTCATTATTTTATTAAAAATTTTACCCATTGTTTCTCTCATATAATTCTGGCGTTTTAATATTTGCGATTCTTTATGTTGTCTTGAAGCAATAACAATGTCAGCACCATTTTTTTCTATTTCTACTAATGCTTTATCCAATTCTTCAATAGGCGTGGATAAATCAGCATCAGTAAATAAAATAATATCGCCATCAGAATTTAATACACCTTTTTTAATTGCCCAACCTTTTCCCTTATATTCATTTGCTATAATTATTAAATAATCATTAAAATTTGCCTGTTTTTCTTTTAACTTATTTATTGTGCCATCAGTAGAATTATTATCTATCACAATGATTTGAAATAAATATTTATCTGTCTCTTCTTCTTTTTTTTGAATATAAAAAGAAATTTTATCTAATGTTTTTGGTATTCGTCTTTCTTCATTATAGCAGGGAATAATTATAGAGATTTTAATTTTTTCATTATTCATTAAAATTATTTCTTAGATTTATTGAAGTCATTTAAAGCCTGTTCTTCTGTATCATAAATTTTGAAGTATTCTAATAATTTTGTTAATTGAAATAAATTTTTTAAATAATCATTTAAATAACAGATTTTAATTTCACCATTTTTTTGCCTTATATTTTTTGTTAATGCCAGTAAAAAATTTAAGCCAGTTGAATCAATATAATTAACATCTTTTAAATTTATAAGAATATTATTATAATTATCTATTTTTTCTTTCTCTAAATTTTCTTTAATATTATTTAAATTATTTTTATTTATATTTTCTGTAAAATAAATAAGAAAAATATTATTTTTAACATTTGTTTTAATCATAAAATTTTTTCCTTTCTTCAAAAATAAAATATTAAAAAATTTATAATCAGAAAAAAATTTTGTCAATACATTTTATTTGATGATGACTTAAATTTTCGATAATTTTCATATTTTATTTAATTTATTTAAAATAACAATTAAACCAGTAATAGCAGCAGTTTCGACGCGTAAAATTGGTGTATTTAATTTAACACTAATAAAATTATTTTCTATTAAGTATTTAATTTCCTCATCTGTTAAACTACCTTCTGGACCGATTAGATAATAAATATTATTAGAAATATCAAAATTAATTGAATTTATCACATTATTGCTTTTTTCATAAAAAACAATTTTTAAACTATCTTTTTTTATCAGAGCAATCAAATCAAAAATATTTATTGGTTCATATAGTTTTGGGATAGTATCGCGTCGTGATTGTTTTGCTGCAGATAATATTATTTTTTTCTGACGGTCAATTATTGTTTTTGTTATATTTTTTTTTATACTTCGTTTTGTAATTATTGGAATTATTTCATTAATTCCCAATTCTGTGCATTTTTCTAATAATATATCATATCTATTTAATTTTGGTATTGCTGTTATTAAATTTATTTTTGTTTTTTCTTCCTTTATTGAATACAAATATTCTTTAGGCAAGATGAATAATTTTTGTTTTTCAATTTTTTTTATTTCACATAAATATACTTTATCTAAAAATGCTATTTCAATTAAATCACCAATTTTTAATCTTAAAACATTTATTATATGATGAGCATCAAATTTTGTAAGTTCAAAAATTTTATTTTCAAAAAAATCATTTATAAAAAATCTATGGTCTCTTAATTCCATTATTTATAACTAAATTTACAAGAATGAATTAAAATATTATCCTGAAATTTTTTAATGTTAATCGGTGATAAAAAATATTCAAATTCAGATAAATTCAAATCACCAAAAACAGGTAGACCATCATTACCAATTATTTTATTGGAAATAAAAAAATAAAATTCATCAACTAAATTATTAACTAAAAAATAAGTAAATATTTTAGAGCCACCTTCTACCAATATGTCTTTAATACCAAATTTTGTTAAATCATTTAAAACTGATTTTAAATTTAATAAGCCATTTTTTTCTATTTCTGTTTTAATTATATTTACACCTTTATCTTTAAAAGAATTTATTTTGTCAAAATTATTTGAAGCAGTAATTATAATTATTCTTTCAAATTTATTAGATTTAAAAATATTACAATCTAATTTTGTTTTTAAACTTGTATCAAGAATAATCTTATAATTTTCATTACTATTTTTAATATGTCTGACAGTTAATTCTGGATTATCAATTAAAAGTGTATTTACACCAATCAAAATAGCATCAACTTCATTACGAAGTTTATGAACAAATTTACGAGCAGAAAAATTTGTTATCCATTTACTCATACCATTTTTTAATGCTATTTTTCCATCAATAGATATTGCTGCTTTCAATCTAATAAAAGGTTGACCTGTTTTAATAAATTTAATAAAATCACGATAAAAATAATTTATTTGATTATTCAAATTATTTATTTCAACTTCAATACCAGCATTTTTTAATTTAGTAATACCAGCGCCATTTACAAGAGGATTAACATCCTGCATACCAATAATAACTTTTTTGAATTTATATTTAATAATCTCATCAACACAGGGCGGAGTTTTTCCAAAATGCGAGCAAGGCTCTAAAGTAACATACATAGAACTATTTTCAGGAGGTTCTGTTAAACTATTTATTGCTTCAATTTCAGCGTGTGGACCTCCAAAATATTGATGAAAACCTTTTCCAATTAT
The DNA here is from genome assembly GCA_035405645.1 of bacterium. Lineage (GTDB taxonomy): Bacteria > JAGOBX01 > JAGOBX01 > DAONJL01 > DAONJL01 > DAONJL01. Next base: position 14,133 of record DAONJL010000012.1, on the reverse strand, counting down.
TTTCCCATTTTTTTCAATAACACAGCCAACAGCAGGATTTAAACTTGTTTTACCTTTGCTTTTTTTTGCTAATTTTAATGCATACTTTAAATAATAATTTGAATTATGTATTTGCATAAAATAAATTTTTATTTAATAGCTAAAACAAAAGCAATAGCAGAAACATTAGAATGCGAAAGAGAGACAAGAAACTTTTTTATTTTTAATTTTTTTTTAAATTCAAGTGCTTTATTATACAATTTGATTTTTGGTTGACCATTTTTATCATTTAATATTTCAATATCACGCCAGTTGATTCCTTTAGCCCACCCAGTTTTAAAAATTTTCATAATTGATTCTTTAGCACAAAATCTAACAGCAAAACTTTCTTCACATCTTTTCTTTGATTTACAATATTTAATTTCATTATCAGTAAAAATTTTTTCTAAAAATTTTGAGCCAAATTTATTAATAGATTCTTTTATTCGATTTATTTCAATGATATCTACTCCAATATTTACAATCTGGTTCATTATTTAGATATTATAAAAATTAGTAGCATCAATTAATTCTTGTGGAACTTTAATATTTTCATTTTCTAATTTTTTAATTTTATTTTGTAATAACATAATTTCTTTTTTAGCAAGGTTATCAAATTTTCTGCCTAAACTTTCAAATAATGGTGTAGCCTGTAATTTGTCACGAATGCTTTTTCTAAAAGGAACATAATTATAAAAAATATCTCTACTAACTTTATTTAATTTTGCAATTCCTTCACTTTCATAATTTATCCATAATAAATATTCTGCGGCAAATCTATCACGAGTTGTAGTATATTTTTTAAATAATTCATTTATTTTTTCTTTTGCTTCATCAGTAATATCTTTATTTTGTTTATAAGTAGAAGTATAATCAAAATATTTACCAGTAACGCCACCTTCAATCGGATCGCCCCAACTCGGTCCTGCAATTGTTTTATTTAATTCCCAATAAAAACTTGCTAAACCCCATTTTAACATTTCTTCAATATTTTCAGTTGGTATTAAAGGCACGAGAATTCTCCCGCGTGATGCTTTATTACTACCAACAAGTTCCTGCCAGCATAACACACGCGAACCAAAAATCGGAACAATAATAAAATTAGGTGCGATTTCTTTTTTAAAATAATCTGTTTTTTGATTTTCATAAATTACACGAACTTCTCGATAAAATAAAGAAAATGTTTTATCCAGAATTTTATCAATTGCTTTTTCCAATCGTTCTTTATTTAATAGAGTTTCTTCTGGATTACCAACAACAAAATCTTTATCAAGAATAGGAATTTGAGTAGCAAGCGAACCAGTGCAAGTTCGCACAGCAGATTTTAACATATTATTTATTTCATATTTTGCAAAATTCCAGTTATATTCACTACCAGAACTACTTTCATTTGTTATACCCTGTTCTTTTAAATATTCTTTATAAGTTTGACCTAATTCATTTATACTTGGTTCTTCACTTTCATTATATATTTTTTGTAGCCATTCATCAGCATAATAAATAGGATATTTCTTACTTTCTTTATCAAATGGAACTAATTTAAAAGCATTAATAATATTATCATTAAGCAACAAATCATCAACAATACCAAATCGTAAAACAAATAATTCAGTTGGTGAAATGCTATTAGTAGTTAAAAAATTTTTATAAATATGTTCAGTAAAATTCCAATATTTTTCAGTTAAATTTTTCTTAATTTTTTTAGATTCACCAGCAGTATCAAATTTATCCTGAATTTTTAAATATTCATTATATGCACTTCTAAATTCTTCTTTAATTTGAGCAGGAACATAAGTTAAACTCATTATTTTCTCAAGTTGATTTGTTACATCAAATTGACTCGAACTAATAATTTGAATTTTTTGTTCTTCAATTTTTTGTTCTTTTATTTTTTCTTCTGTAATTAATAATTCATCAAATTTTTGTTTATAATATTTATCAAAATTAGTAAAAGGTTTACCCCATATATCAACATACATATTTAATTTTTCTCTCGTATTTTTTAATAAAATATTAACTATTCTTTCAAATAAAGTCAGATTAGGCACATTAGCATTTTTAAATTCTAAATAAAGTTGATATAACTTTGAAAAACATCCATCAGGACCAACTAACATTGAGATTTGTTCTTCAACATATTTTTCTGCTTCTAAAGCACGGCCATTAAAAACAATAATATATTGAACTAATTTTTGAGACATAAAGTAAATAACAAGAGGTTTAGTTTGAATAATGACATTAAGAACATTAACAGGTAAAGATAATAAATGCTCAAAAAATAAAGCTAATTCATAATCAACATTTCCTTTAGTTGAAAATGAAGAAAAACCATAATGTTGATTAAATAAATTACTCAAATCAGTTTCAAGTAAAGCAACAGATAATTGATTAGGCGATGTTTTACCACTATTAATAATTTCACTATCTAATTCTTTTCCATATTTATAAACTTTATCATTTTTATGATCTTTATTTATTTGTTCTGGCTTTTTAGCGCCTTTAACTAATTTGTAATAAGTAAAAGAAAAATTATCATATAAACTCTGTAATTCTTTATATAAATTATTTGCTTTTAATAATATCTCTTTACATTCTTTATATCTTTTAATTACATTTAAGGCAATAGAAATACCAATTTGTGGATTACTCTTAATTAAATTATTTAATTCCTGTAAAGTCCCTTTAAAAACAGCACAAACAGAATCATCTAAAGCACGAATAGTTGCTGTTCTTGGTTGTTTTAAAATAAAACTTATTTCACCAAATGGAGATTTGGGAGTATCAATAATAGCAACACGAAAACTATTTTCTAATAATTCTTTTTTATCAGTAGTATTTAAGTCAGAAACAAGAACCTCTAATTTACCTTGCAGTAATATAAAAAGTTCATCTGAGTTTTCGTTTTGATAACAAACAATATCCCCTTTTTTAAACTTTTTTTGGTTTATAGCCATTTAACATCTCCTTATATATTCATAAATGATTTAATAAGAAAAAAGAGTATTATTAAACCAATTAAGATAATAATAATATAAATAAAATATCTCTTACTATCAAGCACCATATTTTGTGATAATTCTTCTGCTGGGTCATAAACCTTAATTTTAACTTCTTGATTAGCAACTATTACACCCTGCATTTTTTCTGTTAATTGAACATAAATTGCCAAACGTTCTGATTCACTTTCTTCTATCTTTAAAATAGGTAATCTTAACTCCGGTAATTTACCATTATATTTTTGTTTTAAAAAACTAACTATTTTTCTTGCTTCTGGTTTTTCATCAATTATTTTAACATAAATTATATCACCTACTTTTAATTCTTTAACTGTTTTCCCTTTTGCTGGTGCTAAAATAAAATCACATTTTATTAATGTTATTTCTTTCTCTTTGGCTTTATCCATATCAGTTTTATAATCTTCGCCAGTTTTTGTTATATCACTTTTAGTAGTAGATTTAGGAATATTGAAATCAACAAAAGAAATTGGTTCTGATTCTATATTTATTTGTATATAATTATCCTTTGTTATTTTTATTATTGAATTTTTTATAACATCAAATAACAACTTATCATTTATTGAAGTAGTAGAAGTGTAAATATCATCAGAACTTAAATTTGCAATATTATTATATAAAAAATTATTTATTTCATTCATTATATTTGTTAACATTTGAACTTTAAAAGAAATATCAAAAAAATTCTTATAAAAATGAGAATATGATTCATTAACAGGCACACTTAATAATGATTTATCTTGCGAAATAAGAACATTAAGATTATTTATTTTTTGCTGATTATCTTTTTCATTTAATACTAATAATAACAATCCATATATTTTTAGATTTTCACTATATATTTGTCCTTTAATAATAAAAATTTTTTTATTAAATAATTCTTTTGCTTTGGCTACATCATTTTCAGCTAATTCTAATAATCTTTTTGCACGCTCTTCTTCCAATCCAAATTCATTCATAATTGTTTCAACATTATTATTTTCCATACATATCACCTAAATTAATTTCATTTTTATTCACAACCAGTATTAGATAATTTCTATAATATTTTATAAAATTAAAATTAAATTAGTCAATAAAATATTTAAGAATTTTTTTGTAATTATTAAAACTTTTTAAAAGTTCGAATTTTATTTGAAATTTGCAATTAAAAATTACACAAATAAAAATATTAATTTGCAATTCATTATTTATTTAAATCACTATATTGAAATCTTATCTTTTTATTATTTATTTTCAAGTTACCAGTATTTTTATCATATAGCCAGCCATTACCATTAACATCAGGTTCAAAACCAATTTTTACTTTATTTGAAAATTTACCAGATAAATATTCAGGTAAAATATTATCAGTAAAATATATAGTTTGACCATTTTCAATATAAGTATCAGAAATTAAATTTTCTAATGTATCAGGAAATTTCCCTTTTATTGCTTTATATTTTTTTATATGCTCTAAATTTATTAAGTAATTTTTTTCTGTTAATTTTAATTTTTTATCAGCATCGACAAAAGAAAAAAAAGCGAGAATAATAAAAATAAAAAAAATAAAAAATAAAAAAATTTTAAATAACTGCATAATTAAATAAGTTTAATAGTTTTCCAGAAACCATTAATAAAGCGCCAGATAAAAATTAAAGAAAGAAGAAAAAGATAAAGAGTATAACCTAAAAAAGCAAAAATAATATTGAGTTTTAATACAACAGAAATAAGAAAAATTAAAGGAACAAAGAAAAACCAGGAAAAAATAATAGAAATCCACATTTGAAATTTAGTATCACCAGCGCCCTTTAAAGCACCAGAAATTATTATTCCAACAGAATCAAATAAATTAAATAAAATCATCATATAAATAAGTATTTTAACATAATGTAAAATATGTTGAAATTCAGTATCATTAATATTTTCTTTTGTTTTAAATAATAAAATAATTTCATCAGAAAAAGTCAAATAAATAATTGAGATAAAAAAGAGATAAAAAAGAGCTAAACATAAAGTATGAAAAACAATTCTTTCTGCTGATTTAATTTTTTTAGCACCTAAATTATGTCCAACAAGAGTAGAACAAGCAATAGAAAGACCAACCATAGGCATAAACATAAACATATTTAAAGATAAAGTAATATTACCAATAACCTGTTCAAGAGTGCCTTTTATACCAATCAAAAAAACAAAAACAGCAAAAGAAGCAATATCAAGAAAAAATTGAAGACCAGAAGGAATTCCAAATTTTAAAAGTTTAACAAAAATTTCTTTATCAAAATTTTTTTCTTTTAATGAATAAAAAGTTTTTCTGAAATATTTAGAAATAAAAATTAAAAATAAAAATAAACAAATAGAAAATTCAGATAAAATAGTAGATAAACCAGCGCCAAAAATATCTAATTTTGGAAAACCAAATTTACCAAAAATAAGCAAATAATTAAAAATAATGTTTATTAAATTACCAATAATATTTATAATAAGGACAAGTAAAGTTTTACCGAGACCAGTAAAAAAAGAATGAAAAGAAGAAGCAATTAAAATAAAAATAGAACCAATAATTAAAATTCCAAAATATCTTTTTTCATAATAAATAATGTTTAAATTATGACCTGAATGATTTAAAATGAAAAAGCCAATAGGAATAAATAAAAGAATAATAGGATAAACAATAAGAGAAAAATAAATACTTTGCCAGAGAGTTTTAGCACAATTAGAAAATTGTTTAGCACCATAATATTGAGCAACAAGAGCATTTGAATAATTTACAATACCAATAAATAATGAAGTAATTGAAAAAGATAAAATACCAGCAGGAATAGCAGCAGCAATTGTTTCTTTACTATACCAGGATAAAAATAATCTATCAAAAAATTGCATAATAGTAAAAGAAGCACTTGATAAAATTAAAGGGTAAGCAAGAAGAATTATCTTATTAAATATTTTAAAAGAAAATAATGACATTTTTTCCTTTCTTATTTTTAAGTGAAAGAAGTAAGAAGACAAAAATTTTACATTAAAGAAACCTTAACAGGTTCAACATTCCAGATTTCTTTTGCATATTCTAAAATTGCTCTATCAGAAGAAAAATAACCAATATTAGCAATATTTTTTAAACATTTTTTTTGCCATTTAATTCTATCTTTATAATCCTCTGCAATTTTATGCTGAGTATCTAAATAACTCATTAAATCAGCAAGCACGAAATATTGATCAGGTGGATTACCATATAAAAGAGAATCATAAATAGGTCTAAATAAATTTATATCACCATTAGATAATTCGCCATTTATTAACATATCAAGTGCTTTTTTAATTTCAAAATTTTTTTGATAATAATCAAGAGGATTGTATAAATTTTTCGAACGCATCTCAAAAATTTCTTCTGCTTTCAAACCAAAAATATAAATATTCTCCTCACCAACACAATCTTTAATTTCAATATTAGCGCCATCGAGTGTGCCAATGGTTAAAGCACCATTTAAAGCAAATTTCATATTACCAGTGCCAGATGCTTCTGTGCCAGCAGTAGAAATTTGTTCACTAACATCAGATGCAGGAATAATTTTTTCAGCAAGTGAAACAGTATAGTTTTCAAGAAATACAACTTTTATTTTATTACTTATTTCTTTATCATTATTAATTTTTTCTGCAACAGAATTTATTAGTTTAATTATAAGTTTAGCACGAAAATAACCTGGTGCTGATTTACCAGCAAAAATATAGGTGCGTGGATAATATTCATAATTTTTATTTTCTTTTAATCTATTATAAAGAACAATAATATGCAAAATGTTTAATAATTGTCTTTTATATTCATGCAATCTTTTAACATGTGAATCAAAAATTGAATTGACATCAACATTAATATTATTTGATTTTTTAATATATTCAGCAAGTCGCTTTTTATTATTCTGTTTTATTTTATATAGTTCAATTAAGAAATCTTTATCATTTTCGAATTTATTTAATTTTTTTAATTCATCTAAATTCTTAATCCATTTTTCTCCAATTTTTTCAGAAATAAATTTAGCTAATTCTTGATTAGCAGTTAAAAGCCATCTTCTTTGTGTAATACCATTTGTTTTATTATTAAAACGATTAGAAAAAATTTCATAAAATTCTTTGAAAACAGAAGATTTTAAAATATCAGTATGTAGTTTAGCAACGCCATTAATAGAATGAGAACCAATAATTGCAAGATTAGCCATCCGAATTTGTTTTTCAGGTCCTTCTTCAATAATAGATAATTTGCGTATTTTATTTTCATCATTATGGAAATTAGCACGAACATAATTTAAGAATCTACTATTAATTTCATAAACAATTTGTAAATGACGGGGTAATACTTTTTGAAATAAACTAACAGGCCACTTTTCTAATGCTTCTGGTAAAATAGTATGATTAGTAAAACCAAAAGTTTTCACTGTTATATTCCAGGCTTTGTCCCAGTCTAAATTATATTCATCAATTAATAAACGCATAAGTTCAGGAATTGCTAAAGTTGGATGAGTATCATTTAATTGGATAGCAACTTTATCAGCAAATTTATCAAAGTGGTCATAACTTTTTCTATAGCGTCTAATAATATCCTGCAATGTAGCAGAAACAAAAAAGTATTGTTGTTTAAACCGCAATTCTTTGCCTTCATAAATATTATCATTAGGATAAAGAACTCTTGAAATATTTTCAGAATAATTCTTATCTTCAACTGCTTTTATATAATCACCGAAATTAAAAATTTTTAAATCAAATTGATTTGATGCTCTTGCAGCCCATAATCTTAATATATTTACTGTATTATTGCCATAACCAATAACTGGAATATCGTGCGGCACAGCAATAACATCACGAGTATTTATCCATTTGAATTTTAATCTATCAAATTCATCTTTTTCTGTTATTACCTGTCCATAAAATTTTACTGGCACAGAATATTCAGGCCGCTCAATTTCCCAAGGATACCCAAATTTTAACCATTCGTCAGGTTCCTCTACCTGATAACCATTTATTATTTTTTGATTAAAAATACCAAATTCATATCTTATGCCATAACCATAACCTGGCAATTCGAGTGTAGCCATAGAATCAAGAAAACAAGCAGCCAATCTACCAAGACCACCATTCCCTAAACCAGCATCTTTTTCTTCATTAATAAGCGAATAAAAATCATAACCAAGATTTTTAACTATATATTTTACTTCATCTAATATACCTAAATTTATAATATTATTAAGAATTAATCTACCTAATAAAAATTCTAATGATAAATAATAAACTCTTTTTGTATTCACATTATAATATGTTTGTTGTGTTTTACTCCAGCGCTCAACCATTCTATCTCGTATCATTGTTGCTAATGAAACATATCTATCATAATTAGTTGCAGAAAATTCATCTTTTGCTCTTGTATAATATAAGTGATTCATAAATGATAATTTTAATACTTCAGCATCCATTCGTTTTCTATAAAATTTCCATAAATCCTTTATTTTTTCTTCTTTTTTTAATGGCTTTGTTTTTCGTGCTTTTAAACATTCTTTTTCTTTTTTCATATTTTTATCACCTTCAATTATTTAAAATAAAACTAATTTAATATATTATAAATTTTTAAAAAATTCAAATAAAATTTTTTTATTTATACAATTAGTGGCTATTTTAAAAAAGAAAAAAAATTTATTTTTATTTTTTGGTAATCATTTTTTATTTTTTTTAAAAATAATAAATCAAATGTTATAATTCAATCTATCAATATTTTTTAATTCGTGGTCTATCAACAATTTCACACTTTACATTTTCTATTATAAAAATAAAAAAAGGCTCATAACAGAATATTACAATAATCCAGTAATTTTAAATACTTCTTCTATTTCTTTTACTTTATGAAATATGATATTCTTTTTTATATAATCCGGTATTTCAGTTAAATCTTTTTCATTATCAAAAGGAATTATAATTTCTTTAATATTATATCTTTTAGCAGCAATAATTTTTTCTTTTAAACCGCCAATAGGTAAAACACTACCACTTAATGAAATTTCACCTGTCATTGCAATTCTTTTTTTAATTACTTTATTTAAGACAAGAGAAAAAATAGCAGTTGTAATAGTAATACCAGCAGAAGGACCATCTTTTGGAGTTGCGCCAGCAGGCACATGAATATGAATCACATTATCAGAAAAAATTTTTTCATCAACGCCATTTTTAATTGCAAATTGCATTGCTAAACTATAAGCAATATTAGCAGATTCTTTCATTACATCACCCAACTGACCAGTTAATAAAATTCTATCTTTTCCTTTTGTTAATAAAGTTTCAATAATTAAAACATCACCACCAAACGGCGTCCAGGCAAGACCATAAACCAGACCAGGTTTTTTTAACTCATATTTTGACTCGTCAACAAATTTAGGTTGACCTAAAAATTCTTTGATATTTTCCTGTGTTAATTCAATTTTATCAATTTCTTTTTTCTCAATTTTCACGCATATCTTTCTTAATATCTTTTCAATGTTTTTTTCTAAACTTCGAACACCTGCTTCACGCGAGTATGAATTAATTATTTCAATCAAACCTTTTTTATTGAATTTAACCTGTGTATTTGATAAGCCTGTTTTTTCTAATAATTTTGGTATTAAGTATCTTTTTGCTATTTCAATTTTTTCTTCTAATATATAACCAGATAAACTAATTATTTCCATTCTATCTTTTAATGGTTCTGGAATTGTATCTAAAGTATTTGCTGTTGTGATAAATAAAACCTCTGAAATATCAAAAGGTAAATCAATATAATGATCACGAAATTCTTTATTTTGTTCAGGGTCTAAAACTTCTAATAAAGCAGAAGCAGGGTCACCGGTAAAATGCGTTCCAATTTTATCAATTTCATCTAACATAATAATAGGATTACGAGACTTTGTTATTTTTAAAGCCTGAATAATTTTACCTGGCATTGCACCAATATAAGTTCTGCGATGTCCTTTTATTTCTGCTTCATCACGCATACCACCAACAGAAAATCTAAAAAATTTTCTGTTTAAAGTTTTTGCTATTGATTGACCTAAAGAAGTTTTACCAACACCAGGCGGACCAACAAAACAAAGAATAAAACCCTTTGTTTTATTACTTCTTTTTTTTACTGCTAAAAATTCAATTATTCGTTCTTTCACTTCTTTCAAACCATAATGGTCTTTATCAAGAATTTTTTGTGCTTTTTCTAAATCAATATTTTCTTCAATTATTTTCTCATTCTTTTTTTTCCAAGGTAAACTAAAAACAGTATCTAAATAACTTTTTTGAACTGAATACTCTGGCACTCTGCTATCAAGTGTTTCAAAATTAATTATATCTTCCTTTAATTTATCATATACTTCTTTTGTTATATCTAATTCTTTTAATTTTTTCTTGTATTTAATATAAGCCTTAGTCTGTAAATTTTTTATTCCTAATTCTTTTTTTATTTCTTTTAATTGTTCTTTTAAAAAAAATTCTTTTTGTGTTTTTTGTATTTTTTCTTCAATACTCTTTTTTACTTTTTCTTGAATTTCTATTAAATCCATTTCTTTTTTCAAAATATATAAAACTTTTTCTAATCTGGCTTTAACATCAAGTTCTTCTAATATTAATTGATAATCTTCTGGCTTTAGATTTAAAACAGAAATAACAAAATCAGATAATTTAGAAGGATCATCAACATTTAACATAGTTAATTTTAATTCTTCAGTAATTGCAGGATTATGTTCAGCAATTTTCTTCATCTTCAATAAAATTTCACGCATAAATGCTTTTATTTCAATATCATTTTTATCTGGTATTTTTTCTTCCAAATATTCAACTGCTGCCATAAATAATTCAGTTCTGACAAATTCTTTTACTTTTGCTCTTTTTATTGAATTAATTAAAATACTTAAACTATTATCAGGTAAATTTATTTTTTTTACAATTTGTCCAACAGTACCGATTAAATACAAATCATCAGATTTTATATCTTCATAATTTGATACTTTGTTTTTTATTAGTAATAATAAAATATAACCGCCTAATGAAATAGCTTTTTCAATACTTTCAGTATATTTACTTTCTGGAACAATTAAAGGTAGAATCATACCAGGAAATAAAGGACGATGCTGAATTGGAATCACAAATACTTTTTCAGGTAAAATTTTATCAACTATAATAAGTTCTTTAGTTTTATTTTCTTCCATATTTTTTGTTAACTAAAAAAAAATTCGGAGTGGATATGACCACTCCGAATTTATTTATTTTTTCTTCTCTACTCATAACGACTAAATTACTATTTTGCTGCTGGTTGCTGTTCTGCTGGTTGTTGTGCAGCTGGTTGTTGTTCTGCTGGTTGCTGTTCTGCTGGTTGTTGTGCAGCTGGTTGTTGTTCTGCTGGTTGCTGTGCTGCTGGTTGTTGTTCTTGAACTTGTGGTTGTTGTTCTGCTGCTGGTTCTTCTGATTTTGAGCAAGCTAAAACAACAAATAATAATGAACAAATAACAAATAAAATTAAACCTTTTTTAAACATAGCAGTAAACCTCCTTTCATTATTTTTATTTTTTTTCATTTTAATTAGTTTTTTATTTTACTACTTTTTATATTTTTGTCAATATTATTTTATAAAATTTTTTGACAAAATATTTTCCTCATTATAAAAATAAATTATGAATAAAAAATTAGAATGTTTCAATGAATGTTTAAATAGTTATATAAATTTGGAAGAATTCCCGTATGGTAAAACAGAAATTTATGTTCAGCCAGTTATAATATTAAATTTAGAAAAAATAAAAAATATTTGTATAATACAATTTACAGCATTAGGCGATATAATTGAGACAAGTGCAGTAATAAATAATTTTAAAAATAAAAAAGCAGATGTAAAAATAACATTTGTTTTATTTGAGAATTATCGAAAAATATTTAATAATTTAAAAATAATAGATAATTTAAAATCAATAAATTTTAATGAAATAATTGAGACATTTAAAAAAAATAAAAATATTGCCTATGAAGAAATAGAAAAAGAAATAAATGAATTAAATAAACAAAATTTTGATTTAATAATAAATTTACATCCTTCAAAAATAAGTGCATATTTTATTAGTTCAATTTCAGCAAAATATAAAATTGGCTTGCAATTCAATGATGAATTTTCTGATACCTTATTAAAAGGCGATTTATTTTTACTCACTAAATTATTTAAGTTTTATATTTTAAAAAAGAGTATATTTGATGAAAATAATGTAGTTGATATGTTTTTAAAAATATCACAAATAAAAAATTATAATCGACAATTAAAATTAGAAAATTCAAATGAATTTGAAAATATTTATAAAAATATAAAGAAAAAAAATGAATTTATAATTGGTATAAATTTTAGCGCAGCGTGGAAAAATAAAAAATATCCAGCAGAGAATTTTAATAAGTTAATAAAAATTTTAAATAATGAACTGAAAAATAAAGTTACATTTATTTTATTTGGTTCAAAAGAAGATATAAATGAATCATTAATAATAGAAAAAGATAACAAGAATGTAATAAACTTAACAGGAGAAGTTGAATTAGATGAATTAATTGATTATGTAAAAGTATGTAATTATATAATAACAAATGATACAGGCACAATGCATATAGCAGCAGCATTTAATCAAAAAATGATAGTAATACTTGGACCGACATCAACAAAACCAATAGTAAATAATTCTTTGTGCATTTCGTTGAAAAATTTAGAATGTAAATTTTGTTTTAAAAGTTTTTGTGAAAATAATATTTGTTTAAAAAATATTTCTCCAGAAATAATAAGTAAAATAATTTTAAGACATATAAATAATAATTATGATTTTTCTGATATAAATGATATATTAATTGAGACAACTGATGAATATATTAATGATAATTTTTTTTCAGCAAAATATCTAAATTATAAAATAACAGATGAAAAATTATGTTATGCAGAAACAATAAATTTTTTATTTGAATTCGTATGGAATGAATTAAATAACAAATTATATTATGAAAATACTTATAATTCTTTTGATGATATGATAATAAATTCATCAATTAGTTCTTTAAATTTAAATCTATACAATATTGAAGAAATCTTAAAACGAAAATTTGCTGAAGAAGTGGTTAAAAATACATTAAATAAAATTAAAATATTTTTTGAAAAGAATAAAGAATATTATAACGAACATTTAAATGAGGCAATAAGAATATCAGAAATAATATTTACTGCTTTACAAGATAAGAATGAATTAATAATAAAAAATATAAATTTCTATTTAAATAAACTTAATTTAATTGATGGAGTTTTAGGAAAAGAAGAATATTTAAAAAAATTTTTTGATTTAATAAATATATTCTTTTTTAAAAAAGAAGAAAAAGAAGAAGCAGAAAAAATAGCAGCAAATAATTTAAAACTCTATCAAATAAAAAAAATAGCATTTAATATATTAGTTAGTGCAGTAGAGAATTAAAAAGAGAAAAAATAATAAAAATAGCGGGGGAGGGAATCGAACCCTCGACCCTGGGTTTATGAATCCCATGCTCTGACCAGCTGAGCTACCCCGCCAAATTTTGATTTTATCATTATATTAAAAAATTTTTTTTAGTCAAGTTTTTTTAAAATGTATATTTAATAATTTTTTTAAAATTGTTCAAAAATAATTATCTATTTTTGATTTAATAATTTTTTAAACTCATTAATTTTAACATTAAAAATTTTATTATCAGGATTTATTTCTTTTTGCTTTTTACAAATAAATTAAAACATTTTTATAATCATTTAATTTATAATAAGCAATTTAAACTTTCCAATCATAAGAATTAAAATTAGCATAAACAAGCAAATATTTAATTGCTTCTAAAAATTGATTATTATGAGAAAGAGATAAAGCAATATAATTATAAATATCAAAATCATCAGGAAAATTTTTAAGAAATTTTAAACAAAAAAATTAGCAAGAAAAATAATAAAAAGAGTAAAGAAAATATTTTTATTAATAGATATTTTCATAATAGAAATTCATTATAAATTTGTAAATAATCAAGTCAATATAATTTTTTCGGGAAGTTTACAGACATGGTATACCCTTTTCTTAAGAATATATTATTAAAA